>NZ_CP147518.1:5300664-5914580 GCF_037201965.1 Spirosoma sp. SC4-14 | reverse complement strand
GGGCCTGCCCCGATTTGGATGAACTTACAGGGGCTGATAGTGAGTCTGTTATGGAAGTGGTGGTTGAGACTATTGGGCTTTTACTACGAGACCGCGATGGGGATGTCTTTGGTTTATCAGAAGTCATATTTGTTCGAAGTTCGTGTCGATCGGCTACTGATCGGGTCGGGGTTTAAATACCGGGCAATGTTACAAAAAAAGCGCCAGTCGGCCTTTTCTGAAGGCAATTAAGTAAGCACATGGTCTATTGATAACCATTGGCAATACGGTCTGTTTCCATCTTTCTGAAAAAAACCGACTAAGTAACTGCTGCCGACGTTGGTTCCTGCTGGCTATTCAGAACAGGTTGCCGTTGGTTGGCTCCCCCATTTATGAGATTCTACATTCTGATGAGTGTACTGCATCTGTGTGGGTGTTGTGCGACTCATCATTCTTCGTCGTCGGTTATGGAAGCAACAGATCGGGTTTATGCATCACTGGTGCTCAAGGCACCTGCTGGCAAATCGGTGCTGGATACAGCAGCCTCGCAGATTCCTATACAGGAACTCACGCCCGACGCGCAGGCTATTCAGAAAGCACGGATTTTTTTAACAGAAAATGGCTTGCAGCCTGGTCCTGAAGGAGTGGTGTTATCGTTTTCCGGCGAACGACGACTAATAGAGCAGCTTTTTCGAATCAGGCTTATTGCCTACGAAAAAGACGGGAAGCGGTATTATCGCAAATCGGGTTCGATTGTAGTCCCTGAATCCATGCGCAACATCATTGTTGATGTTGTTCTGGACGATCCACGTCAATTCTTCTCACCCTAAACCTTTTACAAACATGCCTGCCAAAACCAAAGTCGACAAGAGTAAAGTATTGTATGCACACGCTTCGGTGCGTTCGCTGGGCGGTACGTCGTTATTCGATGTTCAGCCCGAAGCCATCAGAAGTACGAACGTAAACGGATTCTTCGCCAATCCGAATCTTGTGAACGATGCCGTTAATCGTTTAAAAGCCAATGGCTTCGACGTACTTCAGGTTGGCGACACCACCATTTCCATTGCGGCCCCTATCGAAACCTACGAGAAAGTTTTCAAAACGAAGATTGTGAGTGAAGATCGGCCGGTGATTAAAGCGTTTGCGCAGGAGGATGAGGCCGAATTTTTCGATACAACCGATACGCCCATATCTGGCCTGATCGATACCAGCAAGAGCAATATGGCCGATGTGCTCGAAGGGGTGGCCATCAACGAGCCAGTCTATTTCATGGCAAACAAATTTGCGCCAGCAAAAGCCTATTGGCACCTGACCGTTCCGGGCGATGTGTCGATGGGCATGAATGCCGATCGGGCGCATCGGGCCAACTACACCGGTCGTGGCGTAAAAGCTCTGATGGTTGATTCGGGCTGGTATCGGCATCCGTATTTTACGGCACGAGGCTACCGGGTAGCACCGGTTGTGCTGGGGCCGGGAGCGACAGCCGCCGACCATGACGAAAGCGGCCACGGCACGGGCGAATCGGCAAATCTGCTGGCGGTGGCACCCGATACGGATTTTGGCCTGGTGAAAATGAATTTTGTCGATTCGGTGGGTGGGTTCAATGCCGCCGTAGCGCTGAATCCGGCCATTATTTCGTGCAGTTGGGGCAGCAGCAAACAGTTTGGCCCACTCTCGGCGGCCGATAATGTACTGGCGGCTGCTATTGCCAATGCCGTCCGGCAGGGAATTATTGTGGTATTCTCGGCCGGTAATGGCCATTGGGGTTTTCCGGGCCAACACCCCGACGTGATTTCGGCGGGTGGGGCCTTCATGCAGCCCGATGGATCGTTGCAGGCCAGCAACTATGCCAGTGGTTTTGCCAGTAATATCTATCCTGGTCGTAGTGTGCCCGATGTATGCGGCTTGGTGGGTATGCTGCCCCGAGCAGCTTACATCATGCTACCCATTGAACCCGGCGACGAAATTGATACCGGGCTGGCCGGTGGTGTGCATCCTGCGGCCGACGAAACGGCCAATAACGACGGCTGGGCTGCTTTTAGCGGTACGTCGGCGGCTGCCCCTATGCTGGCGGGTATTTGTGCCCTAATGAAACAGGCTTATCCGCGTATGACGCCTGCCGAAGCCCGCGATTTCCTGAAACGAACAGCCATTGATGTAACAACGGGCGTAAATGCATTGGGCAATGCTGCTGGTGTTGGCCCTGATCTGGCCACAGGTTACGGACTGGCCGATGCGTACCGTGCTACCATGCTGGCTCGGCTACGGGCGATAATTACGAGTGGTGGTTTCCCGTTGCCGGTACCCATCATACCCCCTGTGGCACCGACAGCCGTCGTGGCACCTGTCGATGAGTTTCCGCAGGCTTTGTTTGGTAACGGCTCTGTTGCGCACAACGATCTGGAAGCTATTGAAGAGCTAATGATCGGGAGCCATATGGGCTACTAAGGTCTTTCTGATAGTAGTACTGATTATTTCTAAACCCTAATTAACATGGCTAAACAAGAACAGGCCCGGTTCGAATATGACGACTGGGTAGGAGTGGTGCGCCCCGATCCGCGCTCGACCGAGCAACTGACCCTTTTGCAGGGGTTTATCGGAAAATCGTCGGAAACGGGGCATGTTCGGGTCTATTCCGACGAATCGCTGAACGGTTTCGTGGAAGTGCCCGAAGAGGCAATCGTGTATGCGCAGAAGTTAAGCGCAGAGGAGTCGTCGCTGGGAGGTAGTCGAGTCTGGGTTCGGTCGGATGTGGTCGTAACGTATGGCGATCCTAAGTCGGCCAACCGCCCGAAGAGCACATTCCTCGAAGGCGACATTATGCAGCAATATGGAGCGTTTGGCGGGCAGCCCGACACAACCCAGATGTCGGGTTATATGGCCGGGCAACCCGATACAACAGGTCAGCTTGCGCCGGTGCCAACAATCTTGTGTGGACCAATTACGCTGGCCAATCGGCCTTCGGTGTGTATCATTTGCCCAACAACGGTGCGCGTAACCTGTCTGCGGTCTGTTTGCCAGATTGCTACCTGTTTCCGAACGATTTGTGGCATTGCTACCTGTCGGAATACACTTTGTTACAAATCCTGCTTTATAACAGCCTGTGGTATTCCAACCAATCAATTTACTATTACGCCAACAACTCCGCAGCAGGTTCTTCAGCCCGGAGCCAATTTCATGGGCGGTCAACCCGATACCACCCAGATGGGCGGCTATTATGGTACGTTTAATCCGTATATGTATTGATGTTGCAAACAGGAGCAGTTGCCAGACTGCTCCTGTTTGCCAAAAACTTTTCCCACTCAACCCATGCTGCTCACCGGTTTTACTATCGCTCATTATTTGCTGGATAAAGGCTATTTATCGCCCGACGCCATACTCGACGGAATGTTTACGGCGCATCTGGCGTCCAGCCGAAATACCAACTACATAATCAATCGGGATGCGGGCAAAGGCGCGCTGTTTGTGAAGCAGGTGCAGGCATGGGATCAGGAGAAAATTCAGACCCTGCGCACCGAAGCAACCTGCTACTGGCTGGCTAACAACGAGTTGGGGTATGAACAGCTTCGTGAGTTTTTGCCAAATTACATCGCTTTCGATGTGCAGAACCATATTCTCATTACGGAGGCTATATCGGGAGCCATCAGCCTTAATGATTTTTATTTGCAGCAACGGCAATTTCCGCGTCAACTGGCTATCCGACAGGCCGAGCTGCTTGGATCGTTTCATAAAAATATCGCGCAGTCGATTCAGGATACTCCTGGCTTCCGGTTATTCAAAAAACAGCAGCCGGTTGTGTTTATGTGGAGTGCTTCGGGGTTTCCGGCCTATTCGGGGCAGCAAAGTCAGGCCGAGCGGCAGATGGTTCAACTCATTACGCAGAACAACGATTATATGAAACGCCTGGCAGCGGTTCGGGAGCAATGGCAGGCTACCAGCCTGACACATGGCGATATAAAACCGGCTAACTTTCTGATTAATCAGGATGCGCTGACGACCGGCCACTATTCGCTCCGGCTCATCGATTGGGAAACCGCCGACATTGGTGATCCGTGCTGGGATGTAGCCGCTATTTTTCAGAGTTATCTGTACTACTGGATTTATCACGAACCACTCCCGGGAAATACGGATCAGAATCCGTATGCCAGCTACGGTTTTTCGCTCGAAACCATGCAGCCATCCATGCAATTGTTCTGGCAAACCTATGTGCGGCAGATGGACTGGAGCGCCGAAGAGGCACAGACGAATCTCCAGAAAATTATTGGCTATTGCGCCCTAAAACTCATTCATACCTGCTACGAAACCATTCAGCAGGCACCCGCCATGCCGCCCCATAGCGCCCGACTCCTGCAACTCAGCCTAAATATGTTACGCTCTCCCGACGAAGCCATTGGGTCGGTATTGGGCATCTCAACAACGGTACGACTATGAACACCTATTATGAACAACAGCTCGACGCGATTCTGAACGGATTGTGGATCGATATGGAGCAGCGGTTAATTACGGTGAAGCATGATCGGTCGCAAACGAGTTATACGCCCGAGACCTTGCAGGCTACACTGTCGGGGTTGATTTACCGATACTTCTATTGTGCCGGACATTCGGAGCTGATTCTTTCGAACACCACTACAGACCAATCGTTCGTAGATGAGCTTAGCCATCGGAATCATAGTGTCGAACGCTTCGATAACGCCTGGTCGGTCGAAACCGTCGATATGGCAGGTATACCGTATGCCACCAAAGGCAACGACCGCCGAATGCTCTATGCCGGAGAGTTTGTTTATGATTCGCCGAAGCGGGGACCGGTTCAGGCGGGCGATTCGGTGCGGGTGCTGATGCATCGGGAGCACCGCGACACGCAGACGGGTTTTTATTATGTTTTTAGCCAGACACCCGGCGATGAGTCGACCACGTTGCAGACGCGGCTCTATTTTCATACAAGCCCCGCAGGAAGCCTTTGGCTGGTAGATTGGCTAACCCAAACGCTCAATAGCTATAAAATACCTTTTCAGTTCAAGTGCCTCAATCATCCTGACCTCTATGGTCGGAGCGATTCGGCTGTCTTGTATCTTCAAAAACCGCACGTCAATCTGGTACTGGAACTTCTGGCTGATGTTTTTTCGGAATTATCGACCTGGCTGCAACCCGCTACTCCGCTGTTTACCCGACAGCTTGCCGCAGGCATTGGTTTTGCTGAAAGTCCACCGAACGCCAGCGAAAGCTTCGGTACGAGCCGCTGTGGGTTAATTGCTCAGGGAATTGCCGGAGCCGTTCAAAATCAGCAACCTGCCGAGAGTTATCGGGCGGCTGTTCTGGCCGTATTTGAGCAGATAGGTTTGTCGATTGAGGAGCCGTATCGAAATCCGTGTTCGGCTTATTCGTATGCTTTCCCCATTTATTCGGTTAACTAGACCCCGACTATGGAAACACTCCTTGCTTCCTCTATTTCGCGGATGGCTTCAGCGTCAGTGCCCGAAACAAATTTTGTTGAAACAGCCGCCGAAATTGGCCGGACGTTGTGCCGCGATGCCATCTGGCAGGGTTCGCGCTGTAATTTTCTGTCATCGACC
The DNA here is from genome assembly GCF_037201965.1 of Spirosoma sp. SC4-14. NCBI lineage: Bacteria > Pseudomonadati > Bacteroidota > Cytophagia > Cytophagales > Cytophagaceae > Spirosoma > Spirosoma sp. SC4-14. The sequence goes on along the minus strand of NZ_CP147518.1, from coordinate 5,909,031 downwards.
AACGATCCGGCTTTTGAATATCCTAAACCGTACTTTAAATCGCTCGAAGCCGATTTTTACTCAGGAACGGCCGGAGTTGCCTTTTTTCTGTCCGCACTCTACCGGGCTACCGGCAATCGGTTGGTAAAAAAAACGGCTATCGGTGCCCTGCAAACGGCTTTAGCAACAGCTACGCTTATACCCGAACGGTCGGCGCTGGGGTTCTTTGCGGGGTGGACGGGCATTGTCTATGCAACCTTTCAGGCCGCCAAATGGCTCAACAGTGAGGAGCTTATGATGCAGGGACAGGGTTTGCTCGATAAAGTTATGTTGCCGGATTTACAACAAACCGGAATCGACGTAATTGATGGGGCAGCCGGAGCCATTCCTGCACTTGCCCGGCTTGAACAGCAACACACTCAGCCCGGTTTGCGGGCTATGATTGTAAAACTGGCCGATTTATTACTGGACAAAGCCGTATGGTCTGCCGAAGGTGTCTCGTGGCCGACGGTCGAAGGAGCCGATCATCCAAATCTTACTGGGTTTGCTCATGGCGTAGCCGGTATTGTCAATGCGTTGCTGGAAGCATTTACGTTAACAAAGGATATTCGTTACCGCGATATGGCTTTTCAGGGGTTGCGTTACGAAAATGCGTTTTTCGATCAAGAGCAACAAAACTGGCCCGACTTCCGTATGAAAAGCCAGCAGGTCACTTATTCACTTCGTCAGGAAGAAAAAGCGCCTGGCTGCTCTTGTGCCTGGTGTCATGGTGCCCCTGGCATAGCCCTCTCGCGCTTACGTGGCTACGAACTCACTCAACATCCAGCCTTACTGAATGAAGCGATAACAGCCGTTCGGACAACGGCAACCCAACTGACCTGGGAACAGCAGATGAACTTTTCGCTCTGTCATGGTCTGGCCGGGAACGCAGAAATTTTACTCGAAGCTGCCGATATTCTGAACGCTTCCGACTGGCATACACAGGCCGAAGCCGTGGGTAGGCTGGGGCAGGAGCGTTATCAGCAAACCGGTCTGTGGACCAATGGCTTGTATAATACATACCAGATTCCTGATTTTATGCTTGGGCTATCAGGAATCGGCTATTTCTACCTTCGGTTGAGCGATCCCGCTACCTATCGCTCGGTGTTGTTGCTGCGATGAGCAGGCAATGTTTTTTTGACAGGATGAACATGATTGATTTTTGAAAGAAACATCCTGTCAATCCTGTCAAAAAAATTACTGAGCACCGTCGGATTTTGCCGACGCTACCGCAGCCTGTCCGACGGCCGTACCCACCGCTGAGCCTGCATCGTTAGCAAATCGGAACGAAGTGCCACCATACAACCCCGACTGAACGGCTTCGGTAAGTTGTGGGTTCAGAATGGTATTTTCGTCGGGGAATAGATAGAGCAGCACCGATGTAGCTGCGGCTGCCAGGGTTGCCTGTTCGGGAATATAGACCGGCGTGTTCGGAATGGGCGTTGCTGTTTTGATGGTCGGGTCGAGCTGAGAGGGGCGCGGCACAAAATACGTGTACTTAGTAGCCCAACAGACCGTAGCGGCATCCTGAAGCGCCCGGTTCATGAGCGCATAGGTACGAGCGGCTCGCAGTTCGTTCTGCCGATATTGCTGAACGAAGTCTTCGGCAATCAGATTCCAGTGGCCAGCAATTGTGTAGGTTCCCACACCATCGTCCCATTTGGCTGCAATGCGCGACTGGTCGCGGGTGCGGCTATTGGCAATGGTACTTACTTCTTTTAGATCGGTCTGAAATTGGGCCGATGCGGTAGCAGGCGGGGCGGGGGCACTGGCGGTTAAGGAGAACCAGGTTTTTACATTACCAGCCAGAGGGCTTACCGGCGATCGGGCCGGAATGACCAAACTTGTCCATTTAACATCGTAGGGTGCCTGAGCCAGCAACGTCGTCCACGTATTGCCAGGGTCGCTGGCGTTGTTGAAACCATCGTTTTGCAGATAATTGAGCACCTTGCCCGTAACGGTTGCACCCAGGTTTTCGCCCGCAACAATATCGCTGGGTACGTTGGCCCCGTTCCAGATTCGGCTTTGCTTATGTTCCGTTGCTTTAGTTTTGAGCCAGGCTGTTTCGTTGGGAAAAAAATGCGCCAGCATCTGACACGACACTTCGGCAATAGCCGCATCTTCTGATGGATAGGAAGGAACGTTGGCAATGGGCAGGCGCGTAATGATGCCCTGATCGACCAGCGACGGACGGTTATACTGATATTTGGCATGCCAGGCCACAACCATAGCGTCGTACTGAGCCACGCTCATGGCGGCATAAAGGCGGGCCGCAAAGGGATCGCTGACCAGCGAATTGGTTGCATCGGCTGGATTAGCCGACTCAACATTGTATTTTGCAACCAGCTGGCGCGCAATCTGATTCCAGCGCTTCACCGCACCAACGGCCCAGTAGTTAATGGCCGTAATTTTTTCGGGTTCCAGGCTGGCTACGCCATTTTTTACCTGCGCTAACTCGCTCTTATAATCATCGGAAGTGATGGCCGATGGGGCCGGAACGTTAATGTCGGCCGTCGATTGGAGCACAATGGTTCGCCAGTTTCCTCCATTGGCATCCACCGTTGCCGGTTCGCTGAAGGGAAGTACGCCTTCGTCGATGAGCGGCTCTTTGCAGGCGGTTACCCAGAGGAGCGATACAGTTAAAAAAAGAATTGAAATGAGCTTGTTCATTGTTGAAAGGCTTTGGACACGAAGAGCACAAAGAAGGCTCGATGTGCGCGAAGAATTTCGTTTGTTTTTTATTCAATTATTTGGCAATTCGCCCAACAACTAATCCACCGGTTAGCTGGGTCGATTTGCCAATATTCCGACCGTCGATTGTGGCGCTATAACCTGCTGTTAGCCCGAGCTGGCCGACAAGTTTGAGGTATAAGGTTGCTCCAACCCGCGAAAAACCGACATTGTTGGTCGGAAACGGAATACCCGGTGCTATGTCGGTGCCTTTGGTATACGGCGTCTGTTGCTGATACCACACGTCGGCATAGAAAGGTCGGGTTGCAAAACCGGTCCGAACAATTAACTCTGTAACATCAGGGACGTTTACTTTTGAGCCTCCATTGGGGTTGGCCTGACTCGGATCGTAGTAGTTGACAACCCTATCGAGGGTGACCTGCCCACGCCGGATGTAGCCATACTGACCCGTCAGGAAAAAAGGCCCCGATGTGAAGTGTAGCATGGTGCGACCATCCCAGTTTCGGGAGCCATTTCCAATCGCAATCAGCTCGTCGTTGACATAATTCTGGAGCGGCATTGAATAACCCAGTGCAAACAACCACGAAAGGCGCGCTTTGCCAAGCTTATAGTCATAGGCCTCCCAGCGAAGAGCCGCCGAAATATCCTGAAAGCCTTCCTGTTTCTGGCGGTAGCCCGCGCTGGCTTCGGAGCGAATGTATGGGGCCGACACGATCAGATCGAGATCGTAGCCAAGTCCGAAACTACCATAAACCGTAAGGGCCTGCGTCGTAACGGTTCCCAGATTTGGGTCGTGCGTTTCGGTTTTGTTGATGTAGTAGCTATCGTAGGTAGCCTGTGAATACAATAGTTTCAGGTTTGCCTTTCGGTCACCACGCATGAAACCATCAATTAAACCCTGAGCGTGGGTCTGGCAGATAAGCCCCACGGTAAAAATGGCAATGAGTGTGCTTGGTAAAAGTCGCATAAAACGGCATTAGGCGGGTAAAGGTAGCCTTTCGGACGGACCGTTTCCATAATAATAGTGGATTCTGAACGACCGGTTCCCTCGTCATAACGTTCAAAAACTGGCTTGCTTGTTCAGAGGGAGGCATATTGGACTACTTTTAGAGCAAACGGTTCATTAAAATTAGATTCTCCTTTCACGAGCTGAGCTGTGTGCCCGGCAAACAAGTGTGGCAATTCCGGGTTCATAAGCAGTAAAGCCCTGTTTTCTTACAACCCATTATGATGATGATGAATCATCTATGCAATGGAGCCTGCTGAGGGAATGTTCTGAGTAGGTTCGTAGCCTATGAAAGCGACAATTTGCCTTATTAGTCTGGGAATGAGTCTGCTGGTTGGATGCCAGACAGAACCGGTTTTGTCTGGAACGCCACAGTGCATTAAAGACTGGATTACCCAAATCAAAAACGAATCTGTCTGGAGCCCGCCCGCCAGTATTTATCGGTATTCGTACCAGGGAAAAACCGTTTATTATATTCCCCAGCACTGCTGTGATATTCCGAGCATACTCATGGACGAAAACTGTACCATCATTTGTTCGCCCGATGGGGGCATTGATGGCGGTGGTGATGGAAAATGTGCCGACTTTTTTGCTGAACGAAAAAACGAAAAGCTAGTCTGGCAGGATACGAGGAAATAATCACCAATTGGCTGAAAACAATAGTCCCCGGCCACAGCGCGGTCGGGGACTATAATTAACCTATGATTAAGAAAGATCTGTATGACGTTAGAGGCCCGAGCCGTCGGCTCTGCCGCGCTCTATCGCATAGTTTGCTACTTTAGCTCCCGCTGAAAGCCCATTTGTGGCATCGAACCGGAAGTGAATTAATCCGTAAATGCGTGAGTTGGAGGCTTCTACCGCTTTCGTTGTGAATTCGTCGGCTCTATCGGGGAAAATATAACCCAGCACTGTAGCACCCGCCGACGAGAACATGGCATGGCCCGATGGATAGGAAGGGAAGTTTGGGAGTCCAATCGATGTTTTCAGTCCATATTGCTGAGGCCGGGGGTAGTAGTAGTAGTATTTAGCATCCCAGCAGGCGATTCCGGCATCCATAATAGCTGTTCCGACCAGCGCCAGCGTACGGGCCATCCGCACTTCGCTGTATTTAGCATCGTAGGCTGCGTTAGAAGCGATGCGGTGCCAGTGGCCAGGTGGGGTGTAACTACCTACACCATCGTTCCAGAAGTTAGCGATGCGGGCCTGATCGCGGGTTTGCTGCGAATTGATCGTTTGCAGTTCATCCATATCTGTATTGAACGCGTCGCTGTTCGGATCGGGTGGTGCTGCCGGACGGATTTTAACCATCGTTCCCTTATCGAAATTCCAGGTACGAACAGCCGCATAATTAGGTAGCATAGCAGGCCGTACAGGGAACTCCTGACTTTCCCAGATTTTGCTCAGCCCCCGTGCTTTTGCTTCCTGGATGTAGCTGGCCGTTACGGTCTGGTTGTTGGCGGCACTCATGCCATCGGTTTTAGCCAGCGCCATCACTTTGGCTGCCACCTGATTACCCAGATCGATTCCGGCTGCCAGATCACTCGCAACGTTCATGCCCGCCCACAGCCGACTATTCTGGTGCTCGGCCAGTTTGGCATCCAGCAACGGAACCTCACCCGGAAACATGGCTTTCAGAATCGTGTAGGATACGGCTGCCACAACGGCGTCTTCGGAAGGATAGGATGGTAACGAAGAACTGGGAAGGGCCACCCGAATACTGGCATCTACCTTGCCCGGAGCCGAGCGTTTAAATTTGTATTTGTAGTTCCAGGTAGCCACCAGTGCATCATATTGAGCGACGCTGAGGTAGGCCAGCGCCCGGGCTGCATAGGGCGGATTCGCAAACGGGAATTTGGGGTCGGCCAGGGGGTTGGCTGCGTCGGGACTTGGGTATTTGCCATCGGCAGTCGATGCGGGAGGCAGGTTATAGCGAGCAGCCATTTCGCGGGCAATTTCGTTCCAGCGATATACGGCCCCGGTTCCCCAGTAAACAACGGCTTGCTGTTGTTCGGTTGTCAGGCTGGCCGATTTGGTTTTGAGGTCGGCCAGTTCGGCCAGGTATGCTGTCGACGTGGTCGGCGAGGGGGTTGCTACCGTAACATCGGTAGGAGCGGTCAGTACATACGGTTTCCAGGTACCCGCTTTTTCATCGACACTGGCAGGTGTGTATCCTACCCGCAATGGTTCGCTAATAGTTTTATCGCAGGAAACAATAGCGACTGAGAAACCGGCCAATAGGCTGCAAATGAGCAGCAGATAAATAGACTTTTTCATGACGTTACAGGTTATTTTTTAAAATCGATCTGATACAATAAACCAAGCATATATGTGGTGCTTTGGCCAACATTTCGGCCATCGACAACATAGCCGATACGGGCATTAAGACCAATATTGCGGGGCTGCACTTTGCCATACCAGCCTACCGAACTCGCCTGCATATTGTTGCTGGGAAAGGGCATATCGTTCCGCCGAATGTCGTCGCCACTGAGTCCGGCCATGCGTTCGGCCCATACTTCGGTTTGCCAGCTACGACGTAAAATACCCAGTCGTACTCCGGCATCATAAGTATTCGGAACATTGACCTGATTGGTATTATAGATTCGATTGTCGGCCTGGTAGGCGTCGCGGTCAATTTTGATCTGGCTACGCCAGTTGTAGGAACCGTGCGCCGTCAGATAGATTCCCGTTTTAGGATGCTTGTAGCTTGCCAGAAGCCGACCCGTTACGGTGCGGGCCTGTAGGCCAATAGACATCGGCAGAAAATCGGGAACATAATTGCCAATGGGTACCGAACCGCCAATAATGGTATGAACGGAGAAACCGCCCTGTTCAAACGCTTTTACTTTTATCCATCCCGCAAGATCCTGAATACCTCTCTGCCCAAGCAGATTTCCGGCATTGGTGCTTGTCCAGATATACGGTAAGCTCAGAATAACATTAACCCGGTTGCTGATGCCAATAGCGGGCATGATCATGGCACTCTGCATGGTATAAGTGCCAATATTCAGGTTTTCGCGTTTTAGTGTACCTTCCCAATAGTGATCCCAGCTCGTATGACCGTAAATTCCGGCAATACATACTGAACCTTTAGGCATATAAATGGCATCCTGCGGCATTTGTGCTTTGGCCATAAAGGGCACCAGCATCAAGAGAGTGGCCAAATACTTTAGAGTTGTTTTCATGAAAAATAAAATAAATAAGTAAAATGGTTGTCGACTAGCCAATGACCCATTAGGTCAGCTTGCTGCCTTGGAAGGCAGCAAGCCCAACGAATTACAATCGAATTCCAACCGTCAGTACGGCGCTACGTCCGTCGGATGGCCAGACACCCGGCCCCGGATAGAATGTTGGGCGCTTTGTGAAATAGTGTTTGTTCAGTACATTGTTGATACTGCCACGCAGGGTAAACTGGCGATTTATGTGCCAGGTCCCGTTCAGATCGAGCAGGCTGTAGGCAGGTACGGGACCTACAGCCCCGTTGGCCGATGGCTTAATGGTATTGATGGCATCGGAAAATGTCTGGCTCACATAGCTGTACTGCAGCGTTAGGCTGGCTAATCCGTAGCGGGCGGTTAGCCCATTGCGGGTTGTCCAGCGCGGAGCCGATTCTACCTGATTGCCCTTCACTGACCGGTTCTCTGCACCAGCGGATACCTGCCCGTTCAGATAGCGGGCATTGTTGTAGGCGGTTGATGTAAAACCGCTAATCAGCACCTTTTCGGTACGAAGCAGTTGGGTTTCAATCAAGGCTTCGACGCCCGTACTCCGGCTGTCGCCGATGTTGGTCCGGAAGATGTAGTTGGCGCCATCGGTGTTCGTTTGTAAAAGTGTACCGAGTCGATTTCGGTAAAGCAAATCGAACACCGTAATGTTCACGTGCACATTCTGCCAGCGGCCTTCTATACCCATTTCGGCATTATACCCATGGGCATCTTTCAGGTTCTTGTCGATTTGTTCATACACCGACGACGGAATGATGTCTTTGAACACCACCGGCCGGTAGGCTTGTGCCCATCCACCATAGAGCTTAACCGCATCGTTTATTTTATACTCGGCATTGATGCCCAGCAGCGCGAAGTGGTGGCTAATATCGGTAGGTAGATTTCCCTGATCGTAGTACGAAATTGTTCCCCGCATTTCGGTTTTTCCACTTTCGACCCGAATACCCGGCGAAACCGTCAGGCGATTGGTTAGGTAAAAGTGGTTCTCGATAAACCCGGCGAAGTTTTTTGTCCGGTAATGCAAATCGCGTTTAAAGGGAGCCGTCAGTGTCAGGTTGAAATCGGTGCCAGTGGTGCCTGTGCCTTGTTGCTGACGATGCAGATCGGTACTCATCAACTGCACACCGGCCACAAACGCACCGCCAATTCCGCCAAGTTTGTACTGATGCAGGAGCCGGATTTCGGTGGTGTAGCTGTGAAAATGATCGACATCGACCTGACGGGCTTTGTATTGCGCCGTCAAATGGCTGATGGTATCTGGCACGGTGGCAAACGCATCGAACTGAACGCTGTTACGAGGTCCCAGCACGGCGGAGTTTGTCCACAATAACCGTGTTCGGTCCGATAGCTGCCAGTCTATTTTCAACGACGGAATATAAATGTCGGGGTTGAAATAGTTACGGCTGCGGGTAGACTGGCGCGGATTTTGGGCAAACATCGAATCGGTTAGTGGGCCGGGAATCTGATACGTGTATGTCGACCGGCCGAGTTCGGCCGTAAAGCCGAGCCGTTGGTTAGCCTGATATTGAATTCGTCCGAGCTGCGCCCGCGCATCAGAACGGCTATTATCTCGGTAACCATCCGAATGCCGTCGATAATAATACCCGTAGTAGGTCCATTTACCCACTCGCCCGCCAATGGCATTGTAGGTGCTCAACAGGCCATACGACCCCACCGAATTGATCGATTCGAAGCCAAACTGGCGGGTTGTGTCGGCTTGTTTGGTTACGTAGTTGAGCATTCCGCCAAATTGCGCACCGTATTGTAATGATCCCATGCCCCGCACAAACTCAATCCGCTCGATGCTTTCCATCGGTGGCGAATAGTGGCTGGCTGGGTAGCCATACATATCCGAATTGGTCAGCACCCCATTCTGCCGCAGGTTATTTTCCCACGAACGATGCGGGTCGAGGCCACGAGTCGAAATATTGATCTGATTGCCGGTGCCATCCATATCGTAGACAAATACCCCCGGTATGCGGGCAAACAATTGTCGGGGTGTTTTTTCGGCTACGTTGATGTCGATAGACGACAGCTTGATTACTTCGCTGCGTTTTCCGCCCATCAGATACGTTCCATTGACTTCGGGTAAGGCTTCCACAACGGTGGCTTTAATTCCCTTCACATTCACCTGTTTCAGCGTGTGCGTTGGCAGGGAATCGGGATGTTGCGTATGCCGGGAGGCCGGATCGCTGGTCGATTGGGCTGATGCACTAAACGAGATAGCAATTGAGAAGATATATAACGGTTTAATTAGACGATTTTTCTTCATGATCAGCTTTTAACGTTGACAATTAGGCTCCAATGGGCATAGATAAGCCTAAGACCCTGCAAGCCAAAAGAGCGTGTTGGAGCGGCAATTTGAGTACGACAGATCCAACAGTTGAGTATGGTCTGAGACTATACTCAACTGCTAATAGAAACCCCCTCTTTTGAGGCTTTCAGGATTGTGACTGGAGATAGCTTAAAACCAGCGCGATACATTGATCGACACCAGATAATCGGCAAAAGCCGCATCGCCGTGCTTCTGTCCGAGTGGATCAAGCCGGTCAGAATAGCTCTTGATCCGGTTGCGATACAGGGCCACTGGCACCGTAGCTGCTACGGATGTCTTATGACGCATGTAAGCCAGCCCTGGTTCAACCGATACAATGTAGCCAGGCCGACGGAAGCCCGAACTGCCACCAAAGGCATCGATGGCTGGGACTCCCTCAACCCGGCCACCCAGCATAACTGATAAACCCGGCATAAACCCCAGCGATTGACTCAGGCCAATACGGGCCGCAAACTGATCGGCCACCGAGAACGTGCCTGTTACCAGATCAATCGACGTAGCCAGTGGGTTGCGAACGACACCATTGGTTTCGCGAGGATTGAACAGATAGAAACCATTGGCATATAAGGCAAGCCCTGTGGCTAGTTGGGCATATCCCTGGAGTTCAACATTGATCCCTACACCACCATCGCCAAGCTGAATCGACTGATCGACCGGGAGTGTGACAGTGTAATCGTTGCCTTCTTTGTCCAGCTTATGAAACTGGTCGGTAGCCCGATAATTGCCGGTTGGCAGTTTTACGCCCAACCCAACGGCCAGATTGGCTTTAGGGAGTTTGGCAGGATTAACCACCCAATAACTACCCGAAATACGCAAATCGCCGATGCCCTGAGAGCCTGTGTGAAACCGCTTGTGATCGGGGTTTTGCGTTGCCGAGTTACCATAATGTTCGTAGAGCGACGAACGGTCGTAATACTGGATGGGTAGATTGACCGAGAACGAAAGCCGGGGATTGACCATGTAGGTCAGACCCAAATCGAGAGCATGTGATATATTGATTACCTGAGTGCCCTGCTCAACGCGCTGTTTCTGTTCTTGATCGCCCACAAAGTGTTTGTAGGAACGAAAAAAACGATAGCCAGCCGACACTTGCCAGTGACCACTCCGCTGCTTGAAAAAATCGGCGGAATTGGTTCCTACTGGGGCTGCGCAGCTCATGTGCCGCACCGCTACACAGCCCTGCGACTGGGCCGGTCTGATTGAAAATAAGGTATAGGCTATTGCCAGAATGATAGTATAAATCGTTTTCATGTGCATAAAAGCCCCCGATCGGCAGCGGCCGACCGTCCCAAAGGGGGTGTTTAGGAACCGGGTATTCATGCCATGGGGAAGGCACGAATGGTTCATCAATGAAATTTTGTCTGAGTTGAGATAAGTAAATCACATACCCAATACGCCGATAGCACAGCCGTGTCCAGAACCTATGCTAGCATACGTTTTGGATCGATCGCTTTGATTCGGTTCATGAATTGGGTAGCAAAAGCGCCGGAGAGAATGCTTCAATGGCTAGCCTTGTGTGCTGTATCTATGCTTAGTGGGACAGGCAGATCAAAGCCTTACTCCGGGAGGAAAGCATAGCAAAACAGGTGGCAACAGGCTACCAGAAAGAGCATGTACAGCGCAGGAAGATAATCTCAGACTTCTGGCGGGGGCGAATGCACAGGAAGGGCACGAGCAGCAATAACGAAGGTTGCATCCGGAATACGGATCGATTCGCGCCGGTGAGGAGATAAAAACTGAAAAGCAACTCGCGGATTGATGGAGTACTCTTTCAGCAGAAATTTAAGAAACTGATTCGCTTTCTGACTGGCACCCGTATCGCCCGTAATGTGCTTGTTCAGGAACGACAGCAGATCGCCTTGCCAGAACGAACGCTTTTCTGATTCAAGACCAGCTATGTGAAGCGTGTCGCCACTGATTTCCAGACTGACCACATCGTAATAATGGCCGCGGTAGGTAAAGCCATCACTAGTGGTTTTAGTCAGCGAACTTACATCGGGCTTATCTTTCAGCGGAATCTGAAACTCTACGATGCTATCTACCGATCGAAAAACCTGAAGCCGCTCCGAGAGGTCATGCTCGGCCTGCCACCAGGCACCAACAAACACCAGCACATAGGCTAGTGTGTGATACACGAGCAATACAAAGAGACCGATGGAGACAAATTTCTTCAAGCAGATCAGGTAAATTTATCCCAAAAATAATACTAAAAACCAAAAGTGGAATAGCCTAACGCCAGAATAACGTATTTATACTTATATTTTAATGTAAAGAAGTGGATAGGGGCAGCTTTCTGGCCGAAAAGCTGCCCCTATCTGAGCTAGTATTTAAACTTCTTGGGATCTAACCGGAAAAAGCGAACGGCATTGTTGAACATAATATCCCGCTTCTGATCGAACGATAGATAATCAGCATTTTCGATTACGCTGATGGAAGTTTCAAATAACTTTGGCCACATCATAAAATCAGTACCATATAATATCCGTTTGCCAAAACCAGCCTGCACCAGTCGTTTGAGGTACGCATGGATTTCGGCCTGAGGATAGCTCCAGATAAAACCCGCCAGATCGACGTATACGTAGGCATTGGCTCCCATCAGGGCAATCATCTCGTCGATCATTGGGTAGCCTGCATGCATTACCCAAATCTTCAGTTTCGGATGCCGGGCCAGCATATCTTCGAGCAGAAATGGTCGTCCCAGCGAGGCCCTATACTTGCCCTGGTTAATATTGGCCATTCCGTTGCCGCCCGTTCCCATGTGAATACCAACGGGAATATTCAATTTTTCGGCGGCTGCAAAGTATTCGTCCAGGCTCATATCGCTCGGTGAAAGCCCTCTGTACTGGGGAGCTACTTCGCCCATAACCTGATAAAAGCCCGACGATAGCGAGTCGGTAAATGCTTTAACACTCATTTCATCGGGCGAGCTGACGCCAATACCCGGAATTACCCGGTCGGGAGCCGCTTTTTTCCATCGGTGCAGAATCTGCGGATCGCCATAGGCTACAATGGTCATATTGAGCCGCTCCATCGTTTCCAGTACGGCTTTCTCCATCTCTGCATCCGATTTGGCTGGTTGTAGCGGATCGACACATTCAGTATTGAGGAAAGCCCGCATTTGCTGATTGGGGTCTCCACCTGGCATGTCTCTTAAAAACCAGGGACACATTTCAATGGCAAAACCCGGATTTACCTTCATCGCGTGTACGTGCACGTCGATGATAGGAAGCGGCCGTTTGGGTGGGGTGGTCTGGGCAAATGAAAAGCCCGCGACAAGTAGGCCCGCTATTGCCAGCGTAAAGGTTTTCATGAGATAATACGATTTGGGTACGTCGATATGTTAATAGCGATTCTCGCTATCAAAACTACACAAAGGTTTATTATGTAAAATATACATAAAGGGTTTTTTGTGAAATTTTACGGTTTGTTTAGCTTCATTATAGCCAGTTGGGCCTCTTTGTTTGTTTTGGTATACATTGTCGTGTTTTTTGTAGGTAAAAACCGGGGTGCATTATGGGTTAATAAACACAGAAAGCCAAAAGAAAAGCCGGGTGCGATTTGCCGGTGTTTCGTAGCCAGATTAACTTGTGAGCATGAAACAGATCATGTTAGGATGTGCGGCATTGATTTTTGCCGCTGGCTGGGCATTGGGCCAGGCGTCTGCAAGCCAAAAGCAGACGAACTTACCCCGAATTGCCATTGCTGGATTAGGGATCGAATCCAGTACGTTTTCGCCTGCCGTCACGCACGAAGAAGCTTTTCATGCCCGCTACAGTGCTGAGGTGTTCAATGCCTATCCGTTTATGATGCCCATATCGCCTTTGCGCAAAAAGGCCGCCTGGTTTCCAACAGTTGTGGGGAAGTCGTTGCCGGGCGGAGCCGTAACCCGTGAAGCCTACGAATCGCTGGTTCATAAGATGCTGGATTCGCTCAAAAAATATGCGCCCTACGATGGCCTGTATTTCGACATTCATGGGGCCATGAGTGTGAAGGGACTCGACGATCCGGAAGGTGATCTGATTACCCGAATTCGACAGGTAATTGGGTATAAGACGCTCATTTCTACCTCAATGGATTTGCACGGTAACGTATCCTGGCGACTGGCTCAGAACACTGATCTGATGACCTGTTACCGTATGGCTCCTCATGAAGATGCCATGCAGACTAAAGAGCGGGCTGTTGTGAATTTGCTCGAACGCATCAAAAGCGGTAAAGGGAAACCGGCCTATAAAGCGCTGATAACCGTGCCAATTCTGTTGCCGGGAGAGAAAACCAGTACCCGCATTGAACCTGGTAAGAGTTTGTATCAGCAGGTAGCACCACTAGCCGACAAGCAGGAAGGTATTGTTGATGCTGGTATCTGGATTGGGTATGCCTGGGCCGATGAACCACGCAATCATGCCGCCGTGATGGTTACCGGCGACGATAAGCAGAAAGTTACCCAGGTGGCCGAAAAACTGGCGCGCAGTTTCTGGGATGTTCGGTCGCAGTTCGATTTTGTGGCGCCGGTCGGTACGTTGGAGCAGTGTCTGGCCAAAGCGCTTGCCAGCCCAATACATCCGTTCTTTATCAGCGACACGGGCGATAACCCAACTGCGGGTGGTGCTGGCGATGTTACCTGGACACTGACGCAGATTCTGAATCGCCCGGAGTTTCAGCGGGCCGATGGCCCATCCTTAATTTATGCCTCGCTTCCTGATCCGGAATTAGTGAAAAAAGCTATTGCCGCTGGCGTTGGAGGTAAGGTAGAAGGAACCGCAGGAGCTAACGTCGATGCGCGTTTTGCACCACCGGTAAAGTTAAAAGGTACGGTTGAAGCTATCGTGAAAGGCGACAAAGATGCCGAGGTGGAAGTGGTCGTGAACGTGGGTAGCGTGCATATAATTGTCACCCAGAAACGGAAGCCCTATCACAAGGAAAATGATTTCACCCGCCTGAGTCTAAAGCCCCGCGAATCGGATATAGTGGTTGTGAAAATCGGCTATCTCGAACCCGAACTATATGCCATGCGAGCCGACTGGATTATGGCACTTACACCTGGCGGTGTCGATCAGGATTTGTTCCGGTTGCCGTATAAACGCATCGAGCGGCCCATGTTTCCGTTCGACAAAGACATGAAAACCCCGGATTTGTCGGCCAAATGGGTGCCGATGTCGGGCGAGGCTCGGTAAAATTGAGCGAGTAATAGTCATTAACTCAATTACTTAGGCCAACGTCTCAATTTGTTGTTGAAGCTCTTTAAACGTTCAGGGTTAGCCAGGACATTGAGTGATTTTGTCATGCCTCAGCACCACAAAAAGCTTCTCCGTTTTAACAGAATCTGGAACGTTTCAACAACTTCATTACCAACGATAGCCTATTTCCGAATTGCTGGAATGGATTTTTCGAACCGAATAAAGCGCTGATTCAAGTCGGCAAGCAGTGCTTTTTTGACCGATTCTTCTTCAATGAAACTATACGTAATGCTGTTGAATACGAACCGTTTGATGTCGGTATACGAAACCCATTTATATCGTTTGGCCAGCAGTACATACTGATCGGTCAGGTTGCTGCGGAGCACACCCGCATCGTCGGTACAAATCACGATAGGTACGCCAAAGTCGTTATACAGGCTGATGGGGTGCTTATCGTCTTTTATTTTCAGGATAAATTCGTTGCTAAATAAGTTGATTTCGACGGCAATTTTCTGCTGATGCATATAGCGCAACAAGTCATAGCAATTGGCTTCATAGGGGATATCGACACCGTGTCCGATTCGGTTGGCACCGGCCAGATGAACTGCTGAACTAATATGCCAGGTTAGTTCTTCCGGCTTTACGAGACCCAGAGCCAACTCGCCCGCGTGTAGCGAAATTTTTACGGACGGGTATTTGGTATGGCAAAAACGGAACATGACCATGTGCAGCCAGTAGTCACTCATAGCCACTTCATTGTCTTCGGGTGCAGCCAGATTCACGCCAACGACCAGTGGGCTATCGGTAGCCGATTCAAAGGCCGCAATCATGCTTTTAAATAGCTCAATGGGGTCAAGGGTGCGAATGACATAGCTTTGATAACGCATCGTAAAACGAGCGTCGTCGATGTTGAGGTCGTGATGCAACCGGGCGAGTTTCTCCCGATTATACGTAACCGCACACTCACGTATACCGTTTGCCTTAATGATCGTATATAGTGAGTCTAATAAGTTCAGGCAGGCAACTGTATCGTGGCTCGTCTGCTGGTTCCGTAATGTTTTTGCGAATGCTGTCAGTTCGCCCAATTCTGTTTCGCAGGGAACATTAACAAAAAGGGTTTCTATATAGCTGACATTTTCCTTGATGGCCCGATTCTTAATTTCCAGAAGCCCTTTGTCCAGGTCGGCCCGGCTCACAATACCGAAATTGGAAAAGGTTTCGAAGAACAGTTTGTCGGAGGGGTAATCGACATGGTTATAGTCTTTCACCGACCATTTTTGAAAGAGCTTTTGCCGATAGTCGGCTAACGTGCCTTCACGCCGAAGGGTCGAGAACGTAACCCAGTCGTCGCTGAGTTGTTTGTCCGACACCTTCAGGGTTTTACGGTTAATGAAATAATCATGCTCGATCGCGTAACTGATAAACGTTTCGGCATAGATAGACCCGCTGTAATGATGGTGCAGATCGCCACCTTTGGGCATCTGCGAGAAAAACGCCGTTAAAGCCGCATGGTTGTCCCGTATGGTTTCAAAATAGGCATTTACGGTTTGGGCATAGCTGCCGATGCTGCCGACAAGAACAAAAGCGGTTGTAACGATTCGTAGAATCATAAACTTGGTTGGAGTAGTCTGTATTGATGAACTCGGGAGGTAACCGGAAGCGTTCCCGCTATAGCACCAACTTCTGATGCCAAAATAAACGTTGTTCGGCAGAATACTAGCGGAATTCTAATCATGAATTGGAATAATGAACTGACAAATTTACTGTCGATTAAGTATCCAATTGTACAGGCTCCAATGCTTGGCGTGACAACGCCAGCTATGGTGGCTGCTGTTGCGAATCGGGGAGGATTGGGGTCGCTACCCGTAGGTGGGCTATCGCCACAACAGACATCAGATCTGATTCGTCAAACAAAAGGACTGACTAGCAAGCCGTTTGCCGTCAATCTGTTTGCTCATGATATACCATCCATCGACGTTGCCGAAGCCGAAGCCATGCAGGTGTATCTTAGTGATTTTTGTTATACGCATCAGTTGCCGTATGAGCCTGTTGATCTGAAAACGCTACGGTTCTATGCTTATCAGGAGCAGATTGAGGTCCTTATTCGGGAACAAATTCCGGTGGTTAGTTTCACATTTGGCATCATCGACGACGAATCGATGGCGCGGCTGAAAGCAGCAGGCAGTAGGCTGATTGCCAACGCTACCTCGGTTGCCGAAGCCCAATTTATGAGCGAAAAGAATATCGACGCCATAACCATTCAGGGCATTGAAGCGGGCGGGCATCGGGGATCATTTTTAGCTACCGATTCGCTGCCAATGGTTGGGCTGATGGCCTTACTACCGCAGGTAGCTAGTCAGGTACGGAAGCCATTGCTGGCCGCGGGTGGAATTTACAACGGCACGACGATAAAAGCCGCCATGATGCTGGGAGCTTCCGGGGTTCAGATCGGAACCGCTTTTATTGCAAGCCCTGAAAGTAAAGCCATTGCTGCTTATAAAGATCGAATCTTGAGAGCAACTGAGACCGATACAAGGCTTACCCGTTCATTTTCTGGACGATGGGCGCGCGGAATTATCAATACATTTATGGAATCGGTCGATCGCTCGGGGCTGGCTATTCCTGCCTATCCGATTCAGAACAGCATAACAACCCAATTACGGGCAGTTGCTCAAAGCCAGAATAACGCCGAATTCACGAATATGTGGGCAGGTCAGTCGGCTTCTACTACCAAAGCCAAACCAACGGGTGAGATCTTCGACGAACTGATTGCCGAAACAGAACGTCTCCAGATGGATTGATAGAATTGACTCGAACAACATCTTTCTGTTTGAGTCCGAAAGCAATGAGGCTGTTTAAACGTTCTGGAATAATCATCAAATGCGTTCCTTTTTACCGCCGAGAACGCAAAGATTATACGCAAAGCCCGCTAAGCAGAAGTGGTTCTCTGTGGTAAAAAGGCAAAAGTTTAAACAGGTTCAATTATAGTTTAGCCGGCCGGGATGGCAAATAAGACCAATTATGACTCGATTTGAGAAAGTTCAAATCGAGTCATAGAGAATGTTTTAGGGCAAATGCTTCCGCTTTTTCAACTGAGCATAAACCAGTTGGATAATCCCATCTTTCAGCCCCAGATCAGGAACAATAATTCTATTGGCACCGGCCCAGCGCATCACTGAAATATAAATGTCGGCGGCTGGTACAATTACATCGGCGCGGTCGGCATTCAGGCGCAACTTGTTGATGCGATCTTCCTGGTCGAAGCCCGCAATGTAATTACGGATGCGTTCTATTTCGGCGCGAGTGGTTTCTGTTTCGGATATTTTAGATGCCAGATTGAACAGTTTGCTAATATTACCACCCGTACCAACGGCAATTAGTTCTTCAGTCGAATCGATATTGTCTTCGACCCAATCTTCAATTTTTCGCCAGGCTCCTTTGGTTTCTTTGCCTTCCAGTAATCGCACCGATCCAATTTTAAACGATTTGGAATTAATCTTTTGCCGGTTTTTGTATAGATTCAACTCGGTGCTGCCCCCCCCCACGTCGATATGCAGAAATTGCTGGTCGTCGAGCGCCTGAACAACTACGTTATTGATCAGTTCGGCTTCTTTCTGGCCGTCGATAATATGAATTTTTATGCCGGTTTCAGCTTCAATCCGTTTGGCAACATCGTGGCCGTTTGAGGATTCGCGCATGGCCGATGTTGCACAGGCCATGTAGTCTTCTACTTCGTGCAGTTCCATCAATAACTTATAGACCTGCATCAGCTTGGCGGTTCGGGCCTCACTTTCGGGTGTGAGCTCACCAAAATTGAATACATCGTGACCCAGCCGGAGCGGAAATCGAACATATTCGACCCGTTTGAAACTCACGACATTATCATTATGGAGTACAGTAGAAATTTGCAGACGGGCTGCATTGGAACCTATATCGATGGCAGCTAGTTTCATGACAAAATAAGACAGATTGAAAGAGCAGCAGGTTAAATGAATGCGAGATTCATCCGTTTAGGAGTTGCGGTTTTAGGTCTTCACCTGTTTTCTCTTTCGTCCAAAAGTAACGTATTTTTGGCGACAATGGTTAGAATCTGTATCTTTGCCTGATTGCTTATCAAGAAAGACGGAGGGACTGGACCCTACGATGTCTTGGCAACCAGCCACTTAAGAAAAAGTGGAAATGGTGCCGCATTCCACCCCACTGGTTTGGGGACAGATAAGTTAGCATCACTGCTTCCTTCGCCTGTATCTGATAAGCCTCTCTTTTTGACGAATGAGTACTTACATAGACGGTAGTCTGGTTAGACTATATGCTGTAAATTTTATATCGCTTGACACTACTTACTGAGCTTCTACAAAAGCGGATTCTTGTTCTCGACGGTGCCATGGGAACAATGATTCAGCGCTATAACCTCACTGAGGCCGATTATCGGGGTGAGCGTTTTAAAGACTATACACACGATGTAAAAGGAAATAATGATTTGCTCTCGATTACGAAACCGCAGATCATTCAGGAAATTCATAAACAGTATCTGGAAGCAGGGGCCGATATTATCGAAACCAATACCTTCAGCGGCACTTCCATCGCCATGGCCGATTATCATATGGAAGCGCTGGCCTATGAACTGAACTACGAATCGGCCCGTATTGCGAAAGAGGTAGCGCAGCAAGTGACTAGCCGGGAGCCCGAAAAACCACGGTTTGTTGCCGGTGCTATGGGCCCAACTAACCGAACAGCCTCGCTCTCGCCGGATGTAAACAATCCGGGCTACCGCGCCGTAACGTTCGACGAACTGGTAGATGCCTATTATGAGCAGGTTAGCGGCCTGGTTGAGGGAGGAGCCGACCTGTTGCTGGTCGAAACCATTTTCGATACACTCAATGCCAAAGCAGCTTTGTTTGCCATTGACAGGTATTTTGTCGATAAAGGGAAAGAGCCACTACCCATCATGGTGTCGGGTACTATTACCGATGCGTCGGGCCGAACATTGTCGGGGCAAACTACCGAAGCCTTTTTGTATTCGGTATCGCACCTGCCGTTGTTAAGTGTTGGCCTGAACTGTGCGCTTGGTGCCGAACTGATGCGGCCCTATATTCAGACACTCGCCAAAGAAGCTCCATTTTTTACATCGGCTTATCCTAACGCAGGTTTGCCCAACGAATTTGGTGAGTATGACGAAACGCCCGAGAGTATGGCGGCTCAGGTCGAAGGCTTTATTCGCGATGGGTTCGTCAATATTGTTGGCGGCTGCTGTGGCTCCACGCCCGATCATATCCAGGCTATTGCGCAGGCTGCCGCAAAATACCGGCCCCGGCCATTACCTAAGCCCGACCCCTACCAGAAACTAAGTGGTCTGGAACCGCTGAAAATTACGGAACAAACCAACTTTCTGAACATTGGCGAGCGGACCAACGTAACTGGCTCGAAGAAGTTTGCCCGGCTCATTAAGGAAGGCAATTACGACGAGGCCCTGAGTATTGCCCGTGGCCAGGTTGAAGGAGGGGCGCAGGTTATCGACGTCAATATGGACGAAGGGATGCTCGATTCGGTCGAAGCCATGACTACCTTCCTCAACCTGATTGCGTCGGAACCCGATATTGCCCGCGTACCAATCATGATCGACTCATCGAAATGGGAGGTTATTGAAGCAGGGCTGAAG
The DNA here is from genome assembly GCF_037201965.1 of Spirosoma sp. SC4-14. Lineage (NCBI taxonomy): Bacteria > Pseudomonadati > Bacteroidota > Cytophagia > Cytophagales > Cytophagaceae > Spirosoma > Spirosoma sp. SC4-14. Next base: position 5,888,927 of record NZ_CP147518.1, on the reverse strand, counting down.
TGCGTACAGGGTAAAGCAATTGTTAACTCCATTTCGTTGAAAGAAGGAGAAGAAGCGTTTATTGAACGCGCCCGACTTATTAAACGATACGGAGCGGCTACGGTTGTGATGGCTTTCGATGAGAACGGCCAGGCCGATAGTTATGAGCGACGGATTGAGATTTGCGAACGGGCCTACCGGATTCTGGTCGACAAAGTTAACTTTGCTCCGCAGGATATTATTTTCGATCCGAATATTCTGACTGTGGCTACTGGTATTGACGAGCACAACAATTATGCGGTCGATTTCATTAACGCTACCCGCTGGATCAAAGAAAACCTGCCGCTGGCCAAAGTGAGTGGTGGTGTTTCGAATATATCGTTCAGCTTTCGGGGAAACGATGTGGTGCGCGAAGCGATGCACTCGGCCTTTTTGTACCATGCCATTCGGGCCGGACTCGATATGGGCATCGTGAATGCTGGTCAGTTGGAGGTGTATGACAACATTCCAAAAGATCTGCTGGAACGCTGTGAGGATGTATTACTTAACCGTCGCGACGATGCTACCGAACGATTGGTTGAGTTTGCCGAAACCGTTAAGGCAAAAGGCAAGGCGGTGGTTCAGGACGAAAGCTGGCGAAACGAGCCGGTTCGGGAGCGGCTAAAATATGCGCTCATCAAGGGAATTACTGATTATATCGATCAGGACGTTGAGGAAATCCGGCTTCAGGTCGAACGCCCACTGCACGTGATCGAAGGGCCGCTGATGGATGGCATGAACGTAGTTGGCGATCTGTTTGGCGAAGGAAAAATGTTTCTGCCGCAGGTTGTGAAATCGGCACGGGTCATGAAAAAAGCGGTTGCCTATCTCACCCCATTTATTGAAGCGGAGAAAGCCCCCAAACCCCCAAAGGGGGCTTATCATTACCAAACGGCCGATCCAATTCTTTATGGATTGCTGAAAGAGTTTGTATTAAACAATCGGAAATTGCCGACACAAGCAGAAGATATTCTGTGGAATGCCCTTAGTGGGAAAAAGTTGGAAGGATATAAATTCCGCAGACAGCATATTGTCGGCCCATATATTGCCGATTTCATATGTCTGGCTCAGAACCTTATTGTTGAAGTTGATGGATTGATTCATCAACTTCCCGATCATCAGGTTTCCGATGCAGAAAGAACCCAGTGGTTAAATAAGGAAGGATTTCGGGTAATTCGAGTTACAAATTATGAGGTTACCAACCAATTAGAGGCAATTCTCGACAGAATCCTGGGTGAGCTAAATGCTCCCTCTTTGGGGGCTGGGGGGCCAGCCGGGAAAATTCTGCTGGCTACGGTGAAGGGCGACGTTCACGATATTGGTAAAAATATCGTTGGGGTTGTGCTGGGCTGTAACAACTACGAAGTTATTGACCTGGGCGTGATGGTGCCAACCCAGAAAATTCTGGACGAAGCCCGTAAACACAATGTCGATATTATTGGGCTGAGCGGTTTGATTACGCCATCGCTCGACGAAATGGTGAGTGTAGCCAAAGAAATGGAGCGGCAGGGGTTCAAGCTACCGCTGCTGATCGGTGGTGCCACTACCTCCCGGACGCACACGGCTGTTAAGATCGATCCGCATTATTCGGGCCCCGTTATTCACGTGCTCGATGCGAGCCGGAGTGTGCCGGTAGCTGGTCGGCTAATAAGTGAACAACAGGCAACACGTCAGGAGATTTTCGAAAGCATTAAGACCGAATACGCCAAATTACGTGAAGACCACGCCCGTCGGCGTCAGGAAAAAGCCAGTCTGACTATCGAAAAAGCACGGAATAACCGTACGCCGATAGACTGGAGCAATTTTGAGCCTACCAAACCTGCTTTTCTGGGGAATCGCTATTTCGATGATTATTCCATTGCCGAACTGGTGAACTATATCGACTGGACCCCTTTCTTCCAAACCTGGCAGTTGCATGGTAAGTATCCGGCTATTTTTGAGGATGCTACTGTTGGTAAAGAAGCACGTCAGTTGTTCGACGATGCTAACCGGCTTTTAGGGGAAATCGTTGATAAAAAATTGTTGCAGGCAAAAGCCGTAGTTGGGTTTTATCCGGCTAATTCGGCCGACGATGATGTGATTCTGCACGAGTTTGAAGAGCAGATTCGGGATATTCCGTGCGAACGGCACGGATCGCACCGGCACATCGAATATAAGATTAGCCGTGCCCAGTCGCAGACGGTAGTAAGTCCGGCCGGAGAGTTGATTTATGATACCAAAACCGTACTTCACTTCCTGCGGCAACAGAACCAGAAAGCACCCGGACTGCCTAATTTTTGCCTTTCCGATTTCGTTGCTCCTCTGGAGAGTGGTCGGGAGGACTACATTGGCGGCTTTGCCGTAACGGCTGGTATTGGTATTGAGGCCTTGCTCGATAAATACGAACGCGAGCACGACGATTATAACAGCATTATGGTGAAAGCCCTTGCCGACCGGCTGGCCGAAGCATTTGCCGAACGGATGCATGAGCGGGTTCGGACGGAGTTTTGGCCCTATGCTACTGGTGAGAAATTCACAAACGACGAACTGATCAAAGAAACCTATCAGGGAATCCGTCCGGCACCGGGTTATCCGGCCTGTCCCGATCATACCGAAAAAGGAACCTTGTTTGACTTGCTCGATGCTAACAAGATCGGCATCGAGCTTACCGAAAGTTATGCGATGTATCCGGCTTCGTCGGTGAGCGGTTTTTACTTTTCGCACCCTGAGTCGAAGTATTTTGCTGTTGGTAAGATCAACAAAGATCAGGTGTTCGACTATGCGCTACGGAAAAATATGCCAGTTGAAGAAATTGAACGTTGGCTGGCGCCGGTGCTGAGCTATGATGCGTAATCGAGAATGCTTGCCCAACATTTAACAATCGGCCTGGAGAATTATTCCCCAGGCCGATTGCTTTCCAGGCTATTAGTTTGGCAATAGCACCGTATCGATTACGTGAATGACACCATTGGACTGGAAAACATCCGGGATTGTAACCGTTGCTACGTCACCTTTGGCGTCAGTCAATTCAATTTTTTTGCCTTTTTGCATCGCTGTCAACGTACCACCGGCAACCGTAGTGAGTGTTGCTTTTCCACCGCCATCTTTAATGGCTTTCATCAGGTCTTCGGCACTCATTTTACCCGATACAACGTGGTACGTTAAGATACCGGTCAGTGTAGCTTTGTTTTCGGGCTTTACCAGCGTTTCAACAGTACCTTTTGGGAGTTTGTCAAAGGCTTTGTTCGTAGGCGCAAATACTGTGAAGGGACCTGGGCCCGACAACGTTTCGACCAGCCCCGCAGCCTTGACGGCTGCCACAAGCGTAGTGTGATCTTTGGAGTTTACGGCATTCTCAATAATATTCTTTGATGGATACATAGGAGCTCCACCAACAGTTACCGTTTTCTCCTGAGCAAATGAACGTTGACCGATCATCAACAAAATAAGTAGCGAAAAAAAAAGTTTGAACGTTTTCATGTCGTAAGTTCAAATGAAATAAATGATTGAAATTGAATGGTTTGTGTGATCGATCAACACAAAAGAACTTACGCTGGCAGTGCTGAGTTTGGATTTACAGAAGCCGGAAATTTACTTAAGAAAAATGCTCCCTAAGGGTAAGTGTTTGATTGTCAAGCTAGATCTTTGCAAAAAAAATCGCCGGGCAAGTGCCCGGCGAAACGATCCTGTGGTTAGTTCCTTGGAGTGGATATGCGGATAAATCAGCCATACAAATTTGGTTCTTTTCTTACTTTTGAGGTATGGGAAATGAGCCCAAAAGCATACGGGAATTTTACGGTTTCTGATACGGGGATTTTCCCGTATTGTAAATTGCAGAGGGCTGATATACAGTAGATTAGCTTTGGTTTGCGAAGTGGTCAGGGGAAAATACCCTTTTTAATTGCAGCACTAGCGTGTAGTTTGGATCAATACTTACCCTCTTTTCATACCAGACTACTATGTTAGAATTTGTATTTAACAAAAACGACCTGAAAGAACTGGTCAACAATGATCCGGGTCCCGACAGCGGGAATGTTGTTGTTCAGTTGGTATTTGATCCGGGACAAAACAAAACATTTCCGGCACGTGTCATCGCTTTTTGTGAAGACATGGCTGGTCAGAAACTAACGGATGATGAAGTCAATGGTTGCCCAAGACCACCCGGTTGTGGGTAAGTGCCCGTTGCCAATACATATTAACGTCCCTGTTTCAGCCTGAAATGTGGTATATTTTCCGAAGATCAATCGATTATCTTGATACAGTCCCTCCTCTGCTGTTACTCGTCATCGCTTTTGTTATGACGAGTCGGTGGAAGAAGGACTTTATCATATATTACCTGTGGGTACAATTCATGTTTAATGGATACGCGAACCTGCTGAACGAACTGATGTTCGATAACCTGTTTGTTTATTCGCTAAATTTTTCGTGGTCCTACTTTGTCCTTTCACTCTACTTTGCAAAACTCTATTCGTCTACTACCCTGAGAGTAATTATCCTGTCTATTGTCATGATTTTTCAGATTTACTCGCTTAATCATGTGCAACCAGCTACCATTCAGGCTACCTTCGACAGTATATCATTTGGTTTGATAGGGCTATTAATTACCATATATGGGTTGCTTTATTATGCCAAACAACTAGGCAACCAGCCTAAAGAAAACATACTCTATGTTCCGGATTTCTGGTTTGTTAACGGTATCTTTACTTACTATGCCAGTAACTTTTTTATTTTCCTGACCTTTAATACCTTAATCAATCGGCATTATGCTGATATTAGCATAATCTGGAGAATTCATAATGTAGTTTTTCTGGTGATGTGTATTTACTTTTTCATCGGATTTCAATGCAGGAGCTCGCAGGGGAGGTTCAGATAGTCATTATTGCTACAGGATTTTTGCTTTTAGTAACGTTAGCGCCCATCTTATTTGTGTTGATGCACCAGCGGCAATATCATCGTTACTTAAGTGAGAAAGAAGAAATCAGGAACGAATATCAGCGGGAATTGCTCCAATCGCAGATCGAAATTCAGAATCAAACACTTCAGCAAGTTGGGCAGGATCTTCACGATAACATAGGGCAACTGCTTACAGTGGCACTTATGCGGCTGAATGCCCTGGAAGATGAAGTGGCCGGCAACGATGCGCAACGCTCTGTTAATCAGGTTCGTGAATTGGTCAAAACAATTATTGACGATGTTCGTACACTAGGAAAAACACTCGATCACGACACGGTTCGACGCTTTGGCCTGCTCTCCAGTTTAAAACTCGAACTCGATCGTATTCAGCGGATTGCCCGCATGCAAACATCCCTGACCATTCAGGGCGAACCTTATCCGTTAGGCGAAAAAATCGAAATTGTTCTGCTTCGAATGGCCCAGGAGCTGCTAAACAATGCGCTCAAACATGCCCGTGCTCATAAACTGGTTGTTGACGTGGATTATAGATCGGATGTATTTTGCCTGACGATTGCCGACGACGGCCAAGGGTTTGATTTAGAGAAAGTAATGGCCAGGTCAGTAGATGAGTCGGGAGCCGGTTTAACAAACCTGAACCGCCGAATTAGCTTGCTAAAGGGAACCTGTAGCATTTCTAGTCTGCCAGGTAAAGGTTCCCGAATCGAAATTAAATTAGCACGCTACCAAACGGAGGTATTCAACGAATAAATGGCCATATAAAAAAAACAAATAACTGGCTATTGTGCGCAATGGGATAAGGGCGTACTTTTCAATTGAGTTCACCCTTCTACAGCCATTAGTTATGCCCACCTCTATTGCCATTACCGACGATCATCATCTGATGGCTGAAGCGTTGGCCGATCTGATCAATAAATTAGATGATTATGAAGTGCTGTATATCGCTGAAAATGGCCGCGATTTGCTGGAACAATTAGCACGTGGGCCTCTGCCCGATATTGCTTTAGTCGACTTGCACATGCCCGAAATGGATGGCTTCGAAACAGCACTTCAACTTCGTAAACTGTATCCTACCATACGGGTACTGGCGCTATCCATGAACGACCGGGAAGAGTATGTGGTGCGGATGTTACGCAATGGAGCGCGGGGCTATTTATTAAAAGGTTGCCGACCGGCCGAGTTTCGGCTGGCGTTGGATGCGATCAGTACAAAAGGCTATTACTATTCCGATTTCCTGGCGTCGCAGCTCATCAACAATTTAAATGCATCCGACACCGAAGGGTCTACTTCGATGTTTGCCCTCAATGGTCGGGAGCAGGAATTTGTGAAGCTGGCCTGTAGCGAATTGACCTATACTGAAATTGCCGACCAGATGTGCGTAAGCCCACGAACCGTTGATGGATATCGCGAGGTTGTGTTTCAGAAAATGGGCGTGAAAACCCGGGTCGGTATGGTGATCGAAGCGTTTCGCAATGGCTTAGTTGAACTCTGAACCAGCCAGCCCGGTTTTTCAAAAGTCGTCTGTCTTTCAGCGAAGAAAAAGACAGACGACTGATCGAATTAGCGGATCGACAGTTGCATCAACTGGCGACCCAGTGCATGAATGGAGGCTTCCAGACGAGCAGCCTGCTCAACAGAGGGGAAAGTAGCTCCAGACATAAACCGGCTGATTGATTCCATGTCTATCCCCGCGTCTCCGGCTATTTGATTGGCCTTTAGTTGCCGAAACAGGTCCCAAACGGCCGTAGTGTCGTAGACGGGTTCAAAAACGATAGATTCGAAAATCGACCGATAGCAGATGTGTCCATCGGTAGCAGTATCAATCAGCAATAGTTTTAACCGGGCCATAACATCCTCTACGCTACATCCACGCGTAGTGGCCAGCAGGCTCTGGGTCTCAAGCCGCCCCCAAATGGATTTGCCCTGCTTTTCCAGGACTACGTTATGCGATTTGGATTGAGTGATGGAAGTTGTCCAATGGGAGTTGGAGCCAACTTTACTGATTGAGCGGAGAACGGCATTTAAGGTTCCATTGGGAATATTTTCCGTACTGGCAACTGGGATAATAAAGCTTACTGCATGGTTTTTAATAGAATGACCGAAGAGGCAATGATGGGTATGCTGCTCAACAATTCGCCATCCCTTCTCCTGCAGGAGCCCGGAGAGTACTGTAGTCTTCATAAGTATTGAGTAGGTTCGTGGCTGATAAGATAGACGTGTAAATATACTTACTGATCTTAGACAAAAAAGTCCGTTTAGTTAATTTTTTAGTATTTCTTTTTTAAAAATGTAAACAAAAAAATATTTAAAAGATAGAATATGTATTTTTTGTAAATGATTCTTGGAATAAGATAGTTGATTTATTTGTATGGAGAATCCGTCTATAAGTACTCTTTTTTTTAATGTTGGTAATGATGCTAGTTTCATAGTTGCTTAAAACGGAACAGTTGTTTAGTGGGTTAAGCCTATAAACCAATTGGTTAGTAAAACCAGAGTTACTTAAACACGCAATGCTCTTTCCTGCCTGGGCATAGAAATCAGCAGCCGTTTACGGGCTATTTACATTGAAAAAGGTTACAAAAGAGAGTTAATCAGGTGCGGATGCCAAAAGTTGGAGCGGCAAATGTACTATTGTTTTGGTTAGTAAGAATGCTAGTCCATGATTTTTAGTTTATTTTTACTTAAAAGTAAGGAAACTACTTAATCATTCATGAACAATAAACATACCAGAATTGACCAGCTCAGATTACTAATAAAACAGGCTTTGTTGATACCAGCGTACAAAGCGATGAATGCCTTCTTCAATTGGTACCGAAGGCAGATAGCCAATTCTGGATCGGGCACGCTGAAGATCGGCACTGGTCTGAACAACGTCGCCCGGTTGGTTAGGCTGCCAGTCGATAACCGCTTTTTTGCCCACTGCCCGCTCAATTAATTTAACCAGATCGCGCAGACTTATCGGAGCCGAACCGCCAATATTTAACAGGTCAAACCCTTTGAGGTGGTTCATAGCGCGAACAATTCCTAAAACGGTGTCGTGTATATAGGTGTAGTTGCGGGATGTACTGCCATCGCCATACAGTGTAATGGGTTGCCCTTCATACATTTTTTCGGTAAATCGGCTAATGGCCATTTCGGGTCGCTGGCGAGGGCCATAAACCGTAAAGAAGCGAAGGCAGGCAACGTCGAACCCATACAAATGGTGATAGGTATGGGCCAGCATTTCCGCTGAGCGTTTCGACATAGCATAGGGCGAAAGTGGCCGATTGGCATCATCCTCTTCCCGAAAGGGTACAACTGTTGAGTTTCCATATACAGACGACGACGATGCCATGACCAGACGCCGGGTATTGGTTTTCTTCATTGCTTCCAGAAGCGACAACGTTCCGTTTACATTGACATCGATGCAGAGAGCCGGTTCGTGAACCGAGTCGCGAACACCGGTTCGTGCGGCCAGATGAACAACAGTATCGCAAGCAGACCGGCGTAGCAGATCAGTTAGTGCCATTTGATCGCGTATGTCGCCTTCTATAAAGCAAAAGTTTGGATGGTCCGTAAATGAGCGTACATTTAGACGTTTTCGATCGGGATTATATTGGGTATCAAAATTATCTAGCCCAATTATGGTATGACCGAGGGCTAAAAGATGCTCGGTTAAGTGTGACCCAATGAAACCAGCAACACCTGTAAGTAAGATTGTCATAGTTGGAAATGCGAGTAAGGTGAACCACCGGAATTTTTAGTATAAAAAAATGTTTAAGAAGTAGAAAGGATGCAATGTTCAAATTTATCTAATCTAAATTTTACGGTAGGTTTGTATCAAAAACCGTGTTAGTTTTGAATATTTGGCAAAATCACCAGGCATGGCTACATTTATGCTTTAACAGATTATGGGTTTCTGGCAAACGATTCGTCAAACGATTTCCTGGCGCTCTGCTTCGGCAGTTGAGGATCTGGTCGACCCCTGCTTTTGGCGGGTCGATATGCATTCCCATTTGGTGCCGGGTATAGATGACGGAGTAAAAGACGAAGAGCAGGCACTTGCCTGCCTGAAACAACTGGCTGCCTGGGGAATCCAGAAAGTAATTACAACCCCCCATGTTAGTCGCGACTGGTATCCTACCGAGTCGGCTACATTACGGGCGGCCCAGGCAACTCTCCAGGCATTGGCTGCCGAAAATGACCTGCCCCTCCAGATTGAAGTAGCGGCTGAGTATCTGCTCGATGAGTTTTTTCCGGCTCTTCTGACTGACGACGATCTGCTCACGTTTGGTTCGGCTCGTTATTTACTGTTCGAAGTAGGCTGGGCGGCTGCTCCCCGTCAGCTCGACGATTTGCTGTTCCGAATGCAGACCCGTGGTTATACACCCGTATTGGCTCACCCTGAACGCTACTCTTTTTATTTTGACGATCAGGCTACCCTTGCACAACTACACGAAAAAGGCTGCCTGTTTCAACTAAACTGGGCCTCTCTTACGGGGCGGTATGGTGAGCGCGCCCAGGCTCAGGCCCGTTTCTTACTCAAAAAAGGATGGGTCGATTTTATCGGAAGCGATATGCATCGCCCAAACGATCTGAATTCTCTCTCTGCTCTGTTTAGCTCCTCAGACTATGAACTGTTACGCAAACAGCCTCTGCTGAATGAGTCCTTACTCAAAACCAATACCCTGCAGCCAGAGCAATAAATAACCCGCCTTTCTTAGTGGCTATTTCTCCTTCTTAAGCACAACAGGAAACGATCCGTATCCTGTTTCTCCGTGGCGTTACATGCTCTACAAAAATACATTATTGTCTAAAACTGACAAGTAATGGGTACTTTATATTTATCAATTTTCTATTAAGTAAATATTGGTGGCTGTTCGTTTTTGTAATTAGCGTGCTGTATAGGGTGCGCTTATAGCTGAACCATGTTCTTCATACTGCCTTATACCACTCTTTGAGGTAAATATTATTGGAATAATACAGTTGTAAAGCTCGTTAGTGAAAAACAATAAGCCATTTGATTAAATTTAACTATTAGTTACTGATTATTTATTTTTATAAATACAAGTTTACTATATTAGTGCAAATATTTCGGATTGGATACCTGATGATCCGTTATTGTTTATACAGTATATAAATATCGATTCGTGCGATTTCTCTGAATGGGCTGGCTGCTAACAAGTGCAGGATTAAGCAAAATCGCCCCGAATTGCACAACTCTATGACGTTTAACGCAATGGATTACTAATCAACCTGATCGTAAACATGAACATCAGTATTTTCGGACTAGGCTACGTAGGATGCGTCAGTCTTGGTTGTCTTGCCCAGAATGGTCACCAGGTCGTGGGCGTCGATGTAAACAAAACTAAAGTTGGTCAGATTAATGAAGGGCGGGCAACCATTGTCGAAAAGGACATAGACGCCATCATTGCCACGCAGCATCTGCTGGGACGCATTCGGGCTACAACCGATTTTAGGGAAGCTATCCTAAATACCGATCTGTCGATTATTGCCGTTGGAACACCCACCACGGCACAGGGGCATCTCAATCTGGCTTATATTCTGAAGGTGGCCGAACATTTCGGTGATGTGCTGCGCGAAAAAGACGGATTCCATGTTATTGCGCTCCGCTCGACCGTAATGCCCGGCACTTGCAACAAGATTGCGGCCATGATTGAAGATCGTACGGGTAAAACCCATAATGTAGATTTTGCGGTGGTTAGCAATCCGGAATTTCTGCGCGAAGGAACAGCCGTATACGATTATTATCATCCGCCACTAACCCTGATCGGGACAGAGTCTGACCGGGCCGGGGCTATAGTGAAAAGCCTGTACGAAGAGCTGCCTGCCGAACTGATCGTGGCCGAAACAAAAACCGCTGAGATCATGAAGTATGTCAACAATACGTACCATGCACTCAAGATTTCGTTTGCTAATGAGGTTGGTAATATATGTTCTTCGCTGGGTATCGATTCCCACGAAGTGATGAATATTTTCTGTAAAGACAAGCAGCTTAATATCTCCAGCTATTATTTCAAACCAGGATTTGCTTATGGCGGCTCCTGCCTGCCCAAAGACCTGAAGGGATTACAAACATTGGCGCATGATCTGTATCTGCAGGTTCCGGTGATCAACAGCATTCATCGAACCAACGAAATTCAGATGCAGCGGGCCATTGCCATTCTGATGCGGCATAGTCATCGGAACATTGGGTTTCTGGGAATCGGTTTTAAGGCAGGCACCGACGACCTACGGAATAGCCCGGCGGTTGAACTGGCCGAAACACTGCTCGGTAAAGGCTTTTCGCTGAAAATCTACGACCGAAACGTTCATACTTCGAAGCTAACCGGTACCAACAAAGAATACATCGATCAACACATTCCGCACCTGTCGCGGTTGTTGGTACAGGATGCCAGCGAACTGGTGGCCTGGAGCGATGTGCTGGTCGTTTGCACTAAAGAGGCTGAGTTTATACACGTACTGGGCAACGTGACCGATAAAGTTATTCTGGATCTGGTTCGTATTGCGACCGATGTCGATACCCGTAACCAGTACATTGGCATCAACTGGTCGCAGGAAGCGGCCGAATCGCCCGCTCAACTCACTTTTCGCTAGTAGGGCTATCACCCAGAATTTATGAATCAATAGGGGCGTTTGTGGTCACTATTGTTAGCGCCAACTATACCTATGAATACAGCCAATTACGAAAACCTAGCCGGTAAACATATTCTGATCATTGTCGAAAACCTGCCCGTTCCCTTCGACCGGCGGGTGTGGCAGGAAGCAACTACCCTGCGCGAAGCCGGTGCTGAAATCAGCATCATCTGTCCAAAGATGAAAGGCTACACAGCCGCCTTCCAACAGCTCGATGGTATCGACATCTACCGCCATCCATTGCCCATCGAAGCCTCTGGGGCGCTGGGCTATCTGGTTGAATATGGCACATCCATATTCTGGTGGTATTGGTATGCGATTAAGATTTTTGCCCGGAAACGGTTTCATGTCATACACGGTTGCAATCCGCCCGATCTGATCTTTACGGTAGCACTACCGTTCAAACTGCTTGGGGTGAGCTATGTATTCGATCATCACGACATCAACCCGGAATTTTATCTGGCCAAGTTCGATAAGAAAGATTTTTTCTACCGGTTGATGCTGTTGTTCGAGCGCATAACCTATGGCGTTGCCAATGCCAGCATTGCCACCAACGAATCATACCGGGAAATTGCAATTCGGCGGGGCAAAATGAAACCCGAGAATGTAACAATCGTGCGGAGTGGCCCTAAACTGGAGCGCTTGCGTATTGTGCCGGGAAACGATACCTACAAAAAAGGACGCCGGTATCTGGTTGGCTATCTGGGCGTGATTGCGCAAACCGAAGGAATTGATCTCTTGCTCGAAGCCGTACAGAAACTAGTGGCCCTTCGACAGGACATTCAGTTTGCTATTGTTGGTGGAGGCACCAGCCTGGACGAAATGAAAATGCTGGCTCAAACGCTGGGCGTAGCCGAATATGTCGATTTCTACGGTCGTATTCCCGACGATCTGCTGCTCGAAGTGCTCAACACGGCCGACGTATGCGTAAACCCGGATCGACCTACGGAGATGAACAACCTGTCGACCATGAACAAAATCATGGAATACATGGCCCTGAAAAAACCAATCGTTCAGTTCGATTTGAAAGAAGGCCGGTTCTCTGCGCAAAAGGCTTCGCTGTATGCGCGGCCAAACGATATCGATGATTTTGCTGATAAGATTGCCTATCTGTTGGATAACGAAACAATTCGGCTCGACATGGGCGAATTTGGGTATCAACGGGTTGCCAGCGAATTATCCTGGGCGCACGAGCGGGGTAAACTGCTCCGATTTTATGACCGGTTGCTGGCCCCCAAGTTTGGCCGAAAAAGTCAGCCTGCCGACGAACCGATTACGACCCCGGCAGGTGTGGTAGAGTAATAACATTGGGGAGCTGGCTAATCTGGTTCCCCAATGTCTTTATTGGCCGGTTCGGCTAGACCTGGTGTTTTCGGGTGTGCCCTCAAAAAACAACCGATTCGCAGATGTAGGTTGGAATAATGCCGGTACTGGAAATTTGAACGTCGACGTCTTTTGCCTGTGTGTTGCCCGTCAGAACCAGCATCGTATCCAGCCCAAATTTATTCCCGCCCAGAATGTCGGTACGCAGAGTATCGCCTACCATCAGCACATCCCGCTTGCTGACATGGCCATCTTGAGGAGTTTCAATACCACGAGGAACCACGTTTTCGAGCCGTTCATAGGCGAACATGAACAATTGCGCATCGGGTTTTCCGAAGCGGATAAATTTTTTACCAACGATTGTTTCGATCATTTCGGCCACGGCTCCAATGGCAATGGCTATGCGGGTTTTTGAAACGGGGTAGGTTTCGTCGGTGTTGGCGACAATGACCGGAATATTGCGTTTACGCAGCAGATTGACTGTTTTGTTAAGATCAGTGTTCCAATCGTAGCCTTCGTCGTCGAGCAAAACCAGCGCATTGATGTCGTCAATATCGGCCAGATCGACCTGGCTGATTGGAAGCGTTTTCAAGTCGGCGGTTTCCAGATAATGCGCCGAACTTTCGGTACCCAGATAAGCTACCGTGCCGTGATTGACTTTCAGGTCGAGGTATTCGCGGGCCAGCATTCCCGACGATATGATCCGTTCGGGCGTAATGGCATAGAAGCCCTGTCGGTAATACGACTCGGCCAGTTCCTGCGGTCCACGGGAGGCATCGTTAGTAAGCACATAAAATTCCTTTCCGTTTTCGATGAGCCAGTTAAAGGTATTTTCGACGCCAGGCAGAACGCCCTCATAATTTTTCAAAACGCCAAATGCATCGAAAAAAATGACTTTGTATTTAGAGGCTACTTCTCGGAAATCGTCAAGTTGCATAGACGTTGGGAATAAGCGAATCGGCCAGCGAAAGCTGTAGAAATTACTGATTCACAAGAGAATATTTTTATTTTCTATGAAGGGTATTCGCAAAAATACGGCCTAATCCTGCTGAAATAATATTTTTTGGCAAAAGATTTGTCATTTGTCAGTGGGCATTGGCGGATTAGTCATTGGTCATTAGAGGTAGGAGATGACCAATGACCAATCAACTACATAACTACTACGGCCTTGCCGATAACCTGGCGGTTCATTAGGGCGCGGAGGGCTTGGGGAGCTTCGGGCAGTGAGTAGGTTCGATAAATGTGTTGCCGGAGCTGACCCGTTTCGATCCAGGTCAAAATCTGCTGGAAATTGGCCATGCTAACGCGAGGTTCACGTTGTGCGAAGGCTCCCCAGAACACACCAACAATGGAGGCTCCTTTGAGCAAGGCCAGATTTAGCGGTATGTTAGGAATTGAACCGGCCGCAAAACCAACTACCAGATAGCGCCCTTTCCAGGCCAGCGAACGGATGCAGGGTTCCGCATACTGGTCGCCAACAGGATCATAGACAACATCGACACCGTTGCCATTCGTAAGTTCGCGCAGACGCTCGCGCAGGTCTTCCGTGCTATAATTAATAGTTTCAGATGCGCCCATCTGCCGACAAATAGCTAGTTTCTCATCGTTTGATGCAGCCGCAATAACCCGCGCGCCCATCAGCACAGCTAACTGAACGGCTGCCAGCCCAACTCCACCCGCAGCGCCAAGCACCAGCAAGGTTTCGCCCGGCTGTAGAGCCGCCCGATCTTTTAGCGCATGATAGGAGGTGCCATAGGTATACATGGTCGATGCGGCCGTTACGTAATCCATACCAGCAGGCATGGGTAGGGTAGTGGCGGCTTTGCCAATCACTTCTTCGGCAAAACCACCGTGCCCGGTCAGCGAAAATACATTGTCGCCCACGTTCAGGTGTCTGACGCCCTCGCCCACGTCGGTAACAACACCGGCCACCTCGCCACCGGGCGAGAATGGAAACGGCGGTTTGAACTGATATTTACCTTCAATCATCAGCGTGTCGGGGAAATTGACGCCACAGGCTTTTACACGGATAACGACATGATCGGCTGAAGCCTTGAGCGATGGTATCTCGTCGAGAACAAGCGACTCGGGTGGGCCGAACTGTTTGCATAAAATGGCTTTCATACTATGGAGTTGGTTCAGGAGTTTGCACTACGGATCAGTGAGAAACCGTATCAGGCTCAGCACGAAAGTACTATCTTTAGGCAATCAACCTGACTACTTTTATGAATCGAATTGCTTTACTTCTTCTTACGTTGTTATCGGCACGGGCGTTTGCTCAGACGGCAGCAACTAAATCCATTGATGCCTCTTCTCAGCAGAAAACCTACCAGCCTCCTGTTTTTACTGATGCCGACCGGTTGGCCAGAATCGCTGCTGTTTTTCCGGCACTCGATAAACTATATCAGGACTATGCCGCCAAAAACCACTATCCGGGCCTAACGTATGGCATTGTCGTCGACGGAAAGCTCGTGCATTCGGGCGGTATAGGCTATACCGATGTGGCCCGTAAAACCCTGGCAACACCAAAATCGGTATTTCGAATTGCCTCAATGACCAAAAGCATTACGGCACTGGCTATTCTGAAACTCCGCGATGAAGGCAAACTTCGGCTGGACGATCCTGTGGCGAAATACATTCCCGAAGCATCGAAGCTTATGTATCTCACCGCCGATGCACCCGCTATAACGGTGCGTAATCTGATGGCGCATTCGGCCGGTTTCCCCGAAGATAACCCCTGGGGCGACCGCCAGCTAGCCGATACCGATGCCGATCTGCTGGCGTTGCTCAAAGGCGGGGTATCGTTCTCCAATGTGCCGAATGTAGCCTACGAATATAGTAATCTTGGCTTTGCCATGCTGGGCCGAATCATCACCAACGTATCGGGTAAGCCCTATCAGCACTATATTACCGAAGCTATTCTGAAACCGTTGGGCATGACGCATACGGAGTGGGAATACACCCGTGTTCCGGCTGATCAACTGGCTCACGGCTACCGATGGCTGAATGAGCAGTGGGTCGAGGAGCCGCTATTGCACGACGGTAGCTATGGTGCAATGGGCGGCCTGATGACCTCAATCGACGATTTTAGCCGCTATGTAGCGTTTCATCTGGCAGCCTGGCCTCCCCGAAATGATGCCGAAACCGGCCCCGTTAAGCGGAGTTCGGTGCGGGAAATGCACATGCCCCAAACGTTTCGCGATCTGAATCCGGCGTTTCGGTTTCCGGGCGGACGCGTTACGCCGATGGTTACGCATTATGCCTATGGCTTAACCTGGAGCCGCGATGGCGACGGACGCGACTACATTGCCCACAGCGGTGGCTTACCGGGGTTCGGCAGCCAGTGGCGGATCATGCCCGAGTATGGCATTGGCGTCATTGCTTACGGTAACCTGACCTACGCCAATCTGGGGACAATCAACTGGGCCGTGCTCGATACACTAGTGGCGACGGCCGGACTCAAACCCCGTCGATTGCCGGTTTCGCCCATTCTTAGCCAGCGAAAAGCCGAGTTGGTTAGCCTATTGCCCGATTGGAACAACGCCGAAAAGAGCCCAATTTTTGCTGAGAACTTCTTTCCCGATCAGTCGCTGGAGAACCGTCGGAAAAAGGCGCAGGCTCTGTTTGCCAAAATGGGCCGCATTGTTCGGATAGGCGATTTAATACCGGAAAACCAGTTGCGTGGCCATTTTCTGATAGAAGGCGAAAAGGCCAATATCGACGTATTTTTCACCTTAACCCCCGAAAACCCGGCCCTGATTCAACAATTGGACCTGACCGAGCGGGAGAAATGATAGGAATAGTACTCGCTTACGCTCGTAGGTGGTACCCTGAGCGAGTCGTCCTTCGGGGTGAGAGATAGCCAACAGGCTGCTGTTGAGGTATTCGAGGGGTCCCACATAATCGTGGCTGTCGCCCCCACTGAGGATGGTGTAATGGGTAATAAAAAATCAGGTTACTGAGCATCGCAATTGATGCTCAGTAACCTGATTTCATTGTCGGATTGAGTCTTGCCTAATACAATACATGTTATCCTAGCTGGTCGTGGGTAGCAAATATTATATAATCATGTTTCTCACCCCTTTGGATATCTCTCAACAATTTTACTTCCTGATCTATATAAAAATAAGGAATATGAGCATGAGTGTTGGTGACTATATCATCAAACAACTCCAGTTCTAACTCTGAAGGAGTATTGCCGTAATAGGCTGTTAGTATCATATTACTACGATCAAGATCTATGTCTAAATAAATTCTCTTCAGATTCTCGGTAATCTTATAGACCAAAAATCTTAGAACCGTATTATATAAGCCAAACTTCTTCTCTTCGGGACTCATGTTATCTAAGAACGTGTTGGGGAATTTTATTTGGTGAAGCAGTCAAAGGCGTTGTAGCATGATCTGAATGTTTGCTAAATACAGCCAACTCACCGAAGAAGATAGCGTGTACTCGTAATCTTTGACGATGCGCCGGAAGAAATTCGTCCAGGCAATGCTCCGTTCAACGACCCATCGCTTGGCCACAGGCACAAAACCTTGGGTTGATTCGGGACGCGAAGCCTTCTCGAAATCGATGCTCCACTCGGTTAATGCCTGGGCAAAAGCTCCATTGTAAGCCTGATCGCCGTAAACCTTCTCCAGGCGTTCCCCAACTCGCCAAAGGATTGTCCCAATCAGAGAAATTGACGCCGGTCCTTCTGCTTCATTTGCCGCATGCACATCGACCACCCACAAGCGGCCGTCGGTATCCACGACGAACTCTCGTTTTCGCCCGTTGACGCGTTTATTGACGTCCATACCCCGGTGTTCGCAGATCATGGGATTTAACTTAACACTTTGTGCATCAATGCATAGAACAGATGGCTGAGCTTCCTTACCCACTCGTTTTCGGTCTGATTGATTCAAGGCTGCGTTGATTCGTTCGAAGGTGCCGTCCTGCTTCCAGCGGTCAAAGTAATAGTAAACCGCCTGCCAGTTAGGCCATTGCGGTGGCAGGTTCCGCCATTGACAACCGGTTCGCAGCAGCCACAGAATAACGTTGATGATCTGGCGCAATTCATGTTTTCGCTTGCGTTTGAGGTCAAAGAAAGGCGAAATTGCGTCCCATTGAGGGTCGGTCAGTGGTTGCCACTGTTTGGTCATCACTTTGCATTTTGGTCGATACAAAGTTGACACGACTCTCAACTCTTTTCAATTCCCCAACACGCTCTAAAGGTTTTAATATTGGGATGAACAGGAACTACAGTGGCTGATTTACCTCCTTTAATGAGAAAAGTATTTGTAGGAACAATTATTCCATTATTATTATAATAACCTATAACATGTTCATATTGAACGTATACTCTGTTCTGTGACATATTTATGCTTAAAACTTTTGCTTCACCATTATGTGCTGCTCTCAAAACACTTTTAGCTTCAAGTGTAGACATTAAATAACTGTTATTGCCTAGTTGCGTGCCTCCTAAAACATGTTCATTGACTTGTTTTTCATACCTTAATTCGGTTGATATAACATTATCTATTGATTGAGTAACATGAGTGGCATCATCAGCATTTCGGAGTAAGCCAATAGACTGTTTGCCCAATTTGAATAGTCCATAGCCAAATTCTGCTGTACCTGCTATGTCAGTTCCTATTTGCATTGCACGCTCTTCAGGAGTGAACCACCAGCCAAACTCTTTTGAACGGACAATAGCATTCTGTTCAATAGTAGACTTTATCTCGCCTTTTGGAAAACCGCCCCCTTTAATGGGTTCCTGATTCCCATTTGTCTGCCCTTTCCTCGGTCCGTCACTTCCACCATTCTGGAACACCCCGTTGAACTCCATGGCCCCGGTGATGTCCTTGCTGTCCTGCGTGGTGTAGCCATTACTGTACTCGAACATACCCGTTGGGTCGGTGACACTGACGGGGTTGTCGAAGCCCAATCGGTAGGGTGACCAGTGAGTGGCTTTTTCGGCCAGTGGGTCGATGAGTCCCCATCGGCCAATGGTGGCATCGTAGAAGCGGGCGCCGAAGTCGAGCATACCGTTGCCGATCTCGGCCAGATTCTCCTTGCCGTTGAAGCGGTCTCGGCTGGTGCTGGTGCCACTGCTGAGAGCGGCTAGTTCGATGCCCCAGGGGTCGTACCGGGGTCGCGCACGACTCGGTCCATTGGGTAACCCCGCTGTTGGTGGCTACGGCCCTGATGTTGCCCAGATGATCGGTGAGGAAGTATTCGTAGGTGGTGCCCTGAGCGAGTCGTCCTTCGGGGTGTTGGATGGCCAACAGGCTGCTGTTGAGGTATTCGAGGGGTCCCACATAATCGTGGCTGTCGCCACCGCTGAGGATGGTGTAATGGGTAATAAAAAATCAGGTTACTGAGCATCAATTGCGATGCTCAGTAACCTGATTTCATTGTCAGATTAAGTCTTGACTAATACAACTAATCAGACTTGGTTTTGACTCTGATAACAAAGCAATATATCGCCTACTTGGATATTATGTAATAGGTTTTTGTCTGATTTTTCAGAGAAGATTAACCCAACATAGGGATTATCCGAATCAATCAATTCAATACTTTCAATCTTTAAATCATTATCAAGGTTTCTAGATTTTATAAACATCCCAGAATTTACAGTACCATTAATAATGGATACAGCTAAAATCCTTTTTTTTCGAGTTGATAACTCTATTATTTTTTCAACTTTTACAGTGGCGTTCATATACTAACTATTTAAAAACAGATATAGCACGATCTGCAAAATTGGCTGCTGCAGATGTTTCTTGAGAAACAACTGCTTGAGAGGCACCTGAAAACTTAATTGTACTCGTATGAAGTCTATAAAGCTCATGCAGGATAGTTTTTGTAAGCTCTGTTTTTGAAGAGAAAGCTTCTTTACCTATAACAAATGCTTTTTCTTCAAAAAGAGTCATGCCCGATAAGGGGGCACTTGGTTCAACAATAATGGTTCTTCCAGCAATATTTAACTCTGTTCCTACTCCAGCTTTGAAAGAAGATTGTAATAATTTTTCATTACTCATGATTTGCTTGGCTTCTTGAATGATAGCTTTCTCTATAGGGGTAAATCCACTATTGTATCTGCCTAACATTGCACCCAGAAACCGCCCAAATATACTTGTAATAGGCTTAAATATAGCACCTGTTATAAAAGTCGACTCGATGGTGTGGTCGGCTTCAATTGCATCTCCTCGTTTGATCAGTTGTTCATACTGCGCTTGGCTTTGCTGTTGACGCTCCTGCGCGGTTTGTGCTAAACGACCGGGTTGAGGCTGTTGAACATTTGCCTGTCCTTTCCCCGGTCCGTCACCTCCACCATTCTGGAATACCCCGTTGAACTCCATGGCCCCGGTGATGTCCTTGCTGTCCTGAGTGGTGTAGCCATTACTGTACTCGAACATACCCGTTGGGTCGGTGACACTGACGGGGTTGTCGAAGCCCAATCGGTAGGGTGACCAGTGAGTGGCTTTTTCGGCCAGTGGGTCGATGAGTCCCCATCGGCCAATGGTGGCATCGTAGAAGCGGGCGCCGAAGTCGAGCATACCGTTGCCGATCTCGGCCAGATTCTCCTTGCCGTTGAAGCGGTCCCGGTTGGTGCTGCTGCCACTGCTGAGGGCGGCTAGTTCCATGCCCCAGGGGTCATACTCGGTCCATTGGGTGACGTTGGCTGTGCCGCTACTGGAGGGGCTGAGCACGGCCCTGATGTTACCCAGATGATCGGTCAGGAAGTACTCGTAGGTGGTACCCTGAGCGAGTCGTCCTTCGGGGTGAGAGATGGAAAATAGGCTGCTGTTGAGGTACTCCACTGGCCCCACATAGTTGCGGCTGTCGCCACCACTGAGGGGCAGATTGAGATTTAGGCTGGTATGATGGGTAATAAAAAATCAGGTTGCTGAGCATCGCAATTGATGCTCAGCAACCTGATTTCAGAAAACCTGTCAGAGCAAGTCTTAACATTATTCTAGCTCATCTTTTTTGGGGAGACGTACTAAATTGATAAACCTCTTTTCAATTGCGCCCCAAATTCTATAATTTTCTTTAGCATCTTGTAAAGAGACTAAATTGGGGCCCCCGCTATCGTTAATATGCTCTTCCTGGTAAAAGTCTTTTTGCCAAAAACAAACTGGGCAAATATCAGAAACTGTCCCTGCTTCTAATGTAGAAAGATTACAACAGGCGCACTTTATTTTGTTTGAATTCATCATTTATTCCATTTTGCGACTTGCTCGGCCCAATATTTAGCTGGTTCATTGAGTCTTCTATAAAAGGTTTCTACTACACTGTTAGGTCTCATAACGCCAAATTCCCCAGTCCTCATATTTATTCTAAAAGTATAACCTGCAGTATTAGTAAAGCCTTGTATATTTCCACCTGTAGGGCCATCTAATAATGACAATGCTCTTTTATAAAAAGCTTCCTTAGAAATTGCTCCCCATTCACCAGCATGCTTCCTGAAGTGATATTCAAATCGCCAAAATCTGCTGAATGCATTTGGTAACAGCTTAGTACCTAGAGTACTACTCCCACCCAAAGATAACCCAATTGGCGATCCGCCAATAACATGCTGATCGGGATCGGTATTGACACCTGAAAAGTTGCTTCCATACACGACATCAATTGTCACTAAGAACGGATCGACAAAAACGCCGTTAGGGCCCTCTACCTTGTAAGACTCTAATTGCCCACTGGCATTCTTACGCATACCCGTTCCGGGTGTATTCGATGTTGTCAGTCCGCCCGAAGTTTGGGCTTGCTTCTCTTGACGAGTACTAGCCTGCCCTTTCCCCGGCCCCGGTCCATCCCCTCCACCATTCTGGAATACCCCGTTGAACTCCATGGCTCCGGTGATGTCCTTGCTGTCCTGAGTGGTGTAGCCATTACTGTACTCGAACATACCCGTTGGGTCGGTGACACTGACGGGGTTGTCGAAGCCAAAGCGGTAGGGTGACCAGTGAGTGGCTTTTTCGGCCAGTGGGTCGATGAGTCCCCATCGGCCAATGGTGGCATCGTAGAGCCGTGCCCCAAAGTCGAGCATACCGTTGCCGATCTCGGCCAGATTCTCCTTGCCGTTGAACTTGTCGCGGTTGGTGCTGCTGCCACTGCTGAGGGCGGCTAGTTCCATGCCCCAGGGGTCATACTCGGTCCATTGAGTAACCCCGCTGTTGGCAACCACAGCCCGGATGTTGCCCAGATGATCGGTCAGAAAGTACTCGTAGGAGTTGCCCTGAGCGAGTCGTCCTTCGGGGTGTTTGATGGCAAACAGGCTGCTGTTGAGGTATTCGACGGGTCCCACATAGTCGCGGCTGTCGCCACCGCTGAGGCTCATCTTGAGCTTTTTGCCCGTGGCGTCGTACTGGTAGCTGACGGTGGTACCACTGCTGAAACTGACTTGTTTGGGTAGCTTAAGCACATTATAGGCGATGGCGGTGATCTTGCGGTTGAGATCCTTGTTGAGACTGCCATCGGCATTGTAGCTGTAGTCGTTGCCCGAGGTGTTGTTGTCCACAAAACCCAGCGTACTGCTGTTGACATCGGTCACGGCGAGCAGTTGGTTACTCAACGCGCCATAGCTGTAGGTGAGCTGATCGACGTTGGTGCGGGTCAGGGCAGTGATGTTGCCATTCTTATCGTAGGCGACGCTGGCCAGGGAAAAGTCTTCGCCGGTGGCCCCGGTGTAGGCGGCCCCGGTGAGCCGCTGGCTGGCATCGTAGTTGTAGACGAACTGCCGATACTGAGTGGGCTGTCGGCTGGTGAGCCATCGCTGCTGGCCAATGGAGCCATCGTAGCGGCCAGCCGTCTCGTAGCTCAGCCCAAAGGCAAAGGCGTCGTTGCGGCTGGCTGTCAGTAGGGGCTGCCCCGTCGCATCGCAGTTAACGCCCAACAGCCAGCCGCAATAAAAGCTTGTCAGATTAAGCCTTGACTAAAATAAGTTATTTCCTTTTTACCCCGATGCTAGTTTCTGAAGGGTCAAGATTATTTTTTAGTATCTCCATTTTTCTTGCCCCTATGTAGTAATTGGTGTTGTTCGAAGTCAAAACAAACACTTCTTCGCTTGACAGTGCTTCAACAAATTCAGGATCACACTTTTTTAAAATATAATCACACTCCTCCTGGGTGCCATTACGTATTTCAACGTCTTGAAAATAAGAGACTGTTTCAATGTAAAAAGTGGAACTGAAAAAAATATCTGTATTTTCTACTGAATCATCGACAATGGAAGAACTTCTTAACAGCAGAATATTGTGCGTAAGAGAATAATCCGTTAATTTGAAAAAACCTGATAGTTTCATTTTTTGGCCAGTTTATAAATACTCATCCGCGATGCAATTGCTGACGAGTGGGCATTGTTTATGCAACTACTACAGGACTTTCGCCCCAAGCCGTGCCACGGTTTTCTCCCTACGCGCAAATTAACCACGGTACGTTGTACGCTGGCACGGCTTGGGGCGAAAGTCCTGTACTACTTCACCGTAACAATGGTATAAGCGGCCTGATGGGGTTGGCGCGTGCGTGAGCCTACGGTTGTGCGTATACGGTCGTCGTCGTGGATAAGCAGCAGACGGTGATTGTCGAGCGGGGTCAGATCTTCGGCTTTGTGGTTAAAATGGAGCAGTTGCCCCTGACTATCCCGCACAAGCGTGAATGGTTTGTTGGCATACAGATCGTCGGGCGAAATGGTCCACAAATAAGCGTCGAGCTGGCTGTTGGATTCGAAGGAGGTAAGCATCCAGAAGCGTTTCCGTTGCGGATCGTATTCCAGACTCGACAGGGCCAGCGGTTGGGGTAGTGTTGGCTCGGCTTTGGCCGGATCGAAATCGGCAATGAGCTTCCAGTCGTTGGCGAGTCGGATACGGTCGGTGTTGCCGATGTGCTCAATTCGATACGAAACACTGATGACTTTGACGCGATGCTTAAAATCGCTGTATGATTTTCCTTCTTCCCGAATACCGAACAACAACTGGTTATCGGTTGCGGCCAGTCCCTCAATTTTGAAATAGGGTATAGCGCCCGGAAATTCATCGGTAGCCAATACCTGCGCAATTCGCTGGCGATAGCCGATAGACGTGCGACTGGTATCATCTGGCGCCAGCACAATTGGGTGCTCCGGGTTGCCATTAGGCCAGTAAAGAATGGTATTGTAACTATCCCAGTCGTGGCTACCAGGCTTGATCCGGTCGAAAGCGGTAGTCAACAGCACGAACTTTTTATCGGGCGTTTGCGCAAAATCTTCGTATTTCCGGGCCGATACAAAAGCCGATTGCGTCAGATACGTTGGAGCCTGGGTTGAATCGCTGAGCGATGCCGGTGTTTTCTCAAATACCGGGCTCTGACCAGCAGGCATATCTTTATCGTTGGCAAACAACACGTTTTTCCCGTCGAACAATGCGGCCGATGCTTCGCACCAGACGGGCTGTCCATTGAGCGACGTGCCGGGAGCGAAACAATTCAGGAGTCCTTCTTCGGTTATCTGGGCCGTGGCAGAAGCTGTTGGTAGTTTGGCCGTTTTACAGCCATAGGAGAGGACTAGTGTGGTTAAGAGGATGGCAGATAGACGGTAATTCATACAGGTTTTATGAAAAAAATAGCCTGCAATCTACATGATTAGCGCCGTAAAAGGAATCCTACACCATGCACATTTTCTATACGGATGTCAGGGGCCTGGGCCAGCCGTTTACGGAGTCTGGAAATGAATACATCGAGACTACGGCCCATAAAGTAATCGTCATCGCCCCACACGGCCCGCAGCAGTTCGTCGCGACGAACAAGCGTGTTTGGGCGCTCAAGTAAATAAGCCATCACATCGGCTTCACGGTGGGTCAGTATCTGCGACTGTCCATTCAGGTGAAGGGTTAGATTTTGCCGGTCGAGCAGAGGAGCCGCCGACGATGGGCGATCGGCATGGTTACCCGTACGGCGCAGAAATACATTGATTTTCAAGATTAGCTCTTCAATGCTGAAGGGTTTAGTCAGATAGTCGTCGGCCCCAAGCCGAAGGCCTTCCAGGCGGTCTGTTTTATTGGTCAGCGCACTCAGGAACAAAATCGGTATCTGCGTATTTACGGCCCGAATTTGTCGGGCCAGCGCAAAGCCGTCGGTCTGTGGGAGCATCACATCAAGCAAACACAAGTCATAGGAACCTGCCTGAAAAACGGCCCAGGCATCGGAACCATTGGTACAATGTGTAACCAGAAACGGTACGTTTTCCAGCGTATCGCGGATCACGAAACCTAGATTGACATCATCTTCAACAAACAGAATACGGGCGGGCATCGGCAGTGAACGAGTGAATTAGCGAAAAACGGTTCCGGTAGGGGTCGATTCGGTTCGACCGGTCTTATTCAGACTGGTCAGGAGGGGCGATGTAACGCTAAACACACTACCCTGGCCCGGCGCACTGGTCAGTTTCAGGTGCCATTTATGGGCACGAATAACCTGCCCAACATAGTACAGCCCCAGGCCAAACCCCTTCACGTTATGAGTATGCCCGGAGGGTACCCGAAAAAATTGCCGGAAAACTGCCTTATGGTATTCGGGCGCAATACCGATGCCATT
Organism: Spirosoma sp. SC4-14; assembly: GCF_037201965.1. Classification (NCBI taxonomy): domain Bacteria; kingdom Pseudomonadati; phylum Bacteroidota; class Cytophagia; order Cytophagales; family Cytophagaceae; genus Spirosoma; species Spirosoma sp. SC4-14. The sequence goes on along the minus strand of NZ_CP147518.1, from coordinate 5,863,507 downwards.
GTCGCTGACCGACCAAACGAGTTTATCGCCTTCCTGGCGGGTGTGCAGTACTACGTCGGGCGATGTGTCGCAATATTTCAGCGCATTGTCGATCAGGTTGTTCAGAATCGTTTCCAGATGATAGTGATCGGCCAGTATATGCGCGTTGGGTGCCCGTAAGTCGAGCGATACAGAAGGGGCCGATGCCAGCGCAGCGGTTTCCATCAGTTTGTGCAGATCGACATCGGTTTTGTTGAGAACGAAGCCCGTACGTTGCGACCGGGCCAGTTGCAGCACGCTGTTTACCTGATGTTGCAGCCGCCGACTTTCTTCGCCCAGAACACGGGCATATTGTTTGAGCCGATCGGGTTGGGAAAGAATGGCGTCGGACTGGAGCACATCGGCGGCTACGCGGATAGTAGAAACGGGGGTTTGAAGTTCGTGTGTGATATTATTGATGAAATCGCGCTGCACTTCGGTTAACCGACGTTGCCGCAGCACCACAATCAGCGTATAGCCGAAGATGGTCACGACTAGTAAAACCACAACCGTCGACCATACCCAGCCATTCAGTTGGCCCGCAATAAAACCCGACTGGTGCGGAAACCGGATACCGAAATAATAGGTGTATCGGGGAAATTTAGGCAGGTTTTTCGTTTTCGAAATAGCCGTACCACCCGTGCTGACATACGCTCCGTAGACCATGCGGTCGGTTTCGCAGTTGTATATACCATATTCGTAGTCGGTGATGAGGTTATGTTGCTGGAGCGATTTCTGAATAAATCCTTCCAGTGTAACGGGGTCGATGGGCGCATCGGTATTGACAATGAAATAGTCGGCAGAGAGCTGGGTGACGGCATACCGGTTCAACGTAAAGCGGTTGAGTCGGGCTACTTCGTCGGCTACATCCTGTAGGGCAATAAATGCTGATTGCCGAAACTGGCGTTCGCGCAGGGCGTAGGCATTGCGTACCCAGATGGCTTGCATGGTCAGAATGCCAATAATGGACAATACCGATAAAACAACCAGCAGGCGAAGGCGTGCCATGTTTGGATAGGGTTTGTGCCTGAAAAATGGCAGAAAGTGTAATCGTTTGGCTAGTCAAAGATAGGTTTTTGCCGCTTGTGCGCAACTTGTTAACAACTCATTAACAAACGTTAGCGACTGTTTAACAGAGGGGGTAGCAAAGGATCGCTAGGTTTGCCATGTCGTTCAGAAAAGACGAATAAACTACAAACCTTATCAAACCAATTTGCTTATGAAACGGATACTATTTTTTGGATCGCTGATTGTGTTGATGGCTTCTGTTGCCATGACGGTGCCTGCTGCTGTATTTAACTGGAGCAAGTCGACCCACGATTTTGGCCGTATTGTTCAGGGAAAACCCGTAACGGCTGAGTTCTCGTTCAAAAATAAAGGAGAGTTGCCGCTCGTCATCAATTATGCAAAAGGCTCCTGTGGCTGTACGGGCGTTGACTATCCCAAAGAGCCGATTATGCCGGGGCAATCGGGAACGATCAAGGCTACGTTCAATGCGGCTGCATCAGGTGCTTTCAACAAAACCGTAACGGTCGAATCGAACGCCGAAGGCGGAATGCAGACGCTGTATATTAAAGGAGAGGTGGTGAAAGAAGGAGCTTCGGCGCAATAAAACAGAAGTTAGTCGTTGAGCCTAGTGAATACTAGGCTCAACCATTGACTCAACCAGTTTTTAAAAGCAAACAGAGCCGGACAAACAAATCCGGCTCTGTTTGCAAAATAGCCATCGGTCATTCGTCATTGGAAATCGCGTTCTAAGCCCCAATGACAAATGACCGATGGCTATTTACTATTGCTTAATGCTTGTCTACTTCGTACTTCATTTCGCCACGATCTTTTTCAACGGCCGACCGCCCTTCTTTCATCCAGAGCGGTAGGGGCGCATCTTTTAAATAATAGTCGAAAAACTGATAAAGCCGGATGCTCAGGTCTTTGGCATTGTGGCGGTGTGTGAGGTTATGGCCTTCGCCATTGTAAACCAGCATCCATACAGGTTTATTCAGACGGCGTAGCGCCGAGAACAATTCGATGCCCTGATACCAGGGTACGGCACCATCGGCGTCATTATGCGTCATCATCAACGGAGTCTGAATTCGGTTGGCGAAGAAAAGCGGAGAGTTTTCGATGTAATTCATCGGTTTTTCCCAGAGCGTACCGCCAATACGACTTTGTGTTTTCTCGTACTGAAACTGCCGAACCAGACCCGTTTCCCAGCGAATACCACCATAAGCCGACGTCATGTTCGCTACGGGAGCACCGGCTTCGGCCGCCCGGAACAGGTTGGTGCGGGTAATTACGTAGGCCGTCTGATAACCACCCCAGCTTTGCCCCTGAATTCCGATCCGGTCGCGGTCAACAAAACCCTTATCGATCAGGCTCAATACACCCGGCACAATACAATCGTAGGCATTTGGCCCCGGTTGACCGGTTGTATAAACAATATCGGGTACGAAAACCAGATAGCCATTCGAAACACAGTAGGGAATGTTGATTGTTGACCGACTCGGTGCCGGAACCCGATAATCGTTCAGCGTTTCGGCATTACGTTCGTAGAAATACGTCAGCATGGGGTATTTCTTTTGGGCCGGGCCGCCGTTGCGGTTGAACCCTTCGGGTTTGAAGAGCAGCCCTTCCAGCTTAACGCCATTGGTACCCAGCCAGCTTACCAGTTCAACACTTCCCCAGCTAATGCTGTCCTGCTGCGGGTTGGCGTGGGTAAGCTGAACCGGCGTAGCCAGCGTAGTGTCGGTCTGATACAAATTCGTTGGCTCCTGAAAATTGCCCCGATAAAAGGTGAGAACGGGTGCATTTTTCGCTTTGTTCAGACCCGCATACCGGTGATTGCTACGTGTTAGTACACTTGGTTCTGAAGCTGCCAGACCGTTTTTGTTTTTTAGGATACCGGTGGTTTTGTCGCTTTCCCAAATGCCCGTCAGGAACAACTCGTGTTGGGGATCAATGGCTTTTTCGGCCGAAAACCGTCCCCGAACTTCATCGTTGTCGAGATCAGCGCGACGGAGTCGGATTTTATTTTTACGCCCCCAGCCCATGGTGAGATTAACGGGTTTTTCGTGGCCCGTCGGGTCTATTTGCCAGATGTCGTAGCGGTCGTAGAGCCATACGTATTTATCGCCACTGGTCCAGCCTGCCGATCCATACGAGCCTGGTAGATTAGGTGTATCGTGCTCCTCGTCGAAAAACTTACTGGGTAGTCCACGAGTCAGGTCGATGCGCTTGCCATCGGCTATTGACCAGGCTCGCCACAACGAATCACTCTCATCGAACCAGTAGGCATACTTTCCTTCGGGCGACAGTTTTGGCTGCGATGCCATGATGTCGTTCGCAATTCGTTTTTTCTCGCCGGTTTGGGTATCAATCAAATAGAGATCGGTATGGCCAGGGTCCCACGATGATTGAATCTGATAAGGCAGATCGCTAAGCCCAAGTAGGTATCGGGTACTTTTCTCCGGATCGAAAGTAACTGTTGCTATCTCGCGATTGGCAATTGGAATCACTTTTCCTGAGGTGAAATCATAAATGGTCAGATAACCGCGTTCTTTTTCTTCTTTCAGCCGACGCTGCTGCATGGGCTGAAGACGTGTATCTTTCCAGGTCCAGATGTCCATCCGCACTTTTTCGTCGTCGGGTGTGAGGGTATCTTTCGTTGGTTTTGGCGGAATGGGCGAGGTCGAGAAGTAGAGTCGTTTGCCATCATCGGCAAATTTCGGCTCCCGAAACTCATTGACCGACCAGCCTTTGGGTAGCGCGCTGGTCAGCGTATCGGCCAGCACCCGAAAGGGAGGTTCAGCAACAGGGGTTTTGCTGCGTTTGCCTTTGGCCGAAGCGACTGGTGCCAGGTTTTTATAATATAGCGAAAAGACTTTCACATCGGCACCGGCACTATCGGCAGAAGCCATCCAGACCAACTGATCGCCGGTTTTGTCGACGGCCAGCCCTTTATAAATCTTCCGCTTCGAACTCGTGTCGATCAGTGCTGTCTGGCCAGTAGTTGTGTTAAACAGAAATACGCCTGGCACGGCAGCGTCGCCTGTTTTCAACGAATCGTTAGCCGATTCTTTACTATAGAAAACGGCATGACCGTTGTCTGACACAGCCACGTTGGAGACATAGCGTACGGTTTTACGGGTGCCATCGGCCATGTTTAGCAGAACCAGGTCGTCGCCTTTGGGCTTTTTGACCGGGCCTTTGCGCGTAGCTATGGTTGTGGTCGAAACCGGAGCCGACGGCAGCAGCGTATCGCTCTTCGCTGTGGATTTTGCGGAGCCCGATTCACGAGCGTCTTTGCGGTCCTGCAAAATAGCCAGCCAGGAACCCGAATCTTTTCCAAATGCGCAGGATTTAACATTCGGGAATTTGGTGGCTTTACCCGTTGCCAGGTTCAATGCCAGCAGACTATCCTTAGGCATCTCGTCGGGTTTCTTCTTTTTCAGTTTCGCTTTTTTCGTATCGGCGGCCGGAGCTTTAAGCTTCATGACCAGAAATTTACTATCGGGCGTAAACTGAGCCATGTAGCCGCGCGGAAAAACATAGCGGGTGCGACTGGAGACAGGACCAGCGGTGCTGGTAACTTCCAGGCGGCCGTCGCCCTCCTGCGGGTCGATCTGATAAGCAATCCAGCGACCATCGTCCGAGATTTTTTCCGACCTGACGGTTTGCCAACGGTCATAGTCGGCGGCAGTAAGTGGCCGTTTCGGCGACTGGGCAAATACTGAAATGGAGGTTAGTAAGCAGAGTAGCAGTTGATTGAAGCGATTCATAGAAGAAGGACATTAACAGCCAACGAAAATACTGAAAAATGGTCATTAATCGATGAATGATAAAGGTGTAGGCGCGGAATTTAGGAATAATTATAGCTTATTCATAGAATTTTATAATTGTCGCGTTTGTTCATTTCGGGCCATGCACCGAGCGGATCGACAGCAACGAGCGTCGCATTGGGGAGTAGTGGAAGCCATATATCTCGTTTATCGGGATTGGGGTAGACAAGCTGTCGGTAAATTTCGTGTCCATCTTTGTCGAGCAGGGCAACCGGTACGCGATCATTAATCGGCAGGGTGGTTCGTTGGCCCGGTTTTTTTTCCTGCCATTTGCTCGACACAATTTCGACAACCAGGCCATTAGGCATATTGGCAACGCGCCCAATTTTGTAGACAAACCATACCGGATCACGTAAATACGTGTTCAGGTAGCGAAGCGAATCGGGAAGTTGCTGAGTTAGCTGGTTTGAAAACGCTGTGGCCGTGGCCGAACCGGGTTGGCGAATAGCCTGCCGATAGAACTGGCCAATGGTTAAACTCAGTGGCGCATCACCCCAGACCTGTCCAATACTGGTTAAGGCCAGAGCCCCCCGACCGCGCTCAAGCGCATCGTTGCCATCCGATTGTAGTAAAGAAACTTCGGTACTATGGCTGCGGTAATGACTGGACGCATACAACGTTTTGCGTTGAGCCAGCCGTTTGGCCAACTGCTTGGCCCCGTAGCCTCGTGCTACTTCCTGTAGGGCCAGATATTCGGGCAAGCTTTGACAGAGAAAACCTTTACCGGAATGCTTGGCCGGATGGAGTCGATGAACAAGCCATTGTTTAAACACTTCCCGAGAAACAACATAATCAATGTAATCGAGCAATTGCGGTTGTCGATAATCGGCCAGCCATCCTTCCTTTTCAGATACCTGGATTTTTCCTGGCTTCGACCATATCGCTACTGATTGCAATGGCGTTTCGCGAATTTCGAGTGATGTGTATGGATAAGCGCCAAACAACTGTTCTCCTCGCATCAGGGCCGATTTGGCAGCCATCAGAATATGCCGAACCTGATAGGGATGATGGTACTGTACCTGAACACGAACGGTTTTTCCCGAAACGGACCTATAGGGTAGCGTTTGAGTTGTGTAGCTTAGTGGAGTTGTAGCTATTCTGGACTGGTGATTTAGTTGCCAGATGCCTGCTCCAAAAGCAACAAATGAAACGGCGATAGCCACGACCTGTTGCCAGGAAAATTGTTGCCGCCACTGGCTGAGCCGATGTCTGAAGCCATCCGAAACGCCCCGGTTCCAAACGGTGAAAAGAAGTGTTATGAACAAACCTGCCATACTCCACCAGATCAGATGAAAAACCGGGCGAAGGGGCGCATTGGCTCCATAACCGATTAAATCAGAATAGGATGAGGAACCAGGTAAGAACGAATACAGATACATAGCCTCTGCCGGACTGGAGGTTTGATAGGCTACCGTAAGCGCACCAAAGAGAATCAGATTGACGAAATGACTCAGGAACCGATTGTTGAGCAATACGGCTACCAATGCTCCTACTATGATAAGCTGACAGTAACGCAGAAACCCATCCATAAGCAAATCGGATGCGTATAATCGCCAGTCGATTTCATAGAAATGCTGATAAAGCTGTATGCCGATGCCCGTTAGAAAAAGGGTGGCGGTTAATAGCAGCGCCAGACCGCCCATCGCGATAATTTTGGCCGATAAGAGCACAAAATTCGACTGGGGGAGGGCGTCGTAAATCGACCAGAATCCAACGGTTCGTTCCTGGAAAAGTAGTTCGCCCGTCATTACTACTAAAAACAGGCCAATCAACGTGCCTATCGACAACCGAAGCGCCGTCAGATGAGCAGTTGTTGGAAGCTCGGGGAAGTTGGGGTTCTGAGTCAGTATCGTAGCGGTTAGCAGGGCCAGCATGGCTAATAGCCCTACACTAATCTGTACTGCCGGTTGGCGAATGAGGTTGAGAAAGGCGAATTTGGATAACCGGACAAGAACCTGAAATTGTTGCCATCGGCCAAACTGGCTATGCGGCTTTGGAAGTATTGAATGAGATATGGACGGGGTAGATAGCTCTTTCGCGGAGGTACGCTTACTGGGTATCGCCTGACTGAATGTATTGAACGAAAACTGGGATTCTGCCTGAGCCAGCACGCCAAGCGCTATGCCAATCCACAAGAGTCGGTTGATGAAGAGCAGGTCGGAGAATGTAAACAATGTGTGGGCATCGTTCAGAAATAGCATATCGTCGAGTGCTTCCTGAATCAGACTGACACCAAATGGATCGAGCAAGGTTCTAAGGTCGGAATCAGCATAAAGTGATGTACTCGATTGGGCCAGCAAAAAGTAAAGAGCCACTGCAAACAAACTGACGTAAGCGCCCCGAATGCTTCGTAGAAAGACGGTTAGTGAGAACGTAAGACAAACGATAACGAAGCTATTGGGCGCCAGCAACCGGACGAAACCGTCGAGCAAAGCCAGCCACGGAATGGCGGTTAGCGTAATAAGAGAATGAATAACAATGCCGAGCGAATAAAAACTGGCAATTGCCAAAGCTGTACCATACGAACCCAGCAGCCGCCCCGAAAAAAGTGTCCGACTCGTGATGGGCAGGCTATACAGATACGGCGTTGTCCGAAAATCCCAGTCTTTGGTCAGCGACTGACCTGCTATCAGCACCGTAACAATAGCCAGCACTAACCCAAACGACGACAGTACGGCATAGGCGTCTGTAACCGGATTCCCCGTTGCCGAAAGCTCTGCTAATCGGTAGGCGGACCAGTAACCCTGCATCAGTGTAAGGATGATAAACAGGTAAAACGTCGGCTGTCGAAACTGGTACCGAAACTCAAATTGAATGATGGACGACAATGGGCTCATAATACCCACAATATATACGCGGATGATTGATTAAATCAACAGTATGCCGGTAATTGGATATAAATTACTCCCGGATCAGTTCGGCAACACCAACGCCCGAGTCGGCGGCACCGTAATAGACCCAGATACGACCATCGGGCCACTGAATCCAGCCATTCGAAAACACAACATTGGGGAAAAAACCTTCGCGCTCCCAGGGCAGTTCGGGCGTGAGCATGGGCGCATCGGAGCGGTCGATCACCTTAGCCGGGTCATCTTTGTCGAGCAATGCCAAAGCCAGTGAGTAGGAGTGAGTTGGGTCGGCACCATGATAGCAGAGCAGCCAGCCTTCGTCGGTCAGGATCGGTTCGGGACCGGCACCAATTTTGGCTCCTTCCCAGGCGAACGGATTATCGGCGATGCCCCGACCACCAAACAAAAACCGATGATTGCCCCAGTGAATACCATCTTCTGATTCGGCCAGCCAGATCGACGGTTTGCCAATATCAGACACCATGGGCCGGTGCAGGAGCATGTACTTCCCGTTAATCCGTTTTGGAAATAGCGCAACATCTTTGTTGGGGGGAGGCAAAATCATCCCGATCCGTTCTACCGTTTTAAAATCGGTGGTTACGGCCAGCCCAACGCCGGGTCCATGTTCCGATACGGCCGTGTAGGTAATCCAGTATTTTCCTTCAAGAAACGTGATACGCGCATCTTCAACTCCATATGATTCGTCCATTCGGGCGGGAAACAGAAACGGTTTTTCGTCGATGGTGAAGTGAATACCATCGTGGCTTCGGGCAAGGCGGAGGTGGCTAAGCGATGTTAAATATACGTTGCCTTCCAGCGCAATAACCCGTGGGTCGTAGGGTTCGGTTGGTTCGTTGAAGTGTTTGAGAACAAGACCGGGTACGCCATCTTTTTCTTCGATGAGCGGAATGGTAATCTGCCCTTGTTGGGGAGCCGGGGCTTCGGCAACGCGCAGAAGCAGAATTACTTCGTTGCCAACCAGACAGGCTGCCGGATTGAACGCGCCAAGTACGTCGAAACCCGACACAGAAGGAGCAACATCACTTGTTTTTAGAATCGGCTGATCTGATAACCGGCGGAGTCGATAATTTTTCATCAAAAAATTTATTTCGTAAACTGCTTAGTATTCTGGATTTCAAGCACAGACCGTTCGCGCAAATCTACACATGCATCAACTCATAATTTTGGATGGTGTTTATTTCCGTTTAGTCAATAAATTTACGGCGCGGCCAACCTTCCGCGAAGGTGCCGCGTTATCTGGGGTGAAATCACTTAAATAGACTATCTCAACCATGATTTACCAGCCAACATTTGATCTGGACGAAGACGTGCTGATGCTGAATCCTGACCCTGAAGCAGCCGCTTTTGACGATGATGATGAAGATGATGATTTCGACGGAGCCGAATTTGATGATCTGGGCACTGGCGCAGCCAGCGGGTACGGCGAAGATGACTTTGCCGACATTGAAGACGAATTCAGCGAAGACGATCTCGAACTCGATCCGGATTTAGACGACGATGACATCGACGACGACCTCGATGATGACAGTATGGAGTAATTAGTCCAAAAATTGAATCAACGTTATACTCATAAACTCGAAAAACATGACTCCAACGAAGGAAGAACCGCTAGTAACGACGGCAGACGCCGATAATACGGGAACAGCGCCCGATTCAGATACCCAATCGTCGGCGGCTAGTGAAGCCGGTGATCGTACTTCGGACGAAGGATCTCGTGCGCCAAACGATCCGGCCGAAGGTGCCGATGAGTAAACGTAGTAAACAGAGATCGGCCAACAGCAATCAGTTAGTAAACCGAAATGGCTTAGTTTCTGGCTGTTGGCTGTTCACTGATTACAGCCAGAAGTGTCTGACATTTTATTTCGGTTTCCTGCCATTCGCGCCTGGGGTCTGAATACTCGGTCAGGCCAGCTCCGGCATACAGGGTGGCAAGAGAGCCTTCCAGTTTCATACAGCGAATATGCACGAATAGATCACTGGCCGGTCCGTCGTTGTCTGGGTTGATATTTACCGGCCCCAGAAAGCCGCTGTAGAGTTCGCGGTCGTGGGGTTCGTGTTGTCTGATAAAATCGAACGCCACATCGCGGGGCATTCCACAAACTGCCGATGTTGGGTGGAGGAGCCGCAGCATAACCGTGCCCAGTTGTGGGTAGCGCACAGCTTGTGTGTCGACTGTGAAACTGGTGCCGAGGTGCATCAGATTGCCTGCAATAATGGTTTTAGGGCCTTCTTCAACGTATTCGCGCAGCCGTATTTTTTTGAAACATTCAATGATATAGCGGCTTACTATAGCCTGCTCTTCAATTTCTTTCTGCGACCACATTGCTTCCGATGGTTTTTTAGGCGTTCCATCGGCTTCGGTAGAGGGTTGGGTGCCCGCCAGTGAGTTGGTTCGGAAAATACCATGGGCATCAACGCTTACTAACCGTTCGGGCGTTGCGCTGATCCAGATTTGCCCTTTCTCGGGAATGGAAACCGCCGACACAAACGCTGTTGGGTAACGCTGACAGAGTTTGTCGAACAGAAGAACAGCATTTGGCGCGTCGGTAAATTGTAGCTGTTTGGTTCTGGATAATACTACTTTTCGGAATGCGCCCTGCCGCATGGCTTCGACAGCCTCAGCAACATTCGCTATGTATTCCTGCTCGGCATTATTGTCGGGCAAGGTTACGGGTGGCTGAGCCGTTTGGGGCTGTCCCGTACGGGAGCCGAGCGAAGCCAACAGGGTTTTCTTGAAGAGATCACCCGTTTTATTATTGGCAAGTTGAAAATCGCCGGGTTGATTATCCGAAAATACGGCCTGAACGTCGGCGCGGATGAATAAGGTGTTGGCGGGTGTTTCGGTTTCGGTATTCAGATTGTTGAATGGGCTAACCAGAAATCCCGCGGGTAATTCTTCCAGATCAGCCGAAACACGGGGTAACGTTTCGTCGAACGAAACAATCAGGTGCTTGTCGTGCTGATTTGGCAACCGCCAGAGGGCAGCCGGTAGGCCTAAGGTAAGCGCCGTTTCCCAAAAGTCGATGGGAGAGAGCCTGCGTTCGAGAGAGCGGGCGCTGGAAACTATCGTACTAACGGAATCAGATTGCATAGTCAATAACCGGCCGGATCAGGGGCGGTTATATGCGTAACAGTTTGTAGCATGAATTTGTGCTAAATATAATAAAACAGTTGTAGAACTTTTATTAAGTGTTCTACAACTGTTCTGATTTAGGCTTATTTGGGGATTTTACGGTCGATAAATAACTGTAGCCTGGAGGGTGGTATAAGATAAGCCAGGTTTAGTCTTTATATTCCAGCGTCAGGCAGTTGGCGCAGGAACTCGATTTGTTGTTCCCGTTGAATGCTGTAGTTATTGAACCATCGGCCGAATAGGTGCCACCTGCTGGGTTACGCAGAAAAATTCGCTGACCCGTAGGCCGGTATCGAGCCGAAATTTTATACTGGCCAATCGGAATATCCGGAAAGCGAGCATAATCGGCCGTGCCGCGCGGTCCACAGACAATGGATTCGGGTTCTGCAGTCGATCCGTCGATGCGGGGGCTCACGGGTGTAAAGGTGAAAACAATATTTTCGATATCGCTGATGCGACTTTCCCGGCTTTTATTGATTTTTACCTCACCGCCATAAAAACGATCAGTATGACCAGTGCGGGGGCCATACAGCCGCCATTCGAAGTTACACACCACACCGTCCTGACCAGTAAACACCTTTGGGTTATCGGGGTGCAGCATCAGCGTGAACTGACGTCCGTGATAAACACGTTCGATTTCAGCCGACATTTTCCAGGCACCGGCCGGGATCTTGATCCGATAGTTACCATTTGCATCGGTTTTTCCGGCAATCCGTTTGTTCGTGTCGAGCGTGCTTATGGCCATGATCATTGCGTTTGGGATAGGGTTTCCGCGCATGTCGAGGACTTTACCCATCGCAAACCCGGCATCTGATTCGGGGGCATAGCCGTTCTGCGTTTTGCAGCCTGCCGCAGTAAGCAACAGGCTCATCAGCAACAGTAAGACAATAGTTTTCATGCGTTGACATAGGAAGGTTAACAGAAAAGGCGCTATAGAACGTCTGCCGACGGACTAAACTTATTTTCTCTATACAAAGCTATTGTCACACATCAGCGAACAAATACTATTCTTCATGAACTGCTGATAATGGTGTATGAACCGTATAATTATGGGTCTGACTGGTGAAGGGGAAAACTATATGATGTTTACTTATCGATACTTTGGCTATTTACAATTGACTATCTGCCAGCACAGATCAATAGAAAGTAATTGTCTAACGCTAATCAGTATCGGATGTCTCGAAAGGGATTAACGTTAGACATAAGATTAGACACGTATGGCTATACTTACTGACTCACCCGGCCCGGTTCGCGGACGTTGGTGCCCGTTCGTTTTTGGATGTCGTCGCCCAGATCGGCGCGGGCTTCTTCGGCTAGTTTCTCCAGTTTAGCCACAATGTCGGGGTGTTGTTCGCGAACGTCGTAGCGTTCGCCCGGATCGCGACGAAGGTCATACAAGGCCTGCGAAAATTCGTGATTTTCGGTTGTGGGCCCCGGTTTGCCGCCCTGCCCAGGCAGAAAGCCTTCATAGGTACGGCCCGGATGCGCAAATACCAGTTTCCAGTCGCCCTGACGCACCGCTTCCAGACTGTTTTTGCGGTAATAATAGTAAAAATGATCGCGGGGCGTCACCGAATTGTCGCCTTTCAGCAGTGCAATCCAGTCGAGACCGTCAATGTGTTGCCTGGGGAGCCGGGCCCCGCAGAGTCTGGCAACGGTAGGCAGTATATCCAATGTTGTCAGCAACTTGTTCGAGACCCGACCCGCGGGTACTACACCGGGCCAGCGCACCAGACAGGGAACCCGGTGGCCGCCTTCAAACGACGTGCCTTTTCCTTCGCGGAATCCTCCTGCCGAACCGGCATGATCGCCATAGTTGAGCCAGGGACCGTTGTCGCTGATGAAAATCACCAGCGTATTTTTGTCCAGATTTTGTTTTTTTAGCTCGCCCAGAATCTGCCCGACCGAACCGTCTAGTTCAGTGATTACGTCACCATAAAGACCCTGTACTGTTTTGCCACGAAAAGCGGCCGAAGCGGCCAGGGGAACGTGGGGTAGCGGGTGCGGTACGTACAGGAAAAAGGGTTTGTTTTTATGACGTCGAATAAACGAAAGGGCTTTTTCCGTCACCGTCGACGTAATTTTGCTGGCATCATCCAGGTCTTTAATTTCTTCCTTTGGCTCGTTTCCGTCGATCCAGTGCAGGGGCGGGTATTTTGCGTGAGCCTGATTGGGATGCAGCGGCCACATATCGTGCGAGTAAGGGACACCATAATACTCATCGAAACCTTGTTGCAGAGGCAGGAATTGTTTTTTATCACCCAGATGCCATTTGCCGAAAATGCCGGTAGCGTACCCCTTCTCTTTCAATAAATCGGCCAGGGTTTCTTCGGTTGGATTCAGGCCGATAGGCGAATTAGGACCAAGGGCACCCGAGATACCCAGCCGGTTGGGATAACAACCTGTTAGCAAAGCGGCCCGCGATGCGCTACAGACGGCCTGCGCTACCAGAAAATTGGAAAAACGAGACCCTTCGGCAGCCATGCGATCCAGGTTGGGGGTCGAATACTCCAGCGCTCCAGTCACCGATAGGTCGCCATACCCCATGTCGTCCATAAAAAATAATACAACATTAGGAGGAGCAGGAGCTGGTTTACTGATCCGGGCGCTGATCAGTAAACCGGTGCCAACGAGCGCTAATGCGCTAACCAAAAGGGAGGGAAAACGTCGGGGAATTAATCGCATAAGAAGTAGTTGTTAAGAGAGCCGACTACGTTCCTGCTCGAACCCGTCAGCAATAAGGAATGGCAATATTATCAATTTGCGACCTTAGCCGTTGTTTTAGGGCTAATAATTTCCCAATCGTTAATGTGCGTAGGAGTATGTTCCCGAGCAACGATGACATCGAACTGACGAAGTAAAGCAGAATGTTGGGCCGCTACATCTGTCGTTTCGCTAATGTCGTTGGCCAGCATGGGCTCCCGAATTATACCTTCGTACACATCCATTTTCAAACCACGTAAAAGGTCAACGCTATGGAAGTAAGCTGATTAGGTGCCGCAGTTGAAGGTTGTGCCGTTGTGTACTAGACAACTTTTTCTAAAATAAAGTCTAAGCCATTCATTACCGCTTTACTTGCCCATCCAATCTTTAAAAGGTGTCAGTTTCTCGCGGCTGACGATCACTTCCTTGTCGATGTGGGGCTTAAGCTGGAGCGATAGCCGGTTACCAAAATACGGTTGAATTTGCTCGACGCTGGCAACCGAAACCAGAAACGACCGGTTGATGCGAAAAAAAAGTTTTGGATCGAGCATTGTTTCCAGTTCATCCAGAGTATAATCAACCGTAATCTTGCGGCCATCGACGGTTCTGAACTGGTTCATCTTGTTATCACTAAAGAAATAGGCTATCTGCTGCGTATCTACCGTAATCAATTTGTTGGCGTAGGTGACCAGAAACCGTTGTCGATAGTCTTTGGGACGAAATGTCTGCTGAATTTCCTGAAGAAGTGTTTCAACATGGAACATACGTTCCGTTCGGGCCGCCTTCGGCTGGCTGGTTAACCGGCGAAATTTTGCCAGGGCTGCTTCCAGCTCTTCCGTCTGGATGGGCTTCAGCAGATAATCGACGCTGTTGACTTTGAAGGCTTTAATGGCATATTCGTCGTATGAAGTGGTGAAAATGACCATGCAATCGACCTCGATTTCGTTGAAGATCTGAAAACTTTGCCCATCGGCCAGCTCAATGTCCATCAGAATCAGATCGGGGGCGAGTGGCTGACCGGAACCATTGGCACGTAGCCAGGCCACCGTTTCCCAGATACTGCCGGTTATGCCAACTACCGTAGCTAAGGGGTCAACTGCCGCCAGGGTTTTAATGAGTTTTTTGGCGGCAATTTCTTCGTCTTCAACAATCAGGATATTCATAGAAAAGTAGAGGGAATGGTTACCAAAGGCCCCCATCGTTCAATTAGTCATCAACGGAATCGTGACGGCAAACTCATGGTCGGTTTCCTCAACAAGTATTTCGCGCTGATTAAGCAGCCGGAATTTAGCCGCAATGTTGGCCAGGCCAAGCTGGGTTGAAGGCAAATGCTGATTTTTTTTTTGCAGATTATTTTTAACCGTAAGCTGACCATCGGGTTGGGTAATGATCTGTACGGTGAGGGGCTGCGTTTTGTGAATAATGTTGTGCTTAACGGCATTCTCCAATAGGAGTTGCAGGGTTAGCGATGGCAGAAGGTAGGCTTCAAAGCGGGGTTCTATCGCCAGTTTTAGATGCAGGCTATCGCCATAACGAGTTTTGAGCAAATGGAAATAGGAGCGGATAAACTGCATTTCGGTAGCCAGATTGGTTAGTTCATGCTCGTTGTTTCGTAACAGATAGCGATATACTTTGCTGAGTTCGTCCAGAAACTTTTCGGCTTGTTTGGCATCGTCGCCAATCAGAAACGAGAGCGTATTGAGGCTATTGAACAGAAAGTGCGGACTTACCTGCTGTTTGAGACTATCGAGTTGAGTTTGCAGGTTTTCCTTTTTCAGTGCTTCGGCTTCTTTTTCCGCTTTAATAAGCCGCTCAAAATAATAGGCAGCTTCCTGTACGCCCACAATCAATACGCTGAAAATAAGCGCCCCCGGAAAGGTGTTAAAGAAGGCCGACGCCGGATAGGGTTTATGAAAGCCCGTTGTGTTGATAATAATCATATCGAGCCAGTCGACCAGTATCGATGCCACCCAGCATAGAGGAAGTACCAGTATGATTCGCTTTCGGGTCTGCGACAGCAACGGAAATAACCTTCGGAAGAAAACCAGAATCCAGCGGTTGACCTCCCAGGTAGCGCTCGTCAGGCACAGAAATTCAAGTACATATTTGATCGTGGTGATGCCTAACGGCTGAACAAAAATCTGCATCGAATACAGATCCAGCAGCAACAATAAGCTGATTCCGCTGACGCGAATCCATCGATCATTGACAGGTTTCAAAATAAACTAAGTTAAGAACGTATCTCACGGTTAGCCCTAAAGATAAGCAGTCGGCAACTCCATGATCAAGTATAAACTGGCTGAATTGAGAAAAAAAAGGAATGAACCGTCAATGATCGCCTGTCAATTGTGGCAATGAGCCCGTTCCATAGCCGTATGAGCCCGTTAGAGCCAATAACAGTCTGTCCTGCTGCTAAAACGCTTAAACGGGCTTTTTCCTCAATCCATATCGGTCGTGCTTCTCACTCATGGATTACCCCGAAATCTTTGTGCTGTTACCCCGAATGAATTCGGGTACTATTATCCATTCAGGCACGTAAATTTTCATGAACAAACTATTGATTACCGTAGGGCTGGCCTGGCTGCTGGCCAGAACGGCCTCTGCACAATCGACACCAACAACGGTTGAGGTCGATTATCTGTCGCTCGTTAATGCCGAACGAACATTCGCTGCTTATACCGAGCAGGAAGGCATTAAAGCAGGCTTTTTTCGGTTTCTGGCACCAACAG
The DNA here is from genome assembly GCF_037201965.1 of Spirosoma sp. SC4-14. Lineage (NCBI taxonomy): Bacteria > Pseudomonadati > Bacteroidota > Cytophagia > Cytophagales > Cytophagaceae > Spirosoma > Spirosoma sp. SC4-14. Next base: position 5,847,216 of record NZ_CP147518.1, on the reverse strand, counting down.
CTCTGGTGATTGTACAGAAAAAATTTGCATCCGGAAAACCGCTTTACGAAAAGTCGGCTTTCATTCCGGGTTGCCTGTCGTGGTGGCCAGCGTATGCCGATATATCGGCATCGGGCGATTTCGGCTATACGACGGGACCGTTTGAGGTTCGCCCAAAAGGAAAGACCGACGCGCCGGTTGCCTTTGGTCATTTCACTACGGTGTGGCAAAAGAACAGTAGTGGCGTTTGGGAAGTACTGATCGATGTCGGTATTCAGCACGACCGGCCAGTGCCATCGGTAGCCGACTTGGTGACTCCTGCCAGTTTTCACCAGAAACATACGGCCGACGTAGACACAACCGAACGGCGTAGTGAACTGATCGAAGCCGAAAATCAGTTGGCACAACGGGCCGGAGGGCAGTCGTTGCAGGTAGCTTATCAGTATGCGCTGGCGAAAGAGTTCCCCGTTCGTCTTTACCGGGCCAGTCGTATACCTTCCGTTGGGTTGGAGGCCGTTACAGTTGCTAAGCTGGAAACGATACCGGCCGAATATACACTGACAGGGGTAAAAATAGCTTCATCGGGCGATATGGGGTTTTCGTATGGATATGTGGCCTATGAGCAAAAGGCGGGTGCATTCCTGCGAATCTGGAAACGGTGGCCCGATTCATCCTGGAAAGTAGTCCACGAAGTGCTGGATTTATAGTTAGTGATTGGTATATTGGTTATTGAATTGTTTGTCAGCAGTTTATCTGATGATCAATGACCAATATACCAATGGCCCAACGCCTAATACGTTCCCTTATACCGATGGTCGAATCGTTTCTGTCGAACGGGATGGAGTGGAATTTGCAGGCCGTTTGTCGATTCGAGCCAGTCGAAGACCTGATTACGCATATCATGCGCAATTTCCTGATGTTCAGAACTACGAATGAGGTTGTTAACTTCCTGCGGATCGTTTTGCAGGTCGTAAAGCTCATTGGCGTCCCAGACGCCGTAATTAAAGATGTATTTGTATCGACTCGTTCGAACACCAAACATAGTTGGGGTTTGCGGAAAATCGGCTTCCCAATAGTATTCATAAAAAGCCCGGTCGCGCCAGGGGATGGTTTCGCCCTTCAGAATCGGCAAAAACGAATTTCCCTGCATTTGCGACGGTTTGGCGAGGCCAGCATAGGCCATCAGCGTTGGTGCAATATCGACGTTCTGGATCACCTGTTCTACTTTAGTGCCTGGCTTTACAACGGCCGGACACCGAACCAGTAACGGCACCCGCATCGACTCTTCATACATATGCCGCTTATCGATCAGGCCATGTTCGCCAAAGCTGAACCCATTATCGCCCATGTAGACCACCAGCGTTGTTTCAGAAAGCTTATTGTCTTCCAGCCATTTCAGAATCCGGCCTACACTATCGTCGACACCCATCAGCGTTTCGCAGTAGCGGTGATAAAAATCGTTGAAGCCAATTTGGCCGTGATACATATAATCGACGCCGTGCCAGCTATAGCGCTGGTTTTTAACCCAGTTTGGCATGTCGGCCATGTTCACCTTCAACTGCCTGGTTTCGGGGCTTTGCGAGGGTTTGGGCCCCCAGATTTTACTGCTGTCGGTGGCCGTCAGATACATACTCTGCGGGTAGTTGATGGGCATATTGCGGTACATACCCCGGTGACGTTTAGCGGGCTGAAACTCGGCATGAACAGCCTTGTGCGACAGATAGAGGCAAAACGGTTTGGCTTTCTCCAGCGAATTGAGCCATTTAATGGCGTAATCAGTTAACAGATCGGTGGTATAGCTGCTATCGGAATAGCTAACCTGCTTTCCGTTGATATTGAACGTCGGATTATAATAAACGCCCTGCCCTTTAAAACTAAGCCAGTAATCGAAACCGGGCTGGGGAGCATCGTCGGTGTTGCCCATGTGCCATTTGCCCAGAAAAGCCGTTTTGTAGCCTGCTTTTTGCAGATACTGCGGAAAGAATTTCAGGCCAGGTGTTAGTGGCGCAAAATTGTCGACCACTTTGTGGGTATGTGCATATTGCCCGGTCAGAATACTGGCTCGGCTGGGCGAACAAAGTGCTGTGCTGACAAAGGCATTGCGCACATGAGCGCCTTCGTTGGCCAACCGGTCCAGGTTAGGCGTATTCAGCCCGGCAACCTTCCCCGTAAAACCCATGAAATCATACCGGTGATCGTCGGCCAGGATGTAAATGATGTTTTTGGGAGTGGGAGGCTTCGGATTGAATGGTAGAGTTTGAAACCGAAAGGAGGCTAACAAACTAATAAGAATCAATGTGCTTAGGCAGCTTAGGAAAAAATGCTTCATTCTGTTGGAACGTTTGGAACACAGATGATACAGATGCGACGGAGTAGCACCGATTGGAGTCCTGGCTAGATAAACAACAAAATTGTGAATACTTACTGATTATATCAAAAAGCAACCGATTGAGCAACTAAGGGCGATCTGTACCAATAAAGATGTTATCACCCGCGACAAATTGCCCAACTGGCGGTCTGCAACGAAACAGAAAGCGCGGCAGTAAGGGTCTATTAGGAGTTGAATAGAGGCTGTCAACTGGCTTGCAGAAGGCCGGTAACCTGAACCAGCGTTCTGCGTTTCCAAACATTACAGTAAAAAGTAAACGGAAAAGGAGCAGATTTTTGATCTGCTTTTTTTTGCCACCATCCGCTATTTACTAAAAAGTAGCCATAGAGCGGATTTGCCAACGTTTTTCTGATTAGGTAGCTGAGTAAAGCACTTTAAAGAATAGATTTGTGCACACAGATGACTTCTCTTTGAACAAAAACAATCTATTCAATGCAAAGAAACACTGCATTTCGCTTGCTCTTTATCGTGCTAAACGTCCTGTCAATACAGGGTATTTTAGCGCAAACCCTTCGCCCGCCCGCCTATCCGCTTATTACGCATGACCCTTATTTCAGTGTTTGGAGTACGACCGATAAGCTGACCGATTCGCCTACGCGCCACTGGACAGGCAAGCCGCAATCGCTCGAAGGCATTATTCGGGTAGATGGCAAAGCCTATCAGTTTCTGGGAGCGGTGCCAACTGCCTACGATCCAATTTTGCCAACGGCCGAACTACAACCTTATACGGCTCAGTATACAACCACCAAACCTGCCGATGGCTGGGAAAAGCCCGATTTTGATACCAGCGGATGGGCTACGGGAGCCGGGCCGTTTGGCGATACGCCCGAAGCACGCACGCGCTGGGTCAATAGCGAAACCATGAAAGATGGTATTTTCTTTCGACGCGAATTTACGTATGACGGAAAAGCAAATCCGGCCACGCTGTTGCTGGCCCTTAATCACGACGACGATGTAGAAATCTATCTGAACGGAACGCAAATCCTGTCGAAACCCGGTTATATTAACGAGTATGTTTACCTGCCCTTATCGGCGGCTGGGCAGCAGGCACTGCAGCCGGGGAAGAATGTACTGGCCGTTCATTGTGTGAGTCCCCGTGGCGGTTCATTCGTCGATGTTGGTATTGTGCAGCCCGTAAAAACGGCACCTATCAATACCGCCGAACAAACATCGGTAATCGTATCGGCTACGCAAACCCGCTATACATTTACGGCTGGTCCGGTTAAACTGACCGTAAATTTTCTGTCGCCGTTATTACTCGACGAACTGGACGTAGCGGCCCGTCCCGTATCATACATAACTTTTACGACCCAGTCGAACGATGGTAAACCGCACACTGTGCAAATCCTGTTCACCGAAGCGGGAACGATTGCTTCGAACACGGCTGGACAGAAAGTGCTGGCCAAAGCTGGGCAAACAGCAGGGTTGAGTTATCAGACAATCGGGACGGAAGCGCAGCCGATTCTGGCCAAAAAAGGCGATAATGTGCGTATCGACTGGGGATATGCATATCTGGCTGTGCCACAATCGGGAGCGAATGCCAAAACCGCATCGGGTGTGTTGGGAACCCTGAAACACACTTTTCTGACCAATGGTCAACTACCGGCCTCATCGGCCAAGCTCACCGCCGAACCCGCTCAGACAATGGCGCTGGCGACGGTGCTGAACATGGGGGCCGTCGCGAAACCAGTGGAAAAACATATTATGCTGGCGTATGACGACATTTATTCGGTGCAGTATTTTGAGCAGAACCTGCGAGCCTGGTGGCGTCGCGAGGGTAAGCTAACCATGCCAGGATTGTTGCAGATAGCTGAGAAAGACTACAGCCGACTGCGTCAGAAATGTACGGCATTTGATGCCCGGCTCCGAACCGATGCCCAAAAAGCCGGTGGGAGCGAATACGCTGACTTATGTGTGCTGGCCTATCGGCAGGCTATTGCTGCCCATAAAATTGTTGCCGGGCCTAAAGGTAATCGCACAACCTGGCCGGTGTTTTTCTTTTCGAAAGAGAACTTCTCGAATGGCTCTATCGGTACTGTGGATGTGACTTACCCCTCGGCACCGCTGTTTTTGCTCTACAATAATGAGTTAGCCAAAGGCCTGCTACGGTTTATTTTCGATTATAGCGAATCGGGACGCTGGAAGAAAGACTTCCCGGCGCACGATGTTGGAACGTATCCGCTGGCCAATGGGCAGACCTATGGTGAAGATATGCCTGTGGAAGAAGCCGGTAACATGATTATTCTGACAGCGGCAGCCGCTCAGGTTGATGGTAAGGCCGACTTTGCCCGCGAACACTGGCCAACGCTAACCAAGTGGGTTAGTTTTTTGAAACGGGATGGCTTCGACCCTACTAATCAGCTTTGTACCGACGATTTTGCCGGGCACCTTGCCCGTAATGCTAACCTGTCGGCAAAAGCCATTATGGGAATTGCCTGCTATGGCAAACTAGCCCGTATGCTGGGCGATCAGAAAACAGCCGATGAAAATTTGGTACTGGCCCGCGAGATGGCAAAGAAGTGGATGCAGATGGATGCCGACGGCGACCACTATGCGCTCACCTTCGACAAACCCGCCGGAAGCTGGAGCCAGAAGTATAACATTGTTTGGGATAAACTATTGGGGCTTGATGTATTTCCTGACGAGGTAGCCAGCAAAGAAATAGCGTTCTACCTCAAACATCAGAATACGTATGGGTTGCCACTCGATAGCCGCAAAACCTACACCAAGTCAGACTGGATTATGTGGACCGCCACGCTTGCCAGTTCCGATGTCGATTTTCGGGCATTTGTGAAGCCCGTCTGGATGTTTGCCAATGATACCCCCGATCGCGTACCGCTGACCGACTGGCACGAAACAACCAATGCGAAACAGGTTGGTTTTCAGGCTCGTTCGGTTGTGGGAGGCTATTTTATCAAGATGCTCGAGCAGAAGCTGAAAGCCAAAGCCGGAAAGTAATAGCTCGCGTTGGTGGATACTATTTGCCGTTCCCCAAAAAATGGTTGACCTGTTGATGTTTTAGCCGAAATTTTACCCAACTTTAATGGTCAATCCAAACTACTACTACAATGACAAATACGCGTATCAGCCGGGTTTTTATGCTGGCCTTGGCCGGTGTGTTGATGACAATGGTTGCCTGGGCTCAGGGCGATAAAGCTAGTCGGCCCAGTCCACCAGCCACGGCTACTGGTAAAATTGATGGGGCTACTATTACAATCAACTATAGCAGTCCGTCCGTGAAAGGGCGTCAGGTTTGGGACCCGAGCGGAAATCTGGCTCCGTATGGCAAAGTGTGGCGGGCCGGAGCAAACGAAGCCACTACATTCGAAACCGATAAGGCTATCAAGGTAGAAGGGAAGGAGTTGCCCGCTGGCAAGTATGGTTTTTTTGCCATTCCCGGCGAAAAAGAATGGACCATTATTTTCAATAAGGTACCAAATCAGTGGGGCGCTTTCAAATACGACCAGGCTCAGGATCAGTTGCGGGTGACTACAAAGCCCAAAAAATCGGCGCAGATGAACGAACGGCTCGTATACGACGTAACCAACAAAGCGGTTGTGCTGAAATGGGAGAACGTTGAAGTGCCCGTTGCCATTAAGTAAGCTTCTCAATAGGCACGAAAAAGAAGAGCCGCTCTGCTTTGTTTCAGAGCGGCTCTTCTTTTTCGTGCCTATTGAACCAGCCAGAGGCCGTTATGGATAGCCGAATTACCCTACTTTCAGGTCGTGCTCAGCTTTAGATATTCCATATTTAGCCGAATTAGCAGCATCATCAACAGCATTGTTATACTCGGCTTTAGCCTTGTCTTTGGCACCTTTTGCTTCGTTCTTGTACTGATTATATTTATTTTCAGCCTGATTGGCATATTGATCGACTTTATTTTCGGTAGTGCCAACCAGTTGGTCAAATTGTGATTTTAGTTGTGAAACACCTTCTTCCCACTGATTCTGTAGGTCGTTGGCGCGTTGAGTTAACTTGTCCCGGGTTTCTTTTCCGCTGCGGGGGGCTGTTAAATAACCGATTGCCAACCCCGCTAATACTCCTCTTAGAAAGCTCATGATTTTGACTGTTTTTAGACTAGTTCTGGTATAGTCATCAACCGCTAAAAACTATGCCAGCCTACTTTAACTGAATATAGGCCATTCATTATCAGTTGTTTATGTTTTGTGCATTCTGCTCCGTTGCCCAACCGCTGGCCGATTACGAGTATTTTATTCTACAACATAGGGGTTCGAATGGGGCACATACTCCGCCAACCTATGGGGCATTCGATTGGTGGCGAAAGAAAAAGGTCGTTACCGAAGCAACGACCTTGAATAGATATTCCTGATAAAGACTGGTATCAATACCGCTTTTCGGCAATTACTTCACGAATATCGCTGATAATCTTACCCGCCAAATGATCGGCGGTTGCCAGTGTGTCTGATTCAGAATAGATGCGAATGATCGGTTCTGTGTTGGATTTCCGTAAGTGAACCCACTCTTTGTCGAATTCGATTTTAACGCCGTCGATAGTATTGATAGGATTACGGGCATATTTGGCCTGTATACGCTCCAGAACTGCATCAACATCGATGTCGGGCGTAAGCTCAATTTTATTCTTGGAAATGTAATAATTTGGGTACGTTCGGCGCAGCATCGACGCCGATTTACCTGATTTGGCCAGATGGGTTAAAAACAGAGCAATGCCAACCAGTGCGTCACGACCGTAGTGCAGATCAGGATAAATGATACCACCGTTGCCTTCGCCACCAATTACGGCATCTTTTGCTTTCATCATTTCAACCACATTTACTTCGCCAACTGCCGATGCAAAGTGTTGCCCGCTGTATTTTTGGGTGATATCGCGTAATGCTATCGTGCTCGACAGGTTTGAGACGGTGTTGCCGGGTTTATGTTTGAGAATATAATCGGCAACAGCTACCAGGGTGTACTCTTCGCCAAAGGGTGAGCCATCTTCGCAGATAAGGGCCAGCCGATCAACATCAGGATCAACCACAACACCCAAATCGGCATTGCCCTTTTCCATCTCTTTGATGATGTCGCGTAAGTTTTCGGGCAGCGGCTCAGGATTATGAGCGAAGTGGCCAGTAGGTTCACAGTGCAGCTTCGTTATTTTTTCGACCCCCAGTGCTTCCAGCAGCATTGGCACTGCCAGACCACCGGTTGAGTTAACGGCATCGACCACAATTCGGAAATTGCGGGCTGCAATGGCAGCACGATCGACCAGGGGCAATGCCAGGATCATGTCGATGTGTTTTTGTAGCCAGGTCGAATCGGACTGATACTGGCCTAGCTTACGCACTTCAGCAAAATCAAATGCTTCGGCTTCGGCAATGGCCAGAACCTGGGCACCGTCGTCGGCCGAAATAAATTCGCCTGTCTCGTTGAGCAGTTTTAGCGCGTTCCACTGGATAGGATTATGGCTGGCCGTGAGAATAATACCACCGGCTGCACCTTCGCTCGGGACGGCCAGCTCAACTGTCGGGGTAGTCGACAAACCGAGGTCTATGACCGTCAGGCCTAAGCCCTGTAGGGTAGCCACTACGAGCTTCGATACCATCTCACCCGATAGTCGCCCATCGCGACCAATGACTACTGTTTGTTTTTCGGGGTTTCGTTGCCGAACCCACTGGCCAAAAGCGGCCGTAAACTTAACCACGTCTAAAGGCGTCAGTCCGTCTCCGCTGCGCCCTCCAATCGTTCCTCGAATACCGGAAATAGACTTTATTAATGCCACGTGAAGGGTCTGATAAGAATTCTGATAAGGTTACAAAGATACGTGTCTGCTGTTTGGCAACTGGTGCCGGTTACAAAAAAAGATAACGGTTTGAGATCGATAAACCGCTAATCGCTAAACTATTTAGATAAAGACTAAATCAGAGCGTAAGGTCGACCTGGCCGCACCCAGGAAAGTGCCACTAATGGGCGCTGCCAGGTCGGGCTTTGCGGTTGAGGTCAGAAAAACATGGCGGTTAACAACAACCGATCCTTCAGTTGGGTCGAAGCCGCGCCAGCCAGCACCGGGTAAATATACTTCGGCCCAGGCATGGAGCTGATGTTCCTGCTGCGGATTTCCGAACAGATAGCCACTCACAAAGCGGGAGGCAATGCCCAGGCTCCGGCAGGCTGCCATAAACAGGGTGGTATAGTCGCGGCAGGAACCTTTGCGCAGGGTGAGCGTTTGTTCGGGTGGAAATGGTGCGCCTTCTTCCCTGATTTCGTAAGTAAAGTCCCGAATGGCCTGGTTGAGCAGCATCAGAAAAGAGGTCGTTTGCCACTTCGCTTTAGCCGCTATTTGTTTGGCCCAGTCTTCAATACGATGTGTTACGCCAACCCGCTCCAGATACGGATGCAACAGATCCTGTTCGTATTTTGGATAGCGAAACGGAACGCGTTGGGTCTCGAAAGGGAACAGAACAAAATCGAATGAGTTGAATTCGTCGGATTGTAGCTTGATTTCAGCCGAAACGCGCAGGTGATTTGTTGGATGGCCAAAGTAAGCCAGTTGCTGCACATTGCCCTCCACATCAATATTGCGTACGATTCGGGTTGGGGCTGGGTCGATAATCAGCTTGTAGTCCAGTAAACGCTGATAGGGATAGGTCCGGGGGTAGAGGTATAACGTTTGTGGATTGAGAGCAACAGGACTATCGTAAGTATATTCAGAATCGTGCCGAACGTGGAGCAACATGGGATAGAATGATAAATGATGAATGATGAATGGTTTTGGTACTAATTCATCATTTATCATGGAGTTAGACTTTTTTTACTGAACGCACTTTTTCGAAAATGGGGTCCATCCAGTAGGAGGGAAGTTTACGAACCGAGTTGCTTAGCAGCGCGCTCCACTGGTGCGAAACTTCGTCCATATCTTCTTTGTCGAGACGATATTCTGTCATGTGGAAACTATCTTTCGGATAAATGACCACATCAAGTGGATAGTCGACGTCGTTGGCACTGACGCGCGTAGCATCGAAGGCCAGAAAGCCGATTTTCAGGGCTTCCTGCAAACTGGTTTCGTAGGAGAGATTTCGGAAGAGCAGGGGCTTGCCATAACCCGAGTTGCCAATAATCTTGAAGGGAGAGCCCTGGTCAACCTCCACCCAGTTGCCTTCTGGATATAGCAAAAAGAGTTTGTGTTCTTCATCGTCTTCTAACTGACCACCAACAATAGCATTCAGGTTAAAATTCAGACCGCTGGCCAGAATGGATTCTTTATCTTCCTGAGCCACTCGCTTCACCTGTTCGCCAAAGGCATTGACCGCTTTGTATAACTTATTGAATGAGCGATCCTGCTCAGAAATGACTTCTTTAAAATAGGTAATGGCCTTGTCGCGCACCGACCGCAGGCCTGAGGTCATGATAAATAAGGAGTGATTTTCAACTTCATGGACCGAAATTTTGCGGTTCGATGACACTTCGGAACCCGAGGTTAATCGTCTATCGGCGATGGCTACCAGGCCTGATGCAACTTTTATTCCTAAGCAATACGTCATTCTGTACAGTGGGAAAAGCAAGTAGTAAACCCAACAAATATACAGCTTACCCTCGTTTTTGTTGGGTATTACGGTCGTCTTTTCTCAAAAACAGTTTCGTTAGTTCGGGTTACCGGCCGAAAATCGATGCTGAATGACTCCGTTTACTTTTGGAAGCTCGGGCGTGGGTGGAGTTGGTTCGGTGACCTCGGACGTGGCCGCAACACGACCGCCCGACGAGCCAGCCGAACGAATATCGATCTGAGCCGTGTCGTCTTCACCATTGGTAGTGCCGTTGCCGGGGACGCTGTCTGGATCGGCCTGATCGGCGGCCATTAGCTGAGCCACATTAGTCAGTATAGCCTGCGCCGACGATAGGGTTGCGGTAAATGTCAGGCTGGCCGTAGCGCCCACTGCCAATTGACTGATTGTGCCGGTAACCACTGAGCCACTGGCACTCATATTCGTTGATGAGCCAAACTGTAGACCTGTAGGCAGATCGTTTCTGACAGCAATATTGGTAGCCGCCAACCCACCTGCATTCTTAACTTTAAGTGTAATCACAACGCTCTGGCCAGCTTGTATATAGAGCTGGCTAACTTCCATATTCAGACTCAGGTCGGCCTTATTGGGAGTTGGCGTGGGCTGGTTGCTCTGTACCGTTGGCAATGGCGTTTGGTTCGGATTGGCCGAGACATAGAGCGATCCTCCCCCTGTTGTGGTTCGCAGATCTACCTGCGAGGCATCGTCCTGCCCATCACCCGTGCCTGAGTTGGGCTGACTATCTGGGTCCAAACGGGTCTGGGCCGTCAACTGAGCCGCATTTTGATAGGTGCCTGCTGCTGTTAAGCGGGTAACGTATCGGGCCGTAATGGATTGGCCCGCTGGCACATTAGGAAGCGTGCCGCTTACTATACCAGAGGCAGCGGCAAGATTGCTGGATGAAACAAATACCATGTTACTGGGAAGCCGGTTCTGAAATGTAACGGCTCCCGCATCACACCCGCCTTCATTTCTGACGGTCAGATAGATAGTGGCCGTGTCGCCTATTGCTACAATTCGCCGACTGGCGCTGAGCGAGAGCGATAGGTCTGTTGGCGATAAGCCCAGATTGTAGCTGGCCAGATCGGAAGTACAGCCATAAACGGCATTAACAGCGCGTAAGAAATAGTTGCCGCCCGCCTGTGGAATAATCGACGGTGTAGTTGCCGAGGTGCTCCATAAATTTGAACCGGCATAGCTTGAGGTAAGCGTTACACTGCCAGGCTGGCAGAGCGACGCCGAGCCAGTAGCCGTTATGGTTGGAACTGCCGGTTGAACACTACTGGGTACTGTTACGGCTGGAGGAAACGTAATTTTATTCTGAGAATTGCGAAGTCGAACCGAATAGGTGCCAGCCCCAACCGTAATACTCTGGAGACTGTCGCCTGTGCTCCAGTTGTATTGATAGCCTGCTGGCTGAGCCAACGTAAGCTGATTGCCAGTAGCACAGGCAATACTGGTTAGTGGTTGAATTTCAGCCATGTAAGGCTGAATAGTCTGTAAGTAGGTATCCGTGATGGCATTGGCCCATAGCTCCCCCGCTTTAGGTTGGCCAGTGGGCGAAAAGTGAATACCGTCGGGCCGGTCTTCGAGCGAATGGACAACATCCAGGTCCGGGCCCTGAAATGTTAGGTAATTTGCCCGGTTAATTACCTGAAACTGCGCCTGCCTGACATTATCGAATTGCCCTCCTACGTAGGAAGATATGGCAACAATCCAGGCCAGATTGGGTTTGTTGAATTCCTGCCGCGACTTGTCGATGACACCGTAGTGATGAGTTACGATCAGGTCGGTAGAATTGCCCCGGTCGTTTTCGCCATGTTGAAGCAAAACGGCCCGGATGCCGGTTGCGGGCACATAAAGGTTCATAATGTTCCGAAAATTGACATAGGGCATCCGAATGGAGTATTTGATAAACCCATGTTCGAAGGGGATGTCGTAAGCGGCATCGTAGGTCTGTTCCATGTTGGAACCGCCAAAGCCCGCATTGTAAATCAGAACAGGAACGTTGATGCGCTGCACCAGCACATCGCCCATATGCCCCCAGAACCACGACATTCGGGCAAAGGGCGATATACCACTGAATGTAGCTAACTGGCCGAATATTAATCCGGGTAGATAGTTGGTGTTGGCTGTGTTTTCGTATTGAGAAAATTCGGGAGTAGACTGGTCGAGCGGAACAACCGTTACCCGGTCATCAACCGCACCTGGCATGGTTGGGCAGTGGTCTGTGCCATCGACATAGCAACTGGAACCCTGCGCGTTGGAATGGCCTACAATGGCAAAAACTTCGCCAACACCAAACCGGTCCACCGAATCAAGGCCAACTATCTGGCCATTGCGTTTACCGCGTACTTCAATCTTATACCAGCCCCCATTCACCGTTAATGTACCCGAAAACTGACCATTCGACGGATTGCTCTGAATGGTTGTCCAGTCGGTAGAGGTTCCCTGCCCGGTAGCGCGGGCAACTACATGCGCTTCTATGGCATCGAGCGGTTGAGAGTAGCTGCCAGCAATCTGTACGGTTGCCTGATTATTGTTGTTTCGCTGAATAACCATCCGGCTTACCGGATAGGTAACATCGATCTGGGCGTTAGCCTGCAGCATAGCTATGCTGCATAGCAAACCTGTAAGCGCTGTTGAGTGAAGCAATCGTAAAAATAAAGTCATGACGGATAAGGCAATCAATAGTCAAAAGTAACGTGTAGTCGTTTATTTGACAAATGTTTATATCGTAACTAAAATATAGTATTGATATATAAAGAAAATAAGTCCAAATATAGTCTTTATGTGTATTTTATTAACTAATTAGTTATTCATTTGATAATTTTAATCTTTGGCTAAGTGCTTTTTAATTGATTATCGAAATAGGATATGTTGATAGCTTGTAGAATAGAAAGTAGGTCAGGAAGCAGCAGATATAAAGCTAATTTACCAGTATACTGACGTTCAGGCTAGTTATGGTATTAGTTTTCGGTTAAATTGATTTGTTTTCGGGAAAGGTTTGTGTTACTTTGTCCGTGAGAAGGTACTGAACCCCTTCGCCGATTCGCGATGAACTTTGATGACGAAGACGACGACGACAGTTTCATGGACTGGGACGGTTTCGACGAGGACTATGATCCTGAAGAAGCCCGTGCTGAAATGGAAGCCGAGAACCGGCGAATTAAGAATCTGCCTATTTTGCGTAAAGCCAATGAACTGGTAGAATTAACCCAGGCTATTGTCGAAACGATTAATAAGGAAGAAGATGTGCTGATGATGCATGAGCAGATGTTGGCTAATGCTATGATGCTGGCCCCCAAAATTGTTGGTGCCGAAGGGGGGGATCTGTATACACTGCGTATGGAAAATGCCGTGATTATTAAAATGCACGCTCGCGAATTACTGGCGCAAACCTCATATTGCAAAGCCGAGAAACTTGCTACCCCTGCCTATCTGGATGTTCTGCGCGATGAAATTGAGCAGTTCAGGCTTTTGTTTGTTGAGTGGGTAAATAGTTTCGACAAAGATAACGATGCCCCTGACGACTGGGGACTGTTTTATTGATTGACGGAGATCTTCGGTTTCCATCGATCAATCGAACTAAACCGTTTCATAAAAAAGGGAGCTCAAGGGCTCCCTTTTGCTTTCTTAGGATAGAAAATGCACTGTTCGTAAACAATGAACCCGCCGGTTACATAGTATAAACAGGTAACTTTGCTACTCTGCTAAATCGACAGGTTCATGAAATTTTGTTTACCATTTTATCGTCGTATGTTCAACTACGGGCAATTCGCGGCTATCTGGCTTCTGGTTGCTCTGGTTACTATAGCGAAAGCTAACGACGGTTCATTCCCAAACACACCAATCAGTGGATCAACTTCTTCCGGTAGTTCCAGTACACTGGCTACTCCCATATCGCTGACCGTTTCGCCCGAATCACCTGCAGTTTGTGCGGGCGGAAGCATAAGCTTGTCATTAGCAGGGTGCCCAGCCACCGGAGCTATTTTATGGTCTACCGGACAAACCACTGCCAGTATTACGGTTAAACCAGCGCAAACGACTACCTATACGGCCCGCTGTTCGGTTACTGGCCCGAAAGGTGTAACGGCTGTTGATGTTAACCGAACGGTTTCGGTTAACGATCCCATCACCATAACAGGATCGCCCGTGTCGCAGTCGGCCTGTGGAGGTGCAACCATTTCGTTTTCCGTGTCTTCGACGGGGTCTGACATTTCCTATAGCTGGACACAAAATGGGGTTATCGTACCCGGTGCCACTGGCTCACAACTTACCCTGACAAATGCGCAACTGTCGCAAGCTGGGACTTATATTGCCAAACTGACCAACACATGCGGAACTGTGAGCAGCGCGCCAGCGCAGCTTAGCCTGTCGCCGGGGATTACCGTTGGTAATACACCCACCCCTGCTACCTGTTCCGGAACCAGTACGGGGCAGATTTTTGTGTCGGCAACGGGTGGCACGGGGCAACTGCAATTTCAGTTGGAAGGACAAGCGTTCCAGACATCCAATATTTTTTCGAACCTAAAAGCCGGAACCTACAAGGTGACCGTGAAAGATCATATTGGATGTACGGCCCAAACAATAGCCGACGTGAAACAACCTACATCGCTTTCGCTGACGATGAAAGCAGTTAATGCCAAATGTGCGGGTGGTGCCGATGGCGGTATCATTGTATCGGGAAGTGGAGGCAATGCGCCCTACCAATATCAGCTAAATGCGGGACCACTACAAACGGGTGAAACATTTCTGGATCTGAAAGATAAAACAACTTACGTTGTAACACTGGTTGATGCCACGGGATGTTCAACATCGCAGACGGCAGTTATTGGTGCCCCTCAACCGCTCGATATTATTGCGACAGTGACGCCTACGAAATGTACAGGATCGGGGGATGGAATCATCAGTGTGTCGGGAGCGGGAGGAGCCGGAGCATATCAATTTCAGATTGGTAGTGCGCCATTTCAGGCCGGAACCGTATTTACTGGACTGGCGGCCAATACGTATCAGATCGGTATAAAGGATGGTAATGGATGTTTGGGTACAAAGGCGGTGGTTGTTACTCAGCCAGCCCTGTTGTCATTAACGGCTGCCGTAACGCCCGTAAACTGTTTTGGTGATAATAGTGGAGCCATTACCCTGACGCCCGGTGGCGGAACGGGCCCTCTTCAATATCAGCTAACATCAACCAAAATACCACAGACCAGTAATGTATTCAAAAACCTGGCTATGGGTAATTATACGGTGGTTGGTACCGATGCGAACGGCTGCACGGCACTGGTGTCGGTAACAATTGGTAAAGCCGATCCGCTGAAAATACAGGCATCTGTTGTGCCTGCTACCTGTTGTGTATGCCCCACCGGTCAGGTTGCTTTAACCACTGGAGGAGGAGCAGGTAGCGGACGCCAGTTTCAACTAAACAGTCGACCTCCTCAAACGAGTAATCAATTCACGGCCCTGCAGCCAGGAACCTATCTCTTTCGGGTGATCGACGAAGTCGGTTGCCGGGATTCGGTGCGCGCTACGGTGACCGATGCGTCGGCCATGACGTTGTTGCCCGGTCAGGTAAAAGATGTCGCTTGTTCGGGTGGGAAAGATGGCGAAGCGAGTGTGAAACTGGTTGGCGGAGTAAAGCCGTTTACATTCTACTGGCAAACCGAAGGCCGGGATACGCTGGCCGCCCGAACACAGACCCAAACAGGACTGGCCGAAGGAACCTATACGGTTAGTGTGCTGGATAGTAATCGCTGTACTACCACCACTACATTCGTAACGGTTAAAGCATTAGCTCCATTGCCGCCCAAGCCCATTATTACCCAAACCAGTACGACCCTATCGGTTGTGGATGTCAATGGTGTGCAATGGTATATAAAAACGGATTCAAGCACCGGTAAAGCAATTGCCAATGCCACTCAATCGACAATAACGCCATCTCAGAGTGGGAGTTATTATGTGATTGTGACCCAAAATGGATGTGCATCGCCCCCGTCCGATTTTGTCACGTTTATTGTAACAGCTATTACCGAACCGCTGGGAACTCTATCGATAAAAGTAGCTCCAAACCCGATTGCCGATCGGCTACGACTTGACATTGAACAAACCGATCGACACCCCGTGCAGATACAACTCTTCAACGCAGCCGGTAGCAGCGTGCACACGTTTCAGATTCCTGCTTTCAGCGGTAAAAAACAGGCCGAATGGCCATTGACCGGCATTTCGCCAGGGATTTATCTTCTAAAAGCCGAAGCCGGCGATCGGCAAAGCGTAATTCGGGTGCTGGTGGAATAGGGAAGTTTACAGTTTTCAGTGCTTCGCCGAAGTAAGCGTCTAACCTGGCGAAGCCACTGAAAACCGTAAACGGAAAACTACAGCCGTTCGTCAAACAGTTTTAAAATACGCTTGTATTCGTCCATCCAACTGGTTGGTTCCACAAATCCGTGGTCTTCCATCGGATAGGCGGCTACTTCCCAGTTGTCTTTCCTGAGTTCAATCAGCCGTTGCATCAGCCGTACCGTGTCCTGAAAATGGACGTTTACATCGACCATGCCGTGGCAGATGAGCAGATAGCCCTTTAGCCCTTCGGCAAAATAGATTGGTGACGATTGCCGGTAGGAGAGCGAGTCGCTTTGGGGTTCATTCAGAATGTTGGCGGTGTAGGGGTGGTTATAGGCAGCCCAGTCAGTTACGGGCCGAAGTGCTGCACCGGCCTTAAATACGTCGGGAGTCGTAAACATGGCCATCAGGGTAATAAACCCACCGTATGAACCACCATAAATCCCAATCCGATTTGCATCTACGCCCTGCGTCTGAACGAGCCATTTAGCTGCATCTACATGGTCGGTCAGGTCTTTGCCACCCATGTGCCGATAGATGCCCGTTCGCCAGTCTCGACCATAGCCTGAACTGGCACGATAGTCGATGTCGAGAACGGTATAGCCTTTGTCGGCCAGCAAATTATGGAACATATACTCGCGGAAATACTGACTCCACCATTTATGCGCATTCTGCAAATAGCCTGCTCCGTGAACAAATACAACGCTTTTTCCCGATGGATTCTGAGGTTTGTAGAGCCTCCCATAAATTGTTTGTCCATCGCGGGCCGGAATCGTGATCAGTGTTGGTTCGCGCCAGGCGTACCTTTTGAATTCGTCCGTTTGCGAACTGGTGAGTTTTATGGGCTCGTTTTTTCCTTTTGCGGTAAGGTCCAGCATATACAACTCCCAGGGTTGATTGCTCGATGAATAGCGAATGGCCAGCCGGGTTTCGTCGGGCGATAGGGTTACATCGTTGGCTCCCGTCATGGTGGTTAGCCGGGTGCGTTCGCCACCATTTACCGACATCCGATAATAGTGCTGTTCGCCCGGATGTACTTCGTTGGTTTGCAGGAAAAAATGCGTTTTGTCTTTCGATAGCAACACCTGCTGCACTTCAAACTTACCCGATGTCAATTGTTTTTTCGGCCCGCCCGTCAGCGCATTGATTGTGTAGAGATGCGAGTAGCCATCGGCTTCCGACTGAAACCACAGCGTTTGGTTATCGGCCAGAAAACCCATATTACCCGGCGCATTCATGTTGCCAATGCCAGGGCCGCCAATCCAGGCTTCGTCGCGTTGCCGGTCCAGTAAGGTAAGTTTAAGGGTTTCGGGGTCGAAACGCATAATCCATCGGTCTTTGTTATCCTGCGCCCGAATCACTACCACACATACGTTACCATCTTCCGACCAGACTGGGCCATTGATAACAACCGGACGTTTTTTTTTCGCCGTATCGCTCTTCGCTTTACCGCTGGTTGTTACATAATCCGGTTTATCGCTAATGCCCGGAATATCGTTTACACCGACCGCCCGAACAGTATCTTTAGCAAGGTCGTACACGAAAAATTCATAGCTGACCAACGGCGATCCAACTTTTGTGCGCGCCCGAAGTTCTTCCGTATAGCCCGATTCGGTCACGTAGTTGGGTACCTGGGCTGTTTTGGCATTGCTGGGACTTTTGGCCAGCCGATATGTAACAAACCGACCGTTGGGACTAAGCTGCGGATTCGACAGTTGTTTTTCGTCCAGGTAAATTTCTTTAGGGCGTTTTGGCTTGTCGGCTTTGCTGATTTTGTCGGCTTCGTCGTGTTTCTCTTTTCGTTCTTTCAGAATCATCGACAATCCCAACTGATCCTTTTTGAGAAATTTTTCTTCGTCGGTGAGTTTGGGTTCTGCTTTTTTGGTACCCGTCCGAAAATCAGTCAACTGCGTCAGTTCGCCCGTTTGCAAATGGATACTAAACAAATTATTGTTTCGGCGGAAGATTACCCGTTGCTCATCGCCCGAAAAAACCGGGTTAGTTTCGGCCTCAACCGTGTTGGTGAGCTGGCGAATGCGCCCCGTTTTAACATCGAGCCAATACAGATCGTCCTGCCGTTCGAACAGTCGTTGAGTGCGGGCGCGGTTAAAGGCCGCAACCGGTTCGGTGGGGAGTGCCCGCCGTTCGGTTGGACTTACTTTCTGCGGCTGAGAGGCTACCAGCGTTTTGCCGCTGGTAAAGGTTATTTTGTAGAGTGAGTCACCTTTCGCCTTTTCGGGGTTCCAGTTGAAATAGAGGGTCTTCGAGTCGTCGGACCAGTAGGGGTTGGAAGGCGATGTGCCCATCCAGATTTTGGGGTCCTGCATAATGGTTTCGACCGAGAGCTGCATACGATCCGAAGTACCAGTCGGTTTTGGCATCGGTTGGGCAACGAGGGGGCCCGGGATTAACGCAAGAAGCAATGGCCAGTGCGGAATACTTCGGTGATGAAGAGTAGTTTTTTTCATGAAAGCACATAAATTCAGATTGCCAGCTACAAATTAGCTACAAACTGATAAATGGCATATCGGATTGTGCCAGAGAACGCAGAAACTTTTGAGAAGTATGCCGTAAACAATATTTTCGGCGGAAAATCATCGTTTTTTAGGACTACCCTGCAATCGGTTATTACGTAGTTTGTAGAAAGATGGTATCTTGCCTAACGAAACCCTTCATAGCTTCGATGCAATACGTTATTCATGCTTACGATCATACCGATGCCCAGGCACTTGATCGTCGTATGGCAGCCCGACCGGCCCATTTCGACTTTGTTCGTGCCCTGAAGGCAAAAGGTCAATTTCTGCTGGGAGGAGCCCTGCTCGATGTGGCCGGAAATATGATCGGTTCTATGTTACTGCTTGACATGGAAACGGAAGACCAACTAACCGATTACCTGAAAACAGACCCCTATATTGTGCAGGGCGTTTGGGATAAGGTAGATGTGAAACCCTTTCGGAAAGCCGACGTATAATTGGATTGTCAGGTTGTTCGGTTTCTTTATTTCAGTCAGTACCGAACTCAAAATGCCTGCCAGGACTCATTGAGACTGATCATTAACTGTTTACGACTGATTTTGATACGCGCAGCAATATTTGATATGGATGGTCTGCTGGTGGACTCTGAACCTCACTGGCGGGCTATGGAACGGGAAGTGTTTGCTACTGTTGGGCTACACTTGACTGATGACGAATGTAAGCAGACAACTGGTTTGCCAATTCCCGATGTTGTTAACTACTGGTATGCTCGGGCTCCCTGGACCGAGCAGGCCGCTGGTGGGCGAACCAATGCCGAACTGGGTGATGAGATCACTGAGGGAGTTCATGAGCGCATCGCTAACTTTGCCGAACCAATGCCCGGGGCCATTGCCGCACTCGAATTTTTTTTCCGGCGTGGTATTCCGGCAGCTATTGCTTCTGCTTCTCCCATGAGTTTAATTGAGGTGGTTGTCGATCGCCTTCGGATTCGGGACTACCTGAAGCTCTGGCATTCGGCTACCCTCGAAGCCCGGAACAAACCAGCCCCCGATGTATACCTGGGAACGGCTCATAAACTCGGCGTACAACCAGCCGACTGTGTGGCGTTTGAGGATTCGGGTAGCGGTTTGTTGTCGGCCTATTCGGCAGGGATGCGTACCATAGCGGTGCCTGCTGCCTTCGAACTGGGTAATCCAAAGTTCGCTATTGCCGATGTAATTGTCCCTTCACTGACTGCATTCTCGCAGGAAGTACTGGACGTTATTCAGAATAAAGTACACTCCTCCTAAACTGTTATAACCTATAACCCGGTCGGGCAAGAAAAGGTCTGGAAACCAGAGACTACTTGCCGATGGCCTTTTTCGTTAATACCCATGCGTATTTACCAACTTGATACGTTTACTGATCGACTTTTTTGTGGCAACCCGGCTGCTGTTGTCCCACTAACTGAATGGCTCCCCGACGAGCAAATGCAGCAGATTGCCGCCGAAAATAACCTGGCCGAAACAGCCTTTTATGTGCAGACGGATGGCGATGCCAACTACCATATTCGTTGGTTTACGCCCACCGTTGAAGTAGATCTGTGCGGACATGCCACGCTGGCATCGGGCTATGTGGTGTTTTTTCTGGAACAGAAGCCTCTGACCGATCATATTTATTTTAACTCCCGCAGTGGTTTATTGAAAGTTTGCCGGAGCGAAGAAAACTGGCTAACGCTCGATTTTCCGGCCGATGTGGTGCAAAAGGCTAACCTACAGCCACCAGCACTATTGACCAGCCTGAACGAAAAGCCGTTGCAGGTCTATAAAGGAAAAACCGATTATCTGCTTGTTTATGAAAATCAGGCTCAGATCGAAGCGCTGGACCCAGATTTTCGGGAAATGAGCACCGTACCGGCACGTGGGGTTATCGTAACAGCACCTGGCAATGCCGATTCGGGAATCGACTTTGTGTCGCGCTTTTTTGCACCACAGTCAGGTATCGACGAAGATCCCGTAACGGGTTCGGCTCATACTACGCTGGTACCTTACTGGGCCGAACAACTGGGAAAAACAGATTTTGCTGCCCGACAACTGTCGAAACGGCATGGCTATCTGCTTTGCAAGCTCAATGGCGATCGGGTCGATATTTCGGGACAGGTACAGCTATACATGACCGGCGAAATTCTGTAATGTATACTGCCCGAATTTAAGTAAGCCACAAGGTCGCAATAGCCACAAAGACGCTAATTGATTTAGGTCTTTGCGTCTGTTTTGCCTTTGCTGTTTTAATTACCGGCTTTTTGCCACAAACCGTCTGATACCCCGTCGGATGGTTTTGGCCATTTGCTGCCGAAAGCGATCGTCCAGGATAAGGGTTTCGTCGGCCAAATTGCTCAGAAAGGGGCCTTCAACCAGTGCATTGGGGTAATCGGTAGGGCTGTTGAAGAAGAAATTGAAATGGCCAACATTCCCGAATTCGGGCACCCCTTTCCGGCGAAACGCATCCAAAATGGATTGACTCAATGGCCGGAAGCCAATGTATTTATAGTATGTGCTGACACCTCGTACCGCTGGATTGGCCGACGAATTGAAATGAATGCTGACCAGCAAATCGGGCAGCAACTGGCGCATAGCCAGTATACGATCCGACGAACTGATGAGCGTATCGGTCGTCCGAATCATATGCACCTTGGCACCTGCACGTCCGAGTAGCCTCTTCAGTCGGTTGGCTACATCAAGTGTCAGGTCTTTTTCCAACCGAAGCGACTGTTCGCCACGAGCCCCCGTATTGCTGCCCCCATGTCCCGCATCGACCGCAATGGTCATGCCGCGAAGGTGATGTTTAAGCGGTGGCCGTCGTAGGCGAATCATCAGGGTATTCTGTAGATAATATATCGAATAACCCCATGACTGATTGTGTTTCAGATCGATATAAATCCGGACAGTTTCGTCTGAAATCTGTTCGAACCACACATTCCGAATTTCCTGCGCCGTGGCCCGCTGGGTAATCCAGTTCGTGTTGACGGTTGCGCCGAAAACATCTATGATCAGCTTTGAGGGATTGATCTGCTGCTGACTTCGGTAGGGAAGCCGGGCCGGTAATCGAACAGCAACATAATCGAATTTAGACCTCGTCTTCGACCGGATGGTATCGCCATAAACAGTCCAGTTTCCAGTAAGCGAATGGCTTGGGTAACGTTGTAGTGTGTCGGTAATTACGTGTTCGGTGGGGGTATACGCTGTGAGGGTAGGCGAAAGCCGTACGCGCCAGAATTTATGCGTCGAATCCTGACCAATCCAGGTCTGCCCGGTAATCGCCAGGACCACGCCCGAATCCAGCGTTTCCATGCGGGCACCGCCAAGCCGATCGGTCCCTAATCCATAATATAATGGAGTAAGCTTTGTACGGGTATGACCCAATACAACCGTATCGCCAGTTGTGTAGGTGGGCGCTTGCCCCCAACCTGGCCTGGGTAGTAGGAATAGCGCCAGACTAAGCCCTGATACGATTAATTGGCTAAGTATGTTTCCTGAAACACAGTAGGATTCTTTTGAAATGTGTGAGTAAACAGTCGACAGATTGTGTGTTTGTTGATGCGATTTCATTGAAAGAAAGACCCCGTAAGGCGTAATTCAGTTGCTTAGGCAGTTTTTAATTCAGGTAGCAACGGGTCGGAAATTGAGTAGAAATAAATAATTTGTTTGAGTTAAACTGTTGATAGTGAGGTGTTTTGTTTTTAACTGATGTACTCCTTCATGAGCTTCCGGGCAATTTGGGCAGGGGAGATAGTGTATAATAATTTTGCTAATTTTAATTTGTAATAAATCTAAACAAGCTATTTTTGCATCGTAAACAACAGGTATCGATGATTACTGATTTTTTTTCTTCTGACTCGCTTACGGTGCTGAACGATTCAAAGCCAATCATACAATCAAATCCGTTTGTAGGTGGTGAGTGCGTATTGAAAAAGTGTTGCAAGAAGTACAAAAAGAGCAAACGTTGCAAGAAATGCCCCGACCGTTAACTAAGCGCGGTAGTATGGGTATCCTTGCTGTGAGCCGTTCCAGGTATTTCGGCTGAAAAACGAGTGAGGTTCGCGATAAGCGGCTTTTTGCCATATTTGCTGAATGGAACTTCGCTACGAATTGTGGGACAGATTGCCACCTGAGCCCCTTCAATCATCCCTTCTCGATCTTCTATCGTCGGTATTTACGAGCCAGTTGCCAGCCAGCATACTGGCCGATATCCACTACCATCTTACCCGAACCGGTTTGCAGTTTTGGCTGGCCATCGATAATCAACAAATTGTTGGTTGCAAGCTCGGTTATGAGCGAAAGCCCGGTCAGTTCTACAGTTGGCTGGGGTGTGTGCAACCAGCTCTGCGCGGCCATGGAATTGCGGGCGAGCTGATGCGCCAACAGCACGAATGGTGTCGGCAACGCAGCTATCATACCATCAGAACCGAAACCTATAACCAATGGCGCACCATGCTTATTCTGAATCTTCGCTTCGGTTTTAACATTATTGGCACTGTTCAGGGCAAACACGGGCTAACTATTGTACTGGAAAAAAAACTATAGTTCCCGCAAGCGAGGGTACACCAACATCAACGGAACCCTATAGCCGATTTTGTTGTCATTAGCGAAGAATGCATCTCTATCTTCATATACCGTTTTGTAAGCAGGCATGCCACTACTGCGACTTTCATTTCAGTACGAATTTGAGTCAGAAATCGGCGCTTGTTGAGGCCCTCTGCGCCGAAATTGCATTACAGAACGAGTACCTGCCCAATAACAAACTCGAAACCGTTTACTTTGGTGGCGGTACGCCATCACTGCTGACCGAGCAGGAACTGGCCACCATTTTCGATACCATTCACCGCCACTTTGTTGTGTCTTCTGATGCCGAAATCACACTGGAAGCTAATCCCGATGATCTTAGTGTTAGTAAATTGCAGTTACTGCGCCAGTATGTAAATCGGCTAAGTATTGGTATTCAGACGTTCGATGAAGCAACACTTCGCTGGATGAACCGCGCTCACTCGGCTGCCGAAGCCGAAAATTGCGTACAGCTAGCGCGTGAAACCGGTTTCGAAACGCTGAGTGTCGATCTGATTTACGGAATTCCTGACGCAGGCCAGACCGATAAGAAAGAATCGATCTGGCAACGGGATTTGCAAAAAATGCTTGAACTGGATGTACCGCACCTGTCGGCCTATGCACTCACAATTGAACCGGATACGGCTTTCGGCCGCTGGCAGCAGCGAGGAAAACTGCCTGCTGTCGATGAGAACCTGGCTGCCGGGCAGTTTGAAGAACTTAGCAAGGCAATGGTTAGGGCAGGGTATGAGCACTATGAGATTTCGAACTTTGCCAGGCCAGAGCAATACGCCCGTCATAACACGGCCTACTGGCAACGACGGCCTTATTTGGGTATTGGGCCGAGCGCACACTCCTACAACGGTTCGAGCCGCCAGTATAACATTGCCAATAATGCCCGCTATACCGTAGCGATCGGAAAAGGTGATATACCGGCAACGGTTGAAGAACTAAGTATGGCCGATCAGGTCAACGATTATTTGCTGACTGGCTTACGAACAAAGTGGGGCTGTTCGCTCTCAGCGCTTACTACGCTGGCGGGAGAAGATTTTTCGAAAAAACAGGCTGCTGATCTGGCTGCTATGTATGCCTCTGGCTGGTTGAAACAGGAGGGCGACTGGCTGCGATTGACCGAATCGGGTAAACTTTTTGCCGATCGGGTCGCGGCTTCCTTATTTTTCGAGTAGACTAACTGATTCTTTTTCGACAGGATTAACAGGATTTTTAGGATTAGTTTTGAAAATAACCAGATCGACTAATCCTAAAAATCCTAAAAATCCTGTCGAAAAAGAACATACTCTAAATCCAGGGATCTGTATACTTCTCGTTTTTGGTACTTTTGGGGCATGAAACACCAAACGCAGACAACCGTTCTGATTGGGTTTATGACCATCCTGTTGGTGCAATCGCTACGAGCACAGCCATTGCCACCAGCACCGGTTCCTATCAGTGTTGCCGATCAATCTGGCATTCGTCAGGGGCGATTTATTGGGGTGCTGATTGGAACGGCCGCTTTTTATACGGTCACGTTGCTGATGCTAAAAAAGCAGTGGTATAAGAAAAAAGTCCCTTTTCATGCCTTCAACGACAATCGCGAATGGCTACAGATGGATAAGGTAGGCCATGCGGCCACGGCCTATTGCATGAGCCGGGGAGGCTACGAACTGATGCGCTGGAGTGGTGTCGATGAGCGGGCCAGCATTCTGACGGGGGGGCTATTAGCATTGCTATTTCAGACAACCATTGAAGTATTCGACGGCTATTCGGAAGGATGGGGATTTTCCAAAGGCGATATGGTAGCCAATGTAGCAGGAACGGCGCTTTTCGTTGGCCAGCAATACAGCGCCGGTCAACAGGTTGTTTCCCTGAAATACGGTTTTCGGAAAACAATTTTTCCACCCTATCGGCCAAATTTGCTGGGACGTACAACGGGTGTGCAGATGCTTAAGGATTACAATGGTCAGCAGTATTGGCTATCGGTCAATCTGGCATCGGTATTGCCGGTAGGACCATCGTTTCCGCGCTGGCTGAATCTGGATGTTGGCTACAGCGGCAGTGGCATGATTGGAGGACATGAGAATCCACCCGTTTTTGATCAGAATGGCCGGGAAGTGAAATTTGAGCGATACCGACAATTTTTTATTTCGCCCGACGCCGACCTCTCACGCGTTGGTGCATTCAGTCCGTCGTTACAACGATTTATCGGTACCGCCCAATTTTTCAAAATTCCGGCTCCCTCGCTGGAGTTCAATCGGATAAACGGGCTCCGGTTTCATCCATTGATTTTGCCAAAGGAGTAATCTTAACCGGGTCCCGGTTCGGACTACTTACGTCCACCGCCAATATCGACACCTACTTTGATGCCCAGATAGGCATTTTCGCTGGTGATGGTGGTGTTGGCCAGTGTGTTGTCGGTAGTTGGGGCTGCATTGTATTCGACGGCAGCAACAAAGTGGCCGGCTTTGATACCTCCCCGAATCATCCCGCCAAATTTGGTATCGGAAACCAGATTGACGTTTTGGGGTGTCTGGCCATCGACTACCGTAACCGTACCGCCCGACGCTACACTATAGAACCCAACCCCCAGGCCCAGAAAAGGACGAACACTACCTTTGCCGAACAGATAATTACCCGTTAGCAAATACGACGCAAAAGCGCCAACATCGCCGGTTGTAGTGTTGCCGTTGTATTTGATACCGCGGGCAACAGAAGCTACTTCGAGACGAAGACCCAGATCGAAATTGTCGCTTAAGCCATATTTGGGTTCAACAGCGAACAGCACACCCCCCGATACACCCGCATTGAGCGGTTTCGCGAAACCTACCGATACATTAACCTTAAAAGGTTTGTATTCCTGTGCAGAAGCCGAAAAGCCAGCCAGAACGAAGAGTGCCAAAAGAACACGTTTCATAGTCGAGTAAAGTGAATGATTAGATAAATTAGACAGATACTTTGCTTCTCTAACTTCTAAAGATTCATCATTGTTAGGATTTGCACCAAAATACTATTCCGGGAGCTAGTTAGAAACCACTATAAAAAGGCCCTGATTTGATGATCAGGGCCTTTTTATAGTGGTTTAATTAGTTCATCTCGCCGGGAATAACAATGACACCTTTCTGTCGGTTTTCTCGTAGAATGGTCAACTGAATTCGACGCCCAATGGTATCGTCGGTGAGGTGGCGATGCAGGTCATCGACGGTGGCTATTGGGTGTCCGTTGAATTCGACAATGATATCGCCCTGCATAAGTTCTCCATTTCCCGCAATGCCATCGGCTTCAACACTGGCAACGAGTACACCGGTTCGGGTGCTGAGCTGATTGTATTGTTTTATTCGTTCGGTGAGGTTGATGAGTTGACCGGCAATGCCCAGATAGCCCCGGCGAACCCGCCCTTCTATAATAAGTTTACCGGCAACTAGTGCAGCCAGGTTGGACGATACGGCAAAACAAATGCCCTGAGCGGGTAAAATAACGGCTGTGTTAACGCCTATTACATCGCCGTTGGAGTTTACGAGTGGTCCGCCCGAATTGCCTGGATTTAAGGCTGCATCGGTCTGTAGCACATCGTCGATGAGCCGACCCGATTCGGAACGAAGTGTCCGGCCTAATGCACTAACCACACCCGCCGTCAGCGAATACTGAAAGCCATAGGGATTGCCAACGGCAATGGCAATCTGACCAACCTGCACTTGTTTGGAATCGGCAAAGCGAATGGCTTTAAGCCCATCGGCATAAATTTTAATAACGGCAATATCGGTTGCTGGATCGCGCCCGATGAGTGTAGCGTCAAAATCGCGTCCATCGGGCAGGCCAACCACCAGGCTACTGGCTCCGGCCACTACATGATTATTGGTAATGATATACCCATCGGTAGAGATAATAAATCCTGATCCGCTCCCGCCATCGTTAGAACCCGGTCGCGATGAGCCCGGACGGCGGCCCGGTTGAGGGGCTCGACTGGCGTTTTGGTTCCGGCCGCTCACTTTAATCTGCACTACCGACGGACTTACTTTTTTAGCTACATTTACTACCGTGTTGGAGTAAGCATCCAGCAGAATCTGATCTTGTTCCCCATTTTCTCCTGGCTGCGAAACCGCGTCGGTAAATGACACAAATTGGGTGTTCATACGATTTCTGGTTTACATGAGAAAGAAAGCGGAACATGATCTGTTCCAACATCTTTTCTTCATGTATATCAGGTAGTTTATGCGTCAATTTGTCATTGAAATGACCTTAATACTATAAAATAATTGACTATGTATATTTGTGCATGTAACTTTACTGCTGGAAAACCGTAAATACGGTCAAATTGTCGTATGACTTTTGAAGAGTATTTAATACAAAAGAAAATTGATCGTATCCGTTTTCAGGAGCAGGAGCCTGGGCGGTATGCTGAGTGGGAAAATGAATTTGGGCAAATGCACCCGGAAAGTTTTACCGTTCAGAAAAAATTCCTGTTAAACGATACTCGTAGAAAGTATCTTGTTCGTTCATAATGTATAGGCAGACTGAAGGTCATTCTGCCCCCAAACATTAACCTACCTCTTATTTGTTATGAGCATTACGTTAGGAGAACTTCGTGGAACTACTGATGCCATGGTGTATGCCCTCAAAGGCCAGGGCCTGGGCGATAGCGATGCCCTTCTTGAAGCGAGCAAAACTCCGCAAGATCGCAAATCACTAGCGGCTGCCGTTGGTATCGACCCTTCTTTTCTGCTGGAATTAGCCAATCGGGCTGATTTAGCCCGAATCAAGGGCATTGGACGCGTTTATAGCGATCTGATGGAAGAAGCCGGAGTCGATACCGTTGTGGAGCTAGCCCAGCGTTCGGCAGTTAATCTGCATGCAAAGCTGATCGAAATCAACAGTAAAAGACAGTTTACCCAGCGTCCGCCTTCGGTGGAGCAGGTAACCGACTTTGTCGAACAGGCCAAGAGCCTGCCTCGTATGCTGGAATATTAGCTAATTAACTATATAGGAAAGGGGGATCCGGAGCATACCCTCCGATCTCCCTTTATAGTTTGTGTTCTTTTCGGCCGGGTTCGCGCAGGTACTTGTTGAGTCGATCTTCCAGATCCGACAGGGTAAGATTTGTGTATAATTCACCGTTTAGAGCTAGTGTTAGCCGACCACTTTCTTCCGAAACCGCTATAATAGCAGCATCGGTGGCTTCGCTCATGCCTAAAGCGGCTCTATGCCGAAACCCTAATGAAGGGGGAAGTTCGTCATCTTCCGAAACGGGCAGAATACAACGGGCTGCTTCGATTCGGCCATCGCCAATAATCACGGCTCCATCGTGTAGTGGACTGTACTGACTGAAAATAGCCAGCAGCAGTGGTTTCGAGACTTCTGCGTCGATGACCTCGCCCGATTGGGTAAATTTCTCCAGATCGTCGTTTTTCCGAATCACAATCAGCCCTCCCGAAAACTCCGCGCTTAGTGTTTTACAGGCATCCATTATAGGGCGAAGCGGTGTAACAGGTTCACCAACTTCGGGTTGGCGGAGCAGCCACCGTCGGATCCAGCGACTATTGGCTACATTGGTTGATTTGCCAATCAGCAAAAGAAATCGTCTGATTTCCTGCTGGAAAATAATAATCAGCGCCAGTGCACCAACACTGATAAAATATTCCAGAATCGTTGTCAGTAGGTGCAGACCGAGGGCTTTAACCAGCAAATAAGCCAGATAGACCAGCAAATAGCCAATGAATACCCGACTGGCAACACTGCCTCGAACAACGTTATAGATTTGATAAATAAGTAGTGCAACCAGCAGAATGTCGAGTATGTCGAGCCAACCGACATCCAGAAAGCCTAAGTGAAAGGCCAGCATGTGTGAATGAATTATTAGGGGCCTAAATATAATCAGATTCCAGAGGATTGTTTACTCAACTTACGCAAAGGGCTAAACCGATCAGGAAGTTGATGAGCGATCGCTCCAGTTTTCAATGGGAATTGTTGTGCCTTCTGTCGCAATATACGTTTCTGGAAAAACGGTTCTGGCTTCATTAACAAATGCATCATATTGTTTGTAGCGCGACGAAAAGTGCCCAATCAGCAGTCGGCCAGCTTCTGCTTTAGCGGCAACGGTTGCGGCCTGCTTAGCAGTCGAATGAAAAACCTCGGCGGCCCGGAGCGCATTATCTTCCAGAAATGTTGCTTCGTGATACAGCAGATCGACACCATGCAACTGGGCCGCCAACTCTTCTATATAGCGGGTATCGGAACAGAAAGCATAGGAACGGGATGGCAAACCCGGCACCGTAACATCGTCGGCGGTATGAATAATAGCTCCTTCTGGACTTAGAATATCATGACCCTCTTTCAGCATTTTTAAATACTGAACTGGTATATCGCTGGGCAGTCGGTCGCGCAGTAGCCGACGCGGGTGTGGCTTTTCCCGAAACAGATAGCCAGAGCAATCGATTCGGTGCTGGAGCGGAATTGATTCGACAGTTACCTGTGGATGGTCCAGCAACAGCGTTGAGGTTTCCGGATTCACTGGCTGGAAATGCAGTTTATAGCCCAGCCGAGAGTCTGATACCCGAAAAATTGTAGTAAGCACTTCATCGAGGCCACGCGGGCCAAACAGAAAGAGATCTTCAGTACGACCTGCCAGATTCAGAGTCGACAGAAGAGGAGGGAGACCGAAATAATGATCGCCGTGCAGATGGGTTATAAAAATATACCGCAGCCGCCCCGGTCGAATTTTTTGCTCAATGAGCCGAAGCTGAGTGCCTTCGCCACAGTCGATGAGCATATAGTCGTTACCAACCGTGAGCAACTGCGATGTTGGATGATAGCGTAATGTAGGAGTTGCCGACCCGGCCCCTAGTATTGTAAGAGCAAATGTCGGATTGCCTGGTTTATGGTGTTCATAATCAGAAACTGATTCTTTAGTCGGCATCCCGGCCGATGCTTCCCCCTGCGTCGTACTCATCATCTTCCTCACTGCGAAAATCGTTCTCCAACTCATTCATAAACACGGCGTCGACAGCTTCTTCTACTGTTGGCAGAATTGTCAGGTCGCTGATATTCGCCGTATCCAGAAAATCAATCAAGTCATCATTCTTTGTCACTAACACGAATAAACCAACTTCGTTAGTACACTGACGGTTTATCTTACGAATGGTACTAACGCCCACCGGATCGACCGATTGGGTTGAGGCCATGTCAACAATTATATTACTATAACCCGAACGGAACAAGGAACGGCTCAGGTTTTCGAACTCAGTTGCTACGTCACCACCAAATTCGCTTTCTGCCAGCCGGATCAGAGCATACTGCTCGTTTCTTTCGATTGTGTAATTCATCTGGTTATTTGGTTTCAGGTTTCTGGAATTTAAAAACGGTTCGTTAAATAATATATGAATAAATCTTAATTTTTTTGAAAATCGTTGGCGAAACGATTTGTGGATAGAATGGCTGATCGATCTCTGTATTAGACGTAATGGGAGCGCGTTTAGACAGACTACCTGATTTACGAAAGCCAAGGTGCCGATAGTTCCCACACGTTCGCTCATAGCCATCTTATCGTACAATGGCTATGAGCGAAAATTTTGTATTTACGAAGCAACTTAACGGAGTAAGTTGATAAGTCAAATAGAAATTGATTTACGAACGTTGGTTTCTATTCGTTCCGCTGGATCGATGCTGGGATTGGCAGGTTGAAACGCCTGGCCCGTAACGGTTTCATACAACTCGATATACCGGGCCGAAATCTGATTTACCCACTCATCGGTCATGGCTGGAACGGTTTGCCCGCTTTTTCCCTGAAAACCATTTGCAATGAGCCACTCGCGGACAAACTCCTTGGATAGCTGCTTTTGGGGCAGATTGGCGGCCAGATTAGCCTCATAGGTATCCATATAAAAATAGCGCGACGAGTCGGGGGTATGTACTTCGTCGATCAGATAAACCTTGCCATCGAGGTTACCGAACTCATATTTGGTATCGACCAGAATCAGGCCGCGCTCGGCTGCCATTTCGGTTCCGCGTTTAAACAGGGCCAGGGCGTAGCGTTCGAGCTGAACATAGTCGGCTTCTGACACAATGCCCTGTTGTAGAATTTCTTCACGACTTATGTCTTCGTCGTGTCCTTCGTGGGCTTTGGTCGATGGCGTAATGATTGGTTCGGGCAGGCGATCATTTTCGCGCAGACCCTCGGGTAAGGCAACTCCGCATAGCATCCGGTGCCCATCGCGGTACTCACGCCAGGCATGGCCAGCCAGATAACCGCGTACTACCATCTCAACGGCATACGGTTCACACTTTAAGCCAACACTTACATTCGGATCTGGAACATCGAGCAGCCAGTTTGGCACAATATCGGCCGTGGCCTTCAGAAAATAAGCGGCTGTTTGGTTGAGAACCTGGCCTTTATAGGGAATTGGGCGAGGTAGTACCACATCAAATGCCGAAATGCGGTCGGATGCGATCATTACCATTTTGTCCGGGAATGAATAAACATCCCGTACTTTTCCTCTGTAGAAGCCCGTTTGGCCGGGAAACTGGAAGTTGGTTTCTTGTATGGCGTTCATTTTTTATGACGCCCCGACGAGAAGGTGATACCGCATACTTTTTAAAGCAGCACTTCCTTTTCAGGGGCTGGGGGACTTTTATAGTTTCTCAATTACAATGGCTGAAGCTCCGCCACCACCGTTGCAGATACCGGCAGCGCCATAACGACCGTTGTTTTGCTGTAAAACATTCGTTAGCGTCGTTACGATTCGGGCACCTGATGCGCCCAGCGGATGGCCGATAGAAACCGCTCCGCCGAATACATTTAATTTTTCCTGGGGTATCGCTAAGACCGTACTGAATGCAAGTGGAACAACTGCAAAGGCTTCATTCACTTCAAAAAAATCAATATCGTTGGCGGTTAACCCTGCCCGTTCGAGTGCAAGCGGAACCGCTTTGGTTGGCGCTGTTGTAAACCATTGCGGTTCTTGTTCCGCATCGGCATAGGCCACAATCCGGGCCAACGGTTTTACGCCCAACTGGTCGGCCCGGTGGCGGCTCATAATAACCAGTGCCGAAGCGCCATCGCTGATTGGCGACGAACTGGCGGCCGTTACGGTGCCATCCGCTCCAAAGGCTGGCTTCAGCGTTGGGATTTTATCATAGATGACGTTTTTGTATTCTTCATCTTCGCTTATGGTGATTGCGCCTTTGCGGCCGGGCACTTCTACCGCAATAATTTCAGAACCAAAACGACCGTTCTGCGTATTGGCCTCCGACCGCTTATACGACTGCACGGTGTAGGCGTCCTGTGCTTCCCGGCTGATGGCATACTGGCGGGCCGTCTGATCGGCAAAAACGCCCATGGCGCACTGGTCATAAGCATCAACCAATCCATCGCGGGCCAGCCCGTCAACTAATTCACCATTGCCGTATTTATAGCCAAAACGAGCTTTTGGAACATAATAGGGGGCATTTGTCATGCTTTCCATACCACCCGCCACCACAATATCGGCTAGCCCTAACTGAATGCTCTGGGCCGCCAGCATAATGGCTTTAGCCCCCGAAGCACACACTTTATTGATGGTGGTGCAGGGAGCTGTTGCGGGTATGCCCGCTTTAAGGGCCGCTTGCCGGGCGGGAGCCTGCCCAACATTGGCCGACACTACATTACCCATATATACTTCCTGAACCAGATCGGCCGACACTCCGGCGCGGGTTAGGGCTCCCCGAATAGCCGCAGCCCCCAGATCGGTAGCCGACAGGGTTGAAAACACACCACCAAACGACCCGATAGGCGTTCGCACAGCAGAAATTATTACGACTTCGTTCATAGTCACTAGTTGTTAATGGAGCGAGCCAGGCGGCTTAGCGCTAGTACCATAACAGAAAAAGGGGCTCAATAAGTTGTCGACTTACCAGCGGCTGTTATTAGCTGCCTTTTTGGTAGCAGCATGCCGGGCCGACTGTGTTAATGCATAGGGCAGATCATCGTCCTGCATTGCATTGAGTAACTGTAGAGCCTGTTCTTCTGTCAGATCCAGTCGTTGAAAACGATGCAGTAGTTCGTCCTGACGGTCAGATCGCTCGACCTCTCGTCCGCCCGAAGGTTGAGTCAGGGTCGTTGTCTGCTGTTGTTTTTCAGAAAGTTGCCGATGGGCTTTGGGATCAGGCAGTTTCTGAGAAAACTGTTTTTTTATTAATTCAAAATCGAAGCGCGCCGGTTCGTTATCCGGATTTTCGAGCAAAGCCTGTTCAAACAGCATCAATGCTTTTGCTGTATCCTGCTGTAAACAGGCAATAACCCCCAATTGTGTAGCCGCAGCGGTTCGTAAATCAGGACGATCTGAACTCAATAAAGCTTCGTATTGAGCACGAGCTTTGTTGTATCGTTTCAGGTGGAAATAAGTATGGCCCAGATTCAGGCGAACGCCCGGATCAATAGTGGTTGTAATACGACTCAAGTTTGCATATAAATGCATGGCACGTGTATAGTCGCCAGCCTTATAGGCTGTTTCAGCTTCTTTACGAGCCTCATTGTTTCGGGAAATCTGATTTAGTGAGTGAGGTGTATCCCACCAGAGCCAGACCGCAATGAATAAGTAGATCATACGTCAATAGCGTATCGGTCGCCAAAAATAAGGCGAAACTTTGAGATGCTCTTATAACCTAAAAGTTCTTACCGTTATAATCACGTCAAATGCGAGGAGAATCAGGGCCGCTAACAGAAAATAAACGTACTTGTTTGACGAAACCGATACCCGATTCTGGTCAATGCGAAGTCCATGTTGGGTTAATAGGGTGCTGGTAATTTGCCGAACGTATTGTCCATCGTTTGTTGATTCGATGTATTGCCCGCGACTGTTTAGCGCTAATTCCTGAAGAAAGGATCTGTTTAACTGGCTGCGCACAATTTGCCCGGCATCGTCGCGGATAAAATCGTGACCTTCCCGAATCGATGATCCCTGATCGGTACCAACGCCTACCGTAATCATTGGTATGCCAGCCGTGCGAAGTCCGGCTAATTCGGGACGGCTACAGGTTCCAAAATTTTCGCCATCGCTAAATAGCACAATGCTTTTGGCAGTAAGCAAGGTTGAAGAATCGGTCAGAAATTTTTGTCGGGCGAGTTCAATAGCTGAGCAGAGGTCGGTGCCACCCATATCTGATTTTCGGGTGCGAATATCCCGCACGAAACGCTTGAGCGCGTCATGGTCGGCCGTTAATGGCGAGAGAACAAATGATTCGCTGGCGGCTACAATAAGGCCAAAACGATCGGTTGCCAGGGTATCGCAAAGTTGCTGAATGCCATATTTAACCCGTTCGAGCCGGGTTGGTACCGCATCGGTGGCATCCATCGAACGCGACACATCGATGATCAGATAAATATCGCGGCCAGTTGTGGTGGTGTTTTGATCGACTTCGCCAAAGGAAGGGCCGAGCAACGCAATCAACAGCAAAATGAGATAACTACTGCGCAAAAAAAATTTAGGAATAACTCCCCAGGCCGACGTGTTGAGTTGCTGAGCCAGGCTGAATGTGCGAAAAATATAGAGCCCATACAGCACGATAAATAAGCCAATGAAAAAAAAATCAGTTTTTGATAACGAGTACAGCCAATTCATGAAACGCAATAATTAACCTGACGATGACGGAGTTGCACATCGGAGGGCAGCATTTGGGAGGGGCGAAAATAATAATTCTTAAAAGATTTTCTGGGTTACCTCTTGCTGTAAACGAAAAATCCCTCTACCTTTGTGTCCCAATCATCCAGCGAACGGATGAACGGCTACGGAGAGATGCCTGAGAGGCCGAAAGGAACAGTTTGCTAAACTGTCGTACTGGTAACGGTACCGAGGGTTCGAATCCCTCTCTCTCCGCAGGAGCGCTTTTAAGTTGATGATCAGTTTAAAAAGCTCGACTTTCGGGGTGTAGCGTAGCCCGGTATCGCGCCTGCTTTGGGAGCAGGAGGTCGTAGGTTCGAATCCTGCCACCCCGACTACACAAAACCGTCAAATCAGCCCGATTTGACGGTTTTTTATTTATGCCCTGCCTATTGGCAGCCGGGCGGCAGTAGATTCATTTGTTTCAGGCATTCTCTATAAAAATACTCCCTTTAGCGTGTGTGTTAGTAGGCACCTAAGGCGAAGAATACTGACTTGAACAATAATGAATCGTTTAACGAAAGTAGGTTTTTTCCTGGCGCTGCCAATTCTATTGGTAGCCTTTCGGCTGGCTCCCGTTGATTTTAAGGCGACTTCACGCCCCAATATCATCGTTATTTTCTCCGATGACCATGCGTTACAGGCAATTAGTGCCTATGGAAGTCCGTATGTTAAAACACCCAACATTGATCGTATTGGACGCGAAGGAGTGGTGTTTACCAATATGTTCTGTACCAATTCAATTTGTGCACCGAGCCGAGCTACGCTACTGACGGGGAAATACAGTCATATCAATGGCCACCGTGATAATTATACGACCTTTGATGCCAGTCAGCCGATGTTTCCAAAATATCTTCAGGAGGCAGGTTATCAAACTGCCTGGATCGGAAAATGGCACCTGAAAGCAAATCCGCATTACTTCGATTTTTGGGAGATACTGCCTGGTCAGGGGTTGTACTATAGCCCCAATTTTATTCAGATGGATGGTAAAACTGTTCGCAGGGATGGTTATGTCACAAACCTGATCACCGACGACGCGCTGAATTGGATCGAAAGCGGACGCGATGCCTCTAAACCGTTTTGTCTGGTTATTGGTCACAAAGCACCCCATCGCGAATGGCTACCCGATACCACGGACCTGCATGCATTTGATGGAAAAACGTTTCCGATGCCATCGACTTTTTATGATACATATGAAGGCCGATTGGCAGCGCAGCATCAGGATATGCAGCTTGCCACACCAACCATGCGTCTTGGGCTCGATCTGAAAGTCGATATTGATACTATGCCCATTATTAAACGTATGAACCCGGCGCAACTTAAAGCCTGGAAAGCCTATTATGATCCACGTAATGAAGCATTTAAACAGCAACATCTGACCGGAAAAGCGCTTGATAACTGGAAATATCAGCGATATATGCATGATTACCTTGGTTGTGTATTGTCGGTGGATCGCAACGTGGGGCGGGTACTAGACTATCTGGACAAATACGGTATGTTGGAAAACACTGTTGTTATGTATTCGTCGGACCAGGGGTTTTATCTGGGCGAACATGGCTGGTTCGACAAACGATTTATGTATGAAGAATCGATGCATATGCCACTGCTGGTGCGTTATCCACCCAAAATCAAGCCGGGTACAATAACCAGCGATCTGTTTATTAATACTGATTTTGCTCCAACTATTCTACAAATGGCGGGTGCGCCCATTCCGTCCGACATGCAGGGTAAATCGTTTCTACCATTACCCAAAGCGGGTAAAGGACGCAAGGCAGTGTTTTACCACTATTACGAATATCCCGCCGACCATCGGGTATTGCCGCACTTTGGTATCAGAACAGATCGATACAAGCTGATTTATTTCTACGGGAA
The DNA here is from genome assembly GCF_037201965.1 of Spirosoma sp. SC4-14. Classification (NCBI taxonomy): domain Bacteria; kingdom Pseudomonadati; phylum Bacteroidota; class Cytophagia; order Cytophagales; family Cytophagaceae; genus Spirosoma; species Spirosoma sp. SC4-14. Next base: position 5,810,439 of record NZ_CP147518.1, on the reverse strand, counting down.
AGGCGAATCTTGGGAGTTTTTCGATCTAAAAACCGATCCCAATGAGATGCATAATACATACAGTAATTCCAAAAATGCGACCATCATCCGGCAGTTGAAAACTCATCTGAAAAAGCTGGCCAGCGATTATAAAGACACAGAAGCTGTTGAGATGCTGACCAGGGCAGGGGTTTGAACTCTGATGGATACGACAAGTCAATCATACTAGGTCGCCAACAAAAACCGCCGGGCTAGTTGGGTCCGGCGGTTTTTGTTACCAATGTCGACAACGTTTATTTACCCTGTGCTATAGACTTTTGTGACACAACTTGCACTGGACCTAACAGACCGGAGGGCAGCAATGGCGAGTTAGCCTGATAGAACGGCATAGTGGTAAACGTAATTTTGTTGGTTATGCCGGGTTGTGCATCGCCAATCAATCGGTTTACCCACAGGTTTGTGACCTCAATCTGCACCGAATTGTTGCCGGGCTTTAGTGCTGGTGTGATATCCAGTCGAAAAGGATGTTTCCAGACGGTGCCCATGCGTTTGCCATTGACCACGACTTCTGCAATGTTTTTTACGTCGCCCAGGTCGAGCACATACGAAACCGCTTTGTCTAGTTTAGGAATCGAAAGCGAATTGTTGTAAGTCGCCGTACCTGAGAAATAGCGAATGCCTGCGTCGGGGTTGTCGGTCCAGGAGGCTAGCTGGTTGAGCGTGGCAGTTGGTGGCGCTCCCCGCCCTTCCTGAAAACTGACTTTCCAGGGTGTTTCAAGCCGGGCAACAACCATTTCGGTAACGGTTGGTTTGGTATAGGCCGTTGTAGTAGTTTTATCACCAAACACGATAAAGTAGGCTTCCCACGATGAGAAGGTAAGAGGAATCGTTGTCCGCCCTGCTTTGATCTGATAGGAAACCGGCTCGGTTTTGCCCGTTTGTGGGTGCCATAGCATGGGCACTTTTCCCGTTATGCGGAAACTGATTTCGGCATTATTAGCAGTATTGCTCCGGTTATCGAGCCAGTAAATATCCGCATCCGCAGTTTGGCGATGTAGGTATAGAATGGGCGCTCTGGCTCCAGATATGGCAACATCCTGATCAATGCCCATACCGTTCAACACATCAGCTACCAGGCGGTTCGATACCGTTGGCTTTTGCCAGATTTCATTAGCCAATTTTGTGAACTCTGCTTCATTATCGCGCATACTGGGCGAACGCTCTGGTTTTGCTCCCGCGACTACCAGACCGGCATTGACCAGTTCGCCTAGCTTTTTCAGTACCGGAAGGGTCATATAGCGGGCGCTGCTGTCGAGTAACAGCAAGCGGTAGGTTTGCCCGCTGGGCGCTACAATCCGACCGTTCTGGAATCGCAGGTCGTTGAGCAGGGCGGTGGCATTGACATAATCGAAGGCGTAGCCAGCCGGAACAGTCGATAGCTTTTTAGTAAACAACGAAGTGATGTTGTTATTTTCTCCATAATAATAGAGCACATCAATCACGGGCTTACCCTGTTGTAGCAGGTAGCAACTCCGCCCCAGATAGTCCATCCAGGGTTTGGCCTGTTCGGCCCAGGTTTCCTGTCGGGTGAAATACTGACCAAAAGGCCCCAGCGAAAATCCCGGTTTTTTGTCGTCGAGCGGCTGATGAACCGATGTATGAATCACAAACCGATTCAGGCCCGACGCCATTTCCAGATCGGCCGTACGTTTCAGTTTTTCGGGATGAAAACTAAACGCATTGCCGACTGAGGTCATTGACTCGGCTGCTACCAGATTCTGACCGTAGATATGCGCTACCGAAGCAGCTTCCCGAATGTCGGCTTCGCTGCGAACCTCTTCGTTGGCTCCACCCGCCAGGCTGCCGGGCGTCCACATGGCCGACATCGGAATATCGGCTTTACGTTTCACATCCATGCCGTCGGCCAGGTAAATCCGCTTGTTCTCGTGCGATTCGGTATAGCGTTTCATGCCACGCTGTTTTAGCGCATCGCCAATCACTTCGTAGTGGTTTTCAACGATCAGTTCGCCGATGGTTTTCCGGAAATCCCACAGGAATTTTTCGCTGGCTTCTACACTACCAACAACCCGGCCCGTCAGTACCGGAATCCAGGGTTTCAGATCATAGCCCCGGCGTTTGGCAAATTCGTCGGGCAGGGCTTTGGTCCAGGTCATGTGTCCGGCTTCGTAACTATCGAGCACCATGTATTGTAGCCCTTTAGTACCCATCAGTCCGCCGGTGGCGTCTTTATACATGTCGAGGTACGTGTTTATGTATTGTTTTACGGCAGTACCATCGAGTTTGTCGACTTCCAGACCCGTGGCTTCGGGCGAGGCCGGATGGTTCTGACGTCCGGTTAGCGAATAGCCTAACCGAATGATTGCCCAGTTACCAGCCGGAACGGTCCAGTTCAGGCTACCATCTGCACTCATTTTACTGGTCAGGTCAATTATTTTTTCGCTGGCTATAGCATCGGGTACGGTTGTGGTTGGCATGGATGCTTCTTCTTTCCAGGGGCTAAAACCGGCTTTGTCTTCGAACAGGTTGATGCGACTGGTTGGATACAGGACCAGTTCGGCTACATTGACGCCTACGGGTTTGCCTGGTTCGGCTTTGCCGCCCATCAGGGCAGCAAACATATTTGCTTCGGGAGATAAGGTTTTGAACGCAAAGCGGAAGTATCGCGCTGTGGTGGGAGGAATGCTCATCGTATTCTGCGGAACCGTACTGCCCGGAATAGCCACAACCTCCCGAAAAATAACACCATCGTCGCTGACTTTCAGACTCCGGTTTTCGGGACCGCCATTAAACTCTTCAAGACCACTATGGTTGGCACCTACGATGGAGAACGCCCGAAAAGTCTGTGGACTATCGAAGGCATATTGAATCCATGTGTCTTCGCCTACGTTGGCAGGCGGCAAATAAGTGGTTGTGTTTAGATTGCCGTCGGTTAACTGGCCAAGATTGAACGAACCCCCACTCGATGTTACGGTTGGCTTTAGTTCGGCCAGTGTTTTGTCCTGCGGAGGCAGTGGATAGGCAATCACCAGTGCATCCTGATAATAGTTGGGTAGTTTCGGTGCCGGGCCGCCCATGATGCCTGCACTGGTTAGCCCCACATCCTGAAACTTGCCGGTTGTAGAAGGTGGCTGGGGTAACTTGCCGGAGAACAGTTGGCCTCCTGTTACGCGGGTTTCGGTCCAGACGTATTTTTTCATGGCATCGGACGGTTCTACCCATGGACCTCCCGTTACGCTCCAGCCCGGAGAACCCGCAATGGCCATTTCGAGACCGAGCTTATCGGCCTGTTGAGTTGTAAAGCGAAAGGCATCTTTCCAGTCGGGGGTCATAAAAACCAGTTTTTTGGCGACGACCTGGGGGGTAAACAAACTGGCGTCGAAATTCTGGAAACCGCCAATACCAACGCGATGCATCCATTCCAGATCTTTCTGAATACCTTCTTTGGTTATGTTGCCGTTCATCCAGTGCCACCACACACGGGGTTTGGCGCTGTTGGGAGGAGCTTCAAAGCCCTGGCGGAGCTGATTCTGGGCCACCACTGCCAGAGCCGCTGGCGTTAGGAGCGCAATCAATACATATTTTTTCAGCATGATAAGGTTATGGAAATAGGAGGATTAGATAGAACATCAGCAATATAAAGGCACTCAGAATAATTACTAACCTGCTGTCTCCTGCTTGTTTCGGGCTAAACCTAAAAGGTTTTTGAAACCTTTTAGGTTTGTTTACACCAATGACTAATTTTCCATAACAATCAATACAAACCACATGAATGTATCGAACAACAAAATCCTGATTACTGGCGGTGCCTCCGGTATCGGTCTGGGACTGACCGAGCGGTTCATCCAGGAAAACAATACCGTAATCATCTGCGGTCGGCGCGAAGACATGCTTCGGGAAGTAGCCGACCGATTACCCAACGTTATTACCCGCCCGTGTGACTTGTCGGTGGCCGATGAGCGCCAGGCGCTTTACCAATGGATTGCCGATGAGCACCCCGACCTGAATGTGTTGATCAACAATGCCGGAATGCAGCAATGGTTGTCGATTACCGACGGCGATTTTTTTGAGCGGGCGAAGACTGAAATTACCGTCAATATTGAGGCACCGTTGCACCTGACGGCACTGTTTATTAACCTGCCGTCGCTAACGACAATTCTGAACGTAACGTCGGGTCTGGCCTTTGTGCCATTAACGAAAGTGCCAGTTTATTCGGCTACTAAAGCGTTTTTTCGCTCATTCACCCTTTCGTTGCGGCATTTGCTGATACCCCGAAACATCGAAGTAATTGAAGTGATTCCACCTGCTCTGAATACCGATCTGGGCGGTAAAGGTCTACACGACCATGCGCCACCCGTAAGTGGATTTGTCGACGCGGTGTTTGCTCAATTAAAAGAAGGAAAAACCGAACTAACGTACGGTTTTAGTGAGGGAATGGCTAAGGCGACGCCCGACGATTTGAACGCTGCTTTTAGCCGGATGAATCCTGTTGGCTAAAGGAAACAATCAACTAACCGGAAGAACAATACCGGTGGGGCTATTCACTATTCTTTACAAACTATAGAACGGATTGTAGAACAGGAAGTACCTATATTTGCGGGCTACTACACGCCAGGGGCTTTGGTGTTAGTTCGTTGCCAGAGGACTACCGTTTTTCGCTATCGTTAATGAAAACGACGGATGACAACAAATGAAGGTCTGGTAACCAATGAGTAGGAGCGTCCATAAGCAGTTCTTACTAAAGCAAAACGTAGGATTTATAGTCTAACAAATCACATCATAATGACAGAATCTGCAGATATAGGCCTGATTGGTCTTGCCGTAATGGGTGAAAACCTGGTGCTTAACATGGAAAGCAAAGGGTTTACGGTAGCCGTTTTTAATCGTACGGTTGAGAAAGTCGATCACTTTATGAACGGACGGGGAGCCGGAAAAAACTTTATCGGTGCCCACTCCATCGAAGAACTGGTAGCTTCGCTGAAACGACCCCGTAAGGTGATGATGCTGGTAAAAGCCGGACAGCCCGTCGATGATTTTATTGAGCAGATTATCCCACATCTCGAACCGGGTGATATTATTATCGATGGTGGTAATTCGTATTTTCCCGATACCATTCGCCGGACCAAATATGTTGAAAGCAAAGGTTTCTTATACATAGGAACTGGTGTTTCGGGGGGAGAAATTGGTGCGTTACACGGTCCGTCGATGATGCCGGGAGGAAGTGTGGCGGCCTGGCCATATGTAAAAGATATTTTCCAGTCGATTGCGGCCAAAGTAGACGACGGTACGCCCTGTTGTGACTGGGTCGGTAGCGACGGTGCCGGACACTTTGTGAAAATGGTACACAACGGCATCGAGTATGGCGATATGCAGATTATTGGCGAGGCTTATCAGGTTATGAAAGATCTGCTGGGCATGAGTGCCGATGAAATGCATGAGGTATTTAAAAAGTGGAATACTGAAGAGCTGGACTCCTATCTGATCGAAATTACGGCCGATATTATGGCCTATAAAGATGAGGACGGTACGCCAATGGTCGATAAAATTCTGGATACGGCCGGGCAAAAAGGCACTGGCAAATGGACTGGAACGGCTGCTCTGGATCAGGGTATTCCGCTGACGCTGATTGGCGAATCGGTATTTGCCCGCTTTTTGTCAGCACAGAAAGACTTACGGGTGGAAGCCTCGAAAGTACTCAGCGGACCCAAGCCCGAATTTTCGGGCGATAAGGCCCAACTGCTCGACGATTTGAAAATGGCATTATACGGCGCCAAAATCATTTCGTATGCGCAGGGGTACAACCTGTTTATGGCGGCTGCTAAAGAATATAACTGGCAACTGAACTACGGCGATATTGCGCTGATGTGGCGGGGTGGTTGTATTATCCGGTCGGCGTTCCTGGGCGACATCAAAAAAGCCTTCGATAAAAATCCTGAGCTACCGCACCTGTTGCTCGACGATTTCTTCAAGGAGAAAATCGAAGCCGCGCAGGCTGGCTGGCGACGTGTATGTGCGGCTGCATTGAGCAACGGAATTCCGGCTCCTGCGCTCACATCGGCGCTTTGCTATCTGGATGGTTTCCGCAGCGAATGGCTACCCGCCAACCTGCTGCAAGCCCAGCGCGACTACTTTGGTGCGCATACCTACGAGCGGATCGACAAACCACGCGGCCAGTTTTTCCATACGAACTGGACGGGCGAAGGTGGCGATACCGTATCGACGGCGTATAATAGCTAAACTGCTACCTAAGCAATAGAACGCGGTTTATTATGATCCATCAGTGTGTATTGTGAGGATCATAATAAACCGCGTTCTATTGCTTAGGTTAAAAATTTATACGAGCAGACTTTCATTAGGTATGATGATCGTTATTCGCTCTCAATTCGCCCGCATCGCTCTTTTTGTTAGTCTGTCGGCTCCATTCGCTGTGGCTCAGCCACATACTCATATCATTCATCCGCTGAAACTGGAGCAGGTGAATGTAAACGACCTGTTCTGGAGCCCGAAGCTGAAGGTTTGGGATTCCAGAACGGTATACGACGTATTCGATAAACTGGAAGGGAACTATGAGCCCGACCGCAAAGATCTAATCGAAGAAAAAGCCAAACTCGGCCGGACGCGCAACGCTTTCCTGAATTTCGACCTGATAGCGCAGGGAAAGAAAAACACGGGCCAGCACGACGGACCGCCCTGGTATGATGGACTGGTGTATGAAACGATCCGTGGCGCTGCCGACCTGCTGGCCGAATACCCCGATCCAAAACTGGAGCAGAAAATAGATGTCTATATCGATCGCATTGCCGCAGCGCAGGCTGTTGATCCAGATGGCTATCTGAACACCTACACAACACTGGTAAAACCCGAGCAACGATGGGGGACCAACGGCGGAGACGATAAGTGGCAGCATGATGTATACAATGCCGGTATGCTGATCGAAGCGGCTGTGCATTACTACAATGCCACGGGCAAAACTAAGCTGCTCGACGTAGCCACTAAATTCAGCAACTTCATGTATCAGGAAATGGGGCCGTTTCCCAAAAAGAACGTTATCCCCGGACACGGCGGCCCCGAAGAAGCCATCCTGAAATTGTATTGGCTATTTAAAGACGATCCGGCGCTGAAAGCGAAGATGAGCGTGCCGGTCAATGAAAAGCAGTATTACCAACTCGCGACGTTCTGGATCGAAAATCGGGGTAACTACGGTGACAAAAACGGCCAGCATACCCGTAAAAGCGATGAATCGTATAATCAGGACCACATGTCGGTTTTTCGGCAGAAGACCATCGAAGGTCATGCTGTTCGGGCTACATTGCTGGCAACAGGCGTAGCCGCAACGGCGCTTGAAAACAACGACCCGCGCTATGTGGAAACGGCCAATAACTACTGGGACAACATGATTGGCAAGCGGATGTTCATTACGGGTGGCGAAGGGGCCATTGCTGATGGTGAACGATTCGGGAAAAACTATTTTATGCCCGAATCGGCTTATCTGGAGTCCTGTGCAGCTATCGGCTCGGCGTTTTTTAGCCAGCGCATGAACGAGCTGGAAGCCGATGGCAAATACATCGATGAGCTGGAACGGGTGCTCTACAACAATCTGCTCTCCAGCGTGTCGCTTCAGGGTGATCATTACTTCTATGAGAATCCTCTGGTAGCAACCGATCATCACCGTTGGGCCTGGCATAGCTGCCCCTGCTGCCCGCCGATGCTGCTGAAAATGGTGTCGGCTATGCCGGGGTTCATCTACGCCTACGACCAGGATGCCGCCTATGTGAACCTGTTCATCGGTAGTCAGGCCAACCTGATCGTTGCCGGCACTGATGTTAAACTGAAACAAGTGACGAATTATCCCTGGAAAGGCGAAACGATCATTGAAGTTGATCCGGCATCGAACAAGGCATTTACGGTGAAGATGCGGATACCGGGCTGGGCGCACAATCAGGAAAATCCGTTCAATTTATACACGTCTGCCGTTGGGGAGCCCATAACGCTGAAAGTAAACGGGAAAGCCATAGCCGTGGAGCTACAGAACGGATATGCAGCTATCCGCCGAACCTGGAAAAAAGGCGACCGCATCGAACTTGCCCTGCCCATGCAACCCCGAATTGTATCGCCCAACGATTCAATTGAGACCATCAAAGGAAAGGTGGCGCTGGCATCGGGCCCTATCGTCTACGGTCTGGAAGGCATCGACAATCCCAACCTGAACGATCTCCTCTTGCCTGCCAACACCCCCCTGAAATTAACGTTTCAGCCCAAACTACTGAACGGTGTCAACGTAATTACTGGTCAGGCCACCGATAAGAATGCGAAGTCAGTAGCGTTTACGGCTATCCCGTTCTATGCGTTCGGCAATCGCGGTGTTTACCCATATAAGGTATGGGTGCCGGAGACAGGGAAGTGAGTCATCTATTTTTATATGAACGGACAAGAGCAAATTAACGACTATATAACTAGTCAGCCTGAACCAAAACATAGCGAGATGAAAGCGTTGCATCGCATTATTCTGGACGTTATGCCAGCTTGTAAATTGTGGTTCCTGGACGGTAAAAACAGTGACAATAAAACGGTTGCCAATCCCAGCATAGGCTATGGATCTTATACCATAACCTATGCCAATGGTAAAACCAAAGAGTTTTATCAAATTGGTATGAGCGCCAACACGACCGGAATCTCTGTTTATATCATGGGTATCGCAGATAAGAATTACTTACCCCAAACCTATGGTAAAGAAATAGGCAAGGCGAGCGTGAGCGGGTATTGCATTAAGTTCAAAACGCTAAACGATATAAACGTTGGAGTACTCGAAGCGGCAATACGAGATGGTCTGGCTGCGTAATGTTTAAATGTATGTCCGGATAAACATAGTGCCGCTTATAGGAAAATTTCACAAAGGAGAAGATGAATAAAGGGTTTGACCAGAAATTGAAACTTCTAGGGTTATGCTTACTTATATATTTCAGGTATTTCACTGTCAATCGGAATTGACCTATCACAAGACTTTTCGTTTACAACCAATTCTCAGCCTTCTTTAAACAAAAAGCCATCACCACCTCAATCTTGATCCTTTCCATGAAACCCAATTGCTTGCCATTTATAGCCTGCCTGTTGTTTGCCTTTACCTTAAAAGCACAAAGCAATCGAGTCCCCTCAGCCCAGACCAATGTTCCGATGGATTCCATTCGGTTGAGCGACCCGTTCATTCTGGCTGATCGGCAAACAAATCTCTATTACATGACTGGAACCGGGGGGCTGCTCTGGAAAAGTAAAGACCTGAAACTTTGGGATGGCCCCTACAAGGTGACCAAAACCGATCCGAACTCGTGGATGGGGCCGAACCCAATGATCTGGGCAGCCGAAATTCACCCCTTCAAAAACAAATACTACTACTTTGCCACCTTCACCAACCGCGCCGTCAAAATCGATACCGTCAACGGTCGGGAGATCGAACGGCGGGCGTGCCACGTGCTGGTCAGCGATAAACCCGATGGCCCGTATATACCGATGCCGGATGCTACCTATCTGCCCGCCAATATGCCTACGCTGGACGGCACGTTTTGGGTCGATAAAAACGGTAAACCCTACATGGTGTATTGCTACGAATGGTTGCAGAACCTGAACGGAACCATCGAAAAAATTGAACTGAAACCCGATCTGAGCGGCACCATCGGCAAAGGACAAGTGTTGTTCCGGGCCAGCGATTCGCCCTGGAGCCGCGAGAAAGACGATAAGGGCAACGACCGCCCAAACAAGGTCACAGATGGCCCCTACCTGTTTCAAACCCAAACCGGCCGACTCGGAATGATCTGGACGAGCTGGATCTATGATGTATACACCCAGGGTGTTGCCTACTCAAAAAGTGGGACGCTGGATGGCCCCTGGACTCAGGAAAAAGACCCCATTACGCCACCTAATTACGGGCATGGTATGTTGTTTCATACGCTCGATGGTAAGCTGCTGATGTCGCTGCATAGCCATAAGAGTGTAAATGGCCGTACTGTTCGTGTGCCGCATCTGTTCGAAGTCGATTTGTCGGGCGATAAGCTGGTGCTTGGTAAACCGTACAAGGGTTAGGGGTGTTGGGCATAGGGCAAGGGGTAAAGGATTTGGATAGTTGATGTGTTTCTCTGACTTCTGACCTTATACCCTTCGCCCCTTGCCCTATGCCTTTGTAAGCCAAAAATCAATATATTGGAAAGCGGAAGCAGCCTTGGTACCTGCTTTGGGGATAGTCATATTCTACTTCTTTGACAATGATTGAACAGGTTACGTTTTATCTGGGAACAACACTAGTCATGGTGCTGCTGATCATTCTGGCACAACGAATTAAAGTAGCGTATCCGGTATTGCTGGTTATGGCAGGGTTGGTCATTAGTTTGATTCCAGGTATCCCGGTACTCGACATGGACCCAGAGCTGATCTTCATTATCTTTTTACCTCCGCTGCTGTATGAAGCCGCCTGGTCGACATCCTGGAAAGAGCTTTGGAAGTGGCGACGGATTATCCTTTCATTTGCCATTCTGGTTGTTTTCGTAACGGCGTTGAGTGTTTCGCTGATTGCCTATCATTTTATTCCTGGCTTTACACTGGCGCTGGGCTTTTTGCTGGGCGGTATTGTGTCGCCACCAGACGCAGTGAGCGCAGGGGCCATCATGAAGTTTGTTAAGGTGCCCAGGCGGTTGTCGTCGATTCTGGAGGGGGAAAGCCTGCTCAACGATGCGTCTTCGCTGATTATCTTTCAGTTTGCCGTAATTGCTGTTTCAACCGGTAAGTTTGTTGTGCAGGATGCCCTGTTGAGTTTTTTGTGGATGGTAGTTGGCGGTGTGGGTATTGGCCTGCTGGTTGGCTGGCTGTTTATGAAGATTCATAAAGTGCTCCCCGACAATGTCGATATTCATCAGGTACTGTCTATTCTTGGACCGTATGCCATGTACATTGCGGCCGAAGAAGCACATAGTTCGGGCGTGCTGGCAACCGTAAGTGGTGGGTTGCTGATGTCTTACCACCGATTCGGTTTTTTAAGCGGCCAGGCCCGAATTCGGGGTTATAATTTCTGGAGTACTATCTCATTCATACTGAACGGCCTTGTGTTTATTCTGATTGGGCTCGATCTGCCACAGATTGTTTCGGGTTTAGGCGACACCAGTATTCGGGAAGCCATTGGCTATGGTGTGCTGATTACGGTTGCTCTGGTTATTGTCCGAATTTTATCCTGTTATGGTGCTGTCGTTACCACGCTGGTTATGCGAAACTTCATCACCGTGGCCGATACGAGCAATCCGGGCTGGAAAACGCCCTTGCTACTGGGCTGGACAGGTATGCGGGGAGTAGTTTCGCTGGCTGCCGCCTTATCCATTCCCATTCAACTGGGCAACGGAACCGCTTTCCCGCAGCGAGACCTTATCCTGTTCATTACGTTTGTTGTAATTTTTCTGACGCTGGTTGTACAAGGCCTTACGTTACCCTTCTTTATCCGGAATTTCGGGTTCGCCGAGCTGGATTACACAAAGCCCGAGGAGAAGGTAGATGCCTTCATTGAGAAACAGTTTGCCGAACTGGCACTGCAATACATGCAGGAACATCTGACAGAAGAAGAACTTGCCCAGCCTGCTTATAAAAAGCTGATCAAGACAAATTCGTACCGATTATCTGCCAATGGAACTCCCGATGTAAGTGAGCATGTAAAGGACCTGTACCGGCATATTCTGGATCGGCAACGGCAGTGGCTGATCGAAAAAAACCGAACCACCATGACCCTCGACGAAGACATTGTTCGCAAGCATCTTTATTACCTCGATCATGAAGAAGAACGGCTGCTGCTGCGCTAACGTTATTAATATCGACAAACGGTTTTGTATATGGAATTGCCTAAAACAGCGTGTAGAGGTGAGCGCAATCTGCTCAAATTGTTGACTGTAGTTGTAATACTGCTTTTACTGACGGTTTCTTTTGGTAAAAAAGCGATGGCACAAGAAAAAAAGCAGATGGTCAGACTGGCAAAGATTAAAGTAGACCCTTCGCAACTGGCAGTGTACAACGCTGCTTTAAAAGAGCAAATGACTATGGCTGTTCGCGTTGAACCCGGTGTATTGACGTATTATGCGGTTGCCGACAAAAACGATCCGGCGAGTATCACAATCCTTGAAATTTATGCCGATACAGCCGCCTATAAGCGGCATATAACCACACCTCATTTCAAGAAATACAAGGAGACCGTAAACAATATGGTTAAGTCGTTGGAGCTTGTTGACGTTACGCTGATTAGTTCGGCCAAAAAGCCGGGTATGTAGCATAGCGCGACCACTATTTTGTTGAAATGGTGTTGCCCATTTTTACACCATCGCTTCTTTATTATATTTCGTTTTGTATTCTATGGGCGATAGACCCGTGATTTTTCGGAACACTTCACGGAACGCTTTAACATCGGAATAGCCAACCTCATACATTACCTCATTGATGGTTTTTCGGGTGGATTCAAGCGCTTTTTTGGCCGATTCAATTTTAACCCGTTGGGTATATTCAATGGGTGTATTGCCCGTAGCTTTAATAAAGCGTCGGTCAAAGTTCCGTCGGCCTACGGCGAACAGATTTGACAGGTAGTCGATGGAGATTTTCTCCTGAAGGTTGCTTTCTATGTAATCCTGAGCCTTTTTAATTACTTCATCGCTATGCTGTTTCTGGCCTGTAAAGATGGCAAAGGCTGACTGGCTTTGCCGGTCAATCTCTATCTGGAAAAGTTTAGAGCAGTAAATGGCGGTTTGCCGGTCGTAATATTTCTCGATCAGATAAATCAACAGGTTCAGGAAAGAGTACGCGCCCCCATTCGTGTAAATGCCTTTTTCGTCCGTAATAAGCCGATCGGGCTGAAGATTCACGGTTGGAAACAGTTGCCGGAATGTGTCCACTGCCGCCCAGTGCGTCGAGCACGCCCGGCCGTCCAGCAAACCGGCCGATGCCAGCATAAAGGCACCCGTACAGATAGTGGCTATTTCGGCACCGCGCTTATAATGTCTGGCAATCCACTCAATAAGCAGGCTGTTGCTCTCCATTGCCTGATGCATATTATGATTCAGGGACGGAATAACAATGAGGTTAGTTTTGGCGATGGCTGCAATGTGGGTGTGTGGCTTCACGGTAAACAATTGGCCTTCGAAGTCTATTGTGGGCGAAATGCCCGCCAATTCGATCATAAACAGATCATTCCGGCCAGAGGCCTTCCAGTAGGCATTTGCTCCCGTAAACAATTCGTAAGCCCCAACAATGCTGCTCAGGTTATTCTGGCCATCAGGGACAAGTATCGTAATGTGTTTCATGCCCTTTTTTTATTGTAAAAATAAAGGTTGATTTTGTCCAGATCAACCCGTTAGAAAGTCTATTTTACACCCTCTCAAATCCCGGTTTAGACAATAATTTTGCCTTCGTAAACATAGTTGATGAACACAAAAACGACAACGCTAATGACTCCATCCGATTTTACGACCATTCTGCTGACCGACCAAAGCCCAGACATTGTATTCGATGCCATCAATAACGTACGCGGTTGGTGGACTGAGAACCTGGAAGGAAACTCTCAGCATCTGAACGATGTGTTCGAGGTACGTTTCGGTGATGTGCATTATTCCCGACAGCAAGTAGTTGAGATAGTTCCTGCCCAAAAAGTTGTGTGGCTCATTACGGATAGCCGTCTGAATTTTATCAGCGACAAAAGCGAGTGGACAGGTACCCAGGTTGTTTTCGATATTACCGACAAAGGCGGACAAACCCAGCTTCGTTTTACACATGAGGGATTAAAACCTGAGATAGAATGCTATGGAGCGTGCTCAAATGCCTGGGGTGGTTATATCCGCAACAGCCTGTTCAACCTGATTACCAAAGGCGAAGGACAACCTGCTAACTAACTAACTGAATGAGTGATTTGCTGGCGCAAGCTCAATCTCTCATTCACTTCATTCACTCAATCAAAATGTGCCATGAAAAAGCTAAATGGAAAAAAAGCAGTAGTAGTCGGTGGCAGTCGTGGTACGGGACTAGCTATCGCTAATGCATTGGTCGAGGCAGGGGCTACCCTGTTAGTCGTTGGCCGAAATGAAACGTCGCTGGCAGAAGTAGCCGCTTTGTTGCCGGATATACAAACACTGTCGGCCGATGCTACCGATGAAACAACCATTACGGCCATTTTTCAGGATGAACCAGATATTGTTGTGCTGGCCGCTGGTGCAATGCCACCCTATAAACCTCTGCAACAGTTAGACTGGGATACATTCAGCACAAATTGGAATACAGATGTAAAAGCTGCCTTTCTCATTGCCCATTATGCACTTAATGCACCCGTTAAACCCAATACGCTGGTAGTGTTCATTGCCAGCGGAGCCGCATTGTTTGGTTCGCCCATTTCGGGAGGGTACGCAGGCTCAAAACGAACGCAGCTATTTCTTGCCAACTACGCTCAGGAAGCGTCGAATCGGCTAAAACTAGGGTTGCGTTTTCTGACTCTTGCTCCATTTCGACTGATGCAGGATACCGGCGTGGGCGATGTTGTTATTCCGGCCTATGCTGCGTATAGCGGTATGTCGGAGAGCGATTTTAAAGCCCGAATGAGCCTGCCCCAAACGAAAGAAGACGTTGCCGCGAGTGTTGTCGCTATGGCTATTCAACCTCCATCCCTGGAAGAAGGAAATGCCTGGTTTGTGACAGAAAAAGGTGTACTGACCGAACCGAATCTAAGAACGATGATGGGAATGTGAGACGTTTACCCCCTAAAATCAGCAATACGGCTGGGCCTCTCACTAAGGAAGTCTTGAGGGAAGAAAAATCATTTCCCGATAATCAGTTTCCGATGGGCTAACCCCCAGTAGTGTAGTTCTTCGATTACTTTCTCCAGCGACATGCCGTGTGACGTGATGGAATATTCTACGGTTGGCGGGAACGTATCATAGACGACTCGTTTCACCAATTGATTTCCTTCCAGGCTTTTCAATTCCTTCGATAGTGTTTTATCGGTGATTCCATTGACTTCCTTGGCTAGCTGCGTAAATCGTTTGGGCCCCGACGAGAGAGCGAATAGGATCAGCAACTTCCATTTGCCTTCCACCGCATCTAACGCATCCTTAATCGACAGCATTGTTTTGGGGCATCTGTCTCCGTTCAGCATTTCTTTTCCTGTTTCTGGTCTGCGTTACTATCCTGTTGGCTAGTACTATCCCGCCAGGATAGTGCTTTCCTGCCTATAGTAACGCAAACTACTTTTGTTCCATTCATAAAAATTACGGCAGAATGGAATATCAACAGAAATCTTCACGAACGATACATATAACGCTATGGGTTGTGCAATTCATTTTAGCGGCCAGTTTTGTCTGGGCGGCCTGGATGAAGTTGTTTCAGTCGATCGGCAGTTTATCGGCCATGTGGCCCTGGACGGGTCAGGTGCCGCTGGGGCTGGTTAAATTTACCGGAATCGTGGATTTTCTGGGAGCTATGGGGCTTCTGTTGCCCTCGCTGCTTCGCATTCGGCCGGGCCTGACGCCCCTAACGGCGATGGCTATACTTGTTCTTATGCTATGCGCCAGCATTTTTCACATCATGCGGGGCGAAGCATCGCTCATTGGAGCCAATATTGTTTTTGCTAGTATGGCCGCTTTTATAGCCTGGGGTCGATTTACAAAAGCACCGATTGCATCGGAATGAACGAAATGGCTACAACAAGCATAGATTTGGCTACAGGCCTGAGTTCTGAAATGAAGAATATTGTATTTTAAAGCAAATTCACAGGTTGCACCATGTCAGACACAGGACCCCGCCGATTTAAGACCATCGCTGAATTTCACCAGTCCAGAGGGTTGCCCAAACCCGACCATCCACAGATTAGTGTTATCGACGTGGCCAGCATGCCGCATTTTCTTGAAAAAGAAACGGGGCTGGTAAAGGATTTTTATTCCATCGCACTGAAACGGAATCCTAATGTTCGAATGAAATATGGGCAACAGGAATATGATTTCAACGAAGGGGTTATGTTTTTTATGGCACCGGGTCAGGTGCTTCGCATTGAGGTCGACCAGGACTCGCCCGTGCAGCAGTCTGGCTGGATGTTGCTGGTGCATCCCGACTTTTTGTGGAATACATCGCTGGCCAAAACCATCAAACAATACGAGTATTTCGACTATTCAGTCAATGAAGCACTGTTTCTTTCCGAAAAAGAAGAGATAACCATTGTCAACATCATGCAGAATATTCAGCAGGAATATCATTCGCCCATCGATCAATTTAGCCAGGGGGTTATCATTGCCCAACTGGAATTGCTGCTGACGTATTCGGACCGGTTTTATCATCGCCAGTTTATCACCCGAAAAATTGCGAACCATCGGATTCTGGATCGACTGGAGAGCCTGCTGGCCAACTATTTCAACAGCGATCAGTTAGTGACGAAAGGCTTGCCCACAGTTCAGTTTATTGCTGAAACATTAAACGTATCGCCCAATTATCTGAGCACTCTGCTAAAAGTACTGACCGGCCAAAGTACGCAGCAGCACATTCATGATAAGTTGATCGAAAAAGCCAAGGAGAAACTGTCGACAACCGATTTGTCGGTCGGCGAAATTGCCTATACATTGGGGTTTGAGCATTCGCAGTCGTTCAGCAAATTATTCAGAAACAAAACCAATCTGTCACCACTCGAATTTCGGCAATCGTTCAATTGATCCATACCGAAACGACTACAACAAGCATAGATTTGACTACAGAAACCAAGTCTGGCGTATCGACTTTTGCGTAACAACAAAAGCGAAATAACAATGAAAATTGTAGTAACGGGTTCGTTAGGCCATATTGGTAAACCATTGACCTGGGAGTTGCTCTCGAAAGGGCATTCGGTAACGGTCATCAGCAGTAATTCTGAAAAACGGGCTGCCATTGAAGCTCTGGGCGCTACGGCCGCCATTGGGTCGGTAGACGATGTTAATTTTCTGACCACTGCCTTAGCCGATGCCGATGCCAACGCTATTTTTGCGATGGTACCGCCCAACTTTGCCGAAACGGATCAGGTAGCGTATTACCGCCGAATTACCGGCAACTACGTACGGGCAATTGCACAGACGGGAGTGGAGCGGGTGGTTCTGTTGAGTAGCTACGGGGCGCATCTGGATAAAGACACGGGCTTTATTCTCGGTGCTCATCATGCCGAAACCATTCTTAATACGCTGCCCGGCAACATAGCCATTACGCACCTGCGGGCGGGCTATTTCTACTATAATCTGTTCGGATTTACTGACATGATTAAAAGCGCTGGTTTCATCGGAACCAACTATGGCGGTGATGATCTGATAGTGCTTGTTGCTCCTGTGGATATAGCGGCTGTGGCTGCGGAAGAGTTGCTAAAACCCGCTACCGGCATAACCATACGGTATGTAGCCAGCGATGAGCGTACGGCTAGCGAGATTGCTCAGGGATTGGGGGCCGCCATTGGTAAGCCAGATTTACAATGGCTTGTTCTGACCAGTGAGCAAATGAAGGAGGGGATGGAAATGCGAGGACTGCCTGCACACGTAATTGCCAGCTTTGTAGAGTTAGGAGCCAGCCTGCATAGTGGAGATTTGCTGAACGATTATAACCAGCATAAGCCAGTCTTAGGCAAGGTAAAGCTGGAGGATTTTGCCCGCGAATTTGCTGCTGCTTTTTAAGCAAGAACCAGGGGCTTAAGGGGCGTCTCGAAAGGGGCGGCCCTTATTTTTTATAGCAAGAAGACCTTAAGCAGTTGTTTGCGTTAGCGATTTGATGGCAACGGCTTACGCAGGCAGAAACAGGTTGTGGGCAGAAGTCGTAAACTTGTAGCATCAAATTATAACAGCTTATATAACCATTCGCTTGGCAGCACTCTTCGAACAGCTTTCCTTAATTGTCATATATGCAGGCATTGCACAAGGGATTTTTGTGACTCTGTTGCTAAACAACAAGAGCGTTCGTGGAAGCCGGGCTAATTGGTTTCTGTCGGTGCTGTTGCTGGCCATGTCGTTCAGTGTCCTGCACACGATGTTTGCGGGCAGGGTCATTACGCACTTCGCCATCAAATCGTATGCGCTGGGCGATCCCAGTTTTTTCCTGATCGCTCCGTTGCTCTGGTTTTATGTCCAGGAACTAACCGGCCGTCGGGTTAGGCTGTCTTTTCAAACAGTGGCGCATCTGTTTCCGTGTATTGTTTCTGCCTTTTTCTCCTTATTTCTGACCCATTTTTCGATAGCCAATCCGCTGATTGATTACCTGAATGGCCATCGGTCCTGGAGTTCGGGAGTGTTCTGGTTTTGTATGGTTGTTCAGTTTTCTGCCTATCTGTTTTTTATTCATAAACGATGGCTGACTTACCAGAAACTGATTGAGCAGGAAGTGTCGAATACCGAAAACGTGAGTATTGGCTGGGTGCGGTTTTTTATGGGGGTTTTTCTGGCCATTACCCTTACTTTCCTGCTCATGTTGCTTAATGTGATTCATCATGGCACTATGTTCTGGTCGGGTCGGACTATTGCGGTCATTTTCTCGCTGTCGATTTTTGCGCTGGGCTACAAAGGCATTCTCCAGAAAGAAATTTTTAATAGGCCCATCACCGGCAATCAGCAGGTGTTGCCAGAGCCAGCATCCGAAACACCCGCCAAAAAGCCGGAACAACAACTCATCGACCGCCTGCTGCAATACATGGCCGATGAAAAACCTTATCTCGATCCTGAACTAACCCTGAGCGATCTGGCAAAACGACTGCACATTAGCCGAAGCGTACTCTCGCAATTGATTAATGAAGGTATTGGCGATAACTTCTACAATTTCGTCAACCGATACCGGGTCGAGCAGGTAAAAGCGTATATGAACAACCCCGCCATGAAGCACCTGAATCTGCTGGGACTGGCGCTGGAAGCTGGCTTCAAATCTAAATCGACCTTCAACCTGATCTTCAAACGCTTCACCGGTCAAACGCCAAGTGAGTATCTGAAAAGGAATGATTGAATTGTTGAATTAGCTAGTTCTTCAATCGCAACGGCGGAGCGTAATTCAATCACTCAATCACTCAACAATTCAATCGTTTTTTACGTCCATCTGGATGTAGCTAGACGACTGCTGTGCTTTTGTTTGCGAGAATTGCCCAAAAAACAACAAGCAAAGTGCAACACAAAACGATAATCGAACTAGCCGAGGTAACAAAGACTTTTACACTGGCATCCGGTACATTTCAGGCGTTAAAACGGGTCTCGCTCACAATTTCGTCGGGCCAGTTGGTGGCCATAACCGGCAAATCGGGTAGCGGCAAATCAACACTACTCAACATCATTACTGGCATCGACAAACCTACCGCAGGAAGCGTACTGGTGAATGGCGTTCGGATCGATAAACTGTCGGAAAGTGCGCTGGCATCCTGGCGCGGCCAGACTATTGGTGTCGTGTTCCAGTTCTTTCAGTTGCTGCCAACGCTGACTATTCTGGAAAATGTGATGCTACCTATGGATTTCTGCAACACCTACCCGAAGGCTGAGCGAAAAAGCCGGGCCTTGCAATTATTAGAACAGGTCGACATTCGTGAGCAGGCCAACAAGTTTCCGTCGGCACTTTCGGGCGGGCAGCAACAACGGGTAGCTATAGCCAGGGCGCTGGCCAATGACCCGCCGATTCTGGTAGCCGACGAACCTACCGGTAATCTGGATTCGCAAACGGCTTCGGCTATTTTTCAGCTCTTTGCCAAACTGGCGCGGGCCGGTAAAACGGTTATTGTGGTCACGCATGAGAAAGAGTTCTCGACCCGGTTTGAACATACTATTGCTATTGCCGACGGTGTCATTACAGATTCAACGGCGGTATCCGCTTAATTCATCTCCGAAACCATGAAGATTAGATATCTGAAGGTCCTGCGCGACATTACATCAGATTATGCCAAAAATGCAATGCTGGTGCTGGCCATTGCGCTTGGCGTGTTTGGCATTGGTTGCATTCTGGGTGGTTATGTCGTCGTTCGTCGGGAGATGACTGCCAATTATAGGGGTACATTGCCCGCTTCGGCCACAATTGAGCTGGAGGATTCAATTTCCCGTAGTCTGGTCGATAGCGTCAAACGCTTGCCCATTCTGAAAGAAGCCGACCGTCGGGCTACTCTAACGGCTCGAATGAACGTCAATGACAAATGGTACCCGATTCTGCTATTTGTGATCGATGATTTCCACAACCTCCGTATCAGCAAATTCCATCGGCTATCGGGCCCCACCGAACCCGCGTTAGGTAGTATGCTGGTCGAACGGACGGCGTTGAGTATGATGGAGGCTCAGGAGGGAGCCACAATTACAGTGAAAACCCGAAACGGGAGCCCTAAACCGGTTCGAATAGCAGGAATTGTTCACGATCCGGCGCTGGCTCCGGCATGGCAGGAGCAGGCAGGATATGGGTATATTACGCTGGCAACGCTACGTTGGCTAGGCGAGAATCACCAGTTCGATCAGCTCAAAATACAAGTGGCCTCCAACGAAGATTCGGCACCCCACATTACTGATCAGGCCCGAATGGTTTCGGCCTGGTTAGAAAAGAAAGGTTACAAAGTTCATGAAATTCAGGTGCCGCCCCCTAACCGGCATCCACACCAGAGCCAGATGGAAGCCGTGATGACCATTTTCATCGTGTTTAGCTATCTGATTCTACTCCTGGGGTCTATTCTGGTTGCCACATCGATGGCAACGCTGATGGTGAAACAGGTTCGGCAGATTGGGGTTATGAAAACAATTGGCGCTACATCGGGCCAGATTGCCGGTCTTTATCTGGTTATGCTGGTCATTCTTTGTATGGTTGCTCTGGCAGTCAGTATTCCGCTAAGCCGGTTAGCCGCGTCGGTCTTGTATTCGCGCATTGCCACCCTGCTCAATATTGAACTCACTGATGCCAGCATTCCAAACTGGGTTCCGTTGTTGCAAGTTGCTACAGGAATGCTGATTCCTGTATTGGTGGTTGCGTTTCCGGTAATTCGGGGGAGCCGACTGCCAGTTCGCCAGGCACTGGACAATTATGGCGTGTCGCAGTCGGGGGTAACTCCGTCTTGGTGGTTCGTGCGGTTGGCTTCGCTTCGTTTTCTGAGCGAAACGTTTCTGCTTTCGTTACGAAACGTGTTTCGTCAACGAACCCGACTAGCCATGACATTAGGGCTTTTGGCAGCAGGTGGGGCCATGTTTATGACGGCGCTGAATGTGTCGTCGGCCTGGGATGCGAACCTGAGCCGAATTTATACGCAACGGTTATATGACCTCGAAATTCGGTTAGACAATCCCATGCAAGTCAACAAGGCCATTGCTCAATTGAAGAATATGGCTGGCATAAAACAGGTTGAGATCGGTAGTTTTGCTCCGGTATCTATTGCCCAAACGGGGCCTTATGCCGTTTCACATACTTATCCCGATAAAGGACATGGTAGTTTTACGGTGCTCGCGCTCCCCGTTCCAACACGACTACTGAACCCTACAGTGGTGGAGGGACACTGGCTGAATAGGCAGTCGGCAACCGATGTTGTACTGAATCAGTTGGCCAGAAGAAAAGGAATGAAACTAGGCGATACGCTACTGCTCTCTGTTGGCGACAAACCTACAACCTGGCGCATTATTGGCTTTACGGAAGATGTGGGTTCTGCGGCCACAGCCTACGTTTCTATTGACGCGTTAGCCAGATACATACCTTCCTCGGGTTGCTCGGCCATGCTCCGTATCGCCTTTGCCAATCGCGACCGGGCTTTCGTCAAAACAAAAATCAACGAAGTTGAAAACCGCCTTGAGCGCGAAAATATTGCTGTTCGGTCGAGTGTACCGGTTTGGTTATTGCACAATGCCATTGCCGGTCATATGCGGATTCTGATTAACTCGCTGATGGCGATGGCTATTCTGATGGCGCTGGTCGGAACGCTGGGTCTGTTATCGACCATGAGTATGAACATGATGGAACGAACGCGCGAAATTGGTGTGATGCGAGCCCTTGGAGCAACACCCAGCCGAATCCGCAATCTGATTGTGTGGGAAGGGTTGACCATTGGCGCATTCAGTATTTTTCTGGCTTTTGTGCTCTCCCTATTGCTATCAACTTATCTTGGGCAGTTTATTGGAAACATGGCTTTTCGGACACCATTAAGTCTGGCTATTTTGCCCCTGGCTTTAGGCATTTGGGTCATTCTTATTGTGGTTGGTTCGTATCTGGCTACCCTGTTTCCTGCCCGGCGGGCTAATCGGCTTACCACCCGCGAAGCGTTGGCCTATGAGTAAAACCTTTCGCTAATGCAGCGGAATTATTACGGAACATACGAATTAAACAGCCCCTACGTAGCGTGTAGGGGCTGTGTTCTCAGGCAAAAAGCCTTACTCAGGTCTCTGTTTAAGTGTGAATGTTAATGTACGTTTTGCCATGCGAATTCGCGGCTTAGCAGATAGGTTTTACCATCCTCTGGGTCGAGGCAGGCCAGTTGTGTCCATCCATTTCCAAATAATTTTTGTAGCACAGGCTGGCTCTGAATAATTGAATCCAGCATGGTTCGGGGAGCATAAACCACCGCCATCAACCGCTGAGGTTCATGGTAGGTCAGGTTGTCGGTAGCATAGACCGATTGTAACGGTAGGCCCGTCATCAGATCGCTTGTATTTCCCTGCATGATACCAATTTTGCCCGTGATGTTCTGGGTTAATTTGCTACCTCCTCCATATGCTACATTATCCAGCGTAGAAAACAGGTATTGGGTATTGATCCATTCGGCCACCACCATTGGAGCCGTAAGAATTGTTGTCAGGGCTGTTCCTTGTGGGTCTTGTGCATAGTTGTAGGAATGCAGAAAACAGCGCCCTTCCAGATTAAGCTCAGCCGTCAGTGCGCGTGGAGCCACTATGAACGCTGCGTTTCGGGCCAGCCCCCATTCGGGACGAACCTGAGCCCAGTCTTTGGCGCGCAACCAGGTTTGCAGTACACCATTATCAACGGGCTGGTTGGGCTGTAGGTGTTTAAGGCGTTCAAGGCTATTGATTTGTCGGGCTTTTGCCAGATTTTGGTCGAGCGATTGACGCATCTCAGACGGAATGTCTCCAAAGAGCGTAACTTCATCGGTGGTTGTATTGTGCTCGGCCGCTATGAACTGCGTTGTGTCGGGAATTATGATTCCTTTTTGGAGGAGAGAGTGCCGAACCTGATGATCATTCAGAATACCCGCCAGTACGCGGGCATTGCTACCACCATGTCGTCCACCACAAGCCCCGCAATCGAGTGCAGTTGCATAGGCATTATTCTGCGTCGAACTACCGTGCCCACAAAAGACAACCAGAGGGGCAAACTGCTCTGTTAGACCCATCGTTCGTAACGCTCCTTCGGCATAACGGCACTGGTCGGCGAATGGAATGGTTTCTAAAGAGGAATGTACCGCCATTGGTTTTCGAATCGACCGAACCAACTGGGTCTGAAGCCCGGAAGCCAGTCGAGGCATTAGGCTGCGTAATCCCATCCAGATACCGCTCGCCATTCCGAGTCCTTCGACCAGCGCAAAGGGCGTAGTAAAGGTATATTTCAGGGATTGATAGAGCTGGCTAAGTTTCGTTAATCGGGCATACCGCTTGCGATCCTGCTGTTGTTCGGTAGCATGACCGCAGGGTGACTCGTGTATGGTATGGTTGGGAGTGAGCAAAACCGGGCAGGACGCATACGAATCACCTGTTACCGTATCGGTTACCTGAATAGGTACCCCAAAGAAGCCCGCAAACCCCAGCGTCTGATAATTACCCGTTGCTTCCAGAGCCCGACGAAAAGGTTCAGAACGAACGTCGATACAGAAAACGAACTGAGCTTCTGGTAGCGCTGACTCTGTTAGCGATTGAGCCGCTAATTGCTTCAGGAGTGGCAACCGGAATCTACGTTCGGCCAGTTCCAACTCTCTCAACAGGTTGGGGCTGGGTTTGGTATTTTTTCGTACATGTTGATACCAGGTCAGGAGGGTTCTGGCTTCGGGCCACAGCAAACGGGTAATAATTACGCGCAGAGCCAGATACTCCATCTGAGTTACCGGGTGGGGGTGATGGGTATCCAGGCCAGCCCAGTCGGTGCGGTATCGGACATAAGAAGCCCAGCCAGGCAGGGTTGTGAGCATAAGGGTCAGAAACTGTTCCTGCTCGTCGGTGGCAATATGTAGGTCAACCAGCGACTCCTGTAGAGCCTGAGCGGGGTTTTTCGGCAAAGCGGCTAACCACTGCCGTTTATGTTCATCATTGCCGTGCAAGCATACATCATAAAGTGCAAGCTGTTGCCAGGCCGAGTACAGCCCTAAATGGCGTAGGGGCATGGGTAAAGTTGCCTGTCCATCGTCAAAATACACTTGTAGCCATTTGAGCGTTTGCTGGTTAACCGTTTCCATTGGCTTAGGCAATGTAGGCTGTTGGAAATAGGCGTATCCCAGCGATAAGGCCGTTTCGATAGGTAGCTCCTCGAAACCCTGAAGAGGGTTTACCGCAATCAGATTCTTCAGCGGCCACGAAGGGGCTATTTTTTTAAAGCTATTTGTTATTTGTTCGGTTAATTGGACTGTATCGTCAGGTTGTATGTCAACAGAATCGATTTGTAAATCGATGGGCTGGGATAAAATAGGGGTTTCCATGCTAAGTGGTTATTGATACTGATAGTGCTTACGATGATTCGTGATGGTGGTAGGATGTGGCTGACTTGCATTGAGGGCCAGCACATAGCCTTTTAAGACCCAGGCAGGAGCTTGCTTGGTTTTTTCAGGATTTCTGGCAAATAACCTGTACAGCCAGGCCAGTACCAGCGCCAGCAAACCGGCTATGTGAAAGCCATTCAGCGCTTGAGGCTGCATTAACGCCATCGGAGCCATTAGGCCGGTAATGAGTTGCACGCTGCCTCCATAAGCCAATCCGGCTAAGCCAGTACCAAGAAGGGCCAGTGGCAGCGCCCGGAGTGGTTTGGCATGAAGTAAGGGCAAGGCGAACTGGCTACCTGCTAGAAAAGCCACACCGGTCAATACGGAGGTAGTATCATTCGCAAACCAGGTCTTTCCCGTCGCCAGCGCAAAGCTGTAACTCCCTACTAGTCCACATAGTAACGCACCGAAAAAAGCTGGGAGGCTCGGTGGGTAGCCCTGATCGACGCGCTTTTCCTGAGCGGCACTTCCACTGGACAGGAATAAATATGCTTTGAACATTCCATGCCAGACCAGATGAGCTACTGCTGCCGGAAATAAGCCCAATCCACATTGTACGAACATAAACCCCATTTGGCCCATTGTCGAACAGGCCAGCATCCGCTTCACATCGGGTTGCATGAGCTTCCACAATGTACCCAGCCACGCAGTCAGGAATCCCACCACCACCAAACCAGTCAGCAGATAAGGGCTTTGCAGGTAAAGGGGGGCAAACCGAACCAGTAAGAAGCCTCCGCCATTGATCAGACCCGCGTGCATGATAGCCGAAACCGGCGTTGGCGAATTCAGGGAACTCAGCAGCCAGCGATGGAATGGCCAAATTGCCGATTGGCTCATAGCGCCTACCATCAAAAAGCCCAATGCTGCCCACATCGGTGTCGAAATCATGGGCTGGCGAAGCAACGCCTGAATGCTTGTTTCGCCCGTTGACAGATAAAACAGACCCAGGGCCGTGGCAATACAGACCGACCCTACAATAAAGTTTTTGGCCGCCAGCCAGCCTGATGCTCTGGCCGCTTTCCAGCCTGATTTATGGACCATCAATCGAACCAGAAGCCCGTTGCTTATGCACCAGCTTACCAGTAAGAAGCCTATATGATCTGCACTGACCATCAATACTACTGAAGTGATCAGTAAACTGAGCCGGACAAAAAACGCCCGATATTGACCATCGCCTTTCAAATAACGGTAGGCAAAACTACCCACGCATAGACCAATAAAGACGACCACAGCAATCATGATCACAGCCAGCCTATCCAAATGAAAGAGACTGGTGAGGATAAAAAGTAGCATCCGAATATTTATTTATAAGTTATGTTTATTTTAGCGCTCAAAAGTATTAGTTATTCTAATATTAGAAAAACTCGAAATTCTAATGTTTTATATTAGAAAATCTTATGAATATTGATACCATTGCCCTACAGTGTTTCATTGCGGTAGCAGAAACGGGGAGTTTTACTAAAGCAGCCGACCGGGTAGGCCGGACTCAATCGGCAATTAGTCAGCAGATGACTAAGCTCGAAGGCTTACTGGGGAAGTTGTTGCTGGTTCGGGGCAAGGCGTTTACACTTACCCCCGAAGGCGAGATTTTTCTGGGGTATGCCCGCCAGATTTTTGCCTTGCACCGCGAAGCGCTGGATCGTTTTAAAGAACCCGAACTGGAAGGGGAAGTACGCTTTGGTTTACCGGAGAATTTTGCTACTGTGTATTTGTCGGATGTGCTGGCTGATTTCTCCCGGATTCATCCCCGTATCCTGCTGAAAATAGAGTGTGACTTAACGCTCAACTTGTTCGAGCGGTTCAAACAGAATGAGTTTGATCTGGTGCTGGTGAAAATGAATCGGCCAGAGGATTTTCCCAATGGGCTGGATGTGTGGTCGGAACCGCTCAAATGGGTTGGCGATCCAAACCTGATCGATTCTGGAAAGCCGGTGCCACTGGTGTTGGCCCCCCAGCCTTGTGTCTATCGGGCTTCGGCTATCAAGTCTCTGGAACAGGCGAGTCGCGCGTGGCGCCTGGTGTTTTCGAGCCCGAGTTATGCCGGAGCGGTAGCGGCTGTCCGGGCGGGTATGGGTATCTCGGTGATGCCCCAAACCATGATTCCTGCTGATTTGCAGGCCATTGATGCGGCTTTGTTGCCAAAATTAGCCGATACGCATGTGTCGTTGATTAAACACATGGCCAACAATCCGGCAATCAATACACTGGAAGAGTTTGTGCTTCGACGACTTAAACATTGAGTCGATGGAAATTGCTTTTCGACAGGATTAACGGGATTTTTATGATTTTTTCAATCCTGTTAATCCTGTCGAAATTTTTACTTTTTTATCTTATTCTCAAGCAGGAATACGCCGTTTTTATTGGCGACAATGATATCGGGTTTTTTGTCGCCGTTCATGTCGTGAACCGTAACGTTCAGGCCCGAACCTGAATCGGTATCGATGATGTGTTCTTTGTAATACGGCTCCTTGCCAGGTGTAAATTCAAACCACATCAGAATAGCCGGATCGCTGTCGCCGGGGTCGCGACCGTGGTGAGCCAGAAACCGCTTGCCGGTGATGTAATCTTTTCGCCCATCGCCATTCAAGTCGGCCATGATGGAGGAGTGGGTTTGGGCGGTCGTGTTGCTCATCAGGTGTGTTTTGAAGTTAACCTGACCCTGCTCGTCGGTGATCTGTTCATGCCACCAAACGCCCAGCGCGTGAGCTGATGCACTAACTACGTCGGCCTTGCCGTCGCCATTTACATCCAGCACCTGCATATGCGAGCAGGGTTCGCCCAGATTGGCCGGATGAAAGACCCAATCACCGGATTTTTTATCCGCTTTTCCTTCAAACCAGCCTTCGCGGATCACCACATCGTTGAAGCCGTCTTTATTGATGTCGCCGAAGCCAATGCCGTGCGAGAAAATTTCCGTACCCGGCACGTTCTCTTTGCTAAGCGGGTAACGTATCCATTCGGTTTCGCCGGGTTTGGATGGCGCTTTCAGCCAGACAATCTGCTTTTTGTCTTTATCGCCACACAGAATATCGAGCCGCCCGTCGCCATCGATGTCAATAAACCCCGGCGACTCGTTGGCAATGCCCATCGAATTGGCCAGCATGTGCTTTTTCCATTCACCTGATGCGTTATTCTTCGGATTTTCGAACCAGAAACCGGGTTTGCCGGGGAAGTCGATAATAACCACATCGTCCCAGCCATCCTGATTGACGTCCATCCCCATATTGAGAAATGAATCGCTGTATTCTTTGCGCGGGTCGTAGGTACGCGACGGTGCCATTTCGTGACGGGTCCAGTTGGGTGCTTCGAACCAGTAATAACCGGCCACGATGTCCATTTTGCCATCTTTGTTCAGATCGGCTACGGCGGCTCCTTCCGAAATGAAGTCGCGGGTAAGGGTTGTCTTTTTGAAATTACCTTCAGGAACCACCTGTTTCGTAGCTCGTTCGGTGGCTGTTGCTGCTGCCTGTTGCTCCCGGACCTTCATCAGGGTTTTGTCCTGGCTATAGGCAGTGGTTAGCCCGAAGAAAAGTAGGGTTCCGGTTAGTATGATTTTCGTTGTCATAAGTCCAATTTTAACTAGGTATTGCGTCTTACCCCCAACCCTCTGAAGGGCAGGGCTGTTAAGTGCTCTTTTTCAACGCCGAAGGCGTGTCAGGATTATAGTAAAAAAGACTGTAAGAACCTGTTTTGAGCCCCGAAGGGGTGACATTCTTTCACCCCTTCGGGGCTCAAAGCTCGCTACAGCTCATTTTCCTCTATAATTATCACACCCCTTCGGGGCTAAATTTCAGAACTTAACAGCCCAACCCCCTGAAGAGGGCTAGTCTTGACTATTCTCAACCTTAGCCCCCTTCAGGGGGTTGGGGGTAAGAACTGAATAATGGTTATGGAGCCGCATAGGTGGCCCTGTATTTAAACTATTCACCCAATGCCTTAGCAATCAATGCCTGGATTTCGTGGTTTTCGTGCGAGTGATCGAGTTTCCCAACGCGGTCATTGAACTCTTTCAACAGCTTTTTCGAATCGTCGGTATTGATAGCTCCAATCCGCTGAATCATGTAGTTCAGATGCTTCGGCATTTTCGACTTCTGTGCCAGATCCAGTGCCCGTTTCATGTCGATAGCGGCCAATGGTTCGGCGGCATACCACAGCATAAGCGGCTGGTTGTGGTCGTCTTTGTCCTGAGCTTTTTGTACCAGTGCATCCAGTACATCCCAACGCTGCGCCGGTTCCAGTCGTCCCATTGCCGAAGCCAGATACATCCGAACCATGGCCGAATTGTCGTTTTGCGCCATTGCTGCAAATTGCTTCAGTGCTTCGGGCGATACCGTTTTATCCTCAGCCAGCAACTGAATGGCCCAGCTTCTGACGTATTCGTTTTCATTCGATAGTAGGTCAGTCAATTCTTTGTCGGTAAGCCCTTTGGTCACGTGCAAGGCCCAGAGTGCGCGAAGCTTACGGGTCGGATCGGGGTTTTTTGCCAGAATTTCCTTTAGGGCTTTATGGACTTTCTTGTTGGGTCCACGCTCCTGCAAAATGGTCCGAGCCTGCCGCACATACCAGTCGTTCGGGTTGAGTTGCGCTTTCACCAGTTCCATATCCGAAACTTTTCGCAAATCGACCTGCACCCATTTGTCGTTTTCGTGGGAAAGCTTGAAAATTCGACCCATCGTTTTGTCGTGCACGTCGGGATTGGGACTGTGGCACTGATTTTTATCGTACCAGTCAATCACCCAAACCGAACCACTGGCATCGTATTTAAAATTCAGCCACTGCGACCACGAATCGTTCATGACAATAAAATCCGGCTTGTGCGTCACCGAATAACCCGTTCCTGCCCGCTCAGGGTGATCGTGGTTAAACCGGGCTCCGTTGATGTTGTTCATGAAAATATCGTTCCGATACTCCTGCGGCCAGCTATTGCCGAGGTAGATCATAGCACCCGAATGGGCATGACCACCACCCGCCGACGCTGACCGGAAATTGCCTGCATGAGGGCCGCGTTCACCTACCCAGTGAACGTGATCGGCGTGGGTTTTGATGTCGTCGTAAGTGTAGGGGTTAAAGTGTTTTCCGGCCTGCCGCTGGTAGCGCCCGCCCTGAATCATGTGGTACATATGCGGAATCACACAGGCCGTGATGAACGCATGACCGTAATCGTTGAAATCGAGCCCCCAGGGGTTGCTGGTCCCTTCGGCAAACAGTTCGAACTGATGGGTGGCTGGATGAAACCGCCAGACCCCGGCGTTGAGTTTGGTTCGTTCGGAATCCGGCGCGCCTGGTTTGCCAACGTTGGAGTGCGTGAATACGCCGTGGGTGCCATACAGCCAGCCATCGGGTCCGAAGCGAAGGCTGTTGAGTGTTTCATGCGTATCTTCATGTCCCCAGCCGTCGAGCATTTTTTGAGGTGGTCCCAGCGGTTTGTCGGTTTTAAAATCAGTCGGAATAAACAGCAGATAGGGGGCGGCACCAACCCAGACGCCACCCATACCGACTTCCATACCACTCACCAGATTAAGCCCTTCCATGAAAACCTTCTTGCTGTCGAGCGTGCCGTCGCCGTTGGTATCTTCAAAAATCAAAATCTTGTCGCGACCCTGACCTTCGGGAGCCGGAACGGGGTATGTGTGCGATTCGACCACCCAAAGCCGACCACGCCAGTCGACGGTAAAACAAATCGGCTTCACGATGTCAGGTTCCGAAGCTGCCAGCGTCATTTTGAAGCCGTTGGGTAGGGTCATGGCCTGAGCCGCTTTGATGCCCGAAAGTCCGGCATTCAGGACCGGATCGAGTGGGGGCAGAATGATGATGTCCTTCTGTTTAAGCTCGTTCGGGAATGTTGGGCGCGTGGCGTAGAACTGGAAATCATCGAAATTGATGTGCGCCCATTTATCATTCGGTATGTACGGAATCTGTGATATGCCCGTTTCGTTGTCGACAATGCGGATGTAAATGTCCTGATTCAGATAGGGTTGCAACTCAACCACCACCGGCTGGAGGGTAGCACGTCCCTGGCCAGTGCTGTGGAAAATAACCTTATCGGTATTGGCCTGTACGATCTCAACACGGGTATCCTGCAACGCACCACCCGATACTTTAAAGGCCGCAAAAGGTTGCGTAACCGTAAACGCTACAGAGGTTAGCGTACCCGTTTGTTTGGCGTTGGCCGTGCCGCCACTGCTCAGAAAATACTTGCCGTCGAAACCGATGTGCATGTCTTTTTCGTGAACCGGCGACGGGTCATCCTGCGCGTAAATCGGATTCGTAAACGCGTCACCCGTAGCTTTCCAGTCTTTCAGGGTGCCGGTTTCAAAGTTCAGGTTGAGCGGCTGGCCGTTTTTCATCGGCACCTGTCCGGCTACGGTAGCATCGGAAATGGGGCCTTCAACCACCTCCAAGCTACCGACCATGCCAGCCGCCCGGTGGCCCGGAACGGTGCAGTAGTATGTGTCGCTTTTATCGGCTTTGAAAATGATGCTGGCTTTGGTACCTTTTTCCTGAAGGGTTTTGCTCTTGATGCCCAACTTTTCGAGGGCAATATCGTGCGTCATCAACTCGCCATTGGTGATGGTGATGCGAACCCGTTCGCCCTTGCTGGCTTTCAGGGTAGGATTACGGGCACCATCCTTCGCAAAAAAGCCCAGCATGGTAGCTTCCAGGGCATACTCCCGGTCGACTTTTGCCGTGTCTGGTGCCGCAGGTTTGATTTTGGAAGATTGTGCTGAAACAACTGGTTTAGTAGCCACAGATAGTACAGCCACTAAAGCAATCAGATAACGAAAATTAGGCATAGGAATAGGTCATCAGTTGGTTTAGGTATCAGGAATAATCGAGTTTACATGGTACGGAAATTGTGTGTTTTGAAGTTACCTCCGACCGATCCGTCAGAGCGTACTTGAAATCAGTATTGATAGGTGCTAATCCCGAAGGGATGTCAGTGTTATAGATTTCGAGTGAATCCTCTCTACCCGAGCCCCGAAGGGGCGATATACTTCCACCCTTCGGGGCTCCATTTTTGGTTCCCTTTTTTCTACAATACTATCACCCTTTTAGGGTTATAAATTATAGGTTACATCTTTCTCCGCTGGTGGGGCTTTACAATTCATTTATCGTCAGGTCTCTAAATTCAACCTGGGCTACACCACCGCTGTGGATCTGGACGGCAATCACGCCCTTATTCGGGATTTTAGGGTCTTTTTCGATATAGTCGACGGTTTTTACGCCATTGATATACAGCTCGTGATGGTTGCCTTTGCAGCGGATGATATAGCTATTCCAGCCGTCTTCTTTCAGAAGGTGTTTGAGCGTTCGCAGATCACCACCGACGAGTTTCTCCCGGCGGTGCTCGTCGTATAGGTCACCCCAATAGCCATTGCCAATATCGGCCTGGTAACCAATGATTTTCTTTCCCTCAATAATCGACCGGTATTGTATCCCGCTGTTGATCATGCCCGTCTTGGAATCACCGTACAGGCGAAACAGGCAGCGAAATTCAAAATCGCCGTATTCTTTCAGTGTATGCAGATAAGTATTTTCCGGAATCTTGTTGACGCCGTCGCCACTGTGAATCACGCTGTCTTTTACCGACCACCAACTTGCCTGCGCCGGATCGACAGTTTTCCAGCCGTTCAGTGTTTTGCCGTCAAATAATGATACCGCTTTTACCGTCGATTGGGCAAAGGTCGGTGTTGTGCTACAAAGTAGGGAAACGAAAAGCAGAGGTAGCCATTGCTGGAGAAGCTTGGACCTTCGTAAAGAAAGATTCCAGAAAGAAACCATTCGTTTAGAGTTTAGGTAAATCTGGGTATATAAAGTGCCGATGTTCACCCGATTACTCATGCTATAAGCTAAGCAGGCTGTCAGGCGGTTAGAGGTAAGTAAGTTACTCAATAATCGATTAAGCAACTAGCCTGACAGAGAATAGCTATCTTGCTGGAAGTTGATCAACAAGTCTGATTGGTAATTAGTTACCAGGACGTAAGTTGTGTGGAGAAAAGCACTGATTTATGAACGAAACACTACACTATTGGATCGTTGTTGCGTCGAAAGACCACGTCATGCGGGGTGTTTCGGGTGGATTTATGCAGGCCAATCACGGCAAAAAAACACCCTTATTACGAACAAAACCCAATGATTGGGTGATTTTCTATTCGCCTAAGCAGGTACTGGAACAGGACGAAAAATGCCAGTCGTTTACCGCTATCGGGCAGATCACTGACGAAGGGATTTATCAGGTTACCCTGACCCACGATTTTGCTCCGTTTCGGCGCAATGTGCAGTTTTACGACTGCCAGGAAACATCGATTCTGCCACTGATCAATGACCTCAATTTCATTCAGAACAAAAAAGCGTGGGGCTATCCGTTTCGCGTAGGTTTTTTTGAAATCGGGGAAAAAGATTTTGTGTTAATAAAAGAGAGAATGTTCAATGCAGAACAGTCATAAAACAACCGCGTCGAGCGTCAAAACTCATTTCCATGTTTTCGACGCGGTTGTTTTATGACTGTTATTTGGTGGGCTTGGGGTCTAGCGCATCTGAAATTCGATTGAATGCGTAAGGAACTACACCTACACCAAGTCCCAACACTACATTCCATAGGCTCTCGAATTCGGGTTGTTCACCCGTGCGTAGATAAACGTAGAAGAAGAACGTGATTGCCGATACCGAAACAATAATGGCTGCCATGCCGGCAAAAAATGCAATAAGACGACTTGTGCTCTGTGGGCGTACCTCCGTGGTGGTTTGAGTAACGGCTTCGGCCTCAGCAGCATTGGCACCCTCAGCCATTAGATTTTTTTGAGTTTCTAGCTTAGCAGTAGCGGCTTCGGGCGTATTCTTCACATCAACGGTATAATTTTCCTTTAGGGCATCACTAAGCTTGTATCCTTCCTGCCGCAAACGCGAGAGCACGTAGAACGACGCGACGACGAATAACAACAGGGGCATGGATACTAGCCAGCGTTCGCCAGCACTCAACTCCGACTGGCAAAACCTGCATGTGGCTGACGGTTGAGCTTTATCAATTTTCTGATTCAATGTATCGGTACGGGTGCTTAAGGCCACCACGCTTCGGTTGAGCGCAGTAAGACTCTGCCCAAGACTTAGTGTCGTTCTGGTAAGAGCGCCAATACGTGCCGTGTCGGTGGGAGATAGTTGTGCTGCCACCAGTAATGGGCAAAGCAGGGCGAAAAAAAAGATGGCTATTTTCATGAGTATGTGGTCAGGAGTTGCTAAATCGATTAATGATGGACTGGAATGCGTATTTCGCAACGATACCAAACGAGAGACGTTGGAAAGCATTTGTATCGGCTTTCTGACTGTTGGTCAGGTCTGTGATTTCCAGATAGAGCCCACCCAGAAAGTTGCCTTTTTTAACATTATAAAAGTTTAGGGCAGACCCAATGTCGATACGACTTTTGGCCGCTTTTTGATCAAATGAGATAAAACTGCGGGTATAAAGAATATTCCAGGCTAGCTGGTAACCAGATGTGTCGTTATACATTTTGTCGAGGGTATGAAAATACAATAGGTCGGTTCGGATATTAACCCGGTCATAAAGTCGGAAGTCCCCGGTATAGCCTGTGTATTTTGTTTCAGAAATGAGTTGTTGTTTCCCGAGAGTATCGACGGTTCGAACGGTATAATCCTTACTTTTTAGATTATCGGCCAGAGTATTAGCGCGTTCGTAACCAATTGAGGCTCCTAAAAGCCAGTTCGCTTTGTAGTCATAGTTAATACCCAGATCAATAAAACCTCCGCGATAGGGTGTTTTCACAAACCGCTTATCCAGCGAACTCATTATGCTTGAATCATACGTCTGAAAGGAGGCCGCATTTAGTCCGCCCGATACGTAGAGAAGGCGAAATTTGCGAATAGTGTCGAGTTTAAGGATTTGCGCAGTAATCTCTAGTAGCCTGTTATCTAATTGATTGATAGTTTGATCTAGTTTGGCAGCCTCTGATTGCCGCTCAGTAATCAGTTTAACGACAGCCGCAATAGCAACAGCTTTTAGGGAATCTTTTACTGGATAACTCTTTTGCAGGGTTTCCAGAGCCGGAATAGGCTCATCTCGGTTCTTTTTTAAAACCGCTCTAACGGTATCCGCCAACGCTTTTTTCTGAGCATTGGTAAGGTTAGCCTGCTTTTTGATAAGAGTATCTACTGCCGGACGAAAGTTGAGTAGTTGGATGTATTTCGTTCGTGCAGAATTAGTAACAAGTTTATCCCGTTCCTCTTCCAGAGTACCGAGTCCATTTTGTTTAATTCGTTTTCGGTTACCTACAAAAAACTGTAGTCTGGATTCGGGCTGAAATTTACCTTCATTGAAGAGTGTAGCAATGCCATCAGAATTTTTGGCGTTGGCCGAAATTCCCCAAAGAGTTTGTTGGTCGGCAATCTTGAAATGCCGATAGTTATTAAAGCCAACCGATAAGGCCGTTTTCGCCAGGTCGAAATTGATCGAATTGCTATATTGAACAATAGAGCTTTTACCTTCGGCATCGTCGGCCAGCACCTGAGCAACTGCTTGTTCACTACTGGCAAACAAAAAAAGCAGGAGTAGTAGATTAATTTTCATGATGCGGATTAGGGGAGATTGTGGAGTGCAGCGTGATTGGCAACGCCATTAGGGTCTACATTGAGTGCAATAGGACTGTCGGGTAAGGGTTGCCCGTCGACTGTCACATCTAGCGACCAGCCATTGCCTGCCGCTCCTGTGGCAAATACCTCAACCATCAGCTTGTCGCCAATGCATAGGATAGAGTCAAACGGACGGTTGCGGGTTTTAAAAATGGTAGAATTGGCCGGGTCCTGATCGTTTTTCAAATTGACAGGATTAAAACCAAACGCAATTCGGCTTACGACAAGTCCTGGGGTGGTTGTGAGGGTATAAATTACCTCGACAACAGCACTATTAGCAAGAACGGCCTCATGAAAGGCAACCGAATTTGTAGCATTAGTTGCCAACGCACTAAAGGCATGCAACAGGGGTTTTCGGGCGCGATTTTTCTTTTTCTTTGCCATGGTTGAATAGATTTAGGTTACAGAACAAAGGTGGGAGGTTTTAGTAAAGTAGCCAATGGGGAAAATCCCGTATTAATATGGTGAATTTCACTAGATTAAACGGCGCTATATCTTGTGAAATAGCGCTGGCGCTCGAAGCGAAAGGAGGTACTTTATCCATAAACTTAAAGTAGGATTAGGCAGAAAATAACAGGGGATTTTTATGCAATTTGACCCAGAGAACAACGTCGTAAAACTTTGTGCGCAGGGAATGGCCGCAGAAGGCGAACCCGAAAAGGCTCGTCTGTATTTTCAACAGGCCTGGAACGAAGCCACAACCAACTTCGAACGGTTTATTGCCGCTCATTATGTTGCGCGTCAGCAGCCAGCAATAGCCGATAAATTGAAATGGGACGAAACATCGCTCGAATTGGCCTTAACGGTTCAGGATGAGCAAATGCAGGAGGTGTATCCGTCGCTCTATCTGAATATTGGAAAAGGCTACGAAGACCTGGGCGATTTCGATACGGCAAGGAATCACTATCGGCTGGCCGAATCGTTTGCCATTAACTTACCGGAGGATGGCTATAGTACCATGATTCGCAACGGGATTCGGAACGGACTTGACCGCGTCGGCGAATAGAATTTGTAAAAACCGCTGATATACCCGATCTTCCTGCTCATGATCACTCACGTTCATTAACGACTATGAAAGCCATTTGGAATGGACAGATTATTGCCGAAAGTGACGATACCGTTGTTGTTGAAGGCAATCATTATTTCCCGAAAGAATCCGTGAAAACCGAACTGCTAACTGACAGTTCGACGCATACGACCTGCCCCTGGAAAGGCCTGGCCTCTTATTATTCCCTGTCGGTTGATGGTAAAACAAACCCGGATGCAGTCTGGTATTATCCCGATCCTAAACCAGCCGCCAGCCAGATTAAAGAGCGGGTTGCGTTCTGGAAAGGAGTAGAGGTCGTACAATAGGGATGATTGATGTTCGAAATCTGACCAAAACATTTGCCTCGCACACGGCCGTTGATGGCGTATCGCTCACTGTTGGCCGGGGCGAAACGCTGGTGCTGCTGGGTACTAGCGGAAGCGGTAAAACCACGACCCTGAAAATGATCAACCGGCTGATTGAACCTACATCGGGTTCAATTCGCGTTGATGGTATCGACATACAGCAGCAATCGGCCCCGGAGCTTCGCCGACGCATTGGCTATGTTATTCAGGATGGCGGGTTGTTTCCCCATTATACCGTAGCGGAAGCCATTGCATCCGTTCCGAAACTGCTGGGCTGGCAAACCAGCCAGATCGAACAACGTACCTACGAACTAATCGATAAACTTCAATTACCCAAAACGCTGTTAAGCCGTTATCCGTCTGAACTGAGCGGTGGACAACGACAGCGGGTAGGCGTAGCGCGGGCGCTGGCCGCACAGCCGCCGGTTGTGTTGATGGACGAACCTTTTGGAGCCCTGGACCCATTTACGCGCAAGCACGTCAGGCGCGAGTTGTTTGGATTAAATGAACTGAAAGAAACAACCGTTGTGCTGGTAACGCATGATGTGAACGAAGCCGTTGAACTCGCCGACCGCATTGTGCTTATGAACAATGGTCGTATTGTTCAAACCGGCTCCCCGTCTGAGCTGACGCACCATCCCATCAATGCCTTTGTGAAAGATTTTATGGAGATTTAACGCAGACGAAAACCTGACCTAACCGCGCTACTCCCTGACTAATGACCGATTTTTTTACGTTTGTTCGCGACCATGCCGATAAACTACTGGAACAAATTCTGACCCACATCGGACTTACGTTTGTGTCGTTGCTGGTGGCACTGATCATCGGCGTTCCGCTGGGAATCGGAATTGCACGGCACCCTCGGCTGGCGGGTAGCGTACTGGGCGTAGCCGGTGTTTTGCAAACCATACCTAGTGTAGCATTACTGGGCTTTCTGATTCCGTTACTCGGCATTGGGGCAGGACCGGCACTGGTTGCGTTATTTCTATATGCCTTGCTGCCGATTATCCGTAACACCTATGTCGGCATCGTGGAAGTTAGTCCGTCGGTGAAAGAAGCCGCAATGGGGATTGGGATGACCGATGGGCAAATCCTGACGAAAGTAGAACTGCCCCTGGCGCTTCCCGTTATTTTTGCGGGAATTCGCACCGCTACAGTTATCAATGTAGGTGTGGCTACGCTGGCGGCTTACGTGGCAGCGGGTGGACTAGGCGAGTTTATTTTCAGTGGTATTGCGCTCAGTAATGTCAATATGATGCTGGCCGGAGCAATTCCGGCGGCATTGCTGGCCATAGGCTTCGATGGGCTGCTGGCTCGTCTACAGCGGCTGTCGGGTAAGCGGTTACGGATTGGAGCCCTGGCGTTTCTGACCCTGGCTCCGTTTCTGTCGGCTTTTTATCTGATTCCGGGTCGGGAAGATAAACTGGTTGCCGGATTTGCGCATGAATTCTACGGACGGGCCGACGGCTATCCGGGTTTAACGAAAACCTACGGTCTTCATCTGCGCCCCCGCCTGATCGATCAGAATCTGATGTATGAAGCCATTCATCGCAACCAGGTAGATATCATCAGTGGCTATTCGACCGATGGCCGGATTAAAGCCTACGATTTGCTGGTGCTCAACGATAATCGTCATGCGTTTCCACCCTATGCGGCCGCACCGGTTGTTCGTCAGCCAACGCTGAATCGTTATCCAGCGCTGGCTTCGGTGTTTGACCTGCTGGCCGGAAAACTGACCGATTCGGTCATGACAGCGCTGAATTATCGGGTCGATTATGAAAAAAAAGCACCGGAAGTCGTTGCCCGGCAATTTCTGCAACAGGCTGGACTATACAAAGTTCCGGCAGCGGGCGAACGAAATGGAACCATTGTAATGGGGTCGAAGGTGTTCACGGAGCAATACATCCTGGCCGAAGTGTATCGGCAACTGATCGAAGGGCATACCCACCTGCGCGTGGCGACACGCACCGGTCTGGGCGGCACGCAAATTTGCTTCGATGCGTTGCGAACCGGCGCTATCGACTTTTACCCCGAATATACGGGA
Source organism: Spirosoma sp. SC4-14 (assembly GCF_037201965.1). Lineage (NCBI taxonomy): Bacteria > Pseudomonadati > Bacteroidota > Cytophagia > Cytophagales > Cytophagaceae > Spirosoma > Spirosoma sp. SC4-14. Next base: position 5,771,686 of record NZ_CP147518.1, on the reverse strand, counting down.
ACAGGGCTACTCGTCATTTTGCAGCCGTCGGCTCAAATGCTTCAAACGCTATCCATGCAGCCGGATTCGGTCTATCGGTTTGTGAAACAGCAGTTTCAGACGAACTATCAGCTTAACTGGCTTCGGCCGCTGGGCTTCAATAACAGCTATTGCCTGATGATGCGCCGGGAGCAAGCTCATCGGCTCGGTATTCGGTCAATTGAGGATCTGGTTCGGGTACTGGAGGAATAGTTTGCCAGTTTACGGCTATCGGTTTATGGTTGGTAATTAGCTGCTTATGTTATTTTTGTTGGAAAGAGACTCATTACCAGTAACCAATGCCGAATGACCATCAGTGTAAAATATATTCCGTTCTTCACGGCCGGCGCTTACTTTCGGCAGACTTATGGAAATGGGACGGTGAATGAATCGTTCCGATGAATCCATACTGATTCGTTATGCCCGAAATCCAGACAAAACCTGCCAGTAAACCTGCAAAACCTAAAAAATCATTCGTTCGGGAATGGTTCGATTCGATACTCTTTGCGGTAGTGGCTGCTACGCTGATTCGGTGGCTGTTTATGGAGCCGTTTATGATTCCAACGCCTTCCATGGAGAACAGCCTCATGGTAGGCGATTTCCTGTTTGTGAGTAAGCTACACTACGGTACTCGTACACCCCGAACACCGTTGCAGGTTCCGCTGACGCATCAGAAAATCTGGGGCACCAATATTCCATCCTATAGTACTGCCATTCAGCTACCGGCGTTTCGGTTGCCCGGTTTTACGCACGTCAAAAATGGCGATGTGGTGGTTTTTAACTACCCGCCACCTAAGGCAGGAGAACCCGATTATCCGGTCGATTTGCGGACGAATTTCATAAAACGCTGCATTGGCATTCCCGGCGATAAAATCGAAGTGCGTCAGCAGCAGGTATTGGTGAACGGTAAACCGATGCCTGTACCGCCCGGAGCCGAAACCAATTATTTTGTCCGAACCACCGAAGTGCTCGATGAGCGGTTTTTCCGGAAGTTAGATATAGTCAATGATTTTAAGTCGCCGGAAGGGCCATTCATCAACTGGCAACCGCTCGAACAATATAACGACTCCACCAAAACGTCGGCACTGGTTGGGTATAGCGTTAATACAACAGCCGATATAATTGCCAAATTCAAGACGTTCGACTGGGTAAAAGGCATCGAACGGATGAAAGATCAACCAGGCGAGCTGATGCCCGGCATTTATGGCGGCTCCGCTTATCCGTGGAATCGGGATAATTACGGTCCATTGGTGGTACCTAAAAAGGGAATGACCATTCCGATCAACAAGCAAACCATTGCGCTGTATGGAATGATCATTGACCGTTACGAAGGGAACGAAAACGTAGAACTTACTCCTGAGACGGTTAAAATGGCCGGACAGCCTATTAGCTCCTATACGTTTAAGCAAGACTATTATTTTATGATGGGTGATAACCGGCACAATTCAGAAGACTCGCGTTTCTGGGGTTTTGTGCCCGAAGATCACATTGTTGGAAAAGCGGTGCTGGTCTGGATGTCGATCGATGCGAATCCCGCGTCGTTCTGGCAAAAGATTCGCTGGAACCGTATATTCAAGATCATTGAATAAGCAGGCTTATTTCCTGCTTACATACCTGTTTCCCTGAATGTAATATCGGTAGGGTAAGTCGGCTCCGTGCGAGATACCGATACGGGTGGTTGTAACCATATCGAAATCATGCAAAACCGGGCCTCTGATAACTAATTCGCTGGTGGTGAGCGACGCGCCGTTGTGTTGTTTCCGGTCGATCCCCATTGCAATGGTAAGTTTGCCCGGGCCATTGCACAGATTCTGCTGTCCGTGGGCCGTTTCGGCATCAATGGTGTTATGGCGATACCGGGCAAAACCGGTCCGGAACGCTTCGTTCCGGCGGAGGGCCATCAGGTCGAGCCCTTCGGTTGGTTCGAGCGCCCGAATGAGTATGGCTTCGCCCACACCCTCGGGGCCGGTCACTACATTGATACAGTTGTAATGGTTATAAATCTGATATACATATAACGTTCCGGCTGGTCCAAACATGGCCGCATTGCGAACCGTTTGCCGACGGTAGGCATGGCAGGCGGGGTCATCGGTGAGGTAGCCTTCAGTTTCAACAATGATTCCGGCCGTTGTTCCTTCTGCGGTTGTATGAACAAGCTCACAGCCCAGTAGCAATTGGGCCAGCGTAAGGGTGTCGTGCGATTGATAGAAACTGGCAGATAGCTTCGTCAATGTAATTCTTAATTAAGTCGCTAATCAATAGAGTTTGACGTATGAAGCAGGAGCTTTCTGCTTCATACGTCAAACTCATTATTGATGTTTTCAGTTTAGCCATTCCGCAAAAACTCGCCGTAAGCAGTCGATTGCGTAGTAATAATCTGTAGTTTTGGTTAGAAATTCAGGGATAGCTATGAGACAGGTTCTGAGTGCTTTTTTAATTTGTTGGCATATTTTGGCTATGGCTCAGTCGCCGGTTCTGCTCACTACCGACCGGAGTGATTCGTTATTGAAAGCCATGCCAGCTATACAACTGCTCGATGTGCGGACACCGGGCGAATATGCGAATGGGCATCTACACAATGCACAGAATATTGATGTTCGGGATGCCTCGTTTACGCAGCAGCTTGCCAAACTCGATCCGTCGAAACCCGTTTTGGTTTATTGCCTGGCCGGGAGCCGCAGTGCTAAAGCCGCTGGCATTCTGGCCAATGCCGGTTTTAAGGAGGTGTATGATATGCAGGGCGGTTTTGCCAAATGGACATCTGCCAATAAACCCATCGATAGTGCGGCAGAAGCACCAAAGGGGGCCCTGACAATGGACGACTTTAAGCGAATGACCTCTTCCGGTAAATTGGTGCTGGTCGATTTTTTTGCGCCCTGGTGTGCGCCCTGTATTAAGATGTTGCCTACCGTCAAAAAACTGAAAACAACCATGGCCGATCAGGTGACCGTTGTGACTATCGACTATGACCAGAACCGGCAATTGGCGCAGCAACTGGGCGTCGACGAAATTCCAACACTGTTGCTCATGAAAGATGGTAAAACTCGTTGGCGCGGTATCGGCTATATGGAAGAAAATATGCTCGTCAAAACGATACAGGAGAATAAGTAATACGAGCCGTTTTCTATTGTATTCAACTACTAGTCTGGTCACTCAGGAAGGCATGGCTTCTGCTGCTTTTCCTGGGTGACCAGACTTTGTTTAGGGAGTATTCGTTTATTGTCGGCTTATGGCAGTAATCATCAGATCCTGTAAGGTCAGGCTCAGAAGATCGTTTAGGCTGATATTATACAATGACGATACTTGTTGAAGAACAGTTAATGTTAGCTCGGTCCGACCCGTTTCTTTTTTGCTGTAAGCAGCCTGACTAACCCCTAATTGAAAAGCAACGTACTCTTGTGGGTAGCCATGAATCTCCCGTAGTTTCCGAATTTTAGTGGCAATAGGGTTCATCTTATTTACTGGAATGGTTTGTGTGATTGATGGCTACAAAGCAATGAAACCAGAGAAAAATGTAAAATATATTTCGACCAATAGTCTTCTCTGTTCGACAAATGAGTGACTAGAAAGGCTAAATCGAATATATTGCCACTATTATGAGCGAATCACTGACTTGCTATTTAATCGACGATGAGTCTCCGGCTCACGTTATTATGTCGAAATACATTAGTCGGGTGCCCTACCTGACTTTTCTTGGGAAGAGTTACGACCCATTTGAAGGGCTTGAAAAAGTGCAGGCTCTCAGGCCCGACATTTTATTTCTGGATGTCGAAATGCCTTATATGACAGGTGTCGAATTCCTGAAATCGTTGCCGTTGCCCCATCCGCTCGTGATTATGGTAACAGCATCTCCCCAGTTTGCGGCCGAAACCTATAACTTCGATTCTGTTACGCATTATCTACTCAAACCCGTTGGCTTCGACAAGTTTCTGGATGCCATTAACCGGGTCACCAAACGGCTGGGCTTTGCCATTGATCCTGAAGCCCCCGTTCCAACAAAACCTCAGATTCGCTCCCAAACCGAACCGGCTGTCGATCCGCGCGAAAAGATTCCCTACTTCCTGATTAAAGAAGACAAAAAGCTGATTCGGGTAGCCCCGGAAGACATTGTGTTTGCCGAGGGCATGAAAGATTACCTCAAACTACACCTAACCTCCCGCGTACTCATTACCCACATGACCATGAGCAAGCTGGAAGAGATGTTGCCCCCCTCGCAATTTTTGCGGATTAACCGTTCATACCTGATTCGCCGACAGGCCATCAAAGAAATTGATGGAAACCTAATTACCACCCTCGACGGTAAAAAAGTAGCCATTGGTGTTACGTATCGGGAACGTGTAATGGAAGAATTGAAGAAAAATATGATATAGATATTATCTGCTACCTCACCGTATAGATCATGTTAGCTCAGGAAAATAATATTGCCTGGTTTAAGGCCAAATCAAAACTTGGTAATTGGGTAAAACGTATTGGATCATGGCTATTATTTTTATTATTTATACGATATATTTATTTCAAGAATTTCTATTCGGACAGAGAAGGCATTTTAAATCTACTCACGGCTAATTTATTCATACAAACAATAGTAATATACTATGTTTTCTCATATTACATTTTCCCTAAAACTCTTTATCAATTAAGGTGGATTGCAACTTTACTATGGCTTTTGGCTTGGCAGATATTTATATATGAATACAACTATATTTTATTTCTATTTTTAAGCAATCTCAACCATGGAACAAGATTAGACCGAGACTGGCAAAGGCTCTATGAAGCTGGCTTATTAGGATTTATATCTAATGGATGGGCCTCTTTTTGGAGTTTTTTTTACAGTTTCCCGTTCGCCATTATGGGATTAACAGCAAAGGCTATAAAGGATATTATTCTTCTTCAAACAAAGACATTATTACTTGAAAAAGACAAATTAAATCTCGAATTAGACTTGTTAAGATCTCAAGTTAACCCGCATTTTCTATTCAATACGCTTAATAGCGTGTATGCCCGCATTTTTGATACCGATGAAAAAGCGGCTGATTTAATTCTTCGCTTATCGGAGTTAATGCGCTACAATCTTTATGAAACGGACTTGCCCAAAATAGCTCTTGATAAAGAATTGGCCTACATCCAGAATTATCTTGACCTCGAACGCAATCGGCTTTCAGATCGATACGTAGTCATTGATTATGATCAGAGTGGTAATCCATCAATTTATCAGATTACCCCTTTGCTGCTCATTACATTTGTGGAAAATGCCTTCAAGCACGGAATCAGGGGAGCCACAGAACCAGCCTATGTACAGGTAAGCGCTAATTTAACGGAGGGGCTGCTCACATTTCAGGTAGAAAATAGTATTCCTGAAAAACGACTGAGTAGTGAGCCGAACAAGAAGTCAGGGGGTATCGGTCTTGGCAATGTCCGCAGACGGCTCGATACATTGTATAAAGACAAGTATGAATTGATTACAAGAGCGACTAAACATACCTATGAAGTTACTCTTACAATTCAGGTTGAGGATTTGCCTTAGCAAAGCATTGGTCGAAACAATCAAGCTATTGGTCGAAAAAGACACCTTACGTGTCGAAAGTAGTTGAAGCAACCTGTATGCATCTACTACTTTTGAATCGTCAACGGGCCAATGTATAATACATTAATTATCAAAATAAATACTTCTTAGCTATTTACAGTCATGCAAACGTCAACTTCACCCACTGCTACTGTCACACCTACTCGCTTAGTTTTTAAAAGACAACGTATTATTTGTCTTACGACACTTTCTAATAATATACAAAGCGGAAAAACAAGTTCAATAATCCACACATTAGTTTAAGCATTGCCAATCTACCTTCTCCTAAACCCATCAATGGCGAGTAAACGTCAACTCGCCTATTACCTTCAGCGCATTGGCTGGCTAATTGTTGGGCAGTCGGGTGCATTTACGGAGGAAATGTTGCCTGTGATCCGGTCCAACGAGTGTGCGCTGGTCTTTGTAAGACTACCTGAGCTGGACACCTCTATACCAGAGCCGTTTCTGGATGCCTTGCGGCAACATCCGGCTGTAGTGGTTACTTCGCCTTATCCACACCATCTGTTCAGCCATCTGAACCTACATCCGCTCGATTTTCTGACTGAGCCGTATTCATTCGAGCGTTTTACTCGGTGCATGGAACGCTATTTCAGCCGACACGATTAAAAGAGACTTCTCCAAAAGGAGTCTCTTTTAATCGTTTTAGTAAATACTACACCAAAAACAGATTAATAAAAATAACTCTATTGTTTTTAAATCAGTGACAAAATAACTTTGGCTTTTATCCATCTATTTCGATGATTCAGCCTGACGATTATTTTATCATACGCCAACCTACGTTTTCAATCAATAAGCTGATCCAGTTTTACAATCAGCTTTTTACAAGACCGATCGATGAATTGCTCCGTCAACATTATCAGCACCCTATAGCCCAAGAGGCTATTCTGACGGCATCGCCCCTTCTTTATGAACGAATGCAACGCTGGTTAGCTGGTGAAACCCTCCCCGAGCAGGAAAAACTTCACACTACCCTGCATAAATACCTGATTAGGATGTGCAGCCGACCGACGCCCTATGGGCTTTTTGCCGGTTGTACGGTAGGGCATTTCGATGAGCATACCCAGTGGAGAGCCGGAAACGCGAACACAATACGAACCCATCTACGCATTGATACAGACTGTATGCTGGCACTTTGCCGCTGGATCACACTCCACCCCGTCCTGCGAGACCAATTGCTTTTATTCCCGAATTCGTCGCTCTATCCGGTTGGTTCATCACTACGGTATGTGGAGCAACAGGTCGAAACTCCAAAGCAGGGAATCGAGCAACGGCAGTATTTTATTAGCATGACAGATTCCGACCGGCATCTGTTGGCCATTCTGGAAGCAGCCCGTGCAGGGGCTACCATCCAGGAGTTGGCCTACGTTTTAACACGCTTTCAAATTGATGAAACAGAAGCCGTTGAGTTTATTGAACAACTAATTGAAGGTCAGCTATTATCGTTCGAGATCGGGCCCACCGTAACCGGCCCTGATTATCTGGATCGATTGATCGAACGTATAGCCACATTTACTGGTACCACGCTTATCGTAGAATCCTTACGTCAGTTACAGGCATTTGTCCAACAAGCCGACAGATTACAGGCGCACACAGGCGTTCGGGCATGGTTCAATGAACGTAACATCCATTTACCCGTCTCGGATCTGATACAGATCGATACTTTTTTCGATCAACCAACGCCCAGGCTTGGCCGAAGGGTACTGCATCAACTACAACGCGATCTGGAAAAGCTACTGGTATTGAATCGGCCAGCCATTTGCCCGGACCTGGACGAGTTCAAACGTCGGTTTTACAATCGCTACGAGGATGAAGAGATTCCCCTGTCACTCGCTATCGACGCTGAATTTGGCGTGGGCTACGGATCGGGATCAGCATTCGGAGTTGGCTATGCGCCATTAGTCGATGATCTAACCCTTTCGGCAGATCAGGTTCCTATTGATACACGTTGGGACTGGTGGCAAACCCTGGTCATGGAAAAATATACCCGCGCCCTACAAAAGACCCGCACGGCAGACGTAAACGATGAAATTATCCTGACCGACGACGATCTGGCCTACATTGGTCGCCATCAGGTCAACCAAACACCCCTACCGGATAGCTTTTATGCATTTGGCACTTTAGTGGCGAACTCATCCAAAGAGCTGGATAAAGGCAACTTTCAATTTAATTTGCTGGCATGCAGAGGTCCATCGGCCATAAACCTGATGGCCCGGTTTGGCAATGGCCATACCGAACTGGCTGAACACATGCAACGGAGCGTGCACGCCGAAGAAGCCCATCACCCCGATGTAATTATGGCCGAAATTGTACACCTGCCCGAAAACCGGGTTGGTAATATTCTGCATCGGCCAACCCTTCATCAGTACGAAATACCGTATATGGGACAGGCATCGGTAGCGCCTGACCATCAGATACCTTTGACTGACCTGATGGTATCGGTACGAAACGATACACTGATTTTACGATCAAAACGACTCGATCGGCGAGTAATTCCCCGATTGACCAATGCACATAATTTTACACAGGGGTTACCGATCTATCGGTTTCTATGCGACCTACAGGCGCAGGATGCCCATTTGTCGGTTGGCTGGAACTGGGGTTTGCTACGTACCCAAACCTATTTGCCACGAGTGCGTTATCGCTCCATTATTTTGAGCCGGGCTACCTGGCAAATTCCCTGTCGCGAACTCACACCCGATAATCCCTTACGGCTGGTGACCGAACTAACGGCGGCTGGCTTGCCTAATCAGTTTATGCTGGTACAGGGCGATAACGAACTGTTTATTTCGATGCATACCCCTGCCTCACTGGCGCTGCTGATGCAGGAAATTCGCCGACAGTCAACGGCCCATCCTGAACCTAATCTGCCAAATGAACGAAAGACTATGACCGATAGGCCGGGGTATATTCGGCTGGTCGAATGCTTATCGATCCCTGAACAATGCCCTTTGCACGATAAACGGGACTGTTATACGCACGAACTACTCATTCCATTCCGAAATAAACGTGTGCAGCCTTTAGCGGGATTGAGCCAGTCGGTAGCGCCCCGCCTACAGCGTAAGTTCTCGGTGGGTAGCGAATGGTTTTACCTGAAAGTATATACGGGCGAAAAAACGTCGGATCAACTCCTGATCGACACCATTTATCCAACCGTAACGCAGTTGCTAAAAAACCAGGTTATCGAGGAGTTCTTTTTTGTACGTTATAAAGATACTGACCCTCATCTGCGCTTACGCTTCCGGGGTAATGCCTATTTAGAGTTCTATCACCAGGTAGTCCGGGCTATGGAAAAAGCCCTTCATAAGGCTGTAGAATCGGGAGTTGTGCATCGGATGCAAATCGATACATACCAGCGGGAGCTTGAACGTTATGGCATAGACCATATATCGTTATGCGAAACGCTGTTTTACTACGACAGTTTATCGACACTTGCTTTTATTACTCATACGGGTGAGGCATTCGACGAAAACCTGCGCGTTGCGGTGTGTATGCGAAAAATTGATCATCTTCTGGCTGGCGCAGGTTTTTCGACCGCTGACTGCCAGTATATTCTGGAAGAATTGAAAGAGCAATTTTTTCAGGAATTTGGAGGGAACTCAGCGCTTCGCCATCAATTGAACGAGAAGTATCGAACGTATCGAATACTTCTGGAACAGGCATTGGCAGAAAATTTCCCGTTCGCATCTGACCTCACGGAATGGGAAAGTCGGCAGACGCCATTAGTACACCATCTTACTGAATCGATACGTAATACTAAGCGATTATATTCAATAGTACAGAGTTTGATCCATATGATCGTTAATCGGTTGTTCCCATCTAAACAGCGGGTTTATGAACTGGTTATTTATCATTGTATGGCTAAATATTATGATTCTTTACGGAATAGAATGCCGCTTTATTGAGCGTCTATCAGACGCTATTTTTTAGTTATAACGCATTAGATTAAACTATAATTATCTAGATTGTCGTATAACCGATGGTTATTGAGGTGCTCAGAAATAAGACACAATTTTGGTTCAGAAATTAATGGTAAACAGAAAAATATTGTATAGTTAAAAATGAATGAACCATGAAGAATCACATTTATTCTGCGAACTCGTTCGAAGTTTGGATTAACGACCAGGATACCCTTTTATTCGATGATACATCGACATTCGATGACAATTGGATTGTGTCGGCTACCGACCTGTTCGGATCTATGGATTTGCCCAATGATGAAGAAGAGAAATATTATGAGGAAGCCGCTTAGTACGCTATAACCGAAAGAAATAAATTACAACAATAAGTTATTGATTTGTGCTCCATAAAGCCTGAACTTTGTTTCGGTAATTAATAAAAAGAACTAATCTATTATGGAAAAGAATCAGGATAAAAAACAGACACAACAGGTGTTACAGGAAAAAGAACTACAGCAGATTAATGGAGGAGCTACGGGCACTATGTCAGACTCCACCAGCACATTGCCGACTACACTTATTAAATTGGATAGACCGCCCTATCAAACAACGCCGGTTTTTATCGTAACTAAGTAAGTTCACCTGTTTCCTGTGACCACCCTAAGCAGCCTGACGTTTCTACTGATATACTTTACTGAATGAAAAAATACTACTACAATTTATTAATACTGGGATTAGTCACTAGCTCCTTTCTTAAACTATTACTGGAGCTAGTGACTTAAAATAAAACCGAAATAAACTTATAATTAATTAGAATAAACTATAACCAAATGTTGTTGAAACGATCCGGAAAATTTTCAAAATTTGTATCAGTTATTTGAGCAATATGGTGATGAGGAAGAAAACATTAATAGCCATAGGAGGAGTATTGCTCCTGGCTATGGCCTGTAAAGAAACCGATACGGTGAAACCGTATGGCACAGTTAATACGTCTGCCAACACAACTACGTCTATTCCAGTGTTAAGCCTACGAGATGATTCCCTTTCTATTGGGGGCCATGACCGATTGCCAGTAAAACCGCAGCCAATAGACATCGATTATCCATTACCTAACCAGCCAATCGATATAGTTCAGAATCCTTCTGTTTTACATTGATTGGTAATCATAATCAGGTAATGCTGCTTGCTTTTGGCAAGCCAATGAATCAAGAATTAATGGAAAGCTACAACCGTATATATTGATCGGGCTACGGCAAATTTTCGGAAGATAACTAAACAGGATCTTATTAGATATGGGCAGCGACCCATCAAAGACATTAGTTAGAAAATTGCTATATTAGCTCGATTAGTAAATACAAGTTGTAGAATATATTAAGAGTACCCTATCACAACCGATGCATCCCGGGTTTAAGCGGAGGGAGTGGTAGTAGAAAATGGATCAAGGGCCTAGCTCATAACATCCATAATAAAATCTGTTATAGTATTGATTTTAAACGTTGACTTAAATTGTTGAAATAAATGGAAGTTTTGAATTTAAATCAAGCAGAAGTATTAGAATTAGATATTCAAGACCTCGCATTAGTAGAAGGAGGATTCCTACCACTAGCAGTAATGGTTGGTTGCTGGGCATTCACAGCATCTTGTGCGGCAATTACAGTATGCTTGGGTGCGGGTTATTATAATAATCGATAAAATAATAAGATGAATATGGAACTGCAAGAAATTGAAGATGCTGAATTAGCACAAATCAATGGTGGATTTTGGGAGGTAGTAGGTGTTGTAGTTGCATTATGTGCAAGGGCATATCAGTATGGTAAAGATGCAGCAGAACGCGAACGGCGTCACGCGTGGTAATTTGTAAATCTGCTATCTACCTGACCTACCAAGGTCAGGTAGATAGGTTTTTCTATATTTTTGGGAGAATATGAAAGATGGAAGAATGCTCAGGCTTATTTTTTTGTTTCCAATACTCGCATTCTTGTATTTAGGATACAATGCGGAAGATCGAGTATTAAAGTATTTATATATAATTTCGGCTATTTGCTTTGCTATTGCAATTATCAGTAAAAAATAATACAATAGCTATATGATTATTTAGATGCTTCCACGGTAAGACTGCTCGCTGAACTGTGTCAAGCCTGCGGGTCAATAGAAGGGAAACGAGAAATCCTTATTTTCACAAGTATGACTGGCCTATTCGATTTCAAGGTCTTCAAACAGGCCGCTATTCAAGGCCTTTATGAAGGCAAACCACTTGTCCTCCCCCCGAATCGCGCAACCATTGATTAAGTGAAAATAACGCAATTTTTCTACTGTTCAATGGTTACGCGATTCGGGGGGAGGACACTTCAACCATATTCATCATCAAGGTAATCGGATTTAAGTGACAACCTCAAGAACCTACACTATGCCTACAAAAGACCTCACCATTTCGGCTATAAAAGCCCAGGCATTTGGTGTGGTAGCCTTTGTTATAGGTGCACCCTTGCTGTTTTGGCCGTTTTATCAGATCTGGGGTTTTTCTCCCAAGCAATTACTCCCTTCGGGAGTGGTTCCTATTCTTCTTTTTATAGTGGCTATGTTCATCGGTATTGTCGTCCATGAACTCATTCATGGGCTTACGGCACACTGGTATGGACGGATAGGCTGGCAGCATATTAAATTTGGTTTCGATGTAAAGTCAGGAAGCCCTTACTGTCATGCCACGGTTCCCATGACATCTGGAAAATACCGGGTAGTGGTGGTAATGCCATTAGTTATTTTAGGCCTGGTTCCCTATGCTGTTTCGCTACTGACAGGTCATGTCTGGTTACTGTCTTTTGGCGTTTTTTTTACCCTTGCGGCTGTTGGCGATGTAATGATACTATGGCTTATGCGGCATCTGCCTTCCGATGTGCTTGTGCAAGACCACCCTACTAAAGTTGGCCTGATGGTAATTAGGCCCGAAGAACCTTATTCGTAACTATCTCTATAAGAATAACCTCTCAGATCAACTATCAGGCCGGTAGTTGATCGTTTTTGTTTGAGCATTGGTCGAAAGAATACAGGCCATTGGTCGAAATAAGTTGATACCAAAGGGTAGGTAGGTATACTTTTGACAGCCTGGTAGCTACAGAAAGTCTGCCACACTTGTGTCACCTTGTTTCTCCTGATGTGTATGAAACTATTGATTGAAAACCTTGCCAAAACGTACAGCAATGGCGTTCGGGCGCTTAACCATGTTTCGCTCACGATTGAACCCGGCCTTTTTGGACTGCTGGGCCCAAATGGGGCTGGTAAGTCGAGTTTGATGCGGACGATTGCCACGCTGCAACTGCCCGACGAAGGGCGCGTTGTGCTGCAAGATCTTAATGGTCAGGATATTGATGCGGTTCGCCAACCCGATGAACTGCGAAAGGTATTGGGTTATTTACCGCAGGATTTTGGCGTTTACCCCCGCATCGATGCCATTACGCTGCTCGATCATTTGGCTATGCTCAAAGGCATTCATAACCGGTCGGAGCGGAGGGAGACTGTCGAAACACTACTACAACGAGTCAATCTTTGGGATGTGCGGAAGAAAAATCTGAGTGGCTACTCAGGGGGGATGCGGCAGCGGTTTGGTATTGCACAGGCTCTGCTGGGCAACCCCAAACTCATTATTGTCGACGAGCCCACGGCTGGCCTGGACCCCGCCGAACGAAATCGTTTTCTGAATCTGTTGGCCGGAGTTGGGCAGGAAGCAATCGTTATTCTATCGACGCATATTGTCGAGGATGTTGAGGAGCTTTGTCGCCAGATGGCCATCATCAATAAAGGAGAGGTACTGTTGTGGGGGCATCCAATGGAGGCTATCGACAAACTTAAAGGTCACATCTGGAAAAAACAGGCTCGCCTGTCGGAAGTCGATGAGCTATACCGGACGCTCATCATTATCAACGAACGCATGATTGCTGGCGAACCCGTCGTATATGCCTATTCGTTAGTGCAACCAGCACCTGGTTTTGTACCCGTTGAGGTCGGGCTGGAAGAGGTGTATTTTACAGAGATAACCGACGCGGTTAAGCGGTATCAGATGCAGCCCGTCGTTTCGTCGGTGGCAGCTTAATATCTATCTATCTCAAAAATCGACCCTCCTTATGAACTGGTTATCGATCCTGCGATTCGAGTTTCGTTACCGGCGAAATCGTCCGGCTACGTATCTTTTTTTTGCCTTACTTCTCGGTATCAGCTTTGCTACGGTGGCTACCGATCTCATTAAGGGCTTGTCGGGAGGAGCTGTGAAAGACAATGGCACTACTGTTCTGACCACTATTAGCCTGATTCTGTTTATGATGATGGGCATCCTGGTTAGCTCAGCGATTATGGGCGTAGCGGTGGTGCGTGATTTTGAGCATCGAACCGATGCCTTATTTTTTACCAAACCCATCCGTAAATGGGAGTTTCTGACCGGGCGCTATGTGGGGGCCATGCTCATCCTGCTCATCCTGCTTATGGCCATACCGCTCGGCCTATTACTGGGCGATCTGGCTCCCTGGCGAAACCCTGACCGGATGCTACCCATTCGGATGGCGGCTTACTGGCAACCGTACTGGACAATTTTGTTGCCAAACGCTCTCATTGCCGGTACTCTATTTTTTATGGTCGGAGCCCTGAGCCGACGAATGCTGGTTGTGTTTGTGCAGGGAATGGGGTTTCTGATTCTGTATTTGGTGTCGGGTACGTTCCTGTCTGAAATAGACCGGCGCGAAGTAGCTGCTTTGTTAGACCCCTTTGGCCTGAGAGCCGTATGGTATACAACCCAATACTGGTCGATTAGCCAGAAAAATAATGCTTTGATTCCGCTAAGTGATATGCTACTCTGGAATCGGGTATTGTGGCTAGGCGTAGCGGCCCTGTGCATGGCGATTACCTATTGGCTGTTTTCATACCAGTCGTCTACAAAACGATCTGTCGGGAAAGAGAAACCATTGATTGCCAAAAGTGATGTATGGGACCTACGCGCTCCGTTAAAACAAGTAACGCGGCAGTATGGGTCGGGAAACTGGTTGATCAACCTGTGGCGACTGACAGGTTTTTACACTAAAGTAGTTATGAAAGACTTGCCGTTTCTGGCCTTATGTATTGGCGGATTAGGCATGTTTGTCTTCTCGGCTGTCAACAATACAGGCGAATGGTATGGTACGCACACGTTGCCTACAACCTACGTTATGCTGAACAAGATGACGATCTTTACAGGATTGTTTCTGTTCATCCTGATGGTGCTTTATGTAGGCGATCTGACCTGGAAAGAGCGCGACGTTCGAATCAGTCAGATTAGCGACGCTTTACCCGTGCCCAACTGGATTATGTTGGTTAGCAAATACCTCGGTTTGGGCCTGGCCTTCGCCATTGTCATTGCACTAGGCATACTATTGGGTGCCTGTATACAGACAATGAAAGGTGAAGCTGCCCTGATCGAATGGCGGGTATATGCCACCAGCCTATATGGAAACGCCTTACTTTCGTTGCTGACGTTGATGCTGCTGGGTTTTTTTATTCATGTGGTTGTCAATAATAAATTTGCGGGTCATGCCTTGTTGCTTCTGTTCTTTGTTTCGCTGGGCATGCTGTCTTACCTGGGTATTGAGCACAACCTACTCATTTTCGGAGGGGGTTCGCTTGGCGCGTATTCTGACATGAACGGCTTTGGCCACTATGTGGCACCCTATTCCTGGACGTCGCTCTATTGGCTGGCCTTTGGGGCCATTCTATTTGCGGCAGCGGTGCTGCTGTCGGTTCGGGGTTCTGAAACCCTTATGAAGGTTCGGCTGCGTATAGGGCGTTATCAGCTAACACGCTCTATGCTGACCTTTGTGCTGGCGGCTTTTCTGGTGTTTGTCTGTACGGGTTCGTATGTTTACTATAATACAAACGTGCTTCACAAATACCAGAATCATAAAGAGGACGAAGCCGAAAGCGCCCGTTATGAAAAAACGTTGCGCCGATTTGCCAACCTGCCGCAGCCCCGGATTACGAATGTTTCAATAGCTATCGATCTGTATCCGCAAACCCGCGATTTTACAGCCAAAGGCCGGTATATACTCCAGAATAAAACCAATCAGCCAATTCGGCAACTTCACCTGCAACTACTATCGACCGAAGAAATGCAGGTAAAACAGCTTCAACTGTCGGTTCCCAATCGGCTCAACGACCGGTATGCGACCGATTTTTCGTACCGAATCTTTGCGCTCGATAAACCGCTCCTGCCGGGCGATAGCCTCCAGCTCGATTTTGAGTTGCTATATCGGACCAAAGGATTTAAGAACAATGGCGAAAACACCGAAATTGTACAGAATGGTACGTTCTTTACGAATCAGTATTTTCCAGGCATTGGCTATAATGAGCAGTATGAACTACAGGACGACGATAAGCGGAAAGAGAACGGACTGGCACCCAAAGAACGAATGAGGGCACAGAATGATCCAATTGCCCGACGACAGAATGTGTTAGGTAAGGATGCCGACCTGATTCGGTTTGCCATGACCATTAGTACATCGCCCGATCAGCTAGCGATTGCACCAGGTTATTTGCAAAAAGAGTGGATCGCCAAAGGTCCTGATGGTATGCCCCGACGATACTTTTCGTACAAAATGGATAGCCCAATTGCCAATTTTTACTCTATCGTATCGGCCCGCTATGCCGTCCGAAAAGAGCTATACCGTAGCAAAGGTGGGGATCCAGTTAGTCTGGAAATATACTACCATCCAGGGCATACCCACAATCTGGATCGCATGATGCGCGGTATGAAAGCTGCTCTGGACTACTACCAGATCAACTTTGGCCCGTTTCAGCATCGGCAGCTACGAGTTATGGAATTTCCGCGCTATCGGGCCTATGCTCAGTCATTTGCCAATACCATTCCCTTTGGCGAGGATATGGGATTTGTGGCCGACATCGATGACAGGAACGATGTCGATATGCCCTTTTTTGTGACAGCCCACGAAACAGCTCATCAGTGGTGGGGGCATCAGGTAATAGAGGCCAATGTGCGAGGGAATGGTTTTCTGTCTGAATCGCTCGCGGAGTATAGCGCCCTGATGGTTATGAAACATCACTATGCTCCCGAACAGATGAAGGAGTTTCTGGGCTACGAACTGGATTATTATCTGAGAGGGCGACAGTCCGAAACTAAAAAAGAACAGCCACTTGCGCAGTGCGAACACCAGTCGTATATCCATTACAATAAAGGTGCATTAGTATTATATGCTTTGCAGGATCAACTGGGTGAAGACCGAATCAATCAGGCGTTACGCAGTTACCGCGCCCGTTGGAATGTCGATCAGGTGGCTAAAAGCGGGATCTACCCAACAGCCGCCGACCTGACGGCCGAATTGCGAGCCATAACGCCCGACACACTACAAGGATTACTGGATGATTGGGTCAATAACATCACGCTTTATGAACTGAAGACGGAGCAGGTAACGGTAAAGCCTTCGGGTAAAGCATATGAGGTAACGCTCCGGCTATCAGCACAAAAAGTACATGCCGATAGTCTGGGAAACGAAACCAACTTACCTATCAATGAATGGATATGGATTGGCGTATATGCTCCCCATTCGAAAGAGAGCAGGCAGGGTAAACTGCTTTATTACCAGCGGCATCGCATCAATCGTCCAATGCAAACGATTACGGTACGTGTAGATCAAAAGCCGGAGCGTGCGGGTATCGATCCACTGAACCTACTCATTGACCGGCACCCTGGCGATAATGTAAAAGCTGTTGACGGACCCTAAACCAATGGTTATCCAACCCCTAAAAGCGGTGCTGCTTTTAGGGGTTGTTTTAGACTAAGTTATGACGTAAAGGAATGATTAATAACGAGTTGTTTTAGCTTATGGAAATAAATCCAAAGACCTTTGATCTGTTAAAACATCCAAATAAATAAACGATAAACCAGGTATGAAAAAACAGATCAATACCAAAGTTAAAGCCTTACAAGACGGTGCCTCCAGCCAGGAGGAGTTCATGAAACAACTGGCTAATCTGGATGAAGCCGGCCAACTGACCGACGATTTGCAGCAAAAAATCGATGGTGGTATAAGCATCCTGAGTAGTCTGCAAACAATGGGAATGTTCCCACAAGAGCCGATCAAATTGCAGTCTGTGCTATTATATCCTGTATCAATCTAATTTTAGTTCGTATGGCTTCTCTGCTTTGCCCTAGTTCTATAGCCAAACCCGGTGCTACGCTGTTTGGTATTCAGGATTCAACCGGTCATATTGAATATCTTGAAGAACCTATCGTGGTTGATAAAACCTTTGTTGAAACAGCCCGGCAGGGGCGCGCGCCCGAAGAACGATTTCGGTTTGCCAGCAACTGTGCAAAAAGTGGCTGCGGCCATTGGGACTCGGGCAATGCAGGCTGTAGTTTGGTAGGCAAACTAGTAGAAGCTATGAATCGAAATGTAGCGCAAACGTTACCGGTTTGCGCTATTCGCAGTAATTGTCGATGGTTTCATCAGGAAGGAGCCAGTGCTTGTGCCAACTGCAATGAGGTAGTCCGAAACATTCGCGTTCAGGGGTTAGCTGTTACTGAATAAGGTGAATGTCAGAGCCGGAATAAGCGGTTTACGAAATAGCTCTATAGCTGCCATACTGTTTCTCTTTAAAGTTTTAGAGAGGAATAGTATGGCATTTTTACGAGTGTATACTTTTGAACTTCGAAATATAGTTATGCAGGGTCGGATGGCTACGTATTGGATAGGTTTGTTCTTTTATCTGGCTAGCTATTCTGTTGCTTACGCACAAAAGGTAACCGGCAAAGTTTTAACAACCAGTCATGCCGGAGTTCCGTTTGCGTCTGTACAACAGATTGGCTCAGCCAGAGGAACAATTACCAACGAACGAGGTGAGTTTAACCTTAATGTTACCTCCCTCCCTTGTCAGCTTTTGGTTAGTAGTGTTGGCTATCAATCCCAAAAAGTGACGGTAGAAACAAATAAGCAACCTGTACAAATCACGCTAACGAAAGGGCTGGAACTGGCCGAAGTGGTGGTTATGCCCGATACTACATTGAAACATCTACTCAGTAAAGCCTATCAGAAAATTCCGCAGAACTACCCCAATACCTCATTCGGCATAGACGGCTTTTATCGGGAACTTCATACCGGCATACCCGACGAATTGCTGTACTATGGCGAAGCTTATCTTAACCTGTTTTCCAACGGCTATCGGGCTACGGGCGAAGATACTCAGATACGAATTGTGAAATCGCGCATCAACAAAAATTCAACTCGTGACTCAGTCGATCATACACGGTGGTATGGAGGGCCATTCATAGCCAACTGGAACGACCCTGTTAAACAACGAGCTTCGTTTATCCAGCCCTCATCGTTCAACAAAAAATACCATTATTCGCTCAGCGCCATTACAACCTATAACAACGATTCGGTGTATGTAATTCGGTTTAATTCGCGCGACCAGTTGGAGAAAATTAATGGCAAGTTGTGGCTCGACAAAAAAACGCTGGCCTATGTAAAAATCAGCTATCAAAATGGCAGCCTAGATCCAGTAGGCCTTTTATCATCGGTGGATCGGCTGAACCGTTCTTTTGAAAGTACCTATATTCAGGAGCAGGGCGTATGGCATCTGGCCTATACTATGCTAAAAGGAACCTACTACAACCGAAAGACCAAAAAACAATCGGCACACGACCTCCTTTTCGTTACAACTCAGTTCACTGCGTCGGCCGAGCCTATTCCGTATGAACAACGATTGGCTTATGGAGCCATTTTTTCTGATTTAGACCGAAACAACGATGCCGATTTCTGGCAAAACTACACCAGTTTCGAAGCCGATTCGTCGCTTAGAACAAAACTGACCGACTTTCAGACCGTATCGAAGGAACGAACAAGCCAATCAGAGCCGAGAGCAATTTCAGGGTCACTTTCGACGGCTACGCCCAAAAAGTCATCGAAACAGAAAATCTATGCGGTCTTATCGCGGCTAAGTTTTGGCTATTCGGCAGGCGCTGCACTGTATGGTAACCATGATCCGGTTTATGCTACTACTATTCAGGGGCAACTGCTCGATAGTCGTTCGGATTTTCCGGCATCAAAATTAATTCCGATAGGTACAGGAACGAATATTGGATTCAGGCTAACGAACCGATGGTCGGTAAGTATTTCGTCGTCGAGTGAACTGTTAGGCAATCAATTTTATTCGGTAGGTCAATTAGCCATGCGATTCCGTCAACTGATTCGAAAGCGGGGAAACCCGCTATTTCTGTATGGTTTGGCCGGGGTAGGTAGTTTGAAAGAAGGATACCTGCTAACCAAGCTTGACCACCCAGACGGATATACCGTACAAAATAAACGCCTTTCGGGAGCTATTAACGCATTTTATGCCGATAAATCTCCCGTGTTGGTGAGTGGTATTGGTTTGGCTTTTCTCAAAAAAAGACGTGAGTACTTTATTGAGTCAAATCAATATGTTCTGCTCGACAAAACGCCTTTTTTACGATTTCAGGAAAAAGGAAAACTCTTCAATAAGAAAGCAGATACCGGGCTGAATGACACTGAATTCGGTGTTTCTTCTACAATCTCAACCCAACTGATACGGCCCATCACTGTATCGTTCGGGATTAAGTGGCATTTCTGAGCGCATAACTTATTCCTTCCCGTTATAAACTACAACCTCCCATTATTGAGTCCCGCGTGGCATAGCCCGACCTTTGGCATAAGCAATAACTGCACGAAAGCGCAAGCCTTATTCCAAACGTAAAAAACGATGCCACATACCTTACACCCGCCTACCGTTATCGAGTACACAACGGAGGCATATCTGCCCCAGGTTACGGTTCGGGGCCAACTCATCTACGGCTCGGTTGCTCTGGCCATTGTGGTGGCCTTACTTTCACTCCCGTTTATTCATACCGACGTATCGGTCCAAAGCAGTGGCATTATTCGTCCGGTGGCCGAACGAAACGAACTCCGCCCGCTGGTGGCCGGTACGGTAGCCGAGGTGCTGGTACACGATAACCAGCCTGTTCGCCAGGGTCAGCCCATGATTCGGTTGCAGACCGATGTACTGGAAACCAAACTCCGGCTCAACCACTCCCAACAAGCTGAAAAGCTCCGCGATATACGCGATCTGGAACGACTCGTTCGGGCCGACCGAAGTACTTTACTGACCGTAGCTGGTCTACAATCGCCCCTGGTTCGGCAACAGTATGAGCAGTTTCGGTTTCTGCTAACCGAAAACACCCAAACGCAGCAGAAGCGTAAACGCGAACTGGACGTTACCCGACAACTGTACCAGGATAAAGTATTGGCCCAACAGGAGTTTGAAGATAAAGAGTATGCCTATAAAACTGTTGTGGCTCAGTACGCATCACAGATAGAACGGCAGGTTAGCGATTGGCAGGCAACCCTTACCCAGCATCAGCTAGCCCTGGATGAGCTTCGTGCTCAGGAACGTCAATTGCTCAACGAACGGGCGTTGCATACCATAAAAGCTCCGGTTGCGGGTACGGTTAGCCAACTGGCGGGCCGTTATCCAGGCAGTTATGTGCAGCCAGGCGAGGTACTTGGCGTAGTGTCGCCCGATTCTAATCTGCTGGTTGAGTGTTATGTATCACCAAAGGATATTGGGTTGCTACGCCCAGGTATGATGGCCCGAATGCAGGTCGATGCCTTCGATTACAACCAGTGGGGATTAGTCCAGGGCAAAGTGGTGGAGGTATCCAATGATATTGTAGTAATGGATAATGGAGCAGCGACTAAACAGCCAGTGTTTAAAGTAAAGTGTAAGCTCGACCAAAATTTTCTGACACTTAAGGAAGGCTATAAAGGCTATCTCAAAAAAGGCATGACCCTTCGGGCTCGCTTTGTCGTGACCCGCCGTAGCCTGTTCGACCTACTCTACGACAAAGCCGACGATTGGCTAAACCCTCAAACCAACAGCCTGGCTCAAAACTAAACTTCCCACCTGACAATCAATTGCCTTTAGAAAGACATGGCAAAAAATACGATCATCAAACAACACGATATAACCGATTGCGGAGCGGCTTGTCTGGCTTCTATTTCGGCCCACTATAACCTGATGATGCCCATTGCCCGCATTCGGCAACTGGCATCGACCGATCAGAAAGGCACTAATGTGCTGGGTATGATCGAAGCGGCTACCCGGTTGGGTTTTCAGGCCAAAGGCGTGCGCGGTACGTTTGAAAGTCTGTCGAAAATTCCGAAACCAGCCATCGCTCATGTCATTGTGAAAGAAGTGCTCCATCATTTTGTGGTCATCTACGACGTGACCGACAAACATATTGTGGTGATGGACCCCGGCCCCGGTAAACTCATAAAACACAGCCATGAGGAATTTAAGAAAATCTGGACAGGTGTACTGATCTTACTGCTACCTGGCGAACAATTTGAAACCGGCAACGAGAAAGTATCAGCCATGCAACGGTTCTGGCAATTGATTCGCCCACACCGTAGCGTCATGATTCAGGCGTTGTTTGGCGCTCTGATTTACACCGTATTAGGGCTATCGACCTCCATTTATGTCCAGAAAATTGTGGACAATGTGATTGTGGAAGGTAATCGAAATCTGCTCAATCTGTTGAGTATTATAATGATTCTGATTCTGGTACTCCAGCTTTTCATTGGTAGCCTGAAAAGCATGTTTGCCCTGAAAACAGGTCAGCAGATCGATGCCCGGCTGATTCTGGGCTATTACAAACACCTGATGACGTTGCCCCAGCAGTTTTTCGACACGATGCGGGTAGGCGAAATTATTTCACGTATCAACGATGCGGTCAAGATTAGGGCTTTTATTAACGATGCCGCTACCAGTCTGGTCGTTAATGTATTCATTGTGTTGTTTTCGTTCGGTATGATGTTTACCTACGATTGGAAACTGGCTCTGATTATGGTAGCCGTGATTCCGTTTTATGCCGGTATCTATTTTGTGGTCAATAAACTGAACAAAAAATACCAGCGCACTCTGATGGAAGATGCCGCCGAGTTGGAATCGCAGTTGGTCGAGTCGCTCAACGCAATGGGAACCATTAAGCGGTTTGGTCTGGAAGCCTTTGCCAATATCAAAACCGAAACCCGGTTTGTGAAACTTCTCAAAACCATTTTTACATCGGCACGTAATTCGGTATGGTCGGGCAATGCCACCGAAATTGTGTCGCGTCTGTTTACAATTATTCTACTTTGGGTCGGTACTGGTTTTGTGATCGACAATCAGATTACGCCGGGTGAGTTACTTTCCTTTTATTCGCTGATAGGCTATTTTACAGGCCCTGCCAGCCAGCTTATTGGAGCCAACCGAACCGTACAGGATGCACTGATTGCCGCCGACCGGCTGTTTGAGATTATGGATCTGGAACGGGAAGCGACCGAGAATAAAATTGAGCTTCGGCCCGATATGATTGGCGACATTCGCTTTCAGGATGTATCGTTCCGGTATGGAACCCGCACCCAGGTATTCGATCAGCTTAGCCTGACCATTCCAAAAGGAAAAATTACGGCGGTCGTTGGCGAAAGTGGTTCGGGCAAATCTACACTTCTCTCGCTCTTACAGAATTTGTATCCGCTTCAGCAGGGCACTATTCATATTGGCGACTACGACATTAAACACATCAGCAACGAAAGCCTGCGCCGTCAGGTGAGTGTGGTGCCGCAAAAAATCGACCTGTTTGCCGGTAATGTGATCGATAATATTGCCGTTGGCGAATATCAGCCCGATATGGAGCGTATTGTAGCTACATGTCAGCAACTGGGCATTACCGAATTTATTGAGAAACTACCTAATGGGTTTCATACCTATCTGGGCGAAAATGGAGCCAGTTTGTCGGGTGGACAAAAACAGCGGATTGCTATTGCGCGGGCCTTGTATCAAAACCCCGATATACTGATTCTGGACGAAGCTACCTCATCGCTGGATTCGATTTCGGAACAGTGCGTACAACAAACCATCCGGCTCCTGCGCCAACAGCACAAAACCGTAATTCTGATTGCTCACCGATTAAGCACGGTCATGCACGCCGATAAAATTATGGTGGTTGAGCAGGGAAAATTGACCGAAGAAGGTTCGCACACCGAATTACTGGCCAGAGGCAATGCCTATTACAAACTCTGGGCTTCGCAGATGCCACTAACAGTAGCAGGGCTTTCGATTCCATCGATCGATTTGCTCCAGATTAGTGCTAATGGGGATCAATCAGTAGCCACTCCTCTCGAACCGCAAACTACGCTGGCCGTATGAAACAGATCATAACAACAGGAATCGTGCTATGGACTATTGGAACAGGCTGGGCACAATCGGGAGGTACTTCAGCGCCAACGTCCATGACCTTAACACTTAACCAGTGCATTACACTCGCATTGGAAAATCAACCCTCAGTTCGACAGGCAGCTTTACACCAACAATTAGCCGACAATACGGTTGAACAGACCCAGAAAAGCCTGCTCCCTACTGTGCAGGCAAGTAGCAATCAGGGTATGAATTTCGGACGAAACGTTGACCCTTACACTAACGGTATCACCAATGCCTCTATCACCACCAATAACCTCGGTCTCGCGCTGAACTGGACTGTTTTTAATGGATTTCAGCTAAAAAATACGCTGGCTCAACAACGTCTCACGGCACAGGCGACCCGGTACGATGCATCAGCCACTAAAAACACGATGATAATTAATACCTTACTGGCTTATTTACAGGTATTGTCGGCGCAGGATTTAGTTTCTGCCAGCGATGTACAGGTGGCCGTTGCGCAGGCTCAGGTGGAACATACTGAAAAACTGGTCAAAGCTGGTACGACTGCTCCCTATAATTTGTACGACGTTAAAAGTCAGTTGGCCAACGACCAAACTCAGCATGTACAGGCCCAGATGAACCTGAATACGGCTATGTTGTCGCTATTACAGCTACTAAATCTACCATCCAGTACACAGCTCCATCTGGTTCGGCTGCCCGATACGAAGACTGAAATAACAACGGCTGGCGAATTAGATGGGTATCAGATTTACACGCAGGCACGAACGTATATGCCCGAAATACAAGCCGCCGAGTTACGGACAAAAGCCGCTCAGGTTGGTCTAAAGCTTGCCAAAGGTTTGGCCTATCCGAGCATTGTGTTAACGGCAGGCTGGGGAACATCTTATTCAAGTGCTGCCCGCCAGAGCGTATATGGCACTGATCTAATTGAGCAAACAACGGCTGGTTTTGTGGATGTGGCTGGGCAATCGTACCCCGTTAAAGTGTTGGCTCCATTAGCAAGTACAGACCACATTCCTTATTTTCAGCAGATTGGCAATAACCAATACAAGAGCGTAGGGATAAGTATTCGCATGCCAATTCTGAATGGATTTCAGGTGCGTTATCGTACTACCACTGCACGCTTACAGCAGCAACTAGCCGAATCAAATGCCGAAAGTGTTCGCCGAAATTTGCGACAGGCTATCGATCAGGCCGTGAATCAATGGCAGAATACGGCCGACCGCTACCGGGCATTGGAAGAACAGATTCTGGTATTAACACAAGCTTATAAGGCCGCCGAAGCTCGCTACCGGGCTGGTTTGTTAAATGCCGTTGAGTATAATATGGCTAAGAGCAATCTGGATCGGGCATTGGTGAATTTAATTCAGGTGCGGTATGAACGCTTATTACGGGAAAAAGTGGTTGAGTTTTATCGAAGTGGTACCTTGTAGCCAAATGTAAAGCCAGCTCTTTCTGTAAACCAATCTGATTTGCAGAAAGAGCCTAGATCACGTTCATGGTTTGTTCTTTAATTTTTTCCAGTTCATCTTTCATCTGAACCACAAACCGCTGAATGGCCGCATCGTTGGCTTTCGAACCGATGGTGTTGATTTCCCGGCCAATCTCCTGCGAAATGAAATTTAGTTTTTTGCCGTTGGCTTCTTCGGTCGACAGCACTTCCAGAAAGTAGGAAAGGTGATTTTTTAGCCGGACTTTTTCTTCCGAAATATCAAATTTTTCGACGTAGTAGACCAATTCCTGTTCAAACCGGTTTTCATCGAAGCTGTCGCTGACGAGCAGTTCTTTTACGGAGTTGCGCATTCGCTCACGCACAGCGGGAATGCGCCGAATGTCCTGTTCCTCAACATCAGCCAGCCGATCGCTGATTGTCTGGATATACTCCTGGAATTTTCCTTCCAGCACAGCTCCGTCCTGACGGCGGAAGTTGTCGCACCGGCGAATCGCTTCCTGAACGGCAGCGATAGCCGTGGCCCAGTCCGAAATATCGGCAGCCGGATCGGGCGATTCGGTCAGGTAGGCGTTTGGTTGCTGTAAGGCCAGTTGCAGCACATCGCTGTCTGAAACGCTCATTAGCATACCGTTGGCTGTTTCCCTGAGGTCGTTTACGTAGGCAGACACCAGTGGGCGATTAATGGTTACGCCTGGTCGAACTCCATTGGTACGGGCAAAATTGAGTGATAATTCGACTTTACCACGTTCTAATTGTTGCGTCAGTAAAGCCCGAAGTTCGATTTCTTTATCCGAAAATTGCCGGGGTAGTCGGCAGTAAATATCTAAGAATTTAGAATTCAATGTTTTAATTTCAGCCGTAACTGATAGACTTCCGGTTTCTATCGTTGCGCTGCCAAAACCGGTCATGGATTTAAGCATAATTCTGATTTTCAGGGTTCGGTTAATGGTTTACGGTTGCGCTGCATCGAAGCAGGCTAATAGGCGAAGCAACCGTAAACCATTAACTTATTTTGCAAGTGCGTTGGCTTCTAATTCTAAAAATTCTTTGCGTTGACGGGCCACATCGATGGCCGTATAAATGGCCTGCAACATGGAGGTTTCGTCGGCCAGGTTTTTACCGGCAATATCATAAGCCGTGCCATGATCGGGTGAGGTGCGAACGGCAGGCATTCCTGCCGTGAAGTTTACACCTTCTTCAAAGGCAATTGACTTGAATGGAATCAGGCCCTGATCGTGGTACATGGCCAGAACGGCGTCGAACTTCGAATAGGCGCGAGTTCCAAAAAAACCATCGGCTGGGTAAGGGCCAAATACCAGTTGACCTTTAGTGCGCCATTCGTCAATGAGCGGTTTTATTATTTCCTGCTCTTCGTTGCCCAATAGCCCTTCTTCGCCTGCATGTGGGTTAAGCCCGAGCACAGCTATCTTCGGCTTGTCGATGCCAAAATCCTGCCGGAGTGATTGCATCATCAGCGTAAGTTTCTGCGAAATACGTTCTTTCGTTACGTTTTGCCGAACGCGGCCAAGAGGCACATGGCCCGTTACAACACCCACCCGAAGTCGCTCGCTTACCATAAACATCAGGTTATCCTGAACATCGAAAGCCTCGGCCAGATATTCGGTATGGCCTGGAAACTTAAATTCTTCCGATTGGATGTTGTATTTGTTGATGGGGGCCGTGACAAGAGCGTCGAGCTTTCCCGCTTTCAGGTCTTCGACAGCACGTTGCAAACAGGCGAAGGCGGCCTGGCCAGCATCGGGCGTAACGTGGCCCGGCTGAATATCCTGACTCTGATCGGGCCAGCACGTAATGACATTAGTCATTTTATGGCTGATCTGAGCAATGGATGGCGAGCCGTTGAGGTTCCAGTCTTTCAGGTTCAGTAAATTTCGATACCGGTTCAGTACCCGCATCGAACCATAAATGACTGGGGTGCAAAGTTTCTGCAGGCGATTGTATTGCAGGGCTTTCAGAATAACTTCTGGGCCTATGCCGTTGTAGTCGCCAAGGCTAATGCCAATAATCAAACGTTCGGGAGCACCAGGCTCGCGGGCAGGCCGTTCGGGATTAGCTGGGTCGCGGTCTGTCCGGTCCATTTGTGGTGGTTGGTTATTGCGACTGGCTGAATCGCGTGTTGCGGTTTCCCGTTCGGTAGTATTGTTCTGGCGATCACGTTGCCCATTCTGCCGGTCATTGGCACGTTGATCGGGCCGTTGGTTCTGTGCATTATCTGAGCTACTACGGTCTATCGATCCCCGGTCTGTCGATCCCCGGTCTTGTAATTTCGGGTCGGGTGCCGTAGCCTGGCGCGGATTGGCATCTCGGGGTCCATTGGCACGGGAAGGGCGATCCTGCGAACCTGCATCCGACGGATTGGCGTCTTGTAGTGCAGCATTCCGTGGTCCGGTCTGGCGTGGATTGGCATTCCGTGGTCCAGCATTCTGTGGTCCAGCATTCTGTGGTCCAGCATTCTGGTCCATACGGGGAGGGACAGTATTTTCGTCGCGTTGCCGGTTATGAGGTTGCCGATTGTCGCGCTGAGGTTGTTGCCGCTGCTCCCGTTGGCCATTTGCCGACGGCCCTCCTTCGCGTGGGGGAGCATTGCGATGCGAACCGGCCTGCGGTTTTGCATTCGCCGATGGTATATCTGCTGGCCGATCTTCCGATTTTGGTTCGGAGGGTGCGGTTTTACGTGTTTCGTTTAGATCGTCGGATTGGCGTTGTTCCATCTACTTTTATTAGTTTCGCCAACTAGTTTAAATGGACGTTAGATAGTGGATTTTAGACCTTAGACGTAAGCCGTTCAGCGTGCAGAATCCAGTACCCGACGTCTGTAATGATCGCAAGTTACGAAAACCCCACGGATGTCCCAGAATCAACGGTCTATTCTCATCGCCGATGAGATGCACCCCTCCCTGTTTGCCATGCTCGATGAAGCAGGCTTTGCGTATGAATACCAACCAAAAATTACACGACAGGGCCTGCTCGAACAGTTAGCTCCTTTTGATGGACTAATTATTCGTAGTAAAACAACTGTCGATGAAGAATTACTGAATCGGGGCCCCAGTCTGAAATTTATCGGTCGGGCAGGGGCTGGCCTTGATTTGATTGACCTGGTCGCTACCGAACGGCGTGGCATTCGCGTGTTTCATGCCGGAACCGGCAACCGCGACGCCGTGGCCGAACAGGTAGTTGGTATGCTACTTTGTTTACTGGCCAATATTTTGAAGGCCGATCATGAAGTGCGGCAGGGCATCTGGGATCGCGAAGGAAATCGCGGTTATGAACTGGGTAGCCTGACCGTTGGCCTCATTGGGTATGGCAACAATGGGAGTGCTACGGCGCGCCGACTGAGTGGGTTTGGTTGCCGGGTGCTGGCCTATGATAAATACCTGACAGACTATGGCGATCAATTTGCCAAAGAAGCCTCGCTCGAACAGATCATAGCTGAAGCCGATGTGCTGAGCCTGCATATTCCATTGACCGACGAAACACGCAGGATGATAAACGACGAATTTATCGGGCGTTTTGCCAAACCATTTTATTTGATAAATGTTGCCCGTGGCGAAATTACTTCCCTGTCGGCACTGGTTCGTGGGCTCGAAAGCGGTAACATTCGGGGAGCGTGTCTGGATGTACTCGAAAACGAAAAGTTGAATAAACTAACACCCGATCAACAGGCAGCATTCGATTACCTCCGGCAGTCGAACCGGGTTGTACTGACCCCGCATGTAGCAGGCTGGACCCACGAAAGCTACGTGCGGATCAACGAGGTGCTGGTCGATCAATTAGTGAATGGGTAAAATGCTGGATGGTTTCAGACTCTGGAGTCTGAAACCATCCAGCATTATTGAGCCGGGGAGAAATTGGCACTGGTACAGGTGCTTCCAGCTTCGGTCGTCAGACAGATCTGGCCCGTTATTGCTCCGGTCGGCACGGCCACAATCAGCGAACTTCCCGACAGTCGGAAGGTAGTTGGCAGTGTGCCCCCGTTGAATTTTACGGCGGTTACACTCGACAGATTCTGCCCCGTTATGGTGATTTCGTCGCCCACTTTTGCTGTTTTAGGCGTGAAGTCGGTAATCGCTGCCAGCCGAACCACCGTGAAAACATCGGTATTGACTGACACATTTGTGGCATTAATCACACGAATTGGCCCCGTTTGTGCATCCGACGGAACCAGTATCCAGCGTTCTGTATCGTCATTTTTTCCGCCATCGGCTGCGGGGGGTGTCGATCCCGTAAAATAGAATTGTGCATTGTACAGGTAATTGCCCTGCACGACAACCCGTTCGCCCGGACGTGCTTTGGCCGGAACAATTGCTGTAATGACCGGTGCCTGAATCACAACCAATGGCTGACTGGTGGCGGTTCCTGCCCGGTTGGTAACCGTAATTGGACCGCTGACGGCATCGGCCGGAACACCGATCTGAAGCTGCGAACCTTCAATCCGGCTAATGATCGACACAACCTGTCCGCTTACTTTCACCTCGGTGATCCGGTACAGATTCTGACCCGTAATCGAGATTTGCTGAAGCGGCAACTGTCGCGTAGGGGTAAGAACCAGGTTCGAAGGAGCCAGGTAAAAGAAAAACTGATCCGTAGCGGTGGCTGTTCCGCCCGCGCTGGTGACCGAAACAGCAAGCGATCCCGAAGCCATGAGTGTCGGTACGGTTGCTTCTATTTGGGTGTCGTTAAGAATACGATACGACACCGGGGTAGAACCAAACATGACGCCGGTAACATCCTTTAAGTTAAG
The DNA here is from genome assembly GCF_037201965.1 of Spirosoma sp. SC4-14. Classification (NCBI taxonomy): domain Bacteria; kingdom Pseudomonadati; phylum Bacteroidota; class Cytophagia; order Cytophagales; family Cytophagaceae; genus Spirosoma; species Spirosoma sp. SC4-14. The sequence goes on along the minus strand of NZ_CP147518.1, from coordinate 5,741,726 downwards.
CCCCGTCAGAATAATTTTATCGCCTGCAATGCCATCGCGGGCACTAAGGTTGGCTACGGCTGGAGGCAGCACAATTTTTAAACTATCGGTGCTGGTGGCAACCAGTTTCTCAAACACCGTAACCGTTACCAGCCCCGAGGTGGCATTCATCGGAATAGGCGTTCGGATTTCATTGTCTTTAACAATAGTTTGGTTGCGGTCGGTGGTCAGGCCATTTATCTGAACCAGCCCGTCGGTGAGATTAACGCCCTGAATAACAAGTTCGGAGCCTGGCTTGCCCACCTTTGGCGAAATACTCGCAATCTGGGGTGTTCCGGCAACAATAAAACTGGCGTTCGTAACCCCACCTTTGGTCCCGATCACAATATTGATGGGGCCATGCGGCATATTCTGGGGGACTTGCAGGGTTAACTTCGTAGCGCTACTGTCTTTAATAATGGCTTCGGTCTGATCGAGCCGAAGTTCTTCGATCTGATTTAAATAATTGCCTGTGATAACAAATGTAGTTCCGGGTAGACCGTTTTCGGGCGATACTGCACTAACAACCGGAGGGGGTTGCAATATTTTTATGGGCAGTGGATCGGAGATGCCTTCGCTGGTCTGGACCTGCACCTGCGTAAGACCAGGGCTAAGAATGGGAACGATGACCCGGATGCTCTGGTCTGCTCCACTAACGACCTGACCCGCTACGGCTGATCCCGATCGGCCAAAGGTAACAACTGGTTCATCGCCAAACTGATACCCACCCAACGTAATTTCCTGGCCTACATAGGCTTCGCTGGGGTGTAATGTTGTTAGCTCGGGAGGAGCGTTTCTGACACGGCAAGCCGATATACCGAATACAAAAAATAGAAAAGAAAAAAGAATAAAAACGGATTTCATAGACGGCAACGGACACTCTTGCCCAGCGCAAACACTCGTTACAACAATCGTAAAAGTAGCCAATTTTAGCGACCAAAAACCATTTCAATCGAAAGCCTGTTAGGAATAATGTACATTGAACCGTGTAGAGCGCTGCCAGCCATGTTAATAACTGACAAGCCTGCCTCCAATTGTACATTATCCGTTATCCATTAAACGCGAATGAACTACCGCAGCCTGAAGTCATCTAACTTACTGAAAATTACTACACTCGGCGAACTGAAAGCCGCTGGCTACCAACCTCGATCTATTAAACAGGAACTACGTGAAAATCTGATCGAACGGATTCGAAACAAGGAGGTAGTTTTTCCGGGTATCTGGGGCTATGAAGATACCGTTATTCCTGATGTGGAACGGGCAATTCTGTCCATGCACCACATCAATCTGCTGGGGCTTCGGGGGCAGGCCAAAACCCGAATTGCCCGGCTGATGGTTAATTTGCTGGATGAATACATCCCGATTGTGGCTGGTTCGGAACTGAACGACGACCCAATGCAGCCATTGTCTCGCTTTGCGCTGGATTTGATTGCTGAACGAGGTGATCATACGCCCATTGCCTGGATGCATCGCAATGATCGCTATACCGAAAAGCTGGCAACTCCCGATGTATCGGTGGCCGATCTTATTGGCGACGTTGACCCCATTAAGGCGGCAACGCTGAAATTGCCGTATTCCGACGAACGGACCATTCACTTTGGCCTGATCCCGCGCTCGCACCGGTGTATTTTTGTGATCAACGAATTGCCCGATTTGCAGGCCCGTATTCAGGTATCGCTGTTTAATATTTTACAGGAAGGCGATATTCAGATTCGGGGCTTTAAACTCCGGCTACCGCTCGATATTCAGTTCGTGTTTACGGCTAACCCGGAAGACTATACAAACCGGGGTAGCATTGTTACGCCACTGAAAGACCGGATCGACTCGCAGATTGTGACGCACTACCCAAAATCGATTGAGATTGGTAAGAAAATTACGATGCAGGAAGCCATCGTGAAAACCGAGCAAAAAAGCATGGTGAAAACCAACGATCTCATTGCCGATCTGATTGAGCAGGTGGCCCTTGAAGCCCGCGAGAGTGAATACGTCGATTCGAAAAGTGGAGTGTCGGCCCGGATGACCATTTCGGCTTATGAAAACCTGCTCTCCTCGGCCGAACGCCGGGCATTGCTCAATGGCGAAAAAGAAACGTATGTACGCATTGCCGATCTGTATGGCGTTATTCCGGCCATTTGCGGTAAAGTCGAACTGGTATACGAAGGCGAAGTTGAAGGACCGGTTATTGTGGCCCAGAACCTGATTGGTAAGGCGGTTCGAAATCAGTTTTTGCAGTACTTCCCCAATCCTGAAAAAGCGAAAAAAGACAAGCGAGGCAATCCATACAAAAAAATCACTGATTGGTTCGGGGATGGCAATGTTATGGAAATTCTGAGCGAGCTGACTAACCGCGACTACGAGGCCCGGTTGCGTACGATCGATGGGCTGGACGATGTGGTCGATCAGTTTCACCCCCGGCTAAGCAAACCCGAAAAATTGTTCATGATGGAGTTTGCCTTACATGGCCTGGCCGAGCATTCGCTGATCGGTAAGAAAGCACTCGATACGGGCCAGCAATTCAAAGACTTACTGGGTTCGATGTTTAATCCGGGAAGTGGCTTCGGCAACGAAGATGAGGACGATGACGACGACGATAGTCGGTATTAGTTTGTGGTTTATGGTTGCGCTACTTTAGACGGAACGCAACCATAAACCCTATTTCCGCAGAAGCATAATGGTGCCGTTGATGGGCGGCAGATCGGTTCCGGTAGTCAGATGATAGGTATATAGACCGGCTGGTAACGGGCGACCATGCTGTGTCCCATCGAATGGATCTGTATAGCCGGGCTGGGACCGATAAACAACTTCGCCCCAGCGATTAAAAATGGTGATAACCGCCTTGGGAAATACACGAATACCCGGTAAGACCAGCACATCGTTCATGCCATCGCCATTGGGGGTGAAGGCATCCGGAACCCAAATCTGGTCGATAACCAGAACATGAACGGTGGCATCGGTATGGCATCCCGCTCGCGACGATACCCGCAGGGTATAAGCAATGTCGTTGTTGACCGACAGAACTGAGGGGTTGGCAATCGTCGGATTATCGAGATAGGTAGCAGGAGACCATAGAAAAGAAATAGCATCGTTGCCAACCGATGGATTTAGCCTGAAGCTGCTGCCTTTAGGAATAAGAATACTGTCGGGCAAGTTGACAGTTGGCCCCACACCCACAGCTATGGTTTGGGTAGCCACCGTTCCGGCGCATTCGGGAGCCGCTCTGACTGAATAGGTTAATTGATGGTTACCCGTGCCTGCCTGTTCGGGATAAAAATCAGTTCCGACAACGCCCGTGCCCGAAAACTCGCCACCGGGCGGGCTACCGCTCAATGGGATAACCGTTATGGAGGAATCGCAGACGGGCGAAATTGAGTCGAAAAGGACAGTAATTGCCGGGATCTGTTCAATAACAAAAGCGTCTGAAATCTGAGGGCATCCGTTGCTATCTACCGTACTAACCACATAACTTCCGGCAGTTGTAGCCCAATACTGTTCACTGTTGGCCGCCTGGATACGTTGGCTATCCCGCTCCCAGCTATAGCTCAGTGCCGGGCTACTTTCCAATAGCAGGGAGTCATCAGAGCATAGCTTATTCATACCATTCATGGATCGTATTGTGGCAGGTATGACTGGCATGCGGCTAATCGAGGCTGTGTCGGTTGTGAACGTACACCCTAAAGGCGTTTGTGTAGCTACGGCCCAGTACTGGCCCTCCCGGTCGACTTTCAGTGAGTTAGTTGTTTCATTGGGTAATAGCAGCCCATTGGCATACCATTGATAGTGAATTGCCGAATCGGCGGTTGCCTTTAGCTGTACCGAGCCGCTAGTTGAGCATAGTGTGCCGCTACGCTTTAAAGCGGGGTTGAGAGTGGCAATCCTAACGGTAACGGGCTGAGATGTGCCTGGTTTCAGACATGCGTTTTTCGACGAAACCACCACACTGTAGTCGCCCGATTCGTGTACCCGCAACGACGCCTGGGTAGCTGTGGCAATGTTACTTCCGTTCTGTTGCCACTGGTAGTTTTGGTCTGGATTATCGGTTGTCTGGAGAATTACTGAGCCGCCCTGGCATAGTGTTATCGCGCGTGTACCACTGGCCTGATTCTGGATCTGGACAGCAGGGGGAGGGATGGCCGTAGGGGCACAGTCGACAACCAGAAACTGAAAATCGCGCCTTACTTCGCCCAGTTTTTTCCCATTGCGGTATTTTTCGACCTTTACCCCAAACACAAATAGTCCAACCCGATTGGCGGTTACGGATAACACACCCGTTTTTGCATCGATCGACAACGCCGGGTAACCCGGTATGGCATTGTAGGGTCCAAAACCGGGTAACCAATCAACGCCCGGATAGGGGCCAGGGGCAACCAACTGGTGCTCTGCTCCCTGATTGAGGGGCGTAACCATGGAATAACGTAACTCGTCGCCGTCGGGATCGACTGCATTAAATGGCGACGAAAACGGTTCGCCCAGGCAGATGTATTCACCATTGATGGTAGGAAAGTGCGGAGACGAAAAGCGGATGGGCTGACCGTTTTGTAGTAAAGCCGGAAACTCCAGGTAATAGGTAAAACCCGTAAAGGCAGGATCTTTGATATTGTTTATGCCGCCATTGCGATAGCCACTTTGGTAGGAAATATAGTAACCTTGTGAATCAGTATAGTTTGCCAGATTGAGCTGTACCTCAGCCCCGTAGGTGACAAGAATAAAGTTTAACTGACGTAGCTCGGCACAATAGGCATTTGTAAAGATCAGGGGTTTGCGCTGGCCCGTTACGTTAGCCGCAAAACTGAGCATGAGCGCATTGTCGCGTTTACGATAAATAGCCAACTGACCTCCTGTTTGGGCATCGGCCCGTGGACCGGCTTCAAAATAATTGGTGACAATGATTCGGTAACGACCTGGGGTATCACCGATTGCCTGCATTTCTAATTGACCTCCTACCTGATGAGCGCCATTGGCCATCAGTGTGGGTACGAGCAGCAGGCCGATAAGTAAGAGCCGGACATTAATAGATTGACGCATAAACCAGCCATTCTGAGTTGGATGTTTGGTCCTTCAGTTACCTTGTTGGTACTTACCTGAGCGGTGTGGTTTTGGCTTGATTTCTAAGTTAACCAGGTGGTTTTGAACTACTAAATAGAAGGTTATTTACCTGAAATCATAGTGAATTATGTTACCAATAAATAAAATAATTAAATGTTAATGTATTTTTATTTATCATTTTTGATTTTATATAACTATTTGAATGATTGTAAACCATAACTAATCTTCCGTCTATGATGGTAGAATAATTTGATTGGCTTTTCTGCGCAGAGCATTGAAGATGCGGGTATCACTCATTTACGAAACGAGCGTAGATGAATGAACTTCTTCCTTGAGGAGCATAGGCTGATTTTATACAAACCTAGTTTTTCTAGTTTCGGTCGCGGATCAGCAGCAGGCGTCCCTGAATTGGGGGTTTACCCGGAATGGGTCGTAGGATGAAAGGATAGACGCCTGTAGGGAGTTCAGTGCCGTTTAGGGTTCCATCAAAAGGTTTTTTGAGATAATCGTTTCTGGAGCGAAAAACGACCTCGCCCCAGCGATTAAAAATCGTAACGACGGCTTCGGGAAAGGCTTCGATACCGGGTAGCTGAAATACATCGTTCATGCCGTCGCCATTAGGTGTGAAGGCATCCGGTATCCAGATGCGCTCGTAAACTGTAATATGAATGGTGTCGCGGGCTTCACAGCCGCTACTGTTCTTTACATCGATCGTATACGTAATGTCGTTGATGATGTTTGTAACAGTGGGGTTGGCAATAGTGTCGGCATCCAGATAGGTAGCTGATGTCCAGAGAAACTGATTCGGATTGCCCGTATAAACCGGGTTCATCGTAAACGTATTTCCCTTATAGGTTGTGATCGAATCGGCTAGTTGAATGGTCGGAATAGGAGCTACTATCGCCATCCGGGCCGCTACCGTTCCGGCGCATTCGGGGGCAGGTTTAACCGTATAGGTAATCAGATGACTACCTATACCAGCGGTTTGCGCATTAAATTGACCTTCGTAGACTCCGGCTCCGGCATAGTCGCCACCGGAGGGGCTTCCAATCAGGTTTATGGCAGCTACATTCGTGCCACACATAGCAGGAATGGAATCTAAGGTAACCGTTACGGGGGGGATCTGCTCCACCACTAAATCCTCCGATTCGCCAGTACAACCATATATATCGGTGGCCGTGAGGCTATACACACCAGCCGCTTTAACGCTGTATTGTGCCGTTGTGACGCCGGAAAGAACCTGTCCATCTTTTCCCCAGACATAGCTCATTCCGCCACTCCCCGTCAGTAGTAATGATTCCTGCGGGCAAATCTTATGGGAGCCATTCTGGGTCTGAATCACAGCCCGTACGGCCGCCGACCGGTCGATGGCAACCGTATCGGTGCGGGTTACGCAACCGGTCGATTGCTGTGTTAAAGCAACCCAGTATTTTCCGGGTGTTAGGGTTTGAATGGTGTCGGTAGTCTTTCCCGACATGGCTTGCCCATTAAAATACCATTGGTAGGTTACGCCCGTGCTGCCGGTCACATCGATGGCAATAGAGCCAGTGGTAGCGCATAAATGACCACTGGCATTGAGTTTGCCCACGGCTCCGACTACCTGAACCTGAATAGGCTGCGAATTACCCGTTTTACTACAGGTCGCTTTCAGCGAAACAACCAGCGTATAGGTGCCTTGTTCATGAACAGTTAACAACGAATTGGTGGCATTACTTAAGTTGATCCCATCCCGGCGCCATTGGTAATTCCAGTCCGCGTTAATTGTTGCCTGTAACATAACCGAGTCGCCCCGGCAGATGGTTGCATTCTGTAGGCCCAGGGCGCGATTCAGAATCTTAACCGTTGGATCGGGTGTGGTAGCCGGGGGGCAGTCGATCACCAGAAACTGAAAATCACGGCGCACTTCACCAATTTTTACACCATTTCGGTATTCTTCTACTTTAACGGCAAAGACGAACAACCCCTCCTGGGTAGCTGTTACCGAAAGCTGCCCGGTTTGTGGATCGACCGATAGGGTTGGGCTACCGGGCATGGCATTGGCAGCAGTATAGCCCGACAGCCACGTTATTTCGGGATATGGACCTGCTGAAACGGTATTTTGACCATTGTTGCCTGTACTTTTCTGGTTTAGAGGAGTTATCATCGAATAGCGTAACTCATCACCATCAGGATCGGTACCGCCAAACGGAAACGTGAATGGGTCGCCCAGACAAACATATTCGCCGTTAATGGCTGCAAAATGGGGCGACGAATTGACAAACAAGTCTCCGTTTTGCTGAAGTGCCGGAAATTCCAGATAAAACGTAAAGCCGGTTTGCGCCGGGTTATTGATATTATTGATACCGGCGTTCCGATTGCGGGTCTGGTAGGAGATGTAGTATCCCTGCGAGTCGCTGTAGTTGGCGGGCGTTAGCTGAATATCAGCTTCGTAGGTCAGTACAATGAAGCGAAGATTTCGCAGATCAGAACAGTATTCGTTGCTGAAGATGATGGGTTGCCGGGCGGTGCTTTCCCGAACTGCAAAGGTCATCATCACCGCATTGTCGCTCTTTCGGAAAATTCCCAAATTGCCCGTACTCGACTGCATGGCTGCGCCACGGGTGCCATCTTCGAGGTAGTTGATAACCGTGATATGATAATGACCGGGCAAATCGCCTACAGCCTTCATTTCTAACTGCCCACCAACCTGATGAGTTGCCCAGGAAGCAAACGAAAGCGCCGATGCCAGAAGCCCGAGAAGAATTCGAAAAGTAGATGTTCGCATACGCAAGTTGTTCCTAAATTCTCTGCACTTACTCTCATCACGGTTATGAACAATTGGGTACTACTACTTTTGAATCGGTTGTTAGTTATTGGTCATCAGTCATTGGTCAGTAGACTATGGCTGTCTCAATGACTGATGGCCAACTAAACTACTTTATTTTTGCCAGAAACGTAATGCTGTTGGCTATCATTCCTGTACCGGCACTGCGGATATAATGCCCATAGCGGAGCTCTACACTTTGCAAATGCCCGATGCCCAACACACCACCCGGAGGGGCCATCCGAATGCCGGTTCCCATGAACTGACTGTTGAACCCAGAAATATCGTAATCACTGGTATAATAGCGCTCCGTTAGCGAGTGCTGACCATAGGCAGCAAAGTACTTTACTGCCGTTTGATGGCTGAACCGGTAAAAAGGACTAACCGATACGAACGATGTTAGTTTGATTGGAGCCTCCAGATTGATTGTATGGGCCTGCATACCCCAGTCGTCGATATAATACCGATAAAAAGCCCGCACAATAACCCGGTCGCCGGCAAAGTAGTGGAGCCGGAAACCAACGGGTAATTTCAGTCGGGAGCCGGGCAAACGTTCAACGGTTTCCGAGCCATCTTTAAAATAGATTCGGTGAAAGGGTGTGCTGAGCAGTCCCTGCTGAAAAGCCGGTTCAACCACAAACAAAACCTGCAATCGTTTATTGATGACCTGCGATACCGAAAGGCTCGCATTATACGAGTTACGGGGCTTATAGTCGACCGGATCGGTGTCGCCATGAGCACCCGAGCCGTAGCCGTCGGGCCGTAGTTCGGCGGGGAGAATCACCTTCCAGGTGTCGAAAAAGGCACCTGCTTTCAGGCTTACTTCCCGGTTGTTATCGGCCGAAGCTTTGGCAAAACTCAGATTGATTCCATACGATTTGTAGTCATATTCGGTCGAATAGGCCAGCGAAATACCTTTGGTGGTTCGATTGGCATCGTTATGAATGCTCCAGGAGATAGACGGATAAATATGCGTATCGCTTCGCGACGCCGACGAAACCGTGAGCGGGTCAATCTGATCGGAAGATGCCGATGTGTAATGATCGATATTGAAGTCGAAATTCAGCGTATGCTGCCGATTCTTACGATCAATACCTTTCAACACCAGATCGAATGACTGCGCCAGGTCGGTAAGTTTTTCAGAACCAACTCCTCCCGTAACGGCCGAATTGTTGCCATCCTGCTGGTAATAGCTCGATACCAGATTGATTTCTTCAACCTTCAGTTTGCGGGTTTCGTAAGCTGGTTTCTGCTCCGTTTGGGCATAACCTACTTTCATCAGGCTCAAAAGTAATCCCACGGAAAGACAAATCTTTTTCATGAATTTCCGGGATTAGTTGCAGCCACATCCACCACCACTTTTGCCACCATTTGCACCGGCAGCTCCCTCGCGATAGAGATAGAAGTTTTGTTCGAATTTTTCGGATTTTCGCGCCGATAACTCCATTTCGGCGTCGTTGATGCGGCTTTTCTGGTACTCCTTTACCGACACACAGGAGGTAGCGGCAATGAGCAGAATACTGCCACAAAGGGCAGATGTAGGTGTGATTTGAATGGTCATCGGAAACGATGGGTTTTACATTTTTAGGCTAAAGCCGGTGATTTTACGCTGATATTGTGGGAGGTATAGACCTGATTGGCCTCGTCGATAATGATACAGGCTATATTCTTCATCTGATTGATCATATCCAGTCCAACCCGAACGCCCATAACCATAACTGGTGTAGCCAGCGCATCGGCCAGTTCGGCATTTGGTGCAATAATCGTAACGCTCTTTATGCCCGATACCGGGTAGCCTGTTTTGGGATCGATAGTGTGCGAATAGCGTTTGCCGTTGATGAGTGCATATTTTTCGTAAGTGCCAGATGTAGCCACGGCTATATCGCTGATGGTGAGGTACGAAAAGGCCTGTCGGTTTCCCGAAAAAAGCTGCGAATCCGGATCGGCAATGCCAATAGTCCAGGGCGTTCCGTTGGGTTGAGAACCCCAGCTTGTCAGGTCGCCAGCCGCATTCACAATACCACTTTCAACACCGCGTTCGCGCAGGAGCCGCCGGGCCTGTTCGGCGGCATATCCTTTACCAATGCCGCCAAAACCAATCCGCATTCCTTTTTCTTTCAGATAAACGGTACACGCCAACGGATTCAGTTCCACATTCCGGTAGTTAATCAGCCGAACCATTCGCCGGGCCGTTTTCGGGTCGGGCAGCGTCGTCATGGTTGTATCGAAATTCCAGAACCGCTTGTCAATCGATCCGTACGTAATATCGAAGGCACCCTGGGTCAATTCTGAAAGGCGTAGCGACCGCTGAATCAGCGCAAACACTTCGGCATCGACCCGAACAGGTCGGATACCGGCATTGGCATTGATCTGGTTTGTCTGACTTTGTTCATTAAAGGTTGTCAACAACGCTTCGATCCGCTGGATTTCGGCAATAGCTTCATCGATTCGGGCCTGAGCCCAGTCGGCATCGTTGCTAACGACACTAATTTCGAAGCGATTGCCCATCAGCCGCTGAACGCGTTGGTGGATACGGCTTTCTGGTTTCATTTTGATGAAGCCGCCAGGGCCTGTATCGACTCAACGAACGACGAAGGCGTTAGCGATTGCGGATAGCCGTCCCATTCTTTCAGGACCTTACCATTGGCATCGAGCAGCACCGTCAGTGGAAATTTACCCTGCTGGTTATATTTTTCGGCCAGTGCTTCGTTGTGAGCTGTTTGTTTGGCATCTAACTGGTTTTTCGACAAGCGTGGAAAATCGGCCCGCACCAGAATTAAATGTTCATTGGCAAACGCCTGAAACACATCCGAGCCAAAAATATCTTTTTTGAGCTTGATGCAGGGACCGCACCAGTCTGATCCTGAAAAATTCAACAGAATCAATTTATGACTTTGGCTGGCTTCATGTTTCGCCTGTTCAAAATTGAGTTGCCAGTTAGCAGTGGTGGCAACAAAGAAAGAAAATAAGGTAATAAGCAGGAGTTTCATAAACTAACTATAGGCTAAGAACAAATCAAACATTAACTATATACAATCAGGGTTGTTCCATCGGTTGCTACTTTATAAACCGTAAGGCCGCGACTTCCGAAACTGTTTAGTCCTTTACCGGTCAGGTCGAACCGGGCCCCGTGTTTGGTACAATAGAACACCGTTTTGTTGAAAATAATCGCTTTCTGGGGCTCATGGCTACAGGTCTGGGTTACGGCCACGTAGGTGCCAGCACTAACCTGTGCAACCACAATGCCACTCTGGGCAATATATCCGCCTACTGTTTTCAGCGCCGTAGCCGTGCTCAGGTTGATTGTCAGAAGCCGGTTGGTGATCGTACTCAGATCAGTGCTACTGCCAGTTGTAGACGAGGTCGGCTGGGTTGTTGTGCCACTGGATGTTGTGCTTGTGGTCGGCTGTGTGATAGTGCCACTATCGGTTGGAGAGATGGTCAGAGCGTTCACCACTGAATCGTCGTCATGGACACAAGAGGTTAAGGCAGCCATGAGCGCAGCGCCCGTGAATCCCAGCGATTTCAGAAAATCGTAACGAGTCATAAAGGTTTATAAGTTGGAGAGCTGTCTATCTGACCTTACGCCACTGATTTCTTAAACGTGGCAGAAAATGCAGTTATTATTTAAGCCTTTTTTAAGTATTAACACTTAATTTATTCTATGTCTAAATAGAATGAGAATCGGTTTGCCCGAAGCCAGTTAGTTGTGCAGCAACAGCCATTGGCGGGCCGAGTCGGTATCCGTAAAATAGCAACTGGTCAGTCTTTCGTTCATACTACCCGAAGCACGAAGAATAAGGTCGGCACCCAGTTTGGCAAACTGGTTCTGATCGCTGAGAACAATAGCTACCCGCATAGCGTGCGGGAGTGATAAGGTTGCGTTGGGCAGCCAGTTTTGTACGAACCAGTGCAGATCGACCGGGTTAAAAATGCGTAATGCCTGCAGGTCGATGAGCCAGCGTTTGATCTGATGGCGCTGAGCCAGTGTAAAGGACATTTGAGACCCGTTTTTGAAGTTTTCGCTGGAGGGAAGCCCAACCCATGTTTGTTGAAGAAGGTGCACCCCACAATCGACCAGTATTGTGAGGTGCTCATTTTGATAGGTTTTCATTAGGGCCCACGAGCAGGCTAAGGCTGGTTAAAAAGAGGAGGATTATTTTAAACTCGTTTTTCCTGAATAAGCCCGTTCTAACTCGGCTTCGGCAAACCGGTAGGCATACACAAACTTGTCGTTTTCAGTATGAATAAGGCCCATGTCTTCCAACTGCACTACATTATTCCAGATTCGTTGCAGGCTACCGTAAAAATCGTCTTCTGATTGCGACAGAAGAACCCGCAGGGATGGTTGAGTTGTTGGCATGGTCGGATGTCCGTTCGCTTGCATGAGGGTACGTTGCATCGGCTGGTATATTCAGTTTGACCGCTGTTTCACGGTTTTAAGAGGGTAACGTACAGCTACGACATCGACTACTGGGAAAGGGGTGGTTTAACGATACGAGTATCGGACATTCTGTGTGGTTTCTAGTAAGGCTTACGTGATCGGGAGTGGTGTCGTTGCAGCATTAACACTTTTTAAGAAGTTGCCGGAGGGGCGATTTGAGAACCGACGGCGTGATTTTAACCGTTGGCCATTGGTCCTCGTATAGGGGCAAGGCGATTAACGCAAGCGGCTTTTCAGGACTAGTTTCTCATAAATAGGAGTATGCAACCATATCTGACCGGGGATTTGTGCAGTGGCGAATTGCAGTTGAATTCAGGCAATTTAAATTTTTGTTATTCTTTGTCCGTTAGGAACTAACCCATCAGTTACTTAGTTACCTCACCAATAAGCCAGCGATAACCATTCCTTATCGTTCCTGTTTCTGCTTATCGAGCCTACTTTGGGCTGTCTGTGTGAGGGCACGCTGGCGGTCGCCCCGCTAATGCCTCTCTTTGTAAGTAGCTGTCTCTTTGTTGGCAGATACCATCGCCAACTACTCATAATCCTAAGTTGCCTTATTGCGTGACCGGCGTCCAGAAACGTCCGAATACCTCTGTTATGCTTTGGTTCTTCTGGCAAACGGATGGCATAATGGGTCGTTTTTTACGGGAGCTGGTTTAACACTGTCTCGTCTTGGGCTGTCTCCTGATTCGGTTCGGTAAACCCCATGAACGATGCCAACAACTACTCCCCCTGATCAGGTTAATAAGCCTGATATCTTTTTGATTAATAAGGCATTAGATGTACTCTCTGGCAAATGGCGGCTATATATCATTTTGTCGCTCGATAATCAGACCCTGCGGTATAGCCAGTTTAATGAACGGCTACCGGGAGTCAGTCAGAAAGTACTGGCCGGGGAGTTGAAAGCTCTGGTTGCATTGGGGGTTATGGAGCGAAGAATTTATGCCGAAGTACCGCCACGGGTAGAATACACCCTGACCCAACGGGGCCAACAGGCCTTGCCGATGCTGAAACAAATTCAGCAAATCGGTCAAATCTTTACTTAACCGTTTTCTGATGGTAACCCAAATCAAGTTTAAAAACAGTACCCGGTCTGCGTTTTTTACAACGACCCGTGAGCGTGTCGATGCTTATTTCAATGAGAATTCACTTTCACCCCATGCCAATGGGGCTATGTGGGGAAAAGCAATTTTCTTTTTAGGGGGCTACGCACTGCTCTATGGTCTGATTTTATCGAATCTGTTTGGTATTTGGGTTATGCTTGGAATGGCCATGCTGTTGGGCGTATTTGCGGCCTGTATTGGTTTTAACGTGTCGCACGATGCGCTGCATGGTGCTTTTTCGGCTCGCCCGTGGGTAAATCGACTATTGGGGAGTAGCTTCTACCTGCTGGGCGCTAATCCCTACATCTGGAAGATTACGCATAATGTTGTGCATCATACCTACACGAATATACCGGGCCATGACGAAGATATTGAATTTGCGCCGGGCCTGGTACGGCTCGACCCACAGGACACCCTTCACCCCTGGCACCGCTATCAGCAGTGGTATACGATTCCGCTGTATGCACTGGCTTCGCTTTCGTGGGTGTTTCGTAAGGATTATGTCAAGTTTTTCAAGAAACAGATTGGCCAGCGCGACAACTCCTCGCATCCACAACGCGAATACATAAACCTGTTTGGCTCCAAAGTGCTCTATTATTGCTTCTTTCTGCTACTGCCCATGATTGTGCTTGATGTAGCCTGGTGGCAGGTGGTAGTGGGTTTTGTGATGATGCATCTGGCCGAAGGATTAGTGCTGGGGCTGGTTTTTCAACTGGCTCACGTTGTTGAAGGAACGCTTTTTCCAATGCCAGACGAGCAGGGGGATATTCAGAGTGCATGGGCCATTCATCAGTTATATACAACGGCCAATTTTGCTCCGCGCAGCCGGTTAGCCGCTTTTGTGTGCGGAGGCCTGAACCGGCAAATCGAACACCATCTTTTTCCCAAGGTCTGTCACATTCATTATCCAGCCATAACAAGTATTGTTCAACGAACGGCGACTGAATTTGGCTTGCCTTATATGGAAAACAAAAGCTTTGGATCGGCACTTCGGTCGCATTTTCGACTTTTGCGGCAACTGGGCCGTCGACCTGTTAACGAATCTATTTCAGGAGCAACTGTCTGTCAGTCTGATCTTATTAAGGTTAGCAATTAATCGGCATCCGGTACCCTTCCGCGAATTTCATTTTTTTCACCTTTTTCTTTTATTCCAATGGCTTCACAGCAGGATTTAGACTTTACCTATACCACGATCGATAAAATTTTTCGCCTGAGCATGGGCCAGACCGGCGATTATAGCGGAGCTATGTATAACGGCGATTTCTCGCTTACCCTGGAGCAGGCACAGCGTCAGAAACACAAATTTATTGCCGATAGCCTGGGAGTTGGACCTGGCACCCGGATTCTGGATATGGGTTGTGGCTGGGGGCCTTTCCTGCAATATAGTAAAGAACGGGGCGCTATCGGAAAAGGCGTGACTCTATCGAGCGGACAGGCAGAAGCCTGCCGGGAAAATGGTTTGTCGGTCGATATTAAAGATTGCCGACAGATTACGCCCGCCGATTATGGCACATTCGACGCCGTTAGCTGTATTGGCGGGATGGAGCATTTCTGTTCTGTAGAGCAGTATCAGGCAGGGCAGCAGGACAAGGTATATGCCGATTTTTTTCAGTCACTTACCCACTTGCTACCCGTAGGGGGGCGGTTTTATATGCAGACAATGGTATTTGGCAAAAATATGATTCCGTTTGAAGACATCAGTCTCGATGCGCCTAAAGATTCTCCTTCTTATGCCCTGGCACTGATGATTGCTCAGTTTCCGGGTTCCTGGCTACCCTATGGTCCCGAGCAGGTAATTCGGAATGCACAACCGCACTTTAAACTTATTTCGCAAAGTAGCGGACGACTGGATTATATCGAAACCATTGGCCAGTGGCGTAAGCGATTCCGGGCTTTTAATCTTCAGAAATACCTGCTTTATGCGTCATTATTACCTCGTATGCTGACCAGCAAAGCCTTTCGCGATCTGATTGCCGTGTTTCGGGTTAGCCCTAACCGGGTGTGCTTTCAGCAGGAAACAATGGAACATTACCGGCTTGTTTTTGAAAAAGTATAGCGGCAAACAATGGTCGATGCAACACTCAGAACAAATAGTGTAACGCGCTGTAATCTTTTTGTTAATAAACGCGTTACATTTATATAGCGCTGTCCAGATGCTTGCTAACCGGCAGTCAGATGCCTTTATTCATGACCGACTGCCCGGATGCTATCTGCAATGAACAGTACCTGTCAGCGCACTCTGTTTCGGGGTTCAACCTGTTCGAATCCTGGGTTTTATGGCTATCGATCGTGGCAGTTGCCTTGCCCAATCGAAAGAGCATTATTGACGGTTGTGTTGCGGTAGAGTTAGTGTATATCTGCCATGGCAGGAACGAACGGACTTCTTTAATGGGTCGGCATTTACACTTTCGCTGTCGTTATTTGATACGGGCTTTTTCCCGGTGCTATCTGCTTTCGCTGCCCTAAGACAAACAGGGCAAATTCATTGCCAACGAATGCCTGTCAACGAATAAGAACTGGGAAACCAGTTTGCCTTTGCTTACCCATCAGTGAACCAATATAGATGAATTAATACCTAGATGAGAGAAACCTCAAAATTATCGGCTAAAGAGCGTCAGCAGGCGGCTCGCCAACTCATTGAAGCCTCCAAAAAGCCCTACTTTATACGAGATGAACCTCGTACGGTTTTGTATTTGACTGCCGAACAGGCAGCCAAACGGCAAGACCTGATTCCTCAGGTTGGGAATTCGTTTGTAGAAACAGGCCAGTAATTTTATCGGTTATGACGATAATTTTTAATTACCTGTTTACGCCAATCGAAGGGTTTTTTAAAACACGAGTTCCTATTCGGATTCGGTCAGGAAAAGTACTTCCTAAAGGAATAGCACTAACGGCTATGGACCTCGACGGTATTGATCTGCTCTTATGGTCTGGCAAGAATCTGATTGTTACGGTCAGTGAAGGAGTCTATACCATTCACGGGTTGGTCGACTCGTAATTAGGATATCTCGAAAGCGATTTTCTGTCTTCCTATGGCTATTGATCCTTTTGTGTCCATCATTCTGTTCGGCGGCTTCAACGAAGTGGCTCTTCCCCGGAATGCGCAACTTTATGAGGTAGAGGTCAATGGGTACGAAGTTAGTTTGCTTTTTAAGGTCGATACCAACGTTGCAATCGAATATCGACAGTTTTATGTGGCTTTCAACAATGCCCCAACCGATTATGAACATGGTATTCTGCGTTTGTTGAAACGATTACCGTTTAAGGATGGAACCTCAATAGCAATGATTTATGAGGTTTACCCCTATATATTATCGTAATGCTGTATCCGACAGGACGGTATTCGGTATCTAAACCTGAAACCACTATGGTCGATAACGCCACTTCTGTTAAGTCCTTAAAGCGGATTCATGAGTTGCTGGAATCTCCGCTTTTTCGAGAAAACTCTAGCGATGATGCACCCTGGAAATCGGCATTTGCCGAATTGATCATGTTGGTCAATGATCTTCTGGTTGAGGAAAATGCTGTGGGTCATCGGGTTAGCTTTTATGAAGGTGTCGGTGTAAACGGTAAAATTCAGGATATAACCTCCCTTGTTGATTGGCTTCATTCCTATCTGCCGGGCTCTCCGGCCGATTTAACGGCTCGGTTGGCCTATCAGGGGTATTATCATCGCTTAAACCGATACTTCGGTCGGGGAACCGGCTATTTTGCTAATGGCCTCTTTTTTACCAGCGACTATGACGACGATGTTGCGTTTTTTCTGGATGATCAACGCATATACCTGAATCATCATATAAGCCGGGCCGTTGATGAGGCCGAACATCATTTGCTTCCTTAAACAACCGTCCGTCGGGTTCATTCAGGCGGGAAAAATAAATAATCAGCATTCTCCACATGGACTAGTATGTGTGCTCCTGCTAGTCTCGCGAGATAAACTACAAACTATGGAAACATTCAGTAAAAGAGAAAAAGAAAAACAGCGTCAGAAAAAGAGAAAACAAAAGCAGGAAAAGATGGAAAGCCGTAAAGCGAGTACGCCAAAAGGTCAATCGCTGGATCAGATGCTTGCTTATGTAGATGAAAACGGTAATCTGTCGACCACCCCGCCCGATCCACGTCGGCAACGGACTGTGAATGAGGAGGATATTCAGATTGGTGTTCCCCGGCAGTCGGACATAGCAGAAGGAACGAAGATTCATCAGGGAATTGTAACTTCCTTTTCGGCTTCTAAGGGGTATGGTTTTATTAAAGACACACAGACTCAGGCCAGCGTTTTTGTGCATATCAACTCGCTATTGGAACCAATCAATGAACAGGATCGGGTTAGTTTTACACTAACCATGACTCCCAAAGGCCCAAGCGCAATTGAGGTGAAGAAAGCAGCGAAACCCGAATGATTATATAGCTGAATGTCAATAGCGGGCACTATTTGGTTTGCTGATGCTAGTTGATTTTCAGAAGGTTAAAAAGCTGGTTGAGCGAATGGTGTTAGTGTGGTGGTGGCTATGGCCTTCAAAAAGCCCTGTGTTGGCAGACCGAGAGCTACTGGTATTCGCTCCGTCTGCCTTCAAATCGCTAACGCAAACAGCTTCTAATGAATGGATAATTAATTTTACTAACTTATTAACTTCCTGTATGAGCGAATTCCCTCGAATAACTCCCAAAATGCGCAAGTCTGTGGCGCTAGAGCCTATTCCAACCGATAAAAAACCTTATCTGGTGCGTGGTATGCCTGGTACTATTCTGTATATGACGCTCGAACAGGCAACAAAACGAGATGATTTGATTCCTCAATTTATACGTTTGCCATTAGGGGTTGAAGAGTGAAGTATGCTCGCTCATATAGCTTCTTAAGCTAATCGTGAGACGATCCCATTATAAGTAAAGGGCCAGCAAGATTTCGTCTTGCTGGCCCTTTACTTATGGCAAACCTGAAGCTGGTTAACGCACAAGTCGTATAGGCACCTAAAGACTGGAGGTGAAATACAACTGAAGCTTCATCTGGTCGTTTGCTTTTTGCTGGTTGCCCAGAGTAACCCGTTGAATTAACTCCTTTACGGATGGCGCTGTACTGGCTACTGTAAGTAGAAGCGGACGATTGGGAATATTTCGTCTGATTATCTGACCAATGTAGGCTGTCAGGTCGAACGTATAGGTATCCTTGAGCATTAGTGGCGTATCACTGACACTATAGCCAACGGTATACGGTACCTGCCCCGACGATGTGCCGGGTATGTTCGAAACAACTTCGTTCTGGCTGTTGGTCCCATACAAGGTTAACGCTGTTGGCGGACCTGCGTTATCGCTCAGGCTTTTGCGAACCGGACTAACTACCAGAAAAGCACCATTAATACCCGCAAAATTGTCGGATTGAAGAAACTTATCCAGATAAGGTAGTTCAAGGCGCGTTTGCAGGCCCGATCCCCACGATATAAACGTAGTATTATCTGTTAATTGGCTACTAATGGCATCCGAACGATTTTTTAACCCTTTCAATGGCGTGTTGCTCAGGTCTTTTTTCAACTCCGTAAAGTGAGTTGTCGAAAGAGTAAACAGCAGATTCTGACTGGTGGGTGTCACGCCTGACGTGGGATCGGTGGAGTGATAATACAACCGTAAGCCCGTTACAGTTGAACCATAGGAATTTGCAAAACCACGAAATGAATTTACTGTCGATTGCCCCACAAACGCAAAGCCAGGAAGCATTTCGGCCAGCGTCGTATTGCTACTGATGTCGTTATTCTGAATTTTTGTGAATAACGATTGGGCTAGCGTATCTGGGAAACGCACGGTAATCAGTTGGGTTCCGGTATTGTAGTTGGGTACAATCGTTTTCGATACCAGCGGATTTTCTTCGTAGCTAGCTGTGCTGGTGTTGTAATAGGCTAATCCGGCAACAATAGGTTTTTTAAGCTTATGCACGTTCAGCGTGAAGGCTGTGGTTGTATCGCCATACGAGAATGCATAACCTAATTCGAGCACCAGCGAATCAACCGTCAGATTCGTTGTCGTTGCTAACGAGTTCGATGGATAATCAACTGATGTAAAGGTTTTGGCCGTCAATTGTCCGGTTTGTGCATCAGACCAATGACCAACCACAATATTATTATCGCTAGAAGTTGCAAACGAATCGGCTTTCAGAACGGTCGAGGCCAGAATCGTCACAGTGTCAATCGGTTGCAGCAACAACTGCTGAGGGTTGATGACCGATTGACCTATGTTAAGGTCGCCTGATTGGCAAGCAGACAGTATAATACCGGTCAGCAGCAACAAACCGGCGTACCACAGAGTACGCATCATAAAAAACAAATCAGGGAATTTTAACGCCTAACTGGCGCAATTCGTCATGGGTAAGAGTTGGTAAATCCTTCTCTTGTTCTAATTTCTCAACCGCTCGCTCACCGACCTTCTGGGCCTGCTCTGCGTTGGCAAAGCCAACTGTGCCGGCAACACCCGGCACAGTTGGCTGATGAATAAATGCCTTTCCGTTTCTCAGAATATCGTAGCCCCAGCCCTTTCCCGTATCAAATACCTGCACCTCATAATTCGTGTGTCGAGGATAAAACAGGTAAGCCGTCAGAAAGCCAAGTACAACCATCACCCAAAGCAACCCTTTGCGGATCGTTACCGTACCAGAAACCTGGTTATGTGGCTGGGTAGGCTTCTGTTGTAGTATTGACATGGAACAATTTATAATTCCTGAGCAATTGTCGGATCAAACTCCCACAGGTCATCATATTTAGACGATGAACCGTTGGTACCCGTTGCAACATAGCCTTTACCGCCAATAGCAAAGCCAACGGCATAAGTCCGGCTAACACCCTCGAAAGCGCCTAGCGAGTTTGACCACAGATCGGTTGATGGATCATATTCCCACACAACCGTACCGTTTGAGTTACCATTGGTCAGGTAGCCTTTGTTGTTAATGGTAAACGCAACGGCATAGCTCCGGGTAATCGAAGAGGTCTGATCATCGGTGAATTGAGCTTTCTCAATCCACAAATCCTGTGCAGGGTCGTAGCCATACCAGTCCCGTTGAGCCAGCCCATTGTTATTGCCGGTACCAACATAACCAATGCCATTGATAACCATAGCAACGCCACCTTCGCGTTTGGCACCGCTGTAGCTGGCAACTTTTGTCCAGGCATTTTGGGTTGGATCAAAAGCCCAGAAATCTTTCAGGTAGTTGCCATCGAAACCTGTGCCAACATAACCTTTTGTGCCAATGCTGAAGGCAACAGCACCTGTGCGGGCCGTACCACCAAAATCGGCAACTGCTTTCCAGGTGTTTGAGGTCTGGTCATATTCCCAGAAATCTTTCAGCCGGTCGCCATTGGCATTGATACCTGTTCCTACATATCCTTTTGTGCCGATTGAAAACCCAACAGCACTATAACGGGCCACACCAGCCATATCGGCTAGCTGAACCCAGGTGTTTTTATTCTGATCATACGCCCAGAAATCTTTCAGGCGTTCGTTGCTGGAATTAAGACCAGTGCCCAGATAACCAAAATTGCCGATAACAAAACTAACCGCATTGGAACGTGCCGGACCTTCCAGTTCGGAACGACTTTTCCAGTCGCCCAGTACAGTGGCATCTGAGCTTTTGCAACCAACGAGCGCTCCAGCCCAGCCTATACAAACAAGTCCTAAGGCCCAGTTGATGAGCTGCGAACGGCGGTGATTTTTAGTATCCTGGTCTGCTTGAGATTGAGTAGCCGTAGGGGATATTAACTTCGGCATGGAGCCTTTTGCCGAACGAAATCGGATTGGAAAATGAATCATGAAAGATAGCGTAAACGAAAGAACTAAACCGTAAAGTTACACCAATTTGCGTTAAGACTAACGCATTTGACGGCCTGATCGAACAGATTTAGAGCCAATTAGCTGATTGTTACTCCTGCGAGCCAATGCTATCTAACTCTGACCTGTGTGAGGTCGAACGTCAAATGCGCTTTGCAAAATTACTTCAAACTGGCTTTACTTACTAACGGGGGCTATTCATAAAAATTCTTAATTATTGAAGTAGACCGTAAAGTTTGTACCTGATTTTATAGAAAAATGCCCTTTCGATGGGCCGCACCGTGTTCCTTGGTAGTGATTATCAGGAAAATCCGGTGCAGCCAAAGAAAGGGCTCTCATCTCACAGGTTGAGATTTTTAAGACGCCGGAACATCTGACTGCCGCCCGCTTTCCGTTGAATCGACGAACCGAGTGCTTTCAACGGGTTTTGCGAAACGCCCAGCCGACTGTTGGCCGTGCCTGATATGTAGCCCAGAGCCGCGCTAAGCAGCGCTTCGCGCGTGTCGCCAAGCGGATACAGATTGATCGGTTCCTGGACTTCTACTGATGGTGTGAAACCGCCCGAGTAATCGGACTGGCCAAGGCTGTTATAGGACTTAAAGACAATCGGTTGCATACCCCATTTGATTTGTCCACTGTCGTCGGTAACCGTAATCGAGCCAACATTTTTGCCGACGGTTGTGGTGCCAATGGTCGTAACGGTCATGTAGGGACGCAGGCCATTAATCACCAATTCGCTCGAAGAGGCCGTCCAGTCGGTTGTTAAGACAATCAATCGCGACAGATTGCCGCCGATGTTCTGGGCCTTTGTGCTGAATTTTTGCAAAAAGAAATCGCTGCCGTATTGTTGGGTAAGATAGGGAGTCAAGGTGGCATTCCATTCTTCGCGGAAATAGAGCTTGCTGGCATCGACACCTTTTCCGATCAAACTGGCCAGATTGGCCGATGAAGATGTATAGCCGCCCGGATTGTAGCGCAGGTCGAGAATCATTTCATTGACACCCTGCGCCTTGAATTTGCTGAAAATAGCATCGACCTGATCGTCATAGTCAGTGCCGTTGCTGCCGTTTGGTGCCGGAACAAACTGATTGTACACTAAATAACCGATGGTTTTGCTGCCAACCGTATAAACTGAGTCCAGAAAGACCGGATTTTCCTGGAACACAGCCGTTGTTATGGTTTTGGTGACGTCGGTATCAAGAATCGACTGGTTGCTTACCTGGGCCAGCCCAAATGTGTAGGTCGTCATATCGCCAAAAAGCAGCGACTGATAATTGTCGACGGTAATTCCTTGCCCGTTTACCTTGCTGATAATATCGCCCCGTTTTAAACCGGCCTGATCGGCCGGAGAACCGGGCAACACATACAGCACCTGTGCAATGACGTCGTTCGAATTGGCCGCACGCAAATACAGCGTAAATTCCATTCCGGTCGTTTTTGTTTCGCCACTGAGTTCGGCCGTCAGATTATCGGCACTTTCTTCAATCCACGAAAACCGGTCGCCATCGGGGCGCGCAGTAGCATCATAGCTATAGAGAATGGAGTCGAAAAAGTCGGAAGGGGCCAGGGTTGTGTCGGGGTTCGCCGGAATCTTGTCGTTCCAGTAATAAACTTCCCGCATATTTTCCAGAATCCAATGATCGACGAGTGAGTTGTTGGTCGATGTTGTGCGTGTTTGCGGAGAAATTGTGTCCGCATTTTTGTTACAGGAGGTAAACGTTAATACCAAAAAAGTCAATAGTCCGGCAATCGACAGTTGCCCGATAAACCGATTGTGAGATGTGTTGGACATAAGATTTGTTGCCTGAATCTGTATAGTAAGAAGAGTATTGATTCTCTTCTGCTGACAGATACGTTTGGCCTGATTGGAGTGTTGCAGTCGGTGCGATTGTTGACTTATTGGTAGCTGTTAATTGGTTAAAAAATAGCTGTAAGTCAGTTGGTTAGTTTAAAGGGCTTAACAGCATTTTAATGTGCTAAACAGACATAAAAAAGCCTGAATCTGACTATCAGATTCAGGCTTTTGGCCAACGTAAACCTAAAAGGTTTCCAAAACCTTTTAGGTTTATTTAAAACGGTCAGGCGCAAACGGTTC
The DNA here is from genome assembly GCF_037201965.1 of Spirosoma sp. SC4-14. Taxonomy (NCBI): domain Bacteria; kingdom Pseudomonadati; phylum Bacteroidota; class Cytophagia; order Cytophagales; family Cytophagaceae; genus Spirosoma; species Spirosoma sp. SC4-14. The sequence continues at coordinate 5,718,414 of NZ_CP147518.1, read as the reverse complement.
GAGCGGCAGGCTGGTTGGTTTTCCCTGAACAGCCTCTGCTACTAACAGACCCGTAGCTGGGCCGAGGCTTACGCCCATCATGCCATGACCGGTCGCCAGCGTTACGTTATTCAGACTTCGAATCCGGCCAATGTAGGGCAGCCCATCGGGCGAGCAAGGACGCAAACCCCGCCAAACCGTTTCGGTAGCGGGCATCTGTACGGTTAAGTCGGGGTAGTAGTGATTAATGGCCTGCACAATGCCCCGAACCCGATTTGGATTAACGTGAAGATCAGTACCGGCAATTTCGAGCGTACCGGCCAGTCGCAGTTGCCCGTTCATAGGAGTGGCCGTTGCCCGTGCTTCGAGCATAATGGCCGGTACCCGAATGGCCTGTTCGGGTTTGGGAAGCATAAAACTATAGCCTTTGCCACCTTGCAGCGGTAAGGCCAGACCTAGTTTATGCATCAACTCCGGCGACCAGGCTCCGGCTGCAACCACTACCTGATCGAACGAATAGGCTCCCGTTGTGGTAAGCACTTCCCGAATGCTGCCATTCTGAATCGAAAAATCACGAACATGTTGATTCTCCAGCAAGGTTACGCCCATTTGCCGTAACTGAACAACCAGTTCCTGAATCAACTGATTCGGGTAAATATGCGCATCGCCAGGGTAGTAAACAGCTCCACGAACGGTCACGCGGGCATTGGGCTCCAAATCCTGAACCTGCTTGCCCGTCAGCACCTGAGCTTCAACGCCTGCTCGGTTGGCAACATCGGCTTCGTCGGCCATTTCGTGCTCATTGTCAACAGTTTGGTAGAGCATGAGCAGGCCATGTTCTTTCCAGCCAAAGTCCAGTTTGTCGGAAGTCGCCAGCTCCTGGTATAACTTCTTGCTGAGCAGACTCAGGTCGCGCAGAACCGGAATAGCCCGTTCAACGTGTTCGGCAGTCGCATGTCGATGGAAAAGCCAGCCCCAACGCAGTAACTCACGGTTGAGCCGGGGTTTTACGTAAAAAGGGCTGGTCGACCGAAACATCCAGCGGATGCCTTTGGCGATCATGCCCGGTGCTGCCAGTGGAATAATATGACTCGGCACAATCATACCTGCGTTGCCATGCGAACAACTGTCGGCAAAGGTGCCATTTTCGAGTACCGTTACATCATGCCCGGCCCGACGTAGATAATAAGCCGAAAACAATCCGCTAACACCTCCGCCAATAATGCCTATTGTCATTTTTTCTGAAGTTTTCAGTTTACGGTTTATAGTTTACGGTTGCGTTGCTACGGCAGGATGTATGCTGTTAGGCGAAGCAACCGTAAACCGAATACCATAAACTATATCACCTGAAAGCCGAATTGATACGGGTCGTCTTCATCGAGCAGAATCTGGTTGAAACCATGAATGATGGCCCAGCCCTCAATGCTGGGAACGATGGCGGGTTTGCCATTCAACTCGGTTTCGGCTTCGATGCGGCCAATAAATTTTGAGCCGATGATACTCTCGTGAATGAAATCCTGCCCTGGTTTCAGGCGGCCTTTGGCATACCATTGGGCCAGCCGGGCAGAGGTGCCGGTGCCGCAGGGAGACCGGTCAATGGCCTTGTCGCCGTAAAAAACAGCGTTGCGGGCCGTTGAGGTTGGATCGAGCGGTTCGCCCGTCCACAAAATATGGCTCAACCCATTGATGGTCGGGTTTTCGGGATGCACAAAGGTGTATTGTTCATTCATCCGCTGACGCATCACGCGGGCCCAGGCAATAAGTTGCTCGGCTTTATAGTGCTCCAGACCAGGAAAGTTTGGCTGGGGATCGACAATGGCGTAGAAGTTGCCACCGTAGGCCACATCGACAGTCAGAGAGCCAAGATCGGGGCATTCGACAGTCAGGTTTTCGGCAGCCAGATAGGATTTAATGTTCGTTATCTTAACCGATTTTACCTTTTTGCCCTCCTGCCGATACGCCACTTTGACAAGACCAGCGGGTACTTCCAGGTTTAGAATGCCCGGTGTTTTAGGCGTCACCAACCCCTGTTCGATGGCCACCGTTACGGTACCAATAGTGCCATGGCCACACATGGGCAGGCAACCCGATGTTTCAATGAATAAGACACCTACATCGTTGGCTGGATCGCTGGGTGGATACAAAATACTCCCCGACATCATGTCGTGGCCGCGCGGTTCGAACATCAACCCGGTTCGAATCCAGTCGTATTCACGCAGAAAGTGCTGGCGTTTGTCGCTCATCGTTGCACCTTCCAGATACGGAATACTACCTCCCGTTACAACCCGAACCGGATTCCCACAAGTGTGGGCATCAATACAGAAGAAAGACTTCATGAACTCGTAATGTATGATAAAAACAGAGTAATGTCATTAGCCGACATTCGCCAGTTCTTCGAGTTCGGGCAGGGCCGGACGATTAGCCAGACCGGCGTTGATAATTGTCAGGATGCGTTCGCGCTCAGCACCGGCCAGCATCAGGCGGGGAGCCCGTACGTATTCGGTACCCAGGCCGGTAGCGGCTTCGGCCAGTTTAATGTACTGAACCAGTTTCGGATGGATATCCAGTTCGAGCAGGGGCATAAACCAGCGATAGATGGCCCGGGCTTCGTCGTACCGACCGGCTTTCACGAGCCGATAAATGGCAACCGTCTCGCGCGGGAATGCACAAACCAGACCGGCAATCCAGCCATCGGCACCCATAACCAGTTCTTCCATGGCCAGTGTGTCCACTCCGCACAGAATCTTGATCCGGTCGCCAAAACGGTTCCGCAGCCGTGTTACATTGGAAATATCGCGGGTCGATTCTTTTACGGCCTGAATAGTAGGGAAGGCGACCAACTCATCGAACATGGAGAGTGTTACCTCAATTTTGTAATCGACGGGATTGTTATAGAGCATTATGGGCAAATCAGTGGCAGCGGCTATCGCTTTGAAATAGGCGCAGGTTTCGCGTTCATCGGCTTTGTAGCGCATGGGCGGAAGCAGCATCAGACCACGGGCGCCCAGGCTGGCGGCACGCTCGGCTACCCGAATAGCATCGCGGGTAGCCCCTTCTGCAATGTTCAGCAGTACCGGAACCTGCCCATCGACATAGTCGACGGCGGTTTTGAGCAGCGTTTCCTTTTCATCGTTTGAGAGGGTGCTGGCTTCGCCGAGTGAACCGCCCAGAATAATTCCATCGACACCTGCGTCGAGCTGCGCCTGAAGGTTGTGCGTAAATGCTGCCAGATCGAGCTCTTCGTCGGCGGTGAATTTGGTAGTTAAGGCCGGGAATACGCCTTGCCAGTTGATTGCCATAGGGGGAGGTTTTTTAGTTTTCAGTTTATGGTTTTCGGTTTATGTTTTCAGTTTACGGTGCTCCGTAGTAGTGAGGTCCTGAATGAGCGAAGCACCGTAAACTGAAAACTATAAACTCTGAACCAGTTTACTCAATACATAATAATTCGCGTCGGGCGTGAGAGCGGTAGCTCCTTTGGCCGACACGGTTTTCCAGTCGGTTGTTGGATTCAGCTTTTTATACGGTCCCGATTCGTCGAGACAGACGAGCACCGGCATGGCGAAATTGGCTACGCAGTTGGTCCAGCGATACTGGAACCCGCCAGCTACCGGATGGTATTCGAGAATCGGAATCCGAGTATCGCGCAGGTACTGATCGAACACAGGTTTGAGATTCAGGCCGGTTTGTTTGCTCATGTAATCCTCAATCTGTTTCGTCGTTACGGTCTGGTGGTAGAACGTCTTGTTCAGACCACGCAGCACCTGCCGCCATTTTTCGTCGTTATCGACCAGTTGCCGGATAGTATGGAGCATATTGCCACCCTTGTAGTACATATCGCCCGAGCCGCTGTGGTTAACGTTATAAATGCCAATGATGGGTTTGTCGTTGCGGATGTTGTTCCGACAGCCGATCACATACTGCGCACCAGCCGCTTTGCCGTAATAATATTCCGTAAACAGATTCTCGGAGTAGTTTGTAAAGCTCTCATGAATCCACATATCGGCAATGTCTTTATAGGTAATGTTGTTGGCAAACCACTCATGACCCGATTCATGAACGATGATAAAATCCCAGAGCAGTCCCCAGCCAGTTTTGGACAGGTCGCGGCCCAGGTAGCCATTGCGAAACTTATTGCCATAGGTTACCGAGCTTTGGTGTTCCATGCCCAGGTAAGGCGTTTCAACCAGCTTATAGCCATCTTCATAGAACGGATACGGGCCAAACCAATGCTCGAACGCTTTCATCATTTGAGTTACCTGTTTGAACTGTATCCGGGCCGAATCGACATGGTCGCGGAGGGCATACAGATCAATCGACAGTGGCCCTTTTTCGCCTGCGTATTTCTCGCTCCAGTGTTCATACTGACCAATATTGAGGTTTACGCCGTAGTTATTGATCGGGTTGCGCACATACCAGTCGAAGGTGCTGGTGTGGTCGGGGTTGGTAGTTACGTTGCGCAGTTGCCCATTCGATACATCGGTTAGGCCTTCCGGTACGGTTACGCTGATGGCCATCGAATCGGGCTCGTCGTACATATGGTCTTTGCAGGGCCACCACGCACTGGCACCCAGCCCCTGGCAGGCGGTTGCAATGAACCAGTTCCCCGATTTGTCGTGGCTCCATACCATGCCGCCATCCCAGGGTGGGCGCTTGGCTACACGCGGCTTTCCGGCATAAAATACGGTTATAGATTCGGTCTGAGCGATCTTTTGGGGTTTGGTCAGGGTAATGAAATAGGCGTCGCCGTCTTGCCGAAATTTCAGCGGCTGACCATCCTGCTCCACTTTCAGAACCCGTAGTGGTCGCTGCAAATCGACCTGCATCACTTTTTCGGGTTTCAGCACACGGTAGCGAATGGTTGTTGAACCGCTCAGGGTGCTGTCGGTGGGTTGGACCCGGACATTCAGGTGGTAAAAGGCCAGGTCCCACCAGGCGCGTTCGGGCGTAATGGAACCACGCAACGTATCGTCGTGCGTAAACTCATACTTCTGCGCTGTTGCCAGCAAAGGCAAGTTAACAACAAACGCTATGAGAATTGATCGAGTCATGGTTTAAAAGAGCCTTAGCGCGGCCCGGGAGGACAATGCTGAAGCAAATAGTTTGTATAAAGTGTGCGCAGATGCTGCGACGTGCCCGGACCTTCCGAAATGCTATGCGTTCGGTTGGGATAGGGCATCACCTGAAACTGCTTGTTGTATTTGATCAACTCATTGATCAGCACTTCGGCATTATCGTAGTGTACGTTGTCGTCGCCAGTTCCATGAATGTAGAGAAGGTTGCCTTTCAGGTTCTTAGCGTAGGTAACGGGCGAGCCCGCCACGAAGTCTTCGCGGTTTTCCTGCGGCAATCCCATATAGCGTTCCTGATAAATATTATCGTAGAACAACTGATTGCCAACGGCCGCAATAGCAATGCCGGTTTTGTAAATTTCCGGATGCTGGAACAGTAGATGCAGCGTCGTAGAACCGCCACCGCTCCAGCCCCAGACAGCTACGCGGCTGGTGTCCAGATAAGCATGTTGTGAAAATAATTTCTTTGCGCCCATGGCCTGATCGCGGATATTGATGCGGCCAATTTGCCGATAAATGGCTTTGCGCCACGCGGCTCCTTTCAGGTTTGGGGTGCCCCGGTTGTCGATAGCTACGTAGACATAGCCAGTCTTGGCCATATCGCCGACAAACATATGGTTGCTGCCCACCGAATAAACATCATTGACGGTGCTACCCGCAGGCTCACCATAAACATAAAAAACGACCGGGTATTTTTTTGTACTGTCGAAATCGGTTGGTTTGGCCATCCAGCCATCCAGCGATACACCATCGTCGGTAGTGAGTTTGAAAAAGCTGACGTTGGATTTGGCTACTGGTTTGGCTCTGGTGGCAATACTTTCGTTTTCGTTTACTGGTTTATGATCGGGCAGCGTGATCCATTCCCGAACCGGCGGTGTCTGGTAGTTGGTAAAGGTGTGTATGGCCAGCCGACCATTTGGCGAAATCGTGTAGCCGTGTGTACCCGATAGCCCGGCTGGAGTAATACGCTCTGCTTTGCCCTTGCCATCTAATCGGGTACGGTATAAATAGCGCTGATTGGTATTCTCGGGCGAAGCTATAAAATAGATCTGATTGGTTGGTTCGTCGATATGGCTAACCGATGAAATGTCGTAAGAACCGGGTGTCAGTAATACTTCCTGTTTGCCGTCGGCACTAACGCGGTAGAGATGACGCCAGCCGTCTTTTTCTGAAACCCATACGAAAGCTTTACCATTGTTGAGCCACTCCCAGCCAGCTGGTCCGGCCGGACTCCAGCGATCTTTTCCGTCGATCCAGGCTTTGTCGGTTTCGGTGGCAATTAGTTTTGCCGACCCGTCGGTTGGATTGCAAACGTACAGTTTACTTTCGTTTTGCTTACGATTCAGTTGCTGAACAATAACGGCATCGGTGTTTGGGAACCACTCCATCCGCACGAGGTAATGCTGCTGCGGATCGCCGGGGATGTTCAGCCAGTTTGTGGCACCTCCTGTTGCCGACACAATGCCAAGGCGGGCTGGCGAGGGGTTTTCCCCAACTTTCGGATACTCGACCGGCACCACATGCGAATAAATCGAATCGGTGGTGTTCAGCATCAGGTAGTCCCGGATTTTGGTAGCATCGACCTGCCAGTAGGCTATCCGTTTGCTATCGGGGCTCCATCGGAAACCATCCCGACAGTCGAATTCTTCTTCGTAAGCCCAGTCGAAGGTGCCGTTGATGCGTTTGCGGGTGCCGTCGGTGGTGAGTTGCGTTCGCTGACCTGTAGCCACATCTTCAACAAACAGATTATGGTCGCTGACATACGCTACTTTTTGGCCATCGGGCGAAAACCTGGCGTACATATATGACTGGGCCGGTAAGGCGGGTGCCGATGAGCCTAGCTGCCTAAACTGGCCACCAGAGCGGTTAATGAGGTAATAATCGCCACGCGTATTATAACGCCATACGCGGGCCGTATTGGTAAAAATCAGAACCTTGCTGCTGTCAGGGGTAAATACAAAGTCAGTAACAGCGAGTGGCTGATCGGAGCCGGGTTTGCGAAATTTGTCTTTTGTCAGCAGCGTGGTTTTACGACCCGATCGGATGTCGGTTTTAACCAGATCGCCCTGTTCAATGGATGCGTAGGCGTTGCCATCTGCAGACCAATGCATCTGCCACCCCGGAACCTGAGCGGTAGCTAGTGAAACAGTAACGCCAAGCCATACGGTCAGTATGGTTTGGCGAAAAGATAAATGAGATGAAGTCACAAAAAAGCAGCTAGTTTCGGTTAGCCAGTAAAGTTACACGAAATTTAGAATGCTGCCAGAAAAGAACCGCTATTCGACAACAACTGCCGTGCCATTGGCACTTACCATGAGCATAGCACCGTTAGATCCAATGGTCTGATAGTCTAAATCGACACCAATAACCGCGTTGGCACCGAGCCGGGTTGCCTGGTCGATCATTTCTTTGATGGCGATGCTTTTGGCTTCACGCAGGGCCTGAACATAGGCGCCTGAGTGCCCGCCGACTACATCACGAATCGAGGTGAAAAAATCCTTAACCAGATTGGCACCAATAATAGCTTCGCCATTGACCAGACCTACATATCGACTAATGTTTTTGCCTTCAATATTGGGAGTAGTGGTGATGAGCATTGAGAAGAAGTTGTGGCGTTGTGAAGCTGTAAAGTTATACAGTTAAGAATATATACAAATGATTGTTTTCTCAATATGGCTATAGATGTAGTCGATACGCTGGATTTGGGTATGCTTTGCCAAAGAAAATCAGTGAATTGGTGGATAACGCAAACGTTGGCAATAGCCTGATTTGTTTAACGAGTCTGTTGGTATTCGCGCTTCGGGCGTGGCAACAGGAGCAATTCATTGAGGGTTTCTGCTGCTTTGCAGATAGTATATAACAGTTCATCCCGAATGCCCGTGTGGCTGTTGGGGGGGCGGTCTACTTTTGTGTCGAAACTAACAAAAACTCAATCACTAAGACACAAATACTCATGATGAAGTTAGGCCGTTTATTCACCTGGGCATTGGTTATAGCCATGCCGCTTTGGTTCGGAAGTTGTAAGAAAGAAAGTGGCGGTAGTGGCGATCCGGTAACGCCCAATTCAATTGAAGGAAGCTGGAAAATTTCGGGCATGAAACTGAAACAGGGCAACCAGACCGAAGACTACCTCGATCTGATCAAACAATACGTTGGGGAGGATGCCGTAGCCTGTCTGACCGATAGCAAGATCACCTTCAACAGCAATGGTAAAGTTACGGGTGTAGCGTCGCCCAAGTGCCAGTCGGCGGGGGCTGACGATTTCAATCCGGCTACCGACAATTCGACCTGGAATGTCTCGGGAAGTAAGCTCACGATTACCGACAGTGATGGTGCACAGGTTTATGACCTGGCTATTAACGGAAATTCGATGACCTGGAGTGTCAACGAGCAGGACGATCTGGATGGCGATGGCGTGAAGGAGACATACACCACCATGATCGAATTCAAACGCGCCTAAAAGTTAAGCGAAGGCATATTCTCTTTTCCAGTTCAGGCTATCTGCACGATGCAGGTAGCCTGAACTTTTTTAGGGTAACCTGGAGCATGGCGTAGTTTGCGATATTGTTTGTATGCGGTTTATAGAATGTATTGTACAAACGATGCCGCTAACGAAATCTATTCTTTGTATATATGCTTTATGTGTCATTTTTGGGGTGAGTCCCATTGTTCATATTTTTATTTACGTTTAATGAGAAAGAATTATTTGCTTCGTTCATTTGCCTGGGCCCTGATTATGGTCCTGCCTCTTGCCTTCAGTAATTGCAGTAAGAGTAGTAATGATTCGGTAACGCCCAGTTCGGTTGAAGGAAACTGGAAAATAACCAGTATGAAAATTAACCCGGCTGTCGATACGGGTATCTTTGGGACAATAGATGATTTCTATCAGCTATTTGTAGCACTTGGAGCCGAAACATGCCTGAAAGAATTGACACTTACTCTCAATAGTAACGGTACGACCTCCTCAAATAATCCAGCCTCCTGTCAGGATGGAACAGATGAACTAAGCGATGTTGCTCCGGTTTCCAATAATGGAAAATGGGTTATGAGTGGCAACAAGCTTACAATAACTAATTCCGACGGTACAATTGAGAATTATGATACCGCAATCAGTGGCAATACACTGACTTTAACTGCAAAAAAACAAGTTGGTGATAAGGACGGAAATCCTGTGAACGCGACCATGACAATCGTCCTGACGCGAGCTTGATCAACATCGTGGTGGATAAAAAAAGCCCGCAGGCGGGCTTTTTTTATGCCTTTTCCAGGCAATCCTGCAAGGTGGCGATGTATTTTTCCAGATATGTTGCCGCGTCTCGGCTTCTGTATTGCAGAATATAACGCGGATGATCGAGCGTAACGATTGAGTCGAAAAAATTATGCTGATTGTTCAGTCGTTGCAGATAGCCTTCGTTTTTTCGGCCCAGACAAACGGCTACGCGCCGATTGTAGCCAAAGCGGGTCTGTGTCTGAACGGTTTCCGTAATGGCAGGCCATAACGCATCGGTCGTGGCGCGGTCGTCGTAGAAATTGTAGTTTTTCCCGGATTTGGTGAGTGCCAGCGGAAAGAGTGATGTCAGAAAAAAGCGATTGTAAAATTCTTTTGCTCCGCCAAATGCCTCAACAACCTGATAAATAAACCGACTCGACAGTTCGGGTGTGTCGGCCAGTGCATTGTCGATGCCACAATACCGGCGCAGATTCTGGGGTGTGGTGAAGGCAATGCCCGTTACGCCCGCTCCAAATCGGCCGGGGTTGATGCCCAGTACAAAAACGCGGGCTGCGGTGTCGTTGAAAAAACGCTGATAAAACGCGCTGACAATCTGCTGTACGGCTGGTTTCTGATACGGGTTCATCACGCCGATTTCGGGTGGCAAACCGGCAGGGGCCATCAGCGAATTGTAGTAATCAATGGCTTTTTCGGCAAAGGTGGTCATGGTTGAGCAAAGTAAGTGTAACAGCGTAGGGCAACCTCCCCAATGATCCGTTCGGCTTCTGCGGTTGGGACACCTTCGACAAAAACAGAAAGCAGAAAGGGCCGAAGCTGATTGCCCGATCTGGCATACACGATCCCGGCATCACCCCGAACATACGATAGCGTACCGGTTTTATGCGCCACCACAGTACCTTTGGGCAGTAGGCTCGGAATGCTTTTCGTATCTTCGACCTGCTCCAGTATTGTAATCATCTGGTCGCAGAGTTCGGGCGTAGCAACCTGTTTGCGGTATATTTTTTCCAGCAGCTCATTCATTTCCCGCGTGGTCACGTAGTTTTCGCGACCTTGCCGGGCAGCCAGCGTGTCCATCATCACACGATTCAATTGCGTTTTCGTAAGCCCAATGCTGCGAATCCGCTGATTGATGGCGTCGCGCCCGAGTTCATTGATGAATATGTTGGTTGCGGTATTATCGCTATAGATGAGCATCAACCGAAGCAAATCGCGATAGCTGACCCGGCTGCGATGCGAATAGGTTTTCAGAACGCCACTCCCCCCGGTTTTTTCGGAGTTGGTCAGAATATGAATCTCGTCGAGGTCGAGCATGCCGGCTTTAACCCGCTCCATCGCTTCGAGCATAATCGGAAGCTTAATAACACTGGCTGATGGAACCCGCTCATCGGCCCGGTAGTAGAACGACTGGCTGCTATCGAGTAACGATTGCGTAGCAATACTGATACGGGCGTTTTGAGGAAGTTGTTGATAAAAAGCAGTCAGGCTCTCGGAAAGGGTCTGCCCAAATGTGGTTGAAACCATACAAAGCAGAAAAAATAAAGTCGGAACGGAAGCCCCGACTTTATTTTTCAGACCACCAACTGTTGGTTTATCGATCATAAAATTGCCTCAAACAGCATCTGGCTGTTTGTTAATACTTATACTACAAACAGCCAGATGCTGTTTGAAACCCTACAGATAAACCTACTTAATATTTTTCCGGCGGTTGCGCTGGAAATCTTCGAACATCATATTGCCTAACCCCTGCAGGCCGCTATAATAAGCCCGTCCGTTGTTCACTTTCGTAAACTCCTGCACAAATTGTTTCAGATACGGATCAGAGGCAATCATAAAGGTCGTGATCGGAATCTCCAGCCGACGGCATTGGGCGGCCAGCGTTAAGGTTTTGCTGACCACTTTCCGGTCGAGGCCAAACGAGTTCTTGTAGTATTTGATCCCTTCTTTCAAACAGGTTGGTTTCCCATCCGTAATCATGAAAATTTGCTTGTTCTTGTTCTTCCGACGGCGCAATAGATCCATTGCCAGTTCGAGACCAGCTACCGTGTTGGTATGGTAAGGGCCAACTTCCAGATAGGGCAGGTCTTTGGCCTGAATTTGCCAGGCATCGTTGCCAAACACTACAATGTCGAGCGTGTCTTTTGGGTATTTCTGTTTCACCAGTTCGACCAGGGCCAGCGCTACTTTTTTGGCCGGTGTAATCCGGTCTTCACCATACAGAATCATCGAGTGGCTAATATCGATCATCAGCACCGTAGACGTCTGTGTTTTCTGCTCTTTCTCGGTCACTTCCAGATCGCGCTCCATCAGATGGAACTCTTCGACACCGCTGTTGATCTGCGCATTTTTGATCGATTCGGTCATCGAGATCTGTTCCAGCGTGTCGCCAAACTGATAGGAACGAAGATCGCTGCTCAGCTCATCGCCCGTGCCAGTGTATGGTGTGTTGTGGTTGCCCCCCGATTTTGAGCGTTTGAGCTTGCCGAAAATTTCTTCCAGCGCCGACCGGCGAATGGTTTGTTCGCTTTTGGGCGTCATCACAATTCGACCTTCTTCATTGCTTTCGGTCAGGTAGCCTTTTTCTTTCAGATCATCGAAAAAATTACCGATGCCATACTTGTCGTCGGTCAGGCCATATTGCCGGTCGAGCTGGCTCATCCACGCCATTGCCTGCTCAACATCGCCAGACGTTAGCAATAATAGTTGCTGAAAAATGTTGAGCAGTTGGTCAAATTTGCTGCCTTCTTTTTGTTCGGGCGGTATGTAATCAGAAAATTGAAAGCCTTTCATAGATTAAAGAGCGAAAGTGTGCGAGAGCGAATGTGTGAATAGCTAGTGACTGGAGAACAGTATGGGTTGAGGATTTGTTCGCCTTATTTCTTCACAATCGGTAACCGGATTTGCGACGGATACTGGGCCGTGTGAAAAATCTGATTGTGGGCCACCACACCATTTGTTTCGCTAACGTTATCTCCGCCCGTATTCATGTTTCGATCGAAACGCGGAAAATTACTGCTCGATACTTCAATCCGTATCCGGTGGCCCGGTGCAAAATAATTGCTGGTTGCCATGGGGCTTAATGTGAGCTTGTATACTTTTCCTTTCTCCATCCACACTTCTTTGTCGAAACCATCGCGATAACGGGCGCGCAGAATGGTTTCATCCAGATTATAGGCTTTCCCATCGGGATAAACGTCGATCAGTTTTACCGTAAAATCGGTGTCTTTGGCATCCGACGATACGTAGAGGGTTAGTTCAATGGAACCCGTCAGTTCAACGCCATCGGCAAAAGGTTCGGTGGTATACACCAGAATGTCCTGCCGGGTTTCCATCTGGTGCTGATCGAAGGAGCCACCCTGAACGGCATTGCCTGTGCAGCATACATTGCCACCATACGACGGTACCGGATAATTGGGGTCATAGGCAAAGGCATCCGGTTTTTCATCTTTTCCTAATGGCCTGGTTGTTAATTTTCCATCGCCATAGAGGCTATTGGCACGGCCACCACTGGAAAGAAAGTAGGTAGTCATTTCTGCATTGGCGGGAGGCCAGGTATCCGAGGTCTGCCATTTGTTGGAGCCCATGGTGTAGTATTTCACGCGGGGCATATTAGTCGGTACACCATTGTTTGCGTCTTTCAGAAAGTGATCGAACCAGCCATAAATCATACTGTCGTAGTCGAGTCGGGCATCGCCAACGCTGCGTTCGCCAACAATGGTGTTGGCCGTAGCCCGTTTGTAGGCGCAGTGCAGCGTAGGTGCAATGACCAGATACTGATTGTCGCGCACCTGCGGATCGGTCGCATTTTTACGAACGTGATTGAACAGTGCCAGATTCGGTCCGGTCGACACGTCATACCACGACACAAACCAGTAGCTAGGCACGCCAAAAGGCATGTTGTCGTGATACAGACCGCCTTTATACCAGTCGGGGTCGTTGGGTTTGCGAACGATCATTTTTTCGTAAATACCTTTCTGGCCGTTCACATTTTTGATAATGTCCTGAACGGGCAAATGCTTCAGCCCCTGCACCCAGTCGACTTTCGGCATTTCGGGAGCCAGGTCGTAGAAACGCGAAACGCGGGTAAGGTCTTCACTGCTAGCGGTTTTGGGAAAGAGCGGACGCGCAAACTGGTCGGTTTGGGTGCCGTATAGCCAGGTCGTAAAAAGCATTTGTTGCGCTCCGCCCCGGTACCAGTTGCCCTGTTCATAAAACGACCCTACGCGTCCTACGCCTGCGCCGAAGCCCATTGGGACCATAGCAGCATGGGCCGGATGGTCCAGTGCGGCTACTGCCATTTGCCATTCGGCAGTCGACGAGCAACCGTATGTGCCAATCTTCCCGTTCGACCACGGCTGTTTGGCCATCCAGGAGAAAGCGTCGTAGCCGTCGGTAGTTGGCGGGCCGAGAATATCCCATTCACCTTCCGAGAAAAATTTACCCCGCTCGTTCTGAACCACATAGGCATAGCCCCGATTAACGGCATCGAGCGCAGCCTGATAGGAGTTCATGCGTTGTTCGCCGTCGCCCCAGCTATTGAAATTGTACGGTGTTTTGGAGAAAATAATCGGGACTTTCTGATCGGTTTTGGGCCGATAGATATCGGTTGCCAGCCGAACGCCATCGCGCATGGGCATCATCACTTTCTGCTCGATGATGGCAATATCCTGTAATTTTTTAAGAATGTCTTCCTGGGCGTGGGCGTAGTGTGTAACGCAGAGGGCAATAAAAAGAATGGTTCGAACGAATGTAGAGGAGTGTTTCATTGATGAGGTTGTATGATTGACAGGCTAGGTAGTGAAATAACGCATTTCGGCGGATAAAACAAAAGCGGTAAATGGAACCGAGCCTGATCGGTCGGAGTCACATCGAAAAATACAAGCTTTGGTGTATTGCTTAAAATAAAGAAGCTGACTACCTATATAACTGACCGGGTCGCCATAAATCCGGGCATTTGCAAGTCAAAAGATAGCGCAGGCTAATGGAGGGGTTGTTTCGCGAACTATGCTGTTTTCGCTTCGTCAATTGTCTCAGCTACAGTAAAGCAAACTGGTAAGTCTGATAGATAAGCCGAGTAACCGCTATTGTTTGTCTCTTCAATACAGGGCTTTTCATAGCAATGCCGTAGGCATGTCATCGTAGTAGTTATTCTGGTTTATGAAAAGCCCTGCTCTTCAATAATGACGGTGTATTGTATTACTTAAAGTCGTTTATTTTACAACTGCGCCAGCAGATACAGCACCGCCATTCGAACGGCAACTCCGTTTTCGACCTGATCGAGAATGATCGAATGCGATGAGTCGGCTGCGTCGGAAGTAAGTTCAACGCCACGGTTAATAGGGCCGGGGTGCATCAGCACAATAGGGCGGTCCAGTTCATCGAGCATTTGCTTCGAAATGCCGTAATAGAGCGAATATTCCCGCAACGACGGGAAATACTTGATTTGTTGACGCTCCAACTGAATTCGGAGCACATTGGCTACATCGCACCAGGCCAGCGCTGCCCGAACATCATGCCCAACTTGAACGCCCAGTGACTCAATATACTTTGGAATCAGTGTTTTGGGGCCGCAAACCATCACCTCGGCCCCCTGTTTCTGAAGGCAGAAGATGTTCGACAGCGCCACGCGGGAGTGGGTGATGTCGCCGATGATGGCAATTCGTTTGCCCGCAACATCGCCGAGTTTTTCACGAATCGAAAACGAGTCGAGCAGGGCCTGCGTTGGGTGTTCGTGGGTGCCATCGCCCGCGTTCACAACATTGGCTTTGATATGGTTGGTCAGATAGTGCGGAGCGCCGGGGCTGCTATGCCGCATCACCACCATATCGACCTTCATGGCCAGAATATTATTGACTGTATCGAGCAGGGTTTCGCCTTTTTTGACCGAGCTGCCCGATGCTGAAAAATTGACTACATCGGCCGAAAGGCGCTTTTCTGCCAGTTCGAACGATAGCCGTGTGCGGGTCGAGTTCTCGAAAAAAACGTTGGCAATAGTAATATCACGCAACGATGGGACTTTCTTGATCGGGCGATTGATGACTTCTTTAAACTGACCGGCCGTTTCCAGAATGAGTTGAATATCTGACTCGGTTAGGTCTTTGATACCCACCAGATGGCGGACGCTGAGGGATTGGGCCATGTGAACGATACGAACAAAATTGGGCAAAGATAAGGGGAGCAGCGGTAAACCGAACCCTAAAATCTGCATTTTTGGCCGTTGACCTAGTATCGGTTCCTACAATTGGCTGATTTTGGCCCGAATGGTAGCTGCTGTATCTTCATAGGACGCACCAATTGGAATGGGGTGTCCGGCAATAGTAAGTTCCTGACGCCCAATTTTATCGATTTTACTGAGGGCAACCAGATAGGACCGATGCACGCGTGCAAACTGATGTGCTGGTAAGTGCTGCTGAAGTTCGGTCATGGTTTGGCGACTAAGCAATTTCCGGTTTTTTAAAACATAGGTTAAATAATTGCCCTCTGCTTCGATGTAAAGAATGTCGCTGAGCATTACCTTTTCTTCGTCGTAGCCCGTTTTAACGAATAAAAAATCCGGCTCTTCGTCCGACCGAAGTGTTTTTTGTTCCAGAACTTTGTTGCAGGCTTTCACGAATCGTGCCAGCGAAAACGGCTTGAGTAAATAATCGATTGCATCCAGGTTGAAGCCCTCAACGGCATAATCGGAATAAGCTGTCGTGAACACAATCATTGGTGCTTTGGGCAGGCAGTTGACCACCTCAAGGCCCGATATGTCGGGCATTTTTATGTCAAGAAACAGCAGATCGACTTGATTGGTCTGCAACCAGGCCATTGCTTCGAACGCATCGGTAAAGGTTGCTTTCAGGTCGAGAAAGGCTACTCGGGCGGCATGGAGCCGAATAACCTCCAGCGCTTGTGGTTCGTCGTCGATAGCGATAGCGGTTAGTATCATGGTGTTTTAACCTTTACCCATTTTGTGTTCTCATGAACAACTCCCGCAATGGTAGTGTCGGAAGCTGGTTCAAAGGTAAACCGATCGCCATATTCTTTTACGAAAAAAGCGAATGATCCTTCAGGATGCAGCGTATAGCTAAAGCCGTTCCACAATTGTTGTACGAACAAGCTGTTTTCCTGGACCGTAATCTGGAGCGACCGGTCGGTGCGATTTTCCAGTTTGTATTCCCCAGCCATACTGGCCAGTTTTTGCTGTGAAACCTGAATTATTTTTTTAATGATCGGTTTGAAGTCAGGCCATTGGTATACGTGCGCAATACTGCGCATCAGCTCGAAAATTAAGCCCATACCGCTGTCGGCATTGGTCATCACAACGACACCCTGACCTGTTTTGGCATAGCTGTAGAAATAACATTTGTAACCAGCGTTGCTGCCGCCATGACTGAATGCCAGTGTGCTATCTGAACCGTGAATTTCTGGTCCAAGACCATGTTCGCCCGGTTGTTTGGTCAGCATTTTGTTGACCATCGACCTCGAAAGCACATGATTGGTTTTCCCTTGAAAGGACTGCTGAACATCAACCAGGTAGCGAGCCAGATCGGTGGCAGTTGTCCACAAGCCAGCCGGAGCCATTTCGGGGTAATTATGCCAGTTTCCGGGTAGTTTTTGGCCATTGCCCAAATGCCCAATACTCGCATTGCTCCATAAGGCTTTGGGTAAGGGTTGCTGATAGGTGCTGCAATCCATTCCTATTGGTTTCAGGACTAGTTGCTGCATGAGGTCTGGAAATCGTTTGCCCGTCACATCGTTGAGTAGTTGCTGCAAAATCACGTAGCCGCCACCCGAATAACGCCAGCCGCTACCAGGAACCGTATCGGAAACAACAGGTGGAGAATTGGCTGGTTTTTCGCCGTTCAGAATTTGCGTTACCGACGGAATCGAGTCGCCGGTGGCATAACCCCGAAAACCATGAACCGTCAGTCCGGCGGTGTGCGATAAGAGCGCTCGGAGCGTAACGGGCTTCTGGTCTGTAAATCGACTTTGGGGAAGTTGCCAGGTTTTCAGATAGGCATTTATGTCGGTATCCAGATCAAGCTTTCCCAGTTCAACTAGCCGCAGAGCTGCCATTGCGGTAATTGGCTTACTGATCGATGCGGCCTGAAATAGGGTATGCGTATTGGCGGGCTGTAAACTGTCGTTACTCAAATACCCATAGGCTCTGGCCCATTCGAACACACCATTGTTGATGAAGGCGATGCTAACCGCCGGAACATGGTAGTGTTTCATTCGATCGGTAAGGCTGAATTGAACGAATGGTTTGTGGGCCAGTTGGAGCGGGGGCATTAAACTGGTTTCGACTTCGTGGATCGTTTTTTCAATTGTTTGCGAACGGGGCTGGCCAATGGCAACTTTAGCCACCAGTAGCATGAGCAGAAATAGAATGAATTGTTTCATAGGGATAGCTGCGTCGGTTGACGTTTGGGAATGAAACCAGAAAGAGAACGGCGTATTGCTGGCGAAAAACGGATGCTTATTTACCAGAAAACGAGTGTAAGTGAGACAAAATAATCCTGATCGGACTGCTGAATGGAAAGCTCATGGCGATCCGGATAGATGAGGGCCAGCCGCTTCCGAACGTTGTCGAGACCAACGCCCGAATGTTCTTTTTCGGTATCGTTTGTTGGTTTGGTGTGCAGCGAATTATGCACTTTAAAATAGAGCCGGGTGGCATCGAGCGTCAGGGTAATATAAATCCACGACGGGTTTCGGAGGCTGATACCGTGTTTAAAGGCATTTTCAACAAACGGAATCAGCATCATTGGCGCCAGATAAATGTCGCGGTCGGGTTCCTGAATGTTTACCCGGATCTCAATAGCGTGCGATTCGTCGAGCCGCATCCGTTGTAGCTGGATGTAGTTGTGCAGGTACTCAATTTCTTTGCTCATTGGAATGCGGTCGCGGTTGTTTTCCTGGAGCATAAACCGCATCATGTCGCCTAGTTTCTGAATGCCATCGGCTGTTTTTTCGCTATTTTCCCTAAGCGCCGTTGCATACAAACTATTCAGGGCATTGAAGAGGAAATGCGGATTGATCTGTGCGCGGAGGCTGGCCAGTTCGGCCGATTTTGTCGATACCTGCGTTTGCAGAACGGTTGTCTCACGGTTTAATGTCTGGCGCAGGTAGGCAATGGAGAAGGAGGTCAGATAGGTTAAAGCTAAAAAGCTGATAAGCCGGGAAAAGGTATAGGGGCCACTTACCCAACATAAGATTATTGATCCTAGCAGACCAAGCACTACATAAACGATGAGGTTGGCAACCGATACGGCTAAAAGTTCCCGACGGATGTGGGGCAGCACATACGTAAAGCAATATGCCTGCAAAAAATAAACCTGAATGATCAGAGCCAGTGTGATGAGCATTCCCCGCAATTGGTAATCCCACAGCGTAGGTGGAAGCTGTGCTGTCAGGGCAAAGGCTACGAAAAACAGGCTCACACCAATAATAAACAGATAGCTGATCGGCCGGAAATAGGTCTGGGTGTCCTGGGTGATTTTCTGGTTCAGGAAGTAGTAAAACTGGGCTACTAATTCATACGAGAGCAGGATAATGCCAAGGCCAATGGTATCGGCTACGACGGTTCGTTTTCGGTATAATGAAAAGGCTTTTATACCGATAATCTGCCCAAAATCGTCGTGCTGAAAACGCAGATGTATTTTCTGATAATGATAGCTCAGGGCGCTGAAAAAGAGCAAGACTATAACCAGACCACCGAGTAACCACTCCTGACGGTTGGCCGAGTTTTGGCTGAGTTCAGGATAGGTGCGGTAGTGAAAAATATACCACGCCATCAGAAAGAAAACGGCACCGGTAATCAGCGGGATGTTGTTATTCAGAATATAATTATATGTGCCCAGATCAGGCAAGCGGAGAGACGCCGGTCCTGGAATAGATCGAATAATACCGACCATGTTGTCGATTCGAGTCACCTCCTGCACTAGCCGACGAATAACATATATAGTAGCTACGCCGACAATAAAGGGCAGTTCGAAGCGTCGGACAAGAGCGATGTTCCACATAGTTTTAATTTTTGATCAAAACTAGGCAGACAGGACAGGCTCGTGGCGAAAATGGGTTGAATTGTCCGGAAAATGGGACGAATCAGATGTGTTGGCTAGTTTTAGAAACGGTTAGCAGTTGAGCATAGTCTTCACTATGCTCAACGACGGAAAAATCTATTGCTCTTTACCAAATGGAAACAGGGCCGAACGCGTGTGGGCTTTGTTCATAAGCTGACCCAGTTGCCGGGCTTTGTCGGGATATTGAGCCGCTACGTTATGCCTTTCGCTGAGGTCTTTCGATAGGTCATACAATTCAATGGGGCCATTGGGGTCTTTATCGACCTGTAACCGAACGGCTTTCCAGTTGTTTTGCCGAACCGCCTGTCGGCCTCCACCTTCGTGAAATTCCCAGTAGAGATAATCGTGTTTTTTCTGGATGCCTTTACCGGTTAGTGTTGGCACAAATGAAAGACCATCAATGTGCGAAGGGGCTTTAACACCGGCCAATTCGGTGAAGGTAGGGAGCAAATCCCAGAAAGCACCAATATGATCGCTTGTTGAATTTGGCTTAACAACACCGGGCCAGCGAACAAAAAAAGGCTCGCGAATACCGCCTTCATACAGGTCGCGCTTAACTCCACGCAGGCCACCCCCACTGTTGAAGAAAGCCGGATCGGCTCCGCCTTCGGTGTGTGGGCCGTTATCGCTAGAGAAAATGATCAGCGTATTCTGGTCGAGTCCGCTGGCTTTCAGGGTTTCCAGCAACTGCCCAACATACAAATCGAGCCGGGCTACCATAGCCGCGAAGGTCGCCTTAGGATAGGCCTGCGATGTGTAGCCACCAGTTTTGGCATCAGGACCATAATCGGCTCCTTTAAACGGTTTTTCGTCGAATTTTCCTTTGTAGTGGGTAAACAGGCTATCGTCGGGAACCAGCAATTCTGCATGAGGTAGTGTATAGGGTAAAAACAGAAAGAACGGCTGTTGACCGGTCTGACTGTTCACAAAATCCAGCGCCTGTTTATGAATGAGATCGGGAGCATATTCGTTGGTTTTCTGAAGATGTTCATTGGCATCCAGCACAACTTCCCGCTCATTATCCCACAGATGGTCGGGATAATAACGGTGCGCTAAGGCCTGACAATTGTAGCCATAAAAACGATCGAAGCCCTGTTTGAGGGGATCACCTTCCGAACCTACCGGACCGAGCCCCCATTTACCAAAAGCTGCTGTTGTATACCCTCCTTTTTTCAGCAGTTCGGCCACCGTTACCACCGAATCGGCAATGGGTTGCTGGCCTTCGGGCTTAACTTCTTTGTTTCCCCGAATGTAGGTATGGCCTGTATGTTTCCCCGTCATCAGCGACGACCGCGAGGGCGCACATACCGACGTGCCTGCGTAGAACTGCGTAAACTGCATTCCTTCCCGAGCCAGTCGGTCGATGTTTGGCGTTTTAATCAGCTTCTGACCATTGACACCTACATCGCCATAGCCCAGATCGTCGGCCAGAATGAAAATGATATTAGGGCGGTTGGCAGCGCGATTTTGGGCTTTGGTGACTGGGCAAACGAAAACCAGAAGCAGAACATTGAGCAGGAGTCGGGCCATGAATAGAGCAATTGATTATACACCAAAGTCGAATTTGGGCCAGGATTACTTAACAGCCGTAAAGTTCATCTTCGGGTGCTGCATGGCGTTTTCAATCAGGTTGATCTCCAGCCGAAGAATGGCTTCTTCGGCGCTGGCGTCGATCTTGCCCGGATCATCGGTTGGCCTGTGGTAGTCGGGGTGGCCACCCGTATGAAAGAACAGTACCGGAATCTGTTTAGCATAAAAGGCTGCATTGTCAGAGCCACCATTGCCTGCCCGATCGGTAAAGAATTTAATTGTACTGCTAAGGCCGTTGAATACAGCAGGCCAGGTATTGCTTGTGCCATAGCCCCCAATGCCAACGCCCCGATCTGGATTATATCGACCAATCATGTCCATACAGATCATGAAATTCATTTTTTCGAGCGGTAGGGTAGGGTTGTTCAGAAAGTAGCGAGACCCCTGCAAGCCTAGCTCTTCGGCTCCGAACGCCATAAACAGGAAATTGTATGGTTCTTTTACGCTATTTTGAGCGAAATACTGAGCCAGTTCCAGCAGCCCGGCTACACCCGATGCATTGTCGTCGGCACCGTTGTGAATTTTACCTTGTGGCAGCGAATCGAGCGAACTCCCCTGCCGACCCATACCCAGATGATCGTAGTGGGCACCAATAACGATGGTGTATGGAGCCTCGTTATCCAGAAAGCCAATCACGTTGGCGGCTTTTCGTAAACTATCGGGAACAACAACCCGTCTGACTTTGGCCGTAAAGGGCTGATAATACCCATTGGTTCCTAAGGGTGTCAGACCATATTTTTTAAAGTGCCTGACAATATAACGGGCAGCTTTGGCATTTTCGGGGCTACCCGTACCCCGGCCTTTCATCTTGTCGGAAGCAAGGTTGTTGATGTGTCTGGTAATCTGGCGGGCCGTTGGCTGCTGAGCAAACAAAGGGTAAGCCAGCGTAAGGAGTACGAAAAAAAAGCGGTATTGCATGAATGGATTTGAAGAAAGCCCAAAGATAATACCCCTCACCCGATCAGTACACAACTGTATTTAGGAACAACAACCCGCCCTTCAACGAGCGAACTGCCTGCCGCTGTTTCGAATACGATGCAACGGCACCATTCCTCGGTAGGTGAAAATACGACCTCAATGGGTTTGCCTGTCAGGTTATGAACGACCAGCACGCGCTGGTTGCCGGTTGCATTCTGTCGTATGAATGCAACAACACCTTTCTGCCGAATCCCTGATGACTGAAGTTTGCTTCGGTTATCGTTCAGGACCGAATGGCTATTGCGAAAATGAATCAACCGTTTGTAATGCGTAAAGAGAGAGTCTGGGTCGGTTTGCTGATGAGCCAGGGGCCGAACGGTCTGGCTAGTGCTATATCGGCCACGTTTCCACGACGTTCGTTGCCGGTCGAGCGCACGGGTATTCCACAGAAATGGTTCGCGGATATGTTCGTCGGGTTTCATGCCAAGCATACCAATTTCTTCGCCGTAGTAAACATAGGGTAAACCCGGAAGCGTCATCAGCAAATTGGCTGCTACCTTCAAGTGATTCAGGTTTCCTTTTAGCATACTGCCGATCCGATTCTGGTCGTGATTCGACAAGAGCAACGCATCCAGAAACTGGGGATTAATGGTGCTGAACGTAGCATGGACGTAGGTCAGGTATTCAACCAACTCTTCGGTATCGTCTTCCTGCCGAACAATGTCGGTCAGCATGAGTTGCAGGTCGAAATTGAAATTAGCTTTCAGTCCTTTAAAGTAAGGCGCAATATGTTCGGGGCGCGTCCAGACTTCGCCAACCGTATAGGCACTAGGTTTTGCCGCGTCGACCACCTGCCCAAACTGCGCCCAGAACTCATGGTTTTTAGGTTCTTCGAATTCCCGATATAAGTGCCGGGCCGCATCGAGCCGGTAACCATCGACGCCCACCTCGTTTAACCAGTAACGAGCAATTCTGAACACTTCTTCGCGCAACGGCTGATGATCGAAGTTCAGATCGGGCATACCACTCCAGAACATACCATAATAGCGTTCGGGATACGTTGCTCCTCGAACGGCATGCCACGGATTTCGTTCGCCCGAATCGGCCGTAATATCGCGGGTTGCCAGATTTCGGCGTTTGATTTCGTCGGGCCGTAGCCATTTATAATACTGCCAGTACAGATTGGCTGGCCCTTTCGCGGCTTCCTGAAACCACGGATGGCGAATGCTGGTATGGTGAAGTACCAGGTCGATAATGACGGCGATTTTCCGCTTGTGGGCTTCGGCTATCAGTCGTTTGAAATCGTCCAGTGTGCCATAGTCCGGGTCGATTCCGTAATAGTCCGTAACGTCGTATTTATGATAACTAGGCGATGGGCTGATGGGCATTAGCCAGATGGCCGAAATACCAAGCTCTTTCAGATAATCGAGATTATTGGTAACGCCATTGAGGTCGCCAATGCCATCGCCATTGGAGTCGGCAAAGGAGCGAACAAAAATTTCGTAGTGAACACCGTGGTGCCCAACGGGGGAGGGGGACATATAACGAGTGAAAGAGCGAATAAAGAAAGAGTGGAAGAGACAAATGCACCACCAACGTCCGTTACGGCACTCGTTCAACATCCGTTGCGGCACCCTTTAAAAATAAGCTGAGCGCCTGATACACCCGGTGTGTTGGTAGGCCCATTACTGTATAAAATGACCCTTCTAGTTGCTCAATGCCGATCAACCCGATGAAATCCTGAGCGCCGTAAGAACCAGCTTTATCGAAAGGCTTACATTCCCGAATGTAATAAGTAATTTCGGCATCACTGAGTGTGACAAACCGAACCGTGGTTTCGTCCGTAAAGGAGTATAAGGCTGGTGTTGTCGGATCATTGCCGGGCGACAGTATGGCTACGCCCGTACGAACCCGGTGCGTTCTGCCCGAAAGCACCCGGAGCATTCGGTGCGCGTCGGCTTCATCCTGGGGTTTGTTCAGAATCTGATTGTCGAGAATTACTACCGTATCGGCACAGAGCACAATCCGCTGGCCCAGGTCTGATATGAACTGCTCGGCTTTCTGACGGGCCAGGTATTCGGCTACATCATTGACGGGCATCGTGTCGGGAAAAAATTCATCGGTAGGCCGGGTTTCGATCGTAAACTGAAAGCCGGCATCGGTCATGAGCTGTTTTCGGCGGGGCGACCCCGAGGCTAATACGAGCGGATATTGTAAAGTGAGCATGAACAGATTCGGAATGACGAGCAAGAATTCACCGGCAAATTTCGGTCTATATTCGTAAATAGTATGTTGTATTTAATAAATCTTGATTGACTTGTTGATCCGAACCGCTACTCTTTCCGATGTTTCCCTACTTTGGGAACTTGCCGTACAAACCATGCGCGAAGCATTTGGGCCTCCACACAACTCTGCCGAGTTAGTTGAGGAATATATTCAGGCCGACATCACATTGCCTGCTCTGGAAGCCGAACTGGGCGATCGGCGGGCTGCTTTTTTTGTGTTCGAACTGCCCGATCGTACGCCTATTGGTTATGCGAAAATGCGCCGGCATTCACCTCCGCGTCGAATGCCAGAGCCATACCGACGTGCCCGTAATGCCATTGAAATCCAGCGCATCTATCTGTTGCAGCAGCATACGGGGCAGGGGCGCGGGCGAATGCTGATGGAGCATTGCCTCAACTGGGCGCGGGAACAGGGCTACAAAGCGGTGTGGCTGGGTGTATGGGAGCATAATGAACGCGCCCTTACTTTTTACAAAAAAATGGGTTTCGAGCCGTTTGGCTTTCATTATTTTCAGTTCGGTTCCGAACGCCAGCGGGATTTTTGGCTGCAAAAACAGTTATAGGCTTGTGAGACGTTTTATGGAATAGGAGCAGCCACGCAGCGAAATCCGAAATGATAACGTACTGGTGGTGTTAGTTTGCCTGCCAACTAAACGAAGGGATACCGAACGACTCTAAGTAAAAAACACGTACAGTGAACAACTCCTGCCCAAGACGATTGCTACAACTGCCGCACTGGATACTGGTGTGGTGTATGGCATTGATAGGGACAGGTGTAGGCGCACAGGTACCTCTGACACCCACGCAGCCGGATTCTACGCGCTATGTATCGAAAAAAACGAACGATTCGCTGGCAACCAGGGTATCCGTACGACCCGATAGTGCGTTGCACCAGCGGGATAGTGTTTTCTACAATCGATTGAAAACCAGGATGTACAAGCATCGGCTTACGCACCAATTGTATGATCTGATTTTTCAGGATGTTTACAATAGCCGGGAAAATACGGGGGAGGTGAGCCAGCTTGAAGTAAATCCGTTTAAGGAGTTCGAAGGCCGTATCATTGGCGATATATACATTCGGCGGTTGGGCGTATTTGGACAATCGGTTTATGATACGCTTCGACAACCCGGCAACTGGGTAGAACGGACGGGCAACCGTTTGCACACCAACACGCGCGAGAATATTATTAAGCGCTCCTATCTGCTTTTTAAAGAAGGTGATGCGCTCGACCCAACCGTATTGCGCGACAACGAACGATTACTGCGGACAACGTCGATTTTTCACGATGCCCGTATTCTGGTCCTGCCACGCAAAGGCAGTAGGCAATTTGTGGATGTATACGTGATTACGCAGGATGTTTGGTCGTTGCTGCCAACGGGTGGGGTTGGCGCATTGAATCAGTTCAGCCTGGGATTCGAGCAAAAAAACTTTCGGGGACTTGGCCATCAGCTTTTTGCGCAGGTGGCCTATTCGGGTGCCGATCCGCGACAGAAAATAGAATATCAGGCTCGCTATACGGTTCCCTTTATTGGAAAAACATTTCTGACTGCGCAGGCTGAATTGCTGTATCTGCGCGATCTGAAACAGGTTGCCTTTCGGCTCTATCGCCCTTTCTTAACGCCCGACACCAAATATGCCGGTTCTATTGAAGTGAACCGGACGCAGGTGAACAACCGTCTGGTTACCCGAAACGACAGCGTTTTGCTGGTGCCGCTGAGCTATTATTATTCTGATGTGTGGGTAGGTCGGTCGTTCCGGATATTCTACAGTGCACACGATGCCGAAGGAAAAGGCCGTACCCGACTTATTATTGGTTTGCGAAATACCAACTATGTCTATTCGCAACGCCCCAGAGTAACGCCCGATACCAATCAGGTCTATCAGGACAGCCGCACCACCTTGTTCAGTATTGGCTATTCGCGTCGAAAATACGTGCGCGACGTTCTTATCTATGGCTTTGGCCGTACGGAAGACGTGCCGGTTGGCGAAGCTATATCGGTCGTTACTGGCTTCGATAATGCGGAGCTGGGAGCCCGCAAATACGGCGGAATCAATTTTTCTCAGGGAAAATACCTCAACAAGTCGGGGTATCTGTATTCGTTGGCCAGCCTTGGGGGCTACATCCGTAACCAGCGGCTCGAACAGGGCGTTTTGTCGCTCGAAACAAATTATTTCAGCCCATTGATGACTACCAAATGGGGCAATATGCGGCACTTTTTTAACGGCCGTATGACAGTTGGGCTCAACCGCTTCGATAACGAATACATCACCCTAAACAGCAGTGGTAGCGGTATCAATACCGATGGAATTGGTATCAATAACGATGCGCTTCGGGGTGTTAATCGCCTGCTTATCAACTACGAAAATGTTCTTTTTTCTAAATTGAATTTTATTGGATTTCGGGTCGCATTTATTACGTTTGCGAATCTTGGACTGGTTAGCTTTCCCGAACGGTCGCTGCTAAAGGGGCCGCTCTATCAGGGATATGGCATTGGTTTCCGGCTGCGAAACGAAAACCTGACCTTCAACAGTTTTCAGGTCCGATTGGCTTATTACCCTAACATACCCAATAATGCGTACCCATTCCGATTCGCATTCGAAGGAATCCCTGTTCTTCGCTTCCGCGACTTCGACATTTCGGCTCCCCAAATTATTCCCTATCGATAGGAACTAATTTATTTGTATATAATGTTGCAACATTAAATGTATAAGCATTATATTTGCACCATGTCCATAGAAACAGACATTAAGCAAACCACTCCGTTTAAGACGCCTTATCATCGGGTAATGGTTAATCTGATGTATACCAGCAACTGGGTTGCTGATGCACAGACGCGTATACTCAAACCGTTTGGATTAACCTTGCAGCAGTACAATGTCTTACGGATTCTACGTGGGCAGTATCCGAATCCGGTAAAAGTGAGCGATATCACCGAACGGATGCTCGATAAAATGTCCAATGCGTCGCGATTGGTCGATAAGTTGGTAGCCAAAAAACTCGTTCTGCGTACCGAATGCCCCAGCGACCGGCGGGCGGTCGACGTGGTGATTACCGACAAAGGGCTGGCTTTATTGAAGAAGCTGGATGTGTATCAGGCCGAGCTTGATGATAAACAGCGCTGCAAGCTTACCGAAGAGGAGGCTGTATATCTGAGCCAATTGCTCGATAAACTGCGCGCCTAACACTGCATTCTTTTAAATTTTCTATAATACAACCAAACAAACAGAATGAAAACGCGTCAATTCCTGGCTGGTTTAGTTGCCGTAGCCGTACTGGCAGGTACATCGGCTTTTATTGCCCCAAAAAAGGTAGCTACATTAAAAGTAGATACACAGAAAAGTATCCTGAACTGGAATGGTAAAAAAGTAACGGGTGAGCACTCTGGAACCGTTAAACTTTCGGATGGAGCCCTAACGGTCGATGGAGGTAAACTGACTGGCGGGTCGTTTGCCTTTGATATGAATAGCATCGTTTGTACGGATCTGACCGATGCCGGATACAATGCGAAGTTTATCGGCCACATGAAATCGGAAGATTTCTTCAATACCGCCAAATACCCAACGTCGACCTTCAAAATCACGAAAGTGACGCCTAAAGGTGGTGATGCCTACGACATCACGGGTAATATGACGATCAAAGGAATTACCAACGCCGTAACGATTCCGTCGACGGTTAAGGTAACGGCCAATGGAATCGAAGCATCAGGCAAAGCCACGCTCGACCGTACGAAATACGATATCCGTTATGGTTCGAAATCGTTCTTCGAAAACATCGGCGACAAAGCCATCTACGATGACTTCGTAGTAGAAATTAAGCTGGTAGCTGGCAAATAAGCTGCTTTTGACTACAACCTGAACGATTCCCGGTACATAATGGTACCGGGAATTTTTTTATGGGTACGACTCCACCACGTTTATGGGGCCAATGATGTGACGGTTAAACTCATCAAGTTCTTCAGAAGGTACCCACAGTTCGTTATGGATAGTCCCTCCCACATTTTCGACCTTGTATTTTTTCAAATACTCACTGTCGACCTCAAATTGAGTTACATACCCGTTACCGTAGGCCGGTACATTCCATTCAACCGTAATTTGTCGGGCGTATTCGATATTCGTGACTGGGTAAAAAATAGGTTGTTCAGGTAATCTTGGCGGAAATTTAGTCCAGTTAGATTGTTCAATCAGATCTAATTCTTTTCTGCTGACGGGTCTGAATAAGGTGGTAGTCATTATCAAAAAAATTAATAGTATTACTTTATCCAGTGCCGCCTGTCGCACACACGACCCGCTGAACACGCCTTTTTTATACTTGGCTGTTCACTCAGCACCAGCAGGTGTTGATGGCGAGGAACGAGCTTTTACACACATGGTCAGATGTATGCAATGTTTTTAACACACTGATAACCAACAAGTACAAACATTGCATTTTCGGGGGGGCGCCAGAACACGGTGGTGGTTGGGCTGCCGACTGTCCAACGGGACGCGCTGCCTGTCGCCGGAAGCCTACCATTAATTGGTTTCCAAAAGGTCAGCGTTGTCAGGCCTATAAAGCCGGACTCCTGGCACGCGTTCAAAGTGCTTCGGATTGAGCGTAAAAATAGGTATGTCAAAAAACAGCCCGACTCCAATTGTAAAGCAGTCGCCAAGGCCAGTGTCTGGGTAAAGTCGACATGTTTCTATCGCGAGCTCAATGCAGTTGCCGTGATTTAACTGCACATACTTATCCAACTGCTTTCGGATAGCGTCAAACTCACTTTTTGTAATCGGGTCTGTTGCACGGCCACGAATATTGACCAGCCACCGTAGCAACTTAATATATACGCTGGCTGAAATGACGGGGACTGCCGTGACCACCAGTTCAGTATAGGCTTTGACAATTTGTGGCTTCTTCAGAAAAAAACGACTCATTACGCCCGTATCTACCAGCACGAACGAAGTGGTGAGGAGACGGTCATTCAGGTAGAATAGGCGTGGGAGTGATGTCTTTGTGTTTAGCTAATATTCTCTGAATAGCCAAGCCTGGGTCTTCTGTCGGTAACTCACCGGCCGGAATAGAGCCCTCAATGATTTTACCTGTCGCATTACGTCCCCGTACTACCAAAGGGAGAGTGGACTTCTTGGTTTTGTGAGTAGGCATCGCTTTATCGTTGTTACTATCCTAACAAAGTTAAACGTTTTCTGGCTCCTGCACCAACAAGCTTTTTGCTACGTCTTCTCAAGCCCGACTGCCGGGGCGTTCGCTTTGTCGCAAGCAACCCGAAAATGGGAACCCAAAATCCTACCAAATGAGACGTGAACCCTGTCGCAGGTAACCCGCCCTATGAACCCATCTTGTTCCGTTCCACCCAACCGTCCATGTGTGTTGATGACGACCGTAGGGAGACATCAACACACATGGACGGTTGGGCTGTCAAACCTCTGACTTTGGGACGCGCTACCTGTCGCCAGAGATTTTGCGAACCAGCTCTTCACTTACACCGACGGTTTGGGCTATTTGACTGACTGTCAAAACACCCAAACTCAAAAGATTTTTGACTGTTTCGCTTTTTACAAGATTTTCTCTACGTTCCTCGGCTTCTTCAATCCGCTTTTTCTCAGCTTTAACCGCTTCGGCGTTGGCCGCTGTCACACGAGCAAAATAGGCCCGCTCTTCTGGAGTCATCTTTCGGGTGTCCAATTCGTCAATCGCTCTTTTAAGCCATTCCTCATTCCAGAAAGCCGGATACTGCGTAGGTTCGGTGGTGTGAAGCGTCTTCATGGTATAAACCAGTTTTTCCAAATCGGTTTCTATATCAGCTACTTGCCTAGTAAACTTAGCCAATTCTACGATGATAAACGTCATTTGGCTATCAATGATTTCACCGAATTCGCTTCTCAGATTTGCTACTGTGTGAAAGTTTGCCACTGGCAAGATGCTTTTTTCCAAGAAGGCGATGGTGTACAGCCTGGGCAGGTTGGCGTAGTCAAACTCACCACGTTCCACCAACGGGTTAAAGCGGTGGAGGGCGTAGAACTTCATACGCTGCACAAAATGGGGAGCATAGCCCAATTGCATCTCCACGATGAAATGATTGCCCTGCTCATCGGTGCAGGAAACGTCAAAAATCCCGCTTCGGCTGTCAACCGTCAGTGCCTCAAACGCATTCTTGTCAAAATGTACTTCCCGAATAGGCGTATCCGATTTGATCAATGCCTGTAAAGCTGTGCGAAGAAATAAACTGTCAGCTTCGTTGCCGAAAGTGGCTTTGAAACCGTAGTCTGAAATAATGGGAATGTAAACGCCTGTCTCCATTGGGCAAAGTTACTCGAAAGATAGGAACGTGCTTCTTGTAAGCGGAAGCCTGCCCACGCGGAGCGCATAACAACACAAAATCCGCTTTAGTCAGGTTCAAGATACATCGGCATTGTAACAAACATCGCTGCACGTTTGCCATTTATTCTACCCGGTTTCCATTGTCCGCTGGTTAGCTTGATAACTCGAACAATTTCCTCGCCAGTGCCAAAACCATAATGTTTTGTGGCTTGAACGCTATCAATACCTCCATTTTGAGTCACTCGAAAACGTACCACGATTTGCCCCGTAACGTTAGCCTTCAGTGCTTGGCTCGGATAAGAATAGTTCTTCATAATGAAAGAGCCAAATTTAGCTTTACCGCCAATAAACTCAGGTTCCACTTTTTTCAATGGCTGCGCATTTATCTGGGCTTTGGGCATAGAGAAAAACACAAAAACGGCCAAAGAAAGCAAAATCTGGTATCCCATAATTATAAAGCATGACTAACCTAAGCGTTCACCTTGTCAGCCGAGAACTGGAATTTGAAGCCCAAGCTACACCAGCCGGGGCGTTTATCCTGTCAACCGAAACGTCGAAATGAAAGCTTAAGCCTGACCGCTGGGACGCGCTGCCTGTCGCCCATAACCTGCCTTGTACTCCCATTTTGGCTTTTCACCCAACTGTTAGGCTTGCTCCTGTTACAAAACCAAGAGTGAAGTCTCGCCTTTGTGGCTAAAAAAGAGGAACTTTCAAAGGGCAGCGGGTCGAGCTAATCACCCAACCAGGCAGCAGGCCTATCGGTGCGATGCAGACCCCGCTGACCCCTTTGAGAGCAGAACCGGGAACCTATAGGAATTCAGGCTTGGGGCCTACTATCACACCGGACCGCCGGAGCGGTTACCTTCGATATGTTGCCATACTTTAGTTGTCCATTGTAAAACTGCGAAGAACTATGTAGAACTACAACCATTTTATCGGTGCTGACATCGGTAAGGAAACCTTAGCTATCTGTGTGATCAACAAGGCCGAAGATCGTTTGTTAGAGTGTTCCCTCACTAATACCAAAGCAGGGATGCAAACCCTGCTAGGCAAGCGACAAAAACTGCCTGGCTTCGACCAAGCCACTACACTAATCTGTATGGAGCATACAGGGCTTTATTGTCAGCCAATGGTCAGCTTTTTCTATGCTCTGGGTGGGGATCTGTGGCTCCAATCGGCCGTCCAGATTAAGCAAAGCTTGGGAGTCAAGCGGGGAAAAACCGATAAAGCCGATGCCCCAAGCATTGCGACCTATAGCCTTCGCCACCAGAAAGACTTGCGCCTTTTCTGTCTTACTGACAGCGTGTTAGCTAAAGTGCGCCAACTGGCCAGCCAGCGGGAGCGGTTGATGGAAATGGCCAAACAACTTACCGATATTGCTCAGGATTACAAGGCGATGGGGCTAGTGGAAGAGCTCAAACTCCATGAGCAAACCTCTGAGTTGGTGTTGCTGGCTTTGAAGAAGCAGATTGCCCAGGTTGACAGGCAAATTGACACCGAAATCAAGGCCGATAGGGGCCTTCAAACCCGCGTTGATTTGTTAACGTCGATACCGGGCGTAGGCCGACAGACGGCGCTGTATATGCTGATTTTTACGGCCAACTTTACCCGCTTCGATGACCCCAAAAAACTGGCCTCTTATGCGGGTGTGGCTCCCTTTGCCTACGAGTCAGGGACCTCGGTTCGGGGGCGGACACAGGTGAGTCCGATGGCCAATAAAAAGCTGAAACACTTATTGCATATGGCCGCTTTAGGAGCGGTACGGGTGGAGGGCGATTTGAAGCATTATTTTGAGCGGAAGGTTGGGGCCGGAAAGCGCAAAATGAGCGTATTGAACGCAGTACGAAATAAGATTGTACATCGGATTATGGCCGTAATGGAACGAGGAACGGCCTACACGAAGGTGTATGCGAAAATAGGATAATTTTCAGCGAACAAGGCTTGCATTACACATAGGAATCGACCCAGGGGGTTGATGGATGAGGAGACAAGCTGTAACAACGCACGTACCTGCCTGCCTTTACACCCCCTGCCGGTTGGGCTGAACGCCTTCCTTACCGGCGAGCATCCTGTCGCCGGTAAGCTGCCCCATGTAATTTGTTACAACTTACGAGCCAATTTAGCTGCTTTCATTACTGGTTCTAATTCGTATTGATTGAAAACTTCATTGTAAACTTCTAGGAGTTCATACGACTCATTTAATAATTCTACGTCTGATGAATGGTCACTATAGATTTTGATAACCACAAAATCCGTTGGTAACTCCGCTTTATCACCAAACAACCTGTTATAAACAAATGACTCAATCTTCAGCCAACAATCCTCATTAACAATAA
This sequence comes from Spirosoma sp. SC4-14, assembly GCF_037201965.1. Classification (NCBI taxonomy): domain Bacteria; kingdom Pseudomonadati; phylum Bacteroidota; class Cytophagia; order Cytophagales; family Cytophagaceae; genus Spirosoma; species Spirosoma sp. SC4-14. The sequence goes on along the minus strand of NZ_CP147518.1, from coordinate 5,685,625 downwards.
AATAAGACCAATTATTGGGACGTCCCCAAAGACTCATTGAATCTAACTTGTGGACTTCAGTGACAATAACTTGGCCTTCTAGTTTATATGGCGATAATTGAATGACAATCTTTACTCCCTCTTTTGCTTTCAAAAAAAGCATTTTAGTAATTCTTTCTGGACTGAGTTCAGTAGCATCAAAGTCCATTGTAGTTGAATCAAAAATCAAATTCAATGGCTCACTGCCTAAATAGGGCTCAATTATCATTGCTCCAAATTCTGTACGATACCCCCAATCTCTACACTGCTTACTGTAAAACGAGCCATTATATGCTAATTGATAGTCATAATACCTTTCCGGGAAGGGACTTTGCTGGCAAACTTGCGGAGAAACACATTTCTTAAATAATTGCAAATGACCTATTTGCTCTTCCTCTATACTAGGATTTTCAATTAGGATATTGTATAGTCCATCAAGTGGAATGATGAAATCAGCCGTGTCAATGACTCGAAAGTCAGCAATTATTATACTATTCTGGCTATACTCAGCTTTGTAATCAGTTTGCTCAACGGTAATCCTAATTGCTCTACTTTTTTTCTCAGGATTCCATTCAAATAGTATTATATCACCCTTAATCAGTAAAAATGTCTGTACAGACATATAGCCTCTTCGGGGCCATCGTTCGTTGTAGACGACAAATGCATCTACGAGTTTTGTGTTCATTATACCTACGACTCAGTTTTTAAATCGACTCATTTTGGGGGCGTTGCCCGTGTCGAACGCTACGTCGAAAACCCACTTTTTGCTGGCCCAACCGGAGCCATTCTAGTGTCGGCACTAAGTTTCAAATATACTTTTGGTCTCCCTAATTGGGGCGATTCTTGTGTTGACCGGAGCTGCCTAACGAGCCCTAAGATGGCCGCTGAGACGGTTCCCCTGTCGCCCGCAAGCCCACAAACGAACACTACTTTTTGGCAATGCACCCAACGCCCCAGGGGGTTGATGGCTTTGCAAGGTAGCTGAAACGGGCGAAGTACTCGCCTGCCTTTACACCCCCTGCCGGTTGGGCTGCACGGCCTGACTTTGAGACGTGCGGCCTGTCGCCAGACAGCCGCCCACACTGAACATTTTATTTTTGATGATTTCCTAGTTCAATCAGTGTTTTCATCAAGTCCGGCTTTTCCAAAAACATGGGCAAAAAAGCCATTAGCATTTCGTTTTGACTACTCTCTTTAGGAGCATTGAGTAACGTTTTAAGGTTTTCGTCTTGCTTGTCAATAAGCTTTGTTATCTGTTCTTTCAAATCTTTTCTAGTCTCATCCGAAATAGCCTCAATTCTAACCACTTTTTGTTTGATCTCATCGAGTAGTTTTTCGGTTTCAGATTTCGTCTCTTTTGCTTGATCTAACTGTGACTTGGCTAGAAATCCTTGCCAAAACGCAACGATGATTGCAACCAATGATATTATCAGTGTTAACAACTGCGAATTGTCCATTTTCAAAAAGTGCTTTCTACAAATTTACACCAACTATCTTTACTAAATGGTCGTTTTGTCGAACGGAATGTACTCAACTATAGTGCTATTATAATGAGCCGTTTGGCTTGTCAGGCTCACTAGCCGGAGCGTTCGGATTGTCAAACGACGCCTGAAACATAAGTACAAATACTTGTCTATCAAGCAAGTGTGGCTTGTCGCACGAAGCCCACGAACACGCTCATGCCCTTTGATGGCTGGACCCGCACCCAACGACCCATATCTTCGCTTTTCAGGAATTACCCTTAAAAATATGCAATTTTGAATAAAGCCATTGGTGAGTAGAAAAAGCCTGAACCCAACGAAAATGCGTCCTGACTAGAACGACATTGGCTCATTGGTTTTGCCCTGCTCACCACCCTTTCCAGTAGCCTGAACAGTACCTAAGAACGTGGTTGTACTACGATTCAGCATCATGTGCAAAGTCGGGAAAGTTAATGGCAAAACCAACCCCTGATCTCTTAAAAATTATTCCAATGGAAACCGTTTTTACTCCCCTCAAGTATGGTGTCGGTATCGACATGGGCAAAGAAAAGTTTGCCGCCTGCCTTAGTGCTATTGATACGACCGGACGCATCAAAATCAAAGCCACTCATAGTTTCGCTAATTCTCCTAAAGGCCATGCTGATTTCGACCGCTGGTGTACGCATCATGGCAAACACCCGCATGTGCCAACCCACTACCTCATGGAAGCGACTGGAGTATATTACGAGCACTTAGCGTTGGCGTTGCACCAAAAAGGAGCGCATGTATGCGTGATACTGCCTCAGAAAGCCAAGTACTATGTTAAAGCACTAGGTATCAAAACTAAAACCGATGGAGTAGATGCTCAGGCCCTGGCGACGATGGTCTGTCAGCAACGGCTGGAGGTTTGGCGTCCCATCAGTCAAGCTATGTATGAGTTGCGGCAACTAACCCGTCAGCAGGCTGACTTACAGGTTTTTAAGACGAAGGTGAGTAATCACCTTATGAGCTTGGAACAGGGAATCTATCAGGCGAAAGAAGTGAAGAGGCAAATGGCTAAGTTGCTAGCCGAGATTGAGAAACAGATCGATGAGTGCGAAAAACTGATTGCCAAAGCCATTGCTCAGAACGCGGAGTGGAAGCGTAAGGTCGAGCAGATTTGCGCTATCAAGGGGGTCGGTTTACTGACCGTTGCTAACCTGATTACAGAGACCAATGAGTTTGCTTTGTTTGAGAATCAACGGCAGTTAGTCAGTTATGCGGGCTACGACGTAGTAGAAAACCAGAGCGGCAAACGAGTGGGCAAAACACGGATTAGTAAGCGGGGTAATGCCCGGATTCGACGCGGGTTACACATGGCTTCGCTGATGGTTGTTCGCTACGAGCAACGACCGTTTGTGGGGTTATACGAGCGGGTCTTTGAGCGCACCAAAGTGAAGATGAAAGGCTATGTGGCGGTGCAACGAAAATTGCTCACCCTCATCTATGCATTGTGGAAAAAGGACGAGAAATATGACGGTAATTTTGTGAGTGCAGGGCAAAAAAAAGTAGCCCCAACCAAGGGGGCTACGCTGCATCGACCGCAAGCGGACGTGCTTGAAGGGGTAAATATAGGCGAGTTAGTCGAATCTTGAAAAAATTATAGCGTTTTTCTTGGATTTAAAGACAGTACCACACAGGGGTTGATGGTTAAGCACGCTACGTGCCTGAACGGCAACAACCTGCAACCTTTACACCCCTGTTTTAGTTGGGCTGCCCCGCTTTCCCTCGGGACGTGTGTCCTGTCGCCCGCGATTTGATACACAGATAATAAATGATTCTATTCATCTATATCCTCAAATATAAGTGTATCGTCTTTTTTACTAATTTTTATTCTCCTAAACTTTGGGGCATATCCAATGCCTTGAGGCTCAAACAATTCCCTTATAAAGTATGGCTTTGTCTCATAATTTCGGATAATCTTTTTTCCCGTATATCTGTTTGGCTGTTGAAAAAGACTGTCATCTATCCAAGTTTCTGTATTCTTGGTTCTGAAATCAGATGCATTTCTGATAGATTGAATGATTCTTCGTTTATCCGTGTCTGATATTTTCAATGTGAAAGTATGGTAATAATCGCCAATAGCTGACATTGATTTGTTTTCTAAAAGATCAAAATCACCTATCAATTTAGTGTTTTGTTCGGCTAACAGTTCCTCTGCATCACTCTTGGAGAATAGGGCGTCCTCAAAAATTGCAAAGAAGACCAATAAAATAAAAATTGCTCCAATACTGTATGACAAAACTCTGCCCAATCCTGGATAACCTAACTTTTTGGGTATCCAGTAAAGTGCATATGGAATACCCACAAGAATTATCAGGATTATCAAGAAGAATAGCCCAATCATATTTTTATATTGAAAATATAAAGCCAGCCTGTCACTACGTTTCTGTTGTCGACTGAAACCAGCAAACGAACCCAAAAGCGACCCTGTCACCGGTGGTTCTCGTGTCGACCGGAACCGCCCACTACGTTGTTTTCGCTGTTGTATGCACCCAACACCCATGAGTGTTGATGGTGATCTCGAAACTCAACTGAACAAACGTACCTGAACCTTTACACACTCATTATGTTGGGCTGCGACTTACCCACGGGACGTGCTGCCTGTCGACGGGAAGCAACCCCACGCGGAGCGTAATGGTCTTGTCAACGGTTAGCCAAGAATGCCTTGATATTTTTTTCATCAACTACTTTCCTTCCTACCCAATCAACTAAATACAAATTCTCTAACGACAAAAGCCTTTCTAATTTTTGACCAACATTACTCAACGAATCTGAATTATCTTCGAAAATGCAAAAAGCGTTAACGTTCCCTTTATTGTCCTTTAATCCATAGAAGGACACACCATTAGCTATCAGCGAAAAACCCTTTTTTATCTGCCCACCATTCCCTCCGTCTATACCAGAAACTTGGTCATTATAACAGGATAAATACCCCATAAGCTTCTTATACGGAACACTCAGTGGTTTGTTTATAAGTTTTCTATAATGGCATCGATTAAAATAGTTGTGTCCTTCATTCGTATGAATTTCATGGGTGAAGACGTAATTTATACTATCCATTTCTCGGTCAATCAAAGACTTTTGGGCTTTAGAAATGAACTCAAGTTGCCTCCATTCATATGGGAATAAGCTCATATTGCCCAAAGTGGTAGCAGTTTCAAACCTAAGTAAAGAATCTGTGATTGTCGGAAAGGGCATTAAAACTTCATTAGTTCTAACTATCTTAATTTTCCCCTTTTGAGATAATGTAGTATTTTCTTCTTGTTGCGATTGGCTGTTACAAGCGATGAATACAATAGAGCAAATAGCTAGGCTGACAGGAAATATAAGCTTACTGGTCATACTGTATCCCTTTTCTATTGAAACTATCAAATTGCTTAGTCAAGACGAGCTACCTGTCGAAAGTAACCCGCCTGACTAGTCAAAGCCCAAATTACAGGGCGGTTGGCCTGTCGACTGTAACCCGACCAACGAGCCAAACGGCTTTCCTGTCGAGACGTGCAACCTGTTGACCGTAACCTGCCTTTTACTCCCATCTTGTTCCCGCCACCCAACGACCACAAGGGTTGATGGTACTCAAAATAGCTCATTTCACTACGTTCATTTCACCTTTACATCCTTGTTTGGTTGGGCTGACCCGCTTTCCTGCGGGACGTGCGTCCTGTCACAGGAAAGCTACCCTACGCGGAGCGATGACAACGCAAATAATCGAATTATTCATTTGGGAATAAATCTGTCGTAAAAAATACCTGTTCCTTTTGCGTCAAGTCGGCCTACAATAACTTCACTTGAGCTATTGGATAGTTCAACCCCAGGGCTTAAATGATAATGCTCCCTTGCGCCAATTGGCAAGTCTGTATCGTTAACTTCTTCTTGATTCAATTCAGCAATATCTATGAGTAATTTAGCTAGAGATTTAAGTCCTTCTGAATCTCCATGTATTAGGATTGTTTCATTTTTATCATCCTCATTTTGGTAGGAAAATATGTCTAAATGTCCTTCGATTTCGTTTCCTTTTATCTTTTTATACTCCATTCTGATTTTGAATTATTCAGCCTTTTAGAAGTTGAATGAAATGTTAGATTGTAACTCAACTTAGGCTTGTCGACTGAAGCCGTTATGCCGACACGTTCCTGACATTCAAGTTATGGCTGTCAACCGAGGCCACCAAACGAGCCTGAAAAGCCTCCTGTCGAGCCGTGCCCTTTGTCAACCGAGGCCAACCAACGAACCAAACAATCTGCTTATCGAGACGTGCTTTCTGTCGCACGCAAGCCGACTGCTACGTTATTGGCTGTTCGGGCCACCCAACATAGTATTGTACGCGAATTAGCGGAACTATCGACAGCTAACAAGCAGGTTATCAATTATTTTTAGTTCCGCTAATTTTTGAAACCAATAAATACGATTAGGGTTCGTTCCAAATAAATAACTTGCCTATGAAAATAACAAATTAGAGTTTTCGAAGTGACTAAACGGTAGGTAAGGCAACGTATCAACTACCTCGTTTAGAAATAGCAATAAAAGTGAACTTCCCTGCTTATACAAACGCCGGGAAATCGTCCAGAAAACGAATGTCGGCGGTGTCGTGGTCGATACCACAACAATAGTGGGTGAGGCCGTTGGAAATGACCAGATACGGAGCGCGATGGACATGATTGTAGCGGGCAATCTGATCGAAAACGGCCTGGGTGAGCGGAACGTGCGGAGCCTTGCATTCGACAACCAGAAAGGGCTGTCCCTGCCGGTCGAATACCACTATGTCGGTACGCTTTTGGGTCATATTGAGCGTTAGACCACCTTCCATACGAATAAGCGCTTTCGGGTAAGCATAATGCGTGAGCAACAGGTTGACAATGTGTTGCCTGACCCATTCTTCGGGCGAAAGACGCACGTACTTCCGGCGCAGTAAATCGAAAATATAGGGTTTCCCGTCGACTTGCTTAGTTTTGCAATCAAAAGCGGGCAGGTTTAACGCGACCATGCTCCAAAGTTACTCACTCTAACATACACTATGAAAACAAAAGAAGAAATCGTTGAAAACTGGTTGCCCCGCTATACGGGCACGCCCATCGAGCTATTCGGTGAATATATTTTGCTCACCAATTTCATCAACTACGTTGAGATGTTTGCCAAAAAGTTCGATGTAGAGGTCTATGGCGTTGGACGGGCTATGCAAACAGCTACGGCTAATAACATTACCATCATCAATTTCGGAATGGGTAGCCCCATGGCCGCCACTGTGATGGACCTGCTTTCGGCCGTGAAACCCAAAGCCGTGTTGTTTCTGGGAAAATGCGGTGGGCTGAAAAAAACGCAGATCGGCGATCTGGTTCTGCCGATTGCCGCTATTCGTGGCGATGGAACCAGTAATGATTATATGCGCCCCGAAATTCCGGCCCTACCATCGTTCCGGTTGCAGCGGGCGGTGTCGTCGACCATAAAGAAGTACGAGATGGATTACTGGACCGGTACGGTATATACGACCAACCGGCGCATCTGGGAACACGACGAGCCGTTTAAGGATTACCTGCGCGAGATTCGTACGATGGCTATCGATATGGAAACAGCCACCATCTTCACCGTTGGCTTTGTGAATTCAATACCACATGGGGCACTGCTACTCGTATCCGATAATCCACTCGTGCCCGAGGGTGTCAAAACCGAAGAAAGCGACAAGCGTGTGACAACTCAGTTTGTGAACAAACACCTCGACATTGGCATCGATGCCCTGATCGAACTCGAAATGTCGGGCGATTCGGTAAAACACCTCAAGTTTGAATAAATAGTCAATAGTTATTGGGGATTAGTCATTGGCGCTTTGCCTTACAAAAGGCTTCTATACTAATCACTAATCCCCATGAGCGCCTAGTTGCAGAAATCGCTAATGACTTTGTAGGCAGGCGTGTAGCCGAGTTCGCCCGCTTTCGACAGGTCCAGACAGCCGCCGTTTTCGTCGCCCAGGCTATGCCGGATCAGGCCGCGAACATAAAAGGCTTCACTGTAGCGCGGGTTGATTTTAATGGCATTGTTGCAGTCGGTAATGGCCCCGCGCTGATCGCCCTGCGCCGACTTGATCAGCCCGCGCGAAAAATACGCTTCAGCATACGTTGGATTCAGCTCAATGGCTTTGTTAAGATCGCCAATTGCTCCTTTCTGATCGCCCTGTTTTTTCTTGCTGAGGCCACGGCTGAAATAAGCTTCGGCTCGCTCGGTCGACAGATCATTGATGCGGTCGTGCTCCTGTACCAGATTCCGAAGGTTGTCGAGCGTGGCGCGGGATAAGCGGCCACTATAAACAACTTTGGTGTCGTTGTTCGAGTTGCCCATTTCAATAGCCTGCGAAAAATCCTGAACGGCACTTTTCTGATCGCCGAGTTTGCCGCGGGCAAACCCACGCCCATAATAGGCTTTATAATTGTCGTTTTTGAGCGCAATCGACCGATCATAATCGGCGAGGGCACCTTTAAAATCTTCCAGTTTCCCTTTGGCATACCCCCGATAGAAAAAGGCTTCGGCATCCTGAGGGCTCAGTTCGATGGCTTTGTTGAGATCGGCAACGGCCCCGTTGAAATCGTTTAATTCAACTTTCGAAATACCCCGGCCCGTAAATGCCTGACTCCGTTTAGGGGTCATCTCGGTTACTTTTGTAAAGTCGGCCAGGCTACCCGAATAATCCTCCAGTTTCTGCTTCGTAATGCCACGTGCATAGTACAGGTTCACATTGGCCGGATCAAGTTCAATTCCTTTCGAGAAGTCGGCCAAAGCCCCCCGATACTGCTCCAGTCGGCTGCGGCTGATGCCCCGGTTATAATAGGCTTGTGGTTCATCGGGGTTGAGTTCAATGGCCCGGCTGAAATCGAGCAAAGCACCCCGGTCGTCGTCCTGTTTGCTTTTGCTAACGCCCCGGCTTAGGTAAGCCATGGCATCTTTCGCATTCAGTTCAATGGCCCGGTCGTAGTCCAGAATAGCTCCCCGATGATCTTTCAGATTGGCCTTGGCAAGCCCCCGGTTGTAGTAACTGGCTGAGTTTTCGGGATTCATGGTGATGGCCATACTAAAAGCCTGAAGAGCACCCGTAAAGTCGCCCGCTTTACTTTTGCCAATTCCACTCTCGAAAAAATCGACAGCCGTTTGCTGAGCCGAAGCCCTGAGCGTTATTCCAATCAATAAGTACAGTACAGTTAACGGTAGAAGAGGTTGCTTCATAGATAAGGGTACGAAAATTTTGGTGAGTCAATTTTATTTGGAGGGCTAAAATTAGGCGTTCGGGCGCGGTAGACAAAAGACTATATATGTTAAATTTCTGTTTGTCAGCACAATGCGAAAATAGGATACCTGTGACAATGATTTTTTAGCTTGCCACCCAGACAGTAGCGGTCAGTAAAAGTATAGAAAATTGTGACATTTTGTCTTATTATTTTGTGCGAAATTAGATTAATTATGTCAAAATGTCATAATTAACGCGCTGGTTAGCTTTGGTATATGGTTTGCCTATAGAAGAGTGTATTCGATGATACACGATCTTAACAATTCGAAAAACATGGCAACTTTAGTTCGATATAACCGCATTCCTACCTTCTTCAATCCATTTTATGGCCGTCCTGTCATCCATCGGTATGCCAACACTAATCCTAACGTTCCGGCCGTAAACGTTAAAGAAACTGACAACGCTTTTCAGCTTGAGCTGGCAGCTCCTGGCCTGAAAAAAGAAGAGTTGAAGGTCAACGTTGAAAATAATACGCTGACGATTGCTTATCAGCACGAAACAAAAACCGATCAAACATCGCCTAAATTTACGCGGCATGAGTTTGGTTTTAGCGCCTTCGAACGGAGCTTCCGTTTGCCTAAAACAGTAAATGCCGACGCTATTAAGGCGACTTATACGGATGGTATCCTGACGGTTGAATTGCCGAAGGTTGAAGTGAAGGAAGAAAAAGTGGTGAAAGAAATTGCTGTAGCTTAAGTTAGCAGGCAATTGATCGTAGTGCGAATGGGTAACCGGCAGCCAGTAGGGCGTCGGTTACCCATTTTTTTGTGGCTTGGTCATTGCACACTAGAATAAAACAAATGACTAATTATCCAGTGCTTTTAGGGACAAAAAAACAATTTAAACAGTTAAGCAGGTGATCAGCATCTCAACACATGGTTACCGATAGTACTCCTCCCATTGATTCCTATGCCTCGCTACGCATTCCTGACTTTCGCTATTTTGTAATGAACAGCTTCCTGATGACGGTTACGTTATTGATTCAGGAAGTTATTTTGGGCTACGAACTGTATAAAATCACGCACGATCCGCTGGCCTTGGGACTTGTTGGACTGGCCGAAGCACTGCCGTTTATTGCGCTGTCGCTGTTTGGCGGACATCTGGCCGACCGACGCGATAAAAAACGGATTTTGCAGTGGAGTTCACTGGTTATTCTGTTCGGTTCGGTCATTCTGTATTTTGTTTTCCAGCCGTCGGTTGTGGCGGGGTTGTCGCAAACGGTGCGGCTGGCCACGATCTATGGCGTACTGATGCTGATTGGCACGGCAAAAGGATTTTATTCGCCCGCTAGTTCGTCGCTGAAGCCGTTTCTGGTGCCGCGTGAGCTATATGCCAATTCGGCAACCTGGAGTAGTTCGTTCTGGCAGGCAGGGGCTATTGTGGGGCCAGGTGTTGCCGGGTTTATTTATAACTGGGTTGGTTTCGACAATACACTGATTGTGGTAATTGGCTTGTTTGCGGTTTGTCTGTTTCTGATTAGCCTCATTAAATCGAAGCCTGTTCCCGTAAACGAAGCACCCACTCAGAGCCTGCGCGAAAGTCTGAAAGAAGGGTTTCGGTTTGTGTTTAAAACACGAATTGTGCTCTACGCTATCTCGCTCGATTTGTTTTCGGTGCTTTTTGGGGGAGTGGTGGCTATACTACCGGTTTTTGCCGAAGATATTCTGCACGTTGGCGCCGAAGGGCTTGGTTTTCTTCGGGCAGCGCCTTCAATAGGTGCATTACTGACCATGGCGTATATGACCAAACACCCACCTACCCATAATGCCTGGCGGAATATGCTCCTGGCGGTAGCGGGCTTTGGGGTCGCTACAATCGTTTTTTCGCTCTCAACCAATATCTATCTGTCGCTGATTATGCTCGCCCTAACCGGCGCTTTCGACAGCGTGAGCGTGATAATCCGGCAAACAATTCTACAGATCTTTCCTCCCGATCATATGCGGGGGCGTGTTGCGGCCGTAAACGGGATTTTTGTAAGCTCATCGAACGAAATTGGTGCGTTTGAATCCGGATTGCTGGCCCGGTTGCTCGGAACAGTTCCCTCTGTAGCACTGGGCGGAGTGGTTACGCTGGGCGTAGTAGCCTATGTCTATACCCGATCGAAGGAGCTATTTGCGGTCCGGTTGAGCTAGCAATTGTCTGTAGCAGTATCTTACCGTTTTAGAAAAAAGAAACAGTCGCCTGATTGCTGGTTTTTTGACGAGAAATCGGGCGACTGTAGGCAACGTTGCAGGAAACATCAGTAACGACTGGTTGGCAGATTAAGATCGCGTACGTAAGCATTTACATCGATCTGCTCGTTGAGCAGCACCCTGGCGTTGAAAATTTCCCAGAACAGTTCATCTGAAAGCTGGTAATCACGTTGCAACTGGACCATGTCGCGAATGCTGTCTTTGAGTTGGTTAACTTGCGGTTGCATTGGAGAAACGCTGGCTTGATAATTTTCCATGACCTTTGTTTTTAGCGTGCGAGATGTTAAACTGATCCTATTTTAGATTGTTTTGCATATGGATTTAGTAGATTATTTGTCGATTAGAAATATTATATAGTTTCCGTTTCGGACAGGCCGTAAAGCTGATGACACCCCGGCATGATACAACAAAATTTTTTCGTTTTTTTTAATCAATTGATTGTCAAGTTGGATGATGAAACAATTTCTGTTTGTAACTATGGTTGTATGCATGGGGGCTGGCCTGGCCGCCCTGTCTCCATCGGCCGTTCGGCCAAAGCCACTTAAGCTCACAAAGGCCTGGGAAACCGATACGACCCTGCGAACACCTGAGTCTGTTTTGTTCGATGGGAAGAATACGCTCTATGTGGCAAATATCGATGGTAAGCCCGACGGACTGGATGGAAATGGATTTATCTCAAAAGTTTCGCTCAGTGGCAAGATTGAAAACCTGCATTGGACATCGGGTCTGAACGCTCCTAAAGGCATGGGTATCTACAAACATTTACTTTATGTTGCGGATGTTTATCGGTTGGTTGCAATCAATATTGCAACTGGCCAGGCCGAGAAGACCTGGGATGCCATCGGCAAAGGCGCGTTTCTGAATGATGTAACGGTCGATAAGGATGGAACGGTCTATGTATCCGACAATCGCAGCGACAAGCTATACCGGCTGAAAGATGAAAAGTGGGAGTTGCTGATTGATGGTGGAGGGCTCAACAGCCCCAATGGCGTTTTGGCAACCCGCAAAGGCGAGCTAATGATTGGTAGTACGAAAATTGGGGCTTTGTGCCGATTAGACCTGAACACTCAAACCGCTACGCCAATAGCCGATGGCATGGGGAATACTGATGGTATCGTATCGGATGGTAAGGGAAACTATTTCGTATCGGACTGGAACGGTCGGATTTTTCATATCGATGCCGATGGTACTAAAGAGCAACTACTGGATACCCGCGCCGATAAAGTAAATTCGGCTGATATTGAGTATGTTGTTAAGAAGAAACTGCTGGTCGTGCCAACGTTCTATAAGAATAGTCTGGTAGCGTATAAAGTTGAATAGCTTAGTCATTAGTCATAAAGTCATTGGTCATTTGTTTTTTTCATGACCAATGACTTTATGACTAACGACTAATTTCCAGAGCTTGTTCGGCCCAGTAGCTGGCTGATCGCTTCCTGGGTGCGGTCGGCTCTGAAACCGGCCATTGCCTGCTGCATTTGACCGACAATCAACGGATTGCCCAGATTGCCGATACTACCCTCGTGGGTATGGTGTAATTCACGTGGCGGAAGGTAAGTATGTTCGGCGATTTCTTTGCCGACCGTCTGATACGCTTCCCGGAAAGGTACTCCCTGCAACACCAGCTCATTAACACGTTCGACGCTAAAGAGCAGATCGTAGCGCGAACTATCGAGCAGATTGGTTTTAACTTCCAGATGCTCCAGCATGAAGTCGGTAATGTCGAGACAGTCGAGCAGTTCGTCGAAGGCGGGCATCAGAATTTCTTTCAGCAATTGCATATCCCGGTGATAACCGGAGGGTAAATTGCTCATTACCAGCGTTACTTCCATTGGCAGCGCTTTCAGCCGATTCGTTTTAGCCCGCAAGAGCTCAGCCACATCCGGGTTTTTCTTGTGCGGCATAATGCTACTGCCCGTTGTGAGGGCATCGGGTAGGGTCAGAAACCCAAAGTTCTGGCTATTATACAGGCAGATGTCCATCGCCATTCGGGAGAGGGTAGCTGCTATAGCTGCCAATGCCGTAAGTGCCGTTTGCTCCGTTTTTCCCCGGCTCATCTGGGCATACACCACATTGACATGCATACCCTCGAAGCCCAGCAGTTCTGTGGTCAGCGTTCGGTTGAGCGGAAACGACGAACCGTAGCCTGCGCCTGATCCGAGCGGATTGCGGTTGGCCAGCCGATAGGCCGTTTGCAACGTTAGCATATCGTCGGCAAGGGCTTCCGCATAGGCTCCAAACCACAGCCCAAACGACGATGGCATGGCAATCTGCAGATGCGTATAGCCCGGTAACAGATCGTCTTTATGCTGTTCGGATCGATTAATCAACCGGTCGAACACACGTCGGGTAGCCTCGGCTACGCGCCAGAGCCGGTCGCGGGTAAAAAGTTTTATATCGACCAGTACCTGATCATTGCGCGATCGTCCTGAATGAATTTTCTTGCCAACATTGCCCAGCGTACGGGTTAGTAGCAATTCGACCTGCGAATGAACATCTTCGATACCCTCTTCGATCTGGAATTCACCGGCTTCAATATCCTGATAAATAGTTTTGAGTTCGGTTTGTAGCAGACTTAGCTCATGCGGGGTCAGCAGATCGATGGTTTCGAGCATCTGCGCATGAGCCAGATTACCCAACACGTCGAACGGAGCCAGGTATAAATCCATCTCCCGGTCGCGGCCAACCGTGAAGCGTTCAATTTGTTCGGCAGTCGTAACGCCTTCTTTTTGCCAGAGTTTCAAAGTGAAAGAATGTTTTTTTATGGATTGGCATTAGCCATTAGTCAGCTTTCATTGGCAGGTTAGCATAGTTTAGCAACGACCAATGGCTGATGACCAATGCCAATGAACAAGCACAAAGGTCGTAAAGATGTCGGGTTTGAAACGCAGGGTAGCTTAAGATTTGCCTAAAAAACGCCGGGCTGTAATCAGCGCGATGGGTAAACCAACAAAGAATAAATGCCAGATAAAGACCAGAATGACCGATAGCGTGACCGAAAACGGCGATTTTGGGGTAGCCGAGAGGGGAACAACAACGAAATTCATAACCAGCCACACGAAAGCACCGTAGGCAATACCGCAGATAGTTGGCTGACTGATCAGGAATCGGATACGGGTAGCCAGCAGGTAATAAAAAGCAGCAAAGATAAAAGCGATCATAAAATGCCAGAATAAGCCGTAAAAGGCCATTGGCACGCCACCGTTGAAGGCTCGCGGTCCAGCCGCACCACTCGCAATAAACTGAAAAATGGGTAGTACAGACGACTTGCCCGGCAGCACCACATAAATCAGAATGGCTCCCAACGCATCGAGGGTGCCCGCGGCAACTCCTGCAACGAAAATGGTTGGCAGGGCTTTTGGACGATTAGCGAAGGCGTTCATTTGACAGGTTGCCGGTTCAGGCCCAGGTCGGTTGGTAAACCGTCGAGGCTAATCAGATTATTTTCATCGATATAGTCCGATAACCCCTGTTTGCCTTTTTTTTCGGCCCATCTGAAATGAATGTCGCGTTCGCCAGCATAGTCATAGAGCGGTACACCAAAACCACAGGATGTTTGCACCAGATCGATGTCGGCAACGATCAATTGACGGGTGCTGGAGTACGTTCTAAAATGCGGAGCATACTGCTCCCATTCGTCGGAGTTGGGCAGCACGGCGCAGCCCTTGCCATATAGTCGAAGAATGAGGGGCGTTTCGTCAAATGAGCAGAACATAAACGTAATGCGTCCGTTTTCGAGCGTATGCGCCGACGTTTCGTTGCCGCTGCTGATGAGGTCCATATAGCCGACCTTGCTTTCTGACAAAACCCGAAACGCATCGAGCCCTTTGGGCGAAAGATTGACCCGGCCACTTGCGCTGAGTGGGGCTGAGCTAACAAAAAAAATGTGCTGTTTTTCGATAAAGTCTTTATGCGCTGGCTTTATGGAATCATGAAACTTGCCCATACTGCTAAAGGTGATGATTTTTGGCTGCAAGGTAAGCGAAACTCCTGTAGGCTGTGCTTTGTCGAGCAGTTTACGAAACGTTACCTGCTCGTTGGCCGACCCGCCTGTTGCAATTGCCGACCAACGAGCCAGAATCCGCCAGATGCCAGCATACAGATAATAGAAGCCGTTATCCAATGGGTCGAAAAGCCAAACGACGCCACCATTTGGGAACCAAATGCCGGAGCAGTGGTTTGCGCTAAAGCCGTACCCATCGAATAGAGTGCTATATATTGGCCTCGTGTTGCCGGTCTGGATCGTTCGACACTGAATGCCTGAATGAAGGGCATCGACATCATTTCGCCAACTGTAGCCAGCAGAATAAACAGTAGTGCCGCGCTTTGGCTGCCGAACCAGTGCAGGTTGGCAAAGGCCAGGCTCAGGTAAGCCAGCGAGGTGAAAGTAATGCCAATCATGATCAGGCGAATTTTTGAGTGGTTTTGCTGCTCCAGGCTATAGACAAGTGCCATCTCAACAACCACTATAATCAGACCGTTGAGCGCCATAATGAAGCCAATGGCGGATTCTTTCATCTGCAGAATTTCGCGGAAAAAGAGTGGCACAATTGAAAATAACTGCATAAACACGGCCAGATATAAAGCGGCACAAAGGACAAAAGCGATAAACAACTTATCCCGATACGGCGAGTCTTGGGGCGAAGTGGTTTTTAGGGTCGCTGGTTCTGATGGCGCAAGGTTAGCCGGTGTGGTCTGGTGAGGAACAGGCAGGAAGAGCCAAAGGACAACTCCCGCCAGCAGGCAGGTGAGTCCGTCGGTCCAGAACAACAGATTATATTGGATACTGGCCAGCCAGCCGCCTATGCCTCCGCCAATGGCCCAACCCAGGTTGATGGCCAGCCGGTTGAGCGAAAACGCACGCGTTCGGGTGCCAATATCCGAATAATAGGCAATGGCTGCCTGATTGGCTGGCCGAAACGAATCGCCAAGGAGAGTGAAGGTGAAAACACAACCACAGAGGGCGTAGAAATTAGTGACAAACTGAAGTAGTATAAGCCAGAATCCGCCAAAGAGCAGGCTGAATAGCTGAATATAATAAAAGCCAAATCGGTCGGTAAGTCGACCGCCAATGAAGGTACCAACAAAAGCCCCCATGCCATAAACCGCCATAATAATGCCGGCCTGAGCTACCGAAAAGTGTAAATATTGCGTGAGATAGAGCGTCAGGAAGGGCAGAACCATGGTTCCGCATCGGTTAATGAACATAACCCCTGCCAGTAACCATACCGATGGTGGTAGTCCCCGATAGGCACTCTGATAAAGCCGGATGGTGTGCTGAAACATGGCACGAAGGTACAACGAAGCAAGGCTTATTTTCGGCGGGCATCGGGGTCTTCGCCCGCAGCAACAAAGATTTTTTTATCAGTTATCAACGGACGATGTTCGTCCAGAAAGGCTTTGAACAACCGGATTTCTTCAAGTTGCTTATCGATGGGGTGGGTGAGTGCATAACTTTCTACGTGTACATCTGCTGAGCCGTCGGGCCGAAACTCCGCAATAACGTATTCCATGAGCCGAATGCCTTTCTGTTTTAGTGCGTGGAGGTATAAATTCTGGTGGTTGTGCACGTAACGTCCAGGCTGATAGGACGCGGTGGTTTTCAGGTCGACAGCTTTATACTTCCCAATCAGGTCAACATAGCCGTAAAACAGTACATCGTCGATCTGCCACTGGCAATACACCTGGGTGTCAACAATAGGGCGGGGCAATAATTTTCGAACTTTTCGGAGCAACTCCTCATCGAATCGTTCTTCATCGGTGCCTTTTACAACGGCTTCTTCAAACGAAATACCGCGTTCCTGGGCGGTTGTTGTGGGTGTTGGTACCCGGTTTATGGAGTCGATTAATGCCTGAACAGACAGATTCCCCCCATTCATATAGCGCGAAAATACATTCAGCAGTGATGGGTAGAAACGGTAGTTGATGTTCATGAAATTAGGTTAATAGTGTATGGTTTATGGTTGCTCTGCTTATGAGCATATATCCTTCTTAGGCAACGCAACCATAAATCGTAAACCATAAACCCAACACTTAGTTTCTAACCACCAGCAGCACCCCCGCCATAATGAAGAGGATGCCAAGAATCCGCCAGCTATTGGCCGGATGCAGCGAAAAGCCCAGTAAGCCATAATGATCCAGAACCATAGCGGCTAGTAGTTGTCCGGCCACACTGAGGCTAACCATGTTGGCTGTACCTATTTTTTGTACACTAACAATGACGGTTATCATGTATACCGCCCCCATGGCTCCCCCCATCCATTTCCACCAACTGATTTGTTTAACCGTTTCGAGCGACGGCAGCGAACCACCCGAAGCCAGAAACATCAGTACCAGACAGATAAAACCTGAGCCGAATGAAATGACGGCGGCCAGAATAGGGCTACCCACTGCATGACGAAGATTCGCATTAACACCTGCCTGAACCGTAATGGCAATACCAACCAGAAAGGCGAAGAGGATATAGAAGTAGTTCATGACCGCAAAGGTAGGCAATGATAGAGAGTAGCCTTGTCTTTAACTCCACTTTTCTGGCAGGATATGCCTTTGTAGAAAATAGGGCTATTTTGTAGTTTGCTCTCCCTCATCCTAAACCGTACGAAATCAGTATGTTTATCATCTCGCACTATCCGTTGGCGGTAGTTGTCTGCTTCCTGACGATGCTTTGCTGGGGCTCCTGGGCCAACACTCAGAAACTGGCAACACAGTCTGTTCCAACCACCATTTTTTACCGCGATTATACGTATGGCATTCTGCTGCTGAGCTTGCTGCTGGCCTTTACGTTGGGAAGTACTGGTTCGGCAGGACGATCGTTTCTGACCGATTTGGGACAGGCCGAAACAACGAATGTAGTGTATGCGCTGGTTGGTGGGTTTGTGTTCAATATTGCCAATATTCTGATTGTGGTAGGTATTGAACTGGCAGGCCTGTCGGTGGCTATGCCGGTAGGCATAGGACTGGCGCTCATCTTAGGCGTTGTGGTGAACTACATTCTGTCGCCAGTCGGGAATGTAGGGTTGTTGTCGGGAGGAGTTTTTTCAATCTTTCTGGCTGTAGTGTTCAGTGCGCTGGCCTATCGGTCGAAAAGTTCAGATGATCAGCCGGTGAGTATGCGTGGCCTGGTGATCTCGCTGGTTGGCGGTTTTCTGATGAGTTTCTTTTTCTACTTCGTGGCCAAAGCAATGGCGGCCAATTTTGCCAGTCCGGCAGCCGGATTGCTAACACCCTACACGGCATTGGTATTGTTTGGTCTGGGTGTGGTGGTGAGCACCCCTTTCTTCTTGCCGATTCTTCGCCGGTTTACCGGAAAAAGTGCGGCTCAAACGGTTGCCTACAGCGAGGTAAGTGTTCGCAATCATGGTATCGGAATGGTAGGAGGCATGGTCTGGTGCCTGGGCATGGCTTCCAGTTTGCTGGCATCGGGCGAGGCTGGCTATGCCATTAGCTATGGGCTTGGTCAGGGGGCAACCATTGTGGCAGTTTTGTGGGGCGTCTTTATCTGGCACGAATTTCGGGGTGCCCCGTCTGCATCGAACCGGTACCTGACACTCATGGGGGTGTGCTATGTGCTGGGTCTGGTACTGATTATTGCCGCTAAATGAGATGGCGTAGGCCTGGATCGATCGCAGCATTACGGCCTGGAAAACAGGCTGTATTTGTTAAAATAGCATGAAAATAGTATCAATCGTGCAACGGATGGTCAGAATTATGGGTAACAGCAGTAACGCTTTCCTCTACTGGTGACCCCTCGGGTTGAGTTTTGCAAAGTAGGGCGAAAGCGGGTTCGTATACTGTGTTCACTACTTTCTCTCAATTACCAAACGTATATGCATAAGCCGCTATTTGCTTTTTTTTTACTTGTGTCGACGGTCGTATCCGCTCAAAACCTTTCATCATTTAAAGTCAATCTGGCAGCAGGCTACGCAACACCAACCGAGCGGGGCAACAAAGATGGGAGCAGCCCCGGTTTTCTGTACAGCATTGAACCTCAATATGGATTTATGAACCATTTTGAGCTTGGCGTACGGTTTGAGCAGGCTTTCATTCAACGGCCCGAAGTGTTGGGCAATGCCATTTATTTTGAGTCGCAGGCTAAATCCACTATGTCGGGGGTGTTGACGCTCAACTATGTAGTGGGTAAGAGCAAGGCGTTTCGACCCTATGTTGGTGGCGGTGCCGGTTTTTACCGAATTGCCCAGAGCGAGCAACAGGTGATTGGAGCCAGCGGTACAGCGCTCTATTATCCTCTGCCAGTCACCAACAAATGGGGGGCTTTGGTACGAGCCGGTGTTAAAGTGTTCCGGTTTAATGTGGAGGCTGCTTTTAATATCCTCGAAGACACTGCCGTTACCAACGAAATTACCAACGCAAAACTGATCGCCAAAAACGAATATTTTAGCGTGAAAGCGGGCTATACCTTTGGGGGGAATTAATGGTTGTTATTGATTAATAGCTAGTTGTCATTGGTGAATTAGAATAGCTTGCCAATGACAACATGTAGTGGCCATGTTGCTTTTTTATTGCTGTAGTTCTGAAGACACCTCATCAGGCATTAGGGCCAGATAGCTTACGGGAGCCGCCATTCATCCTAAAAACGCTAGACACTATACGCCGAATTCTACTTTTGTCTCTTCATTGATTCCGTTTGTTTTACCTAAACACCTGGTTAGTTATGAAAGACAATCGTTGGTTTTTTGCACTACAACATTTTAAAGCGCCCTTACTGATAAGCAGCATGTATGGGTTAAGTAGCCTATCCGCAATTGCCCAGCCGCTCGATCCTAACGTAGCAACCGAAGGGCAAAAAGTATATATGGCATCCTGCAACAACTGCCATAAATCGGAAGCGGGCGTAGGCGCTCCGGGTTATATGATTTTGGTACAAATGCCGCCCCGGGCCATTCTTGCCGCGCTGGAAACCGGCAAAATGCGTGAACAGGGTAAACAATTGACCGAACAGCAGCGGAAAGCGGTGGCTCAGTTTGTGGCCGGAAAACCCTTAGTCGAAACCAAAATCCCCGACGATGCCTATACGTCCTTTTCGCTGCCCCTCAGCAAAAAAACGCAGGTGATGCATTCTGGCTGGGGAGGAAATCTGGAAGGCACCGGCTATCGGTCGGCAGAACAGGCAGGACTGTCGGCCGAAACGGTCGGAAAACTGAAACTAAAATGGGCATTTGCCTTTCCGGATGTTAGTCAGGTGCGGAGTAAACCCGCTATTGTGGGCGACTGGCTGATTTCGGGTAGCCAGTTTGGCGAGGTGTATTGTCTCAACAAACATACGGGTAAAATTGGCTGGCGTTTTCTGGCTGATGCGGCCGTTCGGGGTGCTATCAGCGTTGTGCAGAAGGGGAGCGATATCCGCGCTTATTTCGCCGATAACAACACCAATACCTATGCGCTGGATGTTAGAACGGGCAAACTTATCTGGAAAAGCAAAGCCGGAATCCATCCTCAATCGGGTAATACGGGTTCGGTGGCCGTATACGACAACATGGTTTATGTACCCTTAACATCTATTGAAGTCGTTTCGGTATTAGATCCAAACTACCCATGCTGTTCGTCGTCGGGCGAAGTTGTAGCGCTGGATGCCCGCTCAGGAAAGGTGGTCTGGCGGCATCGTGTTATTCAGGAAGAAGCAAAGGAAATTGGTAAAAAGAAGAATGGGGCGCCCTATTATGGACCTTCGGGCGCCATTGTCTGGTGCAGCCCAACCGTCGATGCCAAACGAGGATTGCTTTATTTGGGCACGGGCGAGAATTATACCGCACCCGCAACAACCACCAGCGATGCCATTCAGGCACTGAATCTGAAAACGGGCAAACTAGTCTGGTCGTTTCAGGCAACAAAAGGCGATACCTGGAATATGTCGTGCCCCGGCAATCCGAACTGCCCCGACAAAGTGGGGCCTGATTTTGACTTTGGCATGGCTCCCATTCTGGTAAAACGGCCTAACGGGCAGGACTTACTGGTAGCCGGTCAGAAGTCTGGTATCGTATATGGCCTCTCGCCCTCCACTGGCAAGGTGCTCTGGCAAACCCGCATTGGCCATGGCAGTGCGTTGGGTGGCATTCACTGGGGGATGGCTACCGATGGAAAATTGGTCTATGCTGCCAATGCTGACAACAAATATGCGATCAATCCTAAAGTTGATTCGTTAATTAAACCGGCACCGGGGCTGTTTGCGCTTGATGTGACAACCGGCGATATAGTCTGGAAAACTCCGGCCCCCTCCTGCAATGGTAAGAAAGGCTGCCTGGAAGCTAACTCCGCTGCCCCAACGGCTATGCCTGGTCTGGTATTTGCCGGAGGACTGGATGGACACCTGCGGGCCTATTCGGCTACGGATGGCACCATCCTGTGGGATTATGATACCATGAAAGAATACCAGACGGTTAACGGCATTAAAGGAAAAGGCGGCTCAATCGACGGGCCGTCGCCCGTTGTCGCTGATGGAATGGTATTTGTTAGTTCGGGCTACGGTTTGTTTGGCGAAATTCCCGGCAATGTGTTGCTGGCGTTCGAGATCGAGGAATAGCACGGTACATTGCAGGAAAACAATGTTTGCCTAAGAAACCGGGTTTGATAAAGGCCCAGTTTGGGGAATGCAATGATTGACATTTTTATACACTATCTTCTTATGCCGCATTGCCCAACAAATCGATGAAGGGAAAGTACTGATCTGGGCAATGTTTATCTGCTGGCGCAAACTGCTCGTGGTATGGAGCAATGGGTAGGCCAGTTGACGGAGGTTCAAAGCAGCGTGGCCCAATTGTTTTGGAGGTCGGCTGATTATTAACGATTTGTTCGTACGTTTTTTTTGGTTTTGTGGTCTAAAAAAAGTGTCTTTGACGCTGTTTTAGCGTTCGTTAATCGAGCTATAATGGGAGGTTTTTTTTCAGCCTAACCGGTCTGCCGGTGTAGCAGGAGGAATGACAAAAGAGCGATTACCGCAAAAATTTAAACAGATTCTTTGTTTAATTAGCAGACTGAAAGCCTTTCAGACAGAAAATACAGGAATGTGTTTTGGCTGAATGTGAACGGTAATTTCATTAAGCTCCATCTATTTTTTAACCATCACAAACCATACGCAACGACATGAGCACGATTCGAGTAAAAGACGGAACCGAGATTTATTACAAAGATTGGGGAACGGGCCAACCCATTGTTTTTCACCACGGCTGGCCGTTGTCTGGCGATGACTGGGATGCCCAGATGATGTTTTTTCTCGACAAAGGTTATCGTGTGATTGCGCACGACCGTCGTGGACACGGCCGGTCATCGCAAACGGCGGATGGCCACGATATGGATACTTATGCTGCCGATGTGGCTGAATTAACCGCTTTTCTGGATCTAAAGGATGCCATACACATTGGCCATTCAACGGGTGGTGGCGAGGTGATTCGGTATGTGGCCAAACATGGGCAGGGTCGGGTGGCGAAAGCCGTGCTGATTAGTGCCGTAACGCCCATTATGGTGCAGAGTGAAACCAATCCAGACGGTATTCCGATGTCCGTATTTGATGAAATACGCGAAGGAACGGCAACCCGTCGACCCCAATATTTTCAGGATTTTACGCTTCCATTCTTTGGCTTCAACCGGGAGGGAGCCAATGTTTCGCAGGCTATTCGGGATAACTGGTGGCGCCAGGGTATGATGGGAGCCATTAAAGCTCACTACGATTGTATCAAAGTTTTTTCTGAAACGGATTTTACCGAAGACCTCCAGACTGTGGATGTGCCCGTACTGGTCATGCATGGAGAAGATGACCAGATCGTGCCTTTTCCGCTAACCGGAGCTAAAGCTGTAACGCTACTAAAAAATGGCAAACTGATTTCGTATCCGGGGTTTCCGCATGGCATGCCAACCACCGAAGCCGCTACGATTAATGCCGATCTGTTAGCATTTATTCAATCTTGATAAACAGGTGGATCGATAACCGATACAGCAAAAAAGGGTCATTTTTTGACCACTTTGCGCTGTATCGGTCAGGTAAAGATCACGCCGGTACTGAACACAGTTGTTTTTTGCAATTAAGTAGTTAGGACTTTCGCTGAAGGCCGTCTGTAGTAGCTGACGCAGTATAAACAGATCATAACGGCTTTATCGCCTGTGCGTTTCATGGCATTGCCAAAGCAGGCTTTTATCACACGCTTCTTCATGCTATTTTTCGGGAAAATACGGATACCGATGCGATACGTTTATTTCCTGATGGGCCTGCTGCTGCTAGCCACTGCCGGACTTTTCTCGTGTAAGAAAGAAGAGGCAAAACGCCCGAATATTCTGTTTGTTCTGGCCGACGACTGGAGCTATCCATACGCAGGTATCTATGGCGATACAACCATAAAAACGCCAAATTTTGACCGGTTGGCAGAACATGGAACCGTTTTTAGCAACGCTTATTGTTCGTCGCCGTCCTGCACTCCATCGCGGGCCGCTATCCTGACTGGCCGTTATCCGCACAATCTGGGCGAGGGGGTTAATTTATGCGGTCGGTTGATGCACGACATTCCAACTTATGTGCAGATTCTCGAAAAAGAAGGCTATTCGGTAGCTTTTGACCGGAAAGGTTGGGCACCCGGCGATTTTCTGAAAATGGGTTATACCAAAAATCCGGCAGGCGACTCGGCCAAGCTGGGATTTAAACCGTTTTTAGATCAGTTGCCAGCGGGTAAACCTTTCTTTTTCTGGTTCGGTACCAATGACCCACACCGCCCGTTCGACCTCAACGCGGGTAAACAAACGGGCATCGATCCCCAAAAAATAAGACTGCCTGCGTTTCTGCCCGATGTGCCCGAAGTGCGTGGCGACGTGGCTGATTATTTGTCGGAAGTAGAACGATTTGATCGCGAAATCGGCGATTTACTCAAGACCCTGGAAGACGCTGGGCAGCTCGACAACACCATCATTGTGGTTACGTCCGATAATGGGATGCCATTTCCCCATGCCAAAGCAAATCTATACGATTATGGTACGCGGGTGCCAATGATTATCAGTCGTTTTTCGGGAAATGAATCGCAGCCGAAACGGAACGATTCGTTTGTGAATCTGTTGGACCTGATGCCAACATTTTTAGACTGGGCTGGCGTGAAACAACGGCCCGAAACGGATGGTATTAGTCTGGTGCCGGTGCTGACGGGCGAGAAAGCTGTTCACCGATCCGAGGTATTTCTCGAACGCGAACGCCACTGCCTGTGCCGGGCTGAGTTCGATTATGGAGCAGGCTACCCCATGCGTGCCATCCGCACCAGTGACTACCTCTATATCCGCAATTTCCGGCCCGACCGGATGCCCGCCGGCGATGAAACCATTCCCGGAACTCC
The DNA here is from genome assembly GCF_037201965.1 of Spirosoma sp. SC4-14. Taxonomy (NCBI): domain Bacteria; kingdom Pseudomonadati; phylum Bacteroidota; class Cytophagia; order Cytophagales; family Cytophagaceae; genus Spirosoma; species Spirosoma sp. SC4-14. The sequence continues at coordinate 5,661,324 of NZ_CP147518.1, read as the reverse complement.
CTCTGTATATGGCGATGTGGATGGAGGGCCAACTAAAATCTACATGATGGACCACCGGAACGATGTTGCCATAAAGCCCTTGTTTGCGCTTGGTTTCGACAAACGCCCGGCCGAAGAGTTGTATATTCTTAAAGACGATCCGTATAACCTGCATAATCAGGTCAGTAATCCTCAGTATGCGCAGATCCGGAAGGACTTGCAGAGTCGCCTGAATACCTGGATGAAAGACGAAAACGATCCACGGCTGAACGGGGGTGGCGATCAGATCGATACATATGAGTCGACAACCCACGCCTGGATTACCCGAACGGGCATCATTTTTTGGGATAAGTAGCCATAGGCATTGCCTCTTGTAATTGTAGGAACATTTCGGCAGCGTGCCAGCCGTGCGGAAATGTTAGTTTTTGTTTGACCAGGTCTTTATCCAGTACGGTCAGGCCGGGATAATGCACACCGCTGGCGTTCTGTTCCCAACTGAGTGGATAATCGATGTTGCCTAGCATTCCGTGGTTTTGGGGGCTACCTGTGCGAGTGTAGAAATGATCCTGAGCCCAAACCAGATAGGGGTAATTCTGGCTCGTTTTCGCATCGAACGGTTGTCCTGGAATGTTGGCATCGGTATAGTCCTGCCAGAACACCGTCGAGAAGCTGTCATACTGCTTCGGAATGATGTATGGATCGGGCAGACCAAGGGATTTTAACCCGTATTTGAGCCATTTAGTCTGATAAACCGGGTGTTCGGAACCATTGGTTTTTCCGAGGATATACGTATCTTTTTGAAACCGGCTTATCGAATCCCGTGCCATTTGTACAACCGGATGATTCTGGTCGGATACCAACGATACCAGAAAGAGGACCTGACCCAGATTGTCGGCATCATTGATGCCATGATTATGGCGATCGAACGGATCGCGGAGGGCTAAAATCCAGTTTCTGATCAGTTCCAGATTGCCAGTTTCCCGCAAAACCATTGCCATTGATGCCGCATCGCGATAGCGGGGCTTAATATAAGTCAGAATATTGGGTACCGGACGGATTAGCTCGTCGGTACCGCTTGAAACATTAATCAGGACCTCGTGATGCAACACCCGAAGCACCGGTCCGAACGTATGCTCGGCGAACCGAGGCAATGTTAATGTACTTTTAGTATCCCGAACCCGCCGGGGGCGCAACGTTCGGGCGGGCGTTTTCTTCCTGGCCGGGTTTGTTTGCAAGATCCAGACACCAGTTTCGTCTTCGCGAATTTGTACAAGCCCACCGTTTTCCAGCTTTAGATGCACGAGATATTCAGAAGGAACGATAATTTCGCTGGCAACATGCCATTGTTCTTCAATATTATCGGTCAGGGCATTAATGAGCCGCCCGTTTCGGTAGATATATTTGGTGCGATTGCCCATGCCAAACAAAAAAAACTTCAGGTCGGGGAGGGGACGCTGGTTTTTATAGTCCTGATGTAACCGGCTCAGCGTGCTTTCATAAAGCTGAAGAGCTGCTTCCGGGTTTGGATAGGGGGCCGGTGGGGGAGATTGCGCCCAAGCCGATGGAAAGACTAACATCAGGCTAAAAACGAAGAGTAAAAAGTGATTCATGCAGGTAGAGTATACTACGAAATGGCACAGCTTCCGGGGGGGCATCGTTCCGGTTATCCGGTAAATTTAACAAAAGAGAAAATGAGTAATTGCGGATGTTTATGATTTGTGGTAAATACTTATGGCCTGGCGTCGAAGTGCTTCGTTTGTTTGCTGCCGGGTCTGGTTTGTTCTGTGGTGCCTAAGATTGAATGACTGATGCATTTCTTTTCGCAGCATAGAAACGGGCCTCACGCATCCGCAATACAATCGGACGAGTAAAAAAGCAACGCCCTTCTGTCGACAGAAGGGCGTTACATAGTCTCTTGGTTCTTCGTTATAATTTTGATTTCACGGGCTGGTCGCTATAAACCAGTAAATCGGTCAGCGATACGATATGGTCGGGGTCGGGGTTCAGGAGTTTGATACGAACCGTATGTTTGCCTTTGGGAAGTTGGTATTTCCAGAACAGATCATACCGGCGGTGGGTGAAATCGACGGGTAAGTTGGCCGTTTCCAGTTTCCTGCCGTCGACATAAAGCTCTGCATTGAAGGAGAAATTACTTTCGTATCCCCACGAACTGCGATTTTTTGGCTTTGCTTCGCCTTTAATAACAAAACCAATACCGTCGAAATCGGCAGTAAATTCATTGGTCAAGTCTTTCCGAATGTGCTGTACCAATACGGGATAATGCCCCGTAAAAGCCTGCTCGAACCGAACTGTTTTGGGTGTTTGCAGGGCAATGGTTACCTGGTCGCCGTTGATTTTGCCACCGTTGCGTTCTACCACCTGCAAGGCGTGTTTCATACCCATTGCATAGACATCGTTCAGCGACATGGTGGTGTATTTAAAATCAATGTCTTCGGCTTCTTTCAACCCCTGTTTCCAGTAGGCCGGAATTTTGTCATATCCGAGCATGGTCCCCAGAATTCCCCCTGCCGACGCCGGATTACAGTCGGAATCCTGCCCCGCACGTGTGCTGATTTCCATTGTTTTGGTGAAATCGCCACCACCGTAGAGCAGGCCAAGAACGATGTAGGCCGAATTGATTTTTGCGTCGATGTTAAACGATCGGAACACACCTTCGGGGCAACCTACTTCGTCCGACCATTTTCGCTGAATCTCGAACCAGTTGCGTTTCCAGTCGTTCGGGAACTGGTCGTGCCATTTAATTACGTCGGCAATACACTGATAAAACGTACTCTGTGCAGGAATGGTCTTGAGGGCTTCTTTTACGATATAATTGACGTCGCCAGACACAAAGGCCAGCGAATACATGGCTCCCACAAATGCGCCACCATACCAGCCGTCGCCGTAGTTCATGATATGGCCAATAGGGTCACCAATCTGCACCGCCGTATTGGGCATACCGGGAGCCATTAGTCCCGAAAAATCGGCTTCAATCTGGAAGTCGATATCGTCGGCATGGGGGTTGTTGAGCCAGTGCCCCGACTCCGGAGCGTTCATGCCATTGAGGATATTATAGCGACCGGCCTGATTGGCGTGCCAGAGCATATAGCCTGCATTAGCATAGGCTTTGGCATGTTCCTCCACTGGGGCATCGAGCCCTTTGCGTTCAAACACATCTACAAATGTCAGGTCCATATAAATGTCGTCGTACAGACCCGGATTGTTCAGCATCGTATGCTTCATATATCCATCGTACCACGGTATGGGCTGGTAGTCGTTGAGCATGGTACCCGTAAATTGGAATTCCGTGGGTCCGCCAAACGTACAGCCAATCAACTGACCGGCCCAGCCACCTTTAATTTTATCCTGAATAGCTGCCTTCGCCATCGTAATGGATTTAGGCGCAGGCCCTTTTTTGGGCAGAACGGCAACAGGAGTGGCCGATAAAAAAGCAACGGCGACAATTGGAAGTAGTATTTTTTTCATGGTTAAAAAGGTTTTTGGTATTCGGTTTACGGTAATCGGTTTTGGGTTTACGGTTGCTTTGCTATTGAGGGATGTATGGAACACCGGAAACGTAAACTAACTACCATAAACCGCTTAAAACTCGTTGCGATAGGGTACAGAGGCTTGCGCGCCCATTCGGGTAACCGAGATGGAAGCCGCTTGGCAGGCAAAGGCAACGGCATCGGGTAAGGTTTTTCCTTCCGATAGCGCCACGGTCAGGGCGCCGTTGAAGCAGTCGCCAGCGGCTGTGGTGTCGATGGCTTTAACAAGCGGAGCGTCGATTAACTGCCCCCGGTTTTCAGACGTATGAAGGTAAGCACCTTTCGACCCCAGCGTAATAACTACATTCATAACACCCATATCATGGAACTTCTGGGCTGCCTGCTGAGCCGTCGGTAAATCTGTCACGCGAATGCCGGTGAGAAGTTCGGCTTCGGTTTCGTTGGGCGTAATCAGAAACAGGTTCGAGAATAGATCGGCGGGTAAGGGTTGGGCCGGAGCAGGGTTCAGAATAACCCGCAAACCACGTTCGGCTGCTTTTCGAATGACGTATTCAACTGTTGGTAGCGGAATTTCGAGCTGGAGTAGCACCAGCGCATCGGAGTTGGCAGCCTGGAGGGCGGCTTCGGTTTCGATGGGTTGCAAATTGGCGTTTGAGCCCGGAGCAACCGTAATGCAGTTTTCGCCCGACGCATCAACATTGATCAGCGCCACGCCCGATGGATTATCTGCATCAGTCAGTATATAGCTTGTGTTGATGCCTTCGCGTTCGAAGCCGCTGAGTGCCTGTCGGCCAAAAATGTCATTGCCAACTTTCGCAACAAACGTAATTGACCCACCTGCCAAGGGTTCGATGAGCCGGGCAATGGCAACAGCCTGATTGGCACCTTTGCCTCCGGGATTCATCAGGAAAGTGCCACCAATAACGGTTTCGCCCGGTGCGGGCAGTTTATCGGCCTTTACGACCATATCGGTGTTTGAGCTGCCAACCACCAGAATCTGACTAGGCATTCGAGAGAAGTTTTGTAAGGGGTAGGTACAAATTTATCCAGCAAAAGGTATATTGCAAGCCCAAATGTAAATGGTTTTCAGACAAGGCTGTTGCAGATAAAAATTGTTGCTGACACTTATTGATCCTGTTCTGTTCTAACCTAATCGGCTTTTAGGCTGCTGTTGGTTTCGATTAACAGATAACCCTACCTAATCCTATGTTTTCAATTGATCAGCTCCATACGCTCGTTCAGACACTTACAAAATCGGAGAAACGCTATTTTAAGCTGGTATGCAGTTTACAGGAAGGCGATAAAGCGTATCTGACCCTGTTCAATCTGCTGGAAAACCAGTTGGAGGGTGGTGGCGCCCTATATGAAGTGCTGGAGAAACAGTTTCCAGGCTCATCGGTGGAGCCGGTTCGAAAACACCTGTATCGGGTGTTGATGAAAGCCCTGCGGTTGTATGAATGTGAAAAAACAACCGAAAATAAACTGGCATCGCTCATGCAGGATGCCCGGATTTTGTTTGCAAAGGGACTAACCGAGCTAGGCTTCGATCAGCTTGAAAAAATCAAGAAGCTCGCCATGCGGACCGAAAAGCACCTCTATTACCTGATGGCTGCCCGACTGGAACTCCAGCAACTGGTGCGAACACAATTTTCGACGCTCGACGAAACCCAGCTTCTTCGCAAACAGCAGCAGTGGCAAACCGTGATGCAGCGCGAACAAACGAGCCATCAACATTCGGCTCTGTACGAAATTTTGCTCTGTCGGTACTGGAAAAATGGCCTGGTGCGGAGCATGAACGAACAAACCCGGCTGAATGATTTGCTGCTCGAAGAACATCAGATCATCGCCCGAAACCCACAAAAAAACTCGTTCGAAGCGCAGCGGCTTCACCTGCATTTTCAGTCGGTTTTTTTTCTGATGACCAACGATGCTGAAGGAAGCCTGCGCGCTTTTTATGATTTACACGAGCTGTTTCAGCGACATCAGGATCTTTGGACCGATACGCCTATTTATTACATTCATCTACTGGACGGTATTCTGACCGACCTGCGTGGGTTGCAGCGCTACGACGACATGGATTATTTTCTGGATCGACTGGCAACCCTGACCGCCCTGCCGGAAGGACTCTCGCTCCTGGCGCGCTATCTGACATTTATTCATCGACTTGCCCGGCTCAACGATACCAGCCAAACCGCCGATGCTGTTGCACTCGTTCGAACCGTAGCTTCTACTCTGGAACGAGAGTTGCCCGGATTACCAGCCAACGTGGTTGCACTGGTTCGGCTGAGTGTTGCCCGAACCTATCGCGATGGCGGGCAACCAACGCTGGCCCTCAAACACGTCAATGCAGTATTAAACGACCGCGCCACCGCAGGCCGTACGGCTTTGCAAAGTCAGCTTTGGTATAACCAGGCCCGGCTGCTGAATCTGATGATTCATACGGATCTGGGTAACCTCGATTACCTGCGGTATGAACTTCGCTCAGTCGAACGTAAACTGAAAGCCGACAAAAAACTGTACCAGGTTGAGCGGTCGATGCTGAGTTATCTGAAAGGCTTTTTAATGGGTAAGCCCGACACGACGTTTATTCCGACCGTTCAGCAACTGGCCGATGAACCTACCGAACGGCAGCTCGTGCTGGCACTTGGGCTGGCCAAATGGGCTGCCGATAATTGCCGAAATACAGAAGCTAGTCAGAAACAATTGGTTGACTGACCAGGACCGGACGGTTGGGAATGACCATAAGCTGACCAGAATCATCGGTCAGGCTAAGGCAGGTCAATACGCTGGCCAACTGCCGGGCCTATTTTTATCCCAGACAAATTTGTTGATCTGGCTATGAACGGGCTTGCCAAAATTACGTTGTGTTTGCTAAGCATATTGGCCTCCAGCGCTGTTGCTCAGGTTCGTAGTGTGCGGGGCGGGGCTGGCTTTCTGTATTTAGGGCCTGCCCAATGGCCCGGTGCAGGCATGGCTGTTCAGCAATTGAATCCATGGGCTACTTCGACCAGCAACGACCACTATCTGCTGATGGGAAGTGAACTCTACTGGCAGCACAAGCAATGGCTATTTGGGCTGGGAGCATCGGCACTGGTGAATAAACGCGTGAACCAATTGCCTGCCGGAACGTCCATCGAATCGTCGGCTTCTAATGGGCATATATGGATTGGCAGGATTGTCTGGCAAGGTCAACGCGCCAAACTATACCCGAGTCTGGCCCCTGGCATCAGTGCCTTCAATGTTAATTCGACAACGGCAGGAAGTAAGCACACAACCCATACACTCGACGGTTTTTCGGCCGATATTGGGCTGTCGTTCGACTGGTTGCTGCTGGGTAATAAAACGGATAAAACACTATTGGCCGGGCCAATGCTCAAGATACAGGCTGGCTATCGATTCATGACAGCATCGTCGGAGTGGCATGGTGATCTGAATGATCCGGCGAGTATCACAACCAACCGCTATGCGCCAAGGGGGTTTTACCTCACCCTCGGCATAGGTGGGGGCGGTTTTCGTATTCGCTGATACTGAACGCATGAACCGCCGGGCATACTTGCGTCTGATTGCTGAACTGACACGATAGCAAGAAAGGCTGAGTAACCTCATTCGGTTGTCTGATGGCTCTCAGGGAACACACTACTCATCTGGTCTACTTTTGGTGTATCGTACACTAAACACAGACCAGCTTATGAAAACCTGGGTATTGCCTTTTCTACAGATTACTAATGACATGATTCGGGAAGTGGGCGGCAAAAATGCGTCGCTGGGCGAAATGGTTACACATCTCGGCGAACAGGGTGTTCGGGTGCCCGATGGCTTTGCCGTTACCACTGTTTCTTATTACGCATTTCTGGCTGAAAATCACTTGCAGGAGCCAATTCAGCAAAAACTCGACGAACTCGATACTTCAGACTACCATAATCTGGCCGAGGTTGGTGAGGGCATTCGCAGCCTGATTCGGCAAGCTACTATTCCGGCTCCAATTGCCGAGGCTATAACCAGCGCCTACCAAACCCTTTGTCAGACCTTCAGCAACCCCATTCAGGTGGCCGTTCGGAGCAGTGCGACGGCCGAAGATCTGGCAACAGCCAGTTTTGCCGGGCAGCACGAATCCTATCTGAATGTGCGCTCGGTAGCCGAACTGCTCGAAGCCTGTCGGAACTGTTATGCATCGCTGTTTACGGACCGGGCCATCAAATACCGAAACGATAACGGATTCGATCACCTGAAAGTGGCGCTGTCGATTGGGGTGCAACGCATGATTCGATCCGATCTGGCCAGTTCGGGCGTGTGTTTTACGATCGATCCCGATTCGGGTCATACGAATGTGATGCTCATAACGGGAAGCTGGGGGCTGGGCGAAAATGTAGTGCTTGGCAGCGTTAATCCCGACGAATATTATGTCTTTAAACCATCTATCGGTTTGCGTAATGCGGTATTGACGCGTAGGGTGGGCGAAAAAACCGTTACGATGGTTTATTCGGATGCGCCCGGTGAACACCATACTGTAAATACACCAACTCCGCCCGAACGGCAGCAGCAACTGGTGTTGACCGATGACGAAGTAAACAAACTGGCTGGCTGGGCCAGAACCATTGAAGCGCACTATGGCAAACCAATGGATATTGAGTGGGCAAAAGATGGAATCGATCAGGAACTCTATATTGTGCAGGCGCGCCCTGTAACGGCGCTGCCTGCTTCTGAACTAACTATCCTTACTGATTATCGACTCGATAAGCCGGGCGCTGTCCTCTGTCGGGGGAATGGCATCGGGCATCGGATTGTTACAGGCAGGGCCCGGGTAATTCTGTCGCCCAAAGATGTGCCGGCCGATCTTAGTAATGATGATATTCTGGTTACGGATATTACCACTCCCGACTGGGACCCCATTCTGAAAAAAGTATCGGCTATCGTTACCAATCGGGGCGGACGAACGAGTCATGCGGCTATTGTGGCGCGCGAAATTGGGGCATTGGCCGTTGTGGGTACCAACAAGGCAACGGAAGTGATTCGGGAAGGCGATCTGATTACGGTAAGTTGCGTGGATGCACAGGAAGGTATCGTGTATGCCGGAAAACTAACCTGGACCGAACAGCAAACCAACCTGACCGACCTGACACCACCACAAACACCCTGTATGCTGATTCTGGCCGATCCAGCCCAAGCACTACGACTTAGCCAGTTGCCTGCACAGGGTGTTGGCCTGCTGCGAATGGAGTTCAGTGTTATCAACGACATTGGTATTCATCCAATGGCTCTGATCAATTATCCGAATCTGCTGGCCCCCGAAGTCATCGAACAAATCAGCCAGCGTACAGACACATATTCGAACAAGAAAGCCTTTTTTGTCGATAAACTGGCGCAGTCGGTTGGCTTGGTGACGGCCGCTTTCTACCCACGTCCGGTTATTGTTCGGTTTAGCGATTTCAAAACCAACGAATATGCCGATTTGCTGGGGGGCGATGCCTTTGAGCCCGTCGAAGAAAATCCGATGCTTGGCTGGCGGGGAGCCAGCCGCTATTATGATGCGCGCTACCGCGAAGGCTTCCGGCTCGAATGCGAAGCCATGCGTCAGGTGCGTAACGAAATGGGGCTAACGAACCTGAAACTGATGATCCCCTTTTGCCGGACAGTGGCCGAGGGGAAACAGGTGCTTCAGCAAATGGAAGCGTATGGCCTTCGGCAGCATGAAAATGGGCTTGAGGTATATGTGATGGCCGAAATTCCAAGCAACATTATTCGGGCGCAGGATTTTGCGGAGTTGTTCGATGGATTCTCGATCGGCTCCAACGACCTGACCCAACTAACGCTGGGTGTCGATCGAGATTCATCGACTTTGCAGGGGTTGTTCAATGAAAACGACCCGGCTGTTCGCGATCTGATCGGTATGCTGTTGCTAACAGCTCATCGGATGGGGAAACCCGTTGGCATTTGTGGGCAGGGACCGAGCGATAATCCGGCATTTGCGGAGTTTTTGGTGAAAGAAGGTATTAACAGTCTGTCATTTAATCCAGATGCTTTTCTGCGGGGCATGACTGCTGTTGCAAAAGCCGAACAAAGCATGGTTGAGCATGCCATTGGTTTCTGAGGTTTCTGAAGCGTTACTTGGGTAGTGGCATAATCCGCAAATTATGCCATTGCTTAGGTAACGTTTTTTTTCTCTCGGCTATTGATGAAAATCACGCCGGTGGCTGACTAATGTCATTGGGTGCTGTTTATTCTTTGTTGCAATTTTAGTTGCGCTACTTGCCGCCTTTATTTCGATGAAAATTGCTTTCTATAGTGCCCTGCCTTTTGAACAAAAATGGTTCGATTTGTTTACTGGCCATCATCAGATTACCTATATTCCTTTGCCCCTGACTATTCAGACGGCAGAACTGGCAACGGATCATGGAGCCGTTTGCGCTTTTGTGAATGACGATCTGAGTCGCCCGGTTTTGCAGACACTAAAAGACAAGGGCGTGTTGGTAATTGGCATGCGCTCGGTAGGACTCGATAATGTCGATCAGGACGTGGCAGAGGAACTGGGCATAACTCTTTTACAGGTTCCCGGCAATTCGCCCTATTCAGTAGCCGAACAAGCTGTTGCATTGCTGTTAGGAATGATGCGGCATCTGCCCGAAGCAATCCGTCGGGTGCAGACGGGCAACTTTTCGATTGATGGCCTGGTCGGAAACGATCTGCACGGAAAAGTAGTCGGAATAATCGGAACCGGTCGAATCGGGAAAGTTGTGGCGCGGATTATGCAGGGTTTTGGCTGTAAAATTGTTGCCTACGACATTAACCACAATTCGGCCCTCACCGAAAGCGGAGTGAAATACATTCTGCTGTCCGAGCTGCTGCAACAGGCCGATATCATATCGATTCATTGTTCTCTGACACCACTCACCGATTACCTGATCAATGCGCAGTCGTTAACAGCCCTCAAACCCACCACCATGCTAATCAATACGGCTCGCGGACGAATTGTTGATACGGAGGCTGTTCTGAATGCGCTGGATGCCGGAAAGCTGGCTGGCTATGCGGCTGATGTTTATGAAGGTGAACGCGCCTACTTTCATTACGATTTTTCCGGTAAAACCGTGTCAGACGAGTTGCTGAACCGCCTGCGGAATCATCCAAATGTGCTGATAACCGCCCACCAGGGTTTTTTGACCGAGGAGTCGCTCGAACAAACTGCCCGTAATTTGCTGAATCAGTTTACTTTCTACGAAAACCAGCAGGCAGTTTTCATTACGAAAGCCTCTATGTGCTGAACGGTCATTGATCATTAGAAAATGGCTGATAGCTAATGATCAATGACCAATAGATCCTTTATACCCGCATGATCAATACGGGAATTTCGGCATGGTTCAGTACATCTTCGGCCACGCTCCCCGACAGTATGTGCCGCAAGCCCGTATGGCCGTGCGTCGAGAGAACAATCAGGTCGGCCTGTATTTCGTTGGCATACTCGATAATCCCTTCAGGAACAGATTTCGCCCGCCGGATCGTTAATGTAAACTCCGTAATACCTTTCGCTTTAGCCAGTTCATTGACCCATTCCTGTATGCCTTCAGAATCCCGATTGTCGGTAGGCGTTGTAACATACAGAAACTGATGCTGATCTGCTGCTCCTAGTTGGAAGGGGAAGTGCTGAACGGTTTTCAATTGTTCGTCAATATCAATAGCATAGACAATGTTCTGGGGCTGAAAATGAGCAATGGGCTGTTTAACGACCAGAACGGGACAATGGGCATAGCGGACAATCGTTTCGGCATTCGATCCAACAAGCCACTCTTCAAGCCCGGATGCTCCTTTCGAAGTCATTACAATCAGGTCGGCAGGCTGATGGGTAACGTTGTCGACCATTCCCTGACCGTTTGTGAGGAGCTTCGGTATGATCATCACATCCTTATATTTTTCATTTCCGGCCAATTGCCGCAAGGTCTGGTCGGCTTCCTGCTCCACATCCCGAAACTCATCGACCGTATAATTCACCGTCAGCGAAACGGCTTCAGCATAGGTCGGCATCGGCACCGGATAAACGACCGAGTGCAGGAGAATGATGGTAGAGTTGTAGACACGGGCAATATCGGCAGCTACGGACAACGCTGCATCAGTAGCAGGACTTAAATCGGTAGGCACAACAATCGTATTCATGGCCGGAAGATGGTTTGGTTGATCCTACAAATCAACGGGTTCGGCCGGTGCTATGCCCTGACGACCGATAGGCCTGACTTTGATTTTTATCAGCTAATCGTCATTGAAACGGCCCTCGGTCCAGTTGATTACAATCAGGCAACAGGCTGACTGACAACAGGGAAGAAACCAGGCTGGGAATCTATGTTTGTGGGAGAAGCACAACCGTTCCGAAAGCTATTGTTCAGGTTGCGCAATTGGGCTTTTGTTTAATCTGAAGTTGCTATGGCACCCACCGAATCGCCTGTACTTGACCCCCATCCCCGACATACGATCCAGCCGCTATTGACTGATGGTCTGACTCAGGCGCTCGATGGCCCCAAAAGCCGCCGGTCGGAGTTGCGGTTTATTCTACAGATTAGCTGGCAGTTTCTGAAAGGATTACGGATACTACATTTTGTAGGGCCCTGCGTAACAGTTTTTGGCTCCGCCCGCTTTCGGGAAGGGCATCCGTATTATGAATTGACACGAAAAATTGGTCGGGCAATTTACGAGCTTGGCTTCACGGTTATGACGGGTGGTGGACCTGGCCTGATGGAAGCCGCTAACCGGGGCGCTTATGAAGCAGGCGGTCGGTCGGTAGGGTGTAATGTGCGATTACCGTTTGAGCAGCAACCCAATGCCTATTTAAATACCCGCGTGACTATCGATTTCTTTTTTGTTCGGAAAGTGCTGCTACTGAAATATTCGTATGCCTTTGTGGTGATGCCCGGCGGCTGGGGCACTATGGATGAACTGTTTGAAACACTTACGCTTGTGCAAACGGCTGTTATTCAGCGGTTTCCGGTTGTGCTCATGGGGCAGGACTATTATCGGCCTCTGCTGGCTTTCATGCAGGATATGATTCAGGCCGGTACCATTGGCGAGAAAGACCTGCAATACGTTTGCCTGACCGACGATGTGGTTGAAGCGCAGCAACATATCCGGAACTACGTGCAGCAGAATTATAAAGTTATTCGTCGGCGTAGACCGCTCTGGTGGTTACTGGAGCGTGTCTGATCACAAAAAATACACACATAGTTAACTCTTATCGGTATGTATAAACTACTGCTTTTAACCGATTTTTCGGCGGCTTCGCGCCATGCAATTGCGTTTGCACAGGCACTCTTTGCCGATACCGCAGCGGATTTTTGTTTTATGAATGCCTGCTCCATTGAACCCAGTTTGCAGGATAGTGGTGCTTTCCTGCTAAACGAACGATGGCTGGCTGCGGAGAAATTGCTGAACGAACTTCAACGTGAACTAACCCAGCAGCCTGAACCCACCTATCACACATACCGGACCATTACCATGATAGGTGAACCGGTCGATTCGGTCAATAAACTGCTCGATAGCGAATCGTTCGATATGGTGGTGGTAGGTGCTACGGGCCATGGCTGGAGTGAACTGATGGGAAGTGTGGCTACTGATGCGGTGCAGACTATAAAAACAAACGTGCTGGTTGTTCCGACTGCGGCTGCTATTCGTCCGCTACAGCAGATTGTATTGGCCACCAATTATCGGTCCGTAAACAGCACAACCTCTTTGACTTTTTTAGATGATCTGGCGAGTCGAAAAGGGGCTCAGCTCACGCTATTGACAATAGAAGATCCAAACCGCTCAGGCACGCAGGCAGAGCCAGGTCGGCAGCGCGTTCTAGATGCGTTTGAGGACGTTCGGACGGATACCTATATGATTCATGACGATAACGTGCTACGTGGCATCGACACTTATCTAAAAACACATACGGTCGATTTGCTGGTGCTGCTTCCTCACCATAAGAGTTTGTTCGATGTCGTTAGTGGCAAGAGTGTTAGCCGCTCGGTAGCCTACCACCCACATGCGCCCTTATTGGCACTTTATGATAAGCAGACAACAGAGCAGAATGCCTCAACGGATACCTTCGATCTGGATAAAATTCCGTTTGCGACTTATCTGTGAAATAGCTTGCTGAAAAGACTTCCTGTTTTTGTTCTTCAAAAAATAAACCCGATAGCACTTCGTTGTCTGTCGGGTTTATTTTTTGGTAATATTGGTTATATATTTATGGTTTAATGATTTTAATGGTTTGATTTTCAGGGCCGTTGCTGGCCCGGAGTAGTAGGTAACCCGAGGCCACCTGATCAATTCTGAATTGCTGTATGTCGTTGGCCGATTCCTGGTTTATTAAGCGCTCTTCAATCAGTCGTCCGCGCATGTCGAACAGTTGTAATTGCACAGCATGGCCTTCGGCTCCACTTATGGCTACTGTGAGTACATCGCTAACCGGATTACCTAATAGTTTCAGCGAAAATGCACCGGCAGTTTCCGTTGTTGCCACTCTTGCCCGGCCGCAGGCCGTTTTCAAATTCCAGACATAAGTGGTGGTTACTCCGCTCTGACGAGCCATCAGCACAAACGGCTGCACATCGCTGGCTGTGCGGCTCTCCTTGTCGACAAACTGATCGGGGTTGGTGGTCCAGCCCGTAATGCCAGCCGCCATATACTCAATCGTACTGCCATCGCCCCCGCTGGTGTTGAAATGAAAGGCACCCGTGCTGCAAGCATAAGTAGGAGCCAGCAGCGTCAGGGCAGTGGTTGGTGGTTGAGGAGGATTGGCACAATATGCCTTAAAATCGAAGACATAGGTAACGGTTTGCCCATTTTGGGTTGCCTGAATAGGAATGGGTTTGGGGTCGTTGCGCAGCTCCTGCTCAATAATGCCGGTGTTGCTGTTGGGTGATGCCCTTGTAATACCGGGAGCCCAGTAGGTGATGGGCGATCCATCGCCCCCGCTGGTGTTGAAGGTAATGGCTCCCGTCTGGCAGTCGTAAGTGGGAGGCAGCAGCGCCAGTGGCGAACCGGGATTGGGTCCGTCGGAGACAGTGATGGTAAAGGTAGCAATGACGGGTTTGTCGGGGAAGGCACTGGTGGCTGCCCGAACCGTAACCAGATACACCCCAGCCGTGGTTGGTGTGCCGAAGATGACGCGAATGGGATTGCGTGCACCTACTTCATCTTTGGCGAAAACATACAATCCTGGCGGCATTCCCTGAATGGAAAAGTACCAGTTGGTATAATAACCGGGAATAGCTGGGCTTGGATCGACAAAATAGAGTCCGATGGGGAATCCACTTCCCGGAATAGCTTGTCCTGTGGAGAGGAACTGGTCGGGAATGGGTTTGGTCAGCCTCGGGGGCTGCGGGCTACAAGCGGTTTTGAGCTCGAAGTTATAGGTTGCCGAGTTTCCATTCTGGGTAGCTGTTATGGGGATGATTTTGGGGTCATTTCGGAGTTGGAGTTCAACGATTCCTGAGTTGCTATTGAGTGATGCCCTTGTAATACCGGGAGCGGAGTAGGTGATGGGCGATCCATCGCCCCCGCTGGTGTTGAAGGTGATGGCTCCTGTCTGGCAGTCGTAGGTGGGGGGTAGTACCGTGAGGGGGGATGTGGGTTTAGGTTTAACCGTAATTAGAATATCCTCACTTTGTGCGTAGGGTTTACTACTAACAACTCTAGCCTTATAGGTGATTTCGGTCGAAGAAACAGTTGGCACGATGCCGATCAACGTACCAGCACTATTACCACCAGTGCTGGCTACATAAAATGAGTTGTTGTTATTATCGACCAGCACTAATGAGAAATTGTTCGTTTGGTCAAAATCTCCTGCCGTGGTAAATGCTACCTGAATGGGAAAGCCAGAATAAAAACTAGTAGCGTTAATGCTACTTATACTGATGGTGGGTGCATTGACAGGGAGTTGAATTTCGGCGGTGTAGACTGAACCCACCCCATTTTTAAAGTACGTGTTCTGTACATCATACAGTGGCATCCATGTATATGCAACAGTGGAGTTGTAAGTAGCTTTTATCAGAAAATTGCCATAGCGAATGTGCCAGGGGTAGTTAATAGCGGTAGGTTGAAAAGGATTCGATGCGAATTGATAGAGGCCGCCTGTAGTAGTCGTTGTATGAAATATGGGTGTTGAGGTTACGGAATAAGAAAACCACTCGACCGGATAAAGCTCAACGGACACGCCAGGCAGCGCCTTTCTCTGTGCATCAACTGTTTTTATAGTAATACTCCCCGGAAATGGTTCAGTAACCCATTTGTCGCCAACAATAGGACCATCGGCCGTTGAGTTTAATAAGTTTGTCGTATACTCATCCCATACAATATTGCCATAGGGATAATTCATGATGGAGTTAACTGGCTCAAATGTTTGGTTATTTACAGGATTTTTCGATCCTTCGACCCGTAATCCATAAATATCGACTGCGCCCCGTGCGTGTCCAAATTCATGAGTTAAGCCATCAGTGGCTCCCGGGCCAAAAGGGCCGCTGGCAAAATCAGTGCTCCACTGCCATTTGTGATATATTACCTGCTGATCACCTAACCAGCCTCCTCCCTGTGAATTGACCGAAAAACCATCGATCACCACAGCATAAGTGTAGTTTGGGTGTGGTCTGAAAATTTCGGTTGTTGCCGGACCATCAAAAACGTAGATCGAGTCGACCTCAAAATTGTAGATTCCATTGAAATTGCTGGAACTGTTAAAGTTAGCGTTGACCGTTGTCATTTGATCCCGAACAATCTGACTAATGTCTTTAGTCAGCATAGATTGATAGAAATCAGCCGTTTGTTTTTCAACAGCAACTACTACCCTGAATTTCCAGATGGGTTTCGCGTAGGCGGTATAGTTTGTTAGGATCGTAATACAAAAAGCGATCAGAACTGAAGAAAGGAAGCGGTAGTTCATAGTGTCTGGCTTAATGGTGGGAAATAAATTGAAGTGGTCAGATTTGACCAGACTTAATGGTTTTTGATATACTAATTTCATCATTGGATTAGTTGAATGTGAAATTGTAATCCATCGTCCAGAAACGATGGACGATGGATTATCCAAGATTAGATCGAATCAGGGAGTGATCAGTTTGATAAGCTTTCGCTCGTTGTCAGTTGCAACTTCCAATAGAAGCAGGCCTTTTGCTGAGCCAAATGGCACTTGAACGTGTTCGGTTGTTGTGGCTTTAGGTATGCGGTATTGGTAAAGAATTTTGCCCTGTATGGTAGCCAGACTCAATTGAACAGGTTTATTTTCTGCTCCACTGATTTCTATTTCTGCCTGTTGATTTACTACAGGGTTGCCCAGTACAACTACCTGTAGTCCAGATGTTGCGTCACTTGCTCCCACTCTTGCCCGTCCGCAGGCCGTTTTCAAATTCCAGACATAAGTGGTGGTTACTCCACTCTGACGAGCCATCAGCACAAACGGCTGCACATCGCTGGCTGTGCGGCTCTCCTTGTCGACAAACTGATCGGGGTTGGTGGTCCAGCCCGTAATGCCAGCCGCCATATACTCAATCGTACTGCCATCGCCCCCACTGGTGTTGAAATGAAAGGCACCCGTGCTGCAAGCATAAGTAGGAGCCAACAGTTGTAAAGGCGTTCCATTTTTACAATACTCCCGCAAATCCCAGACGTATCTGACGGTTTTCCCGCTCTGACGAGCCCAAAGAGTAAAAGGTGGTGTATCGCTTGCTAGGCGACTTTCTTTGTCAACATATTGGTTAGGATTTGTGGTCCAGTCCGTTATGCCTGCGGCCATATAGTCAATCACATTGCTATCTCCTCCCATCGTCCGAAATATGATGCTTCCCGTTTCGCAATCGTAAGTTGGGGGAAGTAGCTGCAATGGGGTACCGGTCTGGCAGAAATCGAGAACATTGAAATCATAATTGACACTTACTCCGTTCTGTTGGGCTGTGATGTGAAGAGGTTGAGCATCTTTAGCAGTTCGGCTCTCTTTATCGACAAACTGGTTCGGGTCAGTTGTCCAGGTCGTAATACCCGGAGCCTCGAATGTAATGGCAGATCCATCACCTCCATTGGTAAGGAGCGTTATTGCTCCGGTTTGGCAGTCGTAAACCGGAGCCTGTAAGGCTAGAGGAGCAACATTCGCAGATGATGAGACTGTACCAAATCTGGATACCCAAAAATTGGTAGTGTGAGTAGTATTTATATCACCATCCGTCGATGTGGAACTTCCTGCAATGGCGAAATCGGTTGCCGATGTTCCGGCAATAGACCAGGCAAAATCGCTACCACTGCCACCTACAGCTCGTTGCCAGATTAGGCTACCATTGCTGCCAAGTTTAACGGTCCAGGCATCGCCACCACCGTGGTTACCCGACACATCGCCATCGTTGGAGGAACTGGACCCGGTTACAATAAACGTTCCATCGGGTGCTGCCATAATGCTCTCGGCCCGATCATCGGCACTGCCGCCCAGCGCGCGTTGCCAAACCAGATTACCGTTTTTATCTAGCTTGGCAACCCAATAGTCCATGTTTCCTCCAAGGTCCATACCAGTTGTGGAATGACTTCCCACAACGTCTCCATTGTTAGAATAAGTTAGTCCAGCTACTACAAGACTATTGTCGGAAGAAGGTACAATTCCGCCCCATCCCCAGTCGGTAGCACTGCCGCCCAGCGATTTTTGCCACAGTAGACTGCCATTGATATCGAACTTAACAACCCAGAAATCGGCAACACCATGATTGTTGGTCACGTCGCCATCGCTGGAATAAGTATACCCCAAAGCTGCAAAGGTGCCATCGGCGGTTCGGGTAACGGCATCGGCACGGTCGTCGTTAGAGCCACCAAATGATTTACTCCAGACAACGGTACCATTCGCCGATAATCGGAATGCCCATAAGTCGGATTGGCCATGTCCACCTGATATATTTCCATCAGTAGAATATCCCCAGCCTGCGCCAATAGCCCCTCCATCTGTTGTGGGGGTAATTCCTAAAATAAAATCAGCACTTGAACCACCAATGGCTTTTTTCCAGAGCAGATTGCCATTCTGATCGAGTTTGATTACCCAGCCGTCGGAGAGGGAACCGTGATTGCCTGCTACATCGCCATCATTAGAATCTGCATTCCCTGCTATGAAAAAACCACCATCCGAAGACTCACAGACCGTTGAAACGTATTCTGTTTTACTGCCTCCAAAAATTTTCTGCCAGAGTAGTCGTCCGCTGGCATCCATACGAACAATTAAATAATTAGTGCTTTCAATGCCGTATAGATTACTATAGACAAACCCCACGGCTATATAGCCTCCATCGCTGGTGGTGGCAATGGCACGGGCTTCTGATCCCTGAAAAAACTTGTTCCAGGCAATGGATGGTGGCGTGATTACGGCACCAATTGGCACAACCACCGACCGGAATTTTTTGTACAAAGGTTGCGAAAGGCTTTTGCTCGGAGTACCATCTCCATAAAACTCGGTAGTGCCGTTATCCATCAAAAACTGAATCTGACTGTCATCATTCAGTGGATTAGGTACTTCGGCAATTCCTTCGTAGCTCCCTGGAATATTCAGGCTGGTGAGGCTGGTGGCGCGGAGGCCAGGGAGCGTTCCTGAGTCGCCGTTCCAGGTATAGATTCGGAAATCGCTGGGAGGAGTTCCGGTTGCATTGCCAGTGGGGCCAGCAATGATAACATACTCATTTCCGGCATTCTTACGCATTTCACGGATGCCTCGTCCGCCTAAATCAAGCTCAATAGGTGCGCCAAAGGTAGCACTGCCTACTGGCTTATTACCGCTAACCAGCGCAGTAATATTGGTGACAGGAACAATAAGTGCCTTCGTTCGGTTGGTCGTCGGCACCAGAGGAGCTCTGAAGCAAACGTAGCCTGTGGTATTGTCGGGAGCCAGTTCAAGGCCTTCGATATTATAGCCATTGTCTTGCTTTGAGTTCACTCCGGGTGCTGCACTGGCCGCAAATCCGTAGTAGTTGGTACCTTTGCCATGTCGGTTATTGGCATCCCAGGCAATCAGGTCTTCGCGTAGATAGTCATACCGACCGCCATAGGTGAGACTGGTGTTCGCTCCGCTTCCACTTATATCGGTAGCAAACAGACGATCGCGGCTAGGTCGTGCTTCACCGTCTTCATTATTACTTTGGGAGCCAATCCAAATGATTTGGTTGCCGGTTCGTATCGATCCTTCGATGTCTACTTCTTTGCCATCGGTCAGGTTTAGAGACGACGAAAAATCGAAACCCCTGACCGGTAGCCCCGAATGAACGCGGTTATAAAGCCTTATAGTTTGGTTTTCGTCGTCGCCGACCAGCATATAGGTATCATCAATGTTGATCGCTGTCGAGCCGTCGCTGGTACCTGAGTGAAAATAGGAGGGATAGGGGATGGTGAAACCGGCCGATGCGGCATAATTGATTTGATAGGTCACATTGGTGCAACCCCCACTCACCACAACATTGATAGTGCTATAGCCTACCCCCAAGGGCTTAATTTTTAGGTTGCGATTTGCGCCCGTTCCGGTTAGTATAAGATTGCTGTTAGCTACCACATACTCGTTGCTACTGCTCGCCGTAACGGTCAAATTGTTTACCGGCGTATTGGGATCGTCGATGATAAAGTCGATGCCCAATGTGCTGGCAGGGTCGGTAGGGTCGGCTGTTACACCACTGACGTAGCCGGGGCCATTTGCTGGTAAACTCAGAAACGATGTAGTAGTACTGGCAACCTGAATGGAAGGCCCTTGGCAGAGAGGTAACACATAACTACCTGGATTTCCAATATTGCCAGCGGAAGACTGATACGAGTTTTGGGTATCGCCAACTACCGATAATTGCCAGCCAGCACTATTGTTCGTGCAAAGATTCGCATAGGTTGTCCAGCCACTTGCCCCATTGGTTCGTATAGAACCGGGGATAGTCTGATCGTCGTACGTTAGTCGATCAACGAGGTTATTAGATGCGTCATAGATGTTAATTTCATCACTACGGCCCAGATTCTGATTATTTCCGCCTACTACTTTTTTAGAGGCTGCCAGCGACCACTCTGCGCGAAACGTGGCTGCCGAGACTTCTGTAATGATAGCCGATTCGCCGGGTTGAATCGTACCTAACCCGCTAAGGCTAAACGAGCCTGCCTGACGGCTGTTGTCGTCAAAACTCCAGCCCGTCATCGAAACTGCAGCATCGCCCGTATTGGTGATTTCGACAAACTCGCCCGTTGTACCGCTACCCGCCGGGTTATACATATACTCGGTAATGCAGATTTTACCACCGGTTTGTGGTTTCAGAGAAGAGCCATTTTTTGCTTCATTAACGTGTTTTTTAGGAAATGCATTTGAGTTGGCTTGTAGTGTAGATCGGATCAATGAACCCGATCGGCTTGCAAACGAACCTAATCCAACAAGACTAACCAGAATTAGCGACCAGCGCAACATTCGGTGAGACATCTGCTCAATGAGCAGACTCATCACAAATTGTAGTGAGTTTTTCATGGTTAATTGAATAGTAGGAACGTGAACAATACCGCTTAGGTCAGGAAGACCTAAGCGGGCACTAAAAGAAACGGTTACTGCTTAATGATTTTTACAGACTGTGTCTGCGTAGGAGTATTGGCACGTAGTAACAGAATGCCGGAATCAGCCCTATCCAGCTCGAATTGCTGTACATTTTCGGACTGAGCCTGGTCAATCTGGCGAACCTCCAGCATACGACCCTGAAGCGTTGTTAACCAGAGTTGCAGAGGTTGCCCTTCGGCACCACTAATCAGAACCCGAAGCTGGTTTTGGACGGGGTTACCCAGTGGGGTTAGGGTTAAATTGCCTGAATACTCCGCTGCGGCCAGCCTTGCCCGGCCGCAGGCCGTTTTCAAATTCCAGACATAGGTGGTGGTTACTCCACTCTGACGAGCCATCAGCACAAACGGCTGCACATCGCTGGCTGTGCGACTCTCCTTGTCGACAAACTGATCGGGGTTGGTGGTCCAGCCCGTAATGCCAGCCGCCATATACTCAATCGTACTGCCATCGCCCCCGCTGGTGTTGAAATGAAAGGCACCCGTGCTGCAAGCATAAGTAGGAGCCAGCAGCGTCAGGGCAGTGGTTGGCGGTTGAGGAGGATTGGCACAATATGCCTTAAAATCGAAGACATAGGTAACGGTTTGCCCATTTTGGGTTGCCTGAATAGGAATGGGTTTGGGGTCGTTGCGCAGCTCCTGCTCAATAATGCCGGTGTTGCTGTTGGGTGATGCCCTTGTAATACCGGGAGCCCAGTAGGTGATGGGCGATCCATCGCCCCCGCTGGTGTTGAAGGTAATGGCTCCCGTCTGGCAGTCGTAAGTGGGAGGCAGCAGCGCCAGTGGCGAACCGGGATTGGGTCCGTCGGAGACAGTGATGGTAAAGGTAGCAATGACGGGTTTGTCGGGGAAGGCACTGGTGGCTGCCCGAACCGTAACCAGATACACCCCAGCCGTGGTTGGTGTGCCGAAGATGACGCGAATGGGATTGCGTGCACCTACTTCATCTTTGGCGAAAACATACAATCCTGGCGGCATTCCCTGAATGGAAAAGTACCAGTTGGTATAATAACCGGGAATGGCTGGGCTTGGATCGACAAAATAGAGTCCGATGGGGAATCCACTTCCCGGAATAGCTTGTCCTGTGGAGAGGAACTGGTCGGGAATGGGTTTGGTCAGCCTCGGGGGCTGCGGGCTACAAGCGGTTTTGAGCTCGAAGTTATAGGTTGCCGAGTTTCCATTCTGGGTAGCTGTTATGGGGATGATTTTGGGGTCATTTCGGAGTTGGAGTTCAACGATTCCTGAGTTGCTATTGAGTGATGCCCTTGTAATACCGGGAGCGGAGTAGGTGATGGGCGATCCATCGCCCCCGCTGGTGTTGAAGGTGATAGCTCCTGTCTGGCAGTCGTAGGTGGGGGGTAGTACCGTGAGGGGATTGGTCAGCTCAGTTTTTAGCTTAACCAACCCCGTCATTCCTGAAAAAACAATACTACCATCACCAGCAATGGCCAGATCGGTTAGTTTATTCGGAAATACATCCGATAATCGGAACGTTCGTTGCGCAACAATACCCAATAAAGCCGGATCATTATCGGAAACGGCCGGTTCCGTACTTATTTTCAAAAGTTGATAATCGTTGTCTGGATTGGCCGTTGATGTGTTGCCGAGTATATAATATTTCTTGTCATCGCCACCCGTATACAGGGCAACATAGGCCGATGTTGGCTCAATAGCTGAATAGGGAGTACCGCGTTTCAGCTTGCCGCTTGAATCAAGCTCAAGCAAAATAGCACGGGCAGGGGCTTGTACTAGCGACGAAAATGCATAACCCGCCCCAACCAGTGCATACCCGTTGCCATCGGCAGCCAGACAGGCGTCGGTAATGGTATAGGTCGAGCGAATACGGTTTTGAGTAAGGGGCGAGAGCGATTCCAGCAATTTTTCCCACTGTACGTTCCCCTGCCCGTCGAGTTTAGCGACCCAGCCCGTCGATGGGTTACTCTGGTTGAGTGGGTCTTCGATAATGCCAGGCAGATAACCCGCCAGCAAAAGCCCTCCATCAGGGGTATTAATGATCGTTTGCGCCTGTATGGTCTGTGCGTCGCCCATTGCGTTGGTATGCGCAATGGTTTTGGCCCATAGTTGATCACCACTGGGCCCATATTTTGTTAGCAGGCCATCATAGTTCAGAATAACATAGCCATTGTCGGGTGTACCCAGAATTCGGCTTATCGACTGAAACGAAGGGGATGTTGGACCACCAGGGCCATAGGATTCATACCAAACCTGACGGAAAACGATGTTTCCGGCAGCATCTTTTTTTTGAATACCCCAACTCACATAGAACCGTCGTGGGTCGAGAGCAGGGAGGAAAGTTTGTGAATAGAAGAAGCCCAGCGTTCCGCCATCGGCTGTTACACCGGGCGGATAGTTCGGTGCATTGAGATATTGAAGCGTATCGCCCGTGAGCGAGAATTTATAACCACCGCCATAAATGGTGCCATCGGTAGGAATTTCGATTCGGTTATTACTGACGAAATACCAGGAAGTAGTTTTACTCCACTGCACATCGGGGATGGAGGGCTGGCCAACGGCTGCTGTTGCTGTGAGCAGAAACAAGCTGACCCATTGAGCTATATGTTTGTAAAAAGTGTCCATACAACTAATTGTTTTAGAGCAGACTGACTGACCAGACCTGCATAAGGTCTGGTAAAATTCCAGTATACTAACCAATTCGTTACTGACCTGGGTCAAGCGAGAAGATGTTCTTTGTCAGGCTTTTTATTGTACTTTTTGTGGTGGCTAAATGCGGGAATGAGACTCCGGAGCGGTATTATGCTTTTGTTATCAACTACCGCCAAATCATAACCTGATTTTTCGACAGGCAGGGAGTATTTGCTACTGGCTGTTCTCTTTTCTAAAGAAAGTTTGTGTACTATATGGCCAATGTTTGGACAATTTCATTGGGTTTAGCGTTTGCCGCCAGCTTCGGAACAGCTACGGCGCAATCCAATCTTTCCCTTACCAATTATACCTATTCGCCTTCCAGAACTACGGTTGGTTCGATACGAACGGTTAATCTGGCCGGTCGATTTAAGCTAGTGGGACCCAATGCCTCTTTATTTAAGCTCGACAAAAACAACCAGCTATCGATCCGGCCTGATGTGGCAAAGGCATCGGCCCCCTGGTATGACCTTGTTTTTGAACGTAAAGCAGGTCGTAGCAGCATTCGGGATACGTTTCGGATTGTGAAAGATGAGTTTGTGCACAATCAGGTTATTGCGCATCGGGGCGCCTGGAAGAAGTTGGGTACGAGTGAAAATTCACTGGCATCGCTGCAAAATGCTATCAAATTAGGCTGTATGGGCAGCGAATTCGACGTGCATATGTCGGCCGATTCGGTGCTATTCGTAAATCACGATGCTCATATTCAGGGACTGGCAATAGAAAAAACGCCGTCGGCCGAACTGAAAAAACTGAAACTCAGCAATGGAGAATCGTTACCAACGCTGGAAGCGTATCTGACCGAGGGCATCAAACAAAACCATACGCGGTTGATTCTGGAAATAAAAACATCGACACTGGGCAAGGAACGATCGATGGCGCTGACCGAACGGATTTTGCGGATGGTCCACCGTCTGAAAGCACAAGCCTGGGTCGACTACATCGCGTTCGATTATGATGTCTGCAAAAAAGTGAAGGAACTCAACCCGGATGCTACTGTAACCTACCTGAACGGTGATAAATCGCCCGAGCAACTGGCCGCCGACCATGTAGACGGCCTGGACTATCATTTCAGCGTGCTGAAAAAGAACGAAGGCTGGATCAGCGACGCGCAGCAACGCAAACTCACCGTGAATGTCTGGACGGTCAATGATCAGGACAGTTTGCGGTGGTTTCTGGAGCGGCACGTCAATTTCATTACCACCAACGAGCCCGAACTGCTTTTGGGAATGATTGAATGATTGAATTGTTGAATGATTGAGCGTGTGCTACTTATTCAACAATTCAATCATTCAACAATTCAATCATTCAACAATTCAATCATTCAACAATTCAATCATTCTCCAATGCCTTACTCAGAACCGTTTCGGCCCCTTCTTTCAGCAATGCATCGAGTTTTTCGGCTACAGCATCCATAAAACCCGGTAAGGCCGTTAGGTCGGTTAGCCAGAGCGATTTGTCGGACAAAACACTTTTTACGAACGCCAGAACCGACGCATAGTCGTTTTCCTTCACAGTTTGCCAGTCGCCGTAGAAATAGCCTGCACGTTCGTCGCGGATGGGGTACGTTACAACGCCCCCGCCTGTCGAAATCTCACCGTAGAACTGACCATTTTCCTGCCGGATGGCTTTCATGAATAGCAGATAAGCAGCAAAGCCCAGCGACATAAGTTTCGGGACGGCGTTGAACTGCTGATAATAGCGCTGAATGGTTTCGACGTTCCGGGCCTGCATTTTAGCTGTTTCCTGAAGTGAAATGTTCAGTAGCAAATGATCGAGATAGGGATTACTGAAGCGATCGAGAACGTCGTGGGCAAATTGCGCAACATCGGCTTTATCCATGCCCGGAATGCCATAGTCTGGTACGGTCGGCACAATTTCATTGAGCATCAGCGACTCGACAAACTTGCTCATCGTTGGGTGCTTCATCTCATCGGCCACCGTTTCGAGACCCAGCAAATAGCCCAGTGGCATGGTGAGCGTATGGGTGCCGTTCAGCACGCGGAGCTTGCGCTCTTTGTAGAAATTGATGTCTTCGTCGATAATAATCTGCGGAGTGCCCGGTCCGGCAAATTCAAGTGTTTGTTTAACGCGGTCGTCACCTTCAATCGCCCACAAATGATAAGGCTCAGTGAACGTCAGCAGATCGTCTTCATAGCCCAGTTCCTGTTCCAGTTCCTGCTTGGCCTCGTCGGTCGGGCGGGTAACAATCCGGTCGACCAGCGAATTACAGAAGCGGACGTGGAATTTGAGCCATTTGGTAAACAGTTTGCCTAGCTCATTGAAGGCGGCTAATTTCTCGACTGCTTCGCGGAGCTTCAGCCCATTGTCAGTAACGAGTTCGGTTGGAATCACCACCAGCCCCTTGGCTTTAGAGCCACCAACGCTACGGAAACGTTCGTAGAGAAACGCCGTGAGCTTAGCCGGAAACGACTGAGGGGGGTGTTGAAAAATACTTTCTTCGGTGTAATTCAGACCAACTTCCGTAGTGTTGGAGATAATGATCTGAAGTTTAGGATTTCGGGCCAGGAGCAGAATTTCGTTCCATTGTGTCTGTGCCGCCAGTACGCGGCTAATTGCCGACACAACAGTTGTTTCTGCTACCTCCTTGCCTTGCCGAACCCCCCGAACAGCTACCGTATACAGGTTATCCTGATCCGAGAATTCGTTAGTCTGGTTATCAGTCGATTTGACAACAACAATCGAACCATTGAACCGTCCTTCTGAATTTGCTTTTTGGACCAGATAATCGGGAAGGCCGCGTAGCAGCACACCCGTGCCGAACTGGAGGATTTTTTCGGGCAAAGCAGGAGCGGGATTCGTCGAGCGGGATAGTTTAGACATAGTTGGGTGGGCAGCAGTCTTCTCTGCAATCATCAGATAAGAAATTCATTAAGTATTGTGTAAAAATGAAATGTATCGTTCATTTTTCATAATTCGGCAATAATACGGATAACCTCGCTAACCGTTTCCTCAATTTTATTGAACGCACGATTCGCCAAGAGATCTTTTGGGAAAAGCTGCGATCCCATCCCAACCGCAACAGCACCGGCCGTAAACCATTTTGACAGGCTTTCCCGATTGGGTTCTACTCCGCCCGTTACCATGGCCGTAGCAAACGGAAGTGGCCCTTTCAGACTTTTAACAAAGGTTGGACCCAGCACTTCGCCCGGAAAAACCTTTACAATTTCAACACCCCATTCGTGAGCCGTAGTGATTTCAGTTAATGTTGCACAACCGGGCATATAAGCTACTTTTCGACGGTTGCAGAGCCGGGCAATTTCTTCGTTGAAAGTAGGTCCAACAATGAAATCGGCACCGAGTTGCAAATAAAGAGCCGCCGTTGGCCCATCGAGAATGGTACCTGCGCCAAGAGCCAGGTCCGGAAATTCGTAAGCGCAAATCCGGCTCAGGTTTGCAAATCGTTCGTGGGCAAAATCGCCCCGATTGGTAAACTCAAAGGCGCGAACACCAGCCCGGTAGCAGGCCGACAGAACGCCCATACAAATTTCGTCGTCGGGGTGGTAAAATACGGGAACCAGTGGTACCTGCCTAATTGTCTGATAAAGCGCTAGTCGTGAAATACGAGCCATTCGTGTTTGGGTTTTATGGTTTGTAGTTTATGGTTTATGGTTGCGCAGCCTATTCATGACCTAAATGAGCGGAGCAACCATAAACTATAAACCATAAACCGAATTTATCTTCTCAATTTCCCGGAGCTGTCTCCGGCTTCGAGGGTTTCTATTTCTGTAACGGTCGCCAGGTTAACATCGCCGGGAATGGTATGTTTCAGCGCCGAAGCGGCTGCGCCAAATTCGACGGCTCGTTGTGGGTCCCGAAACGTCAGCAGCCCATAAATCAGTCCGGCCATATAGGCATCGCCCGTGCCAATGCGGTCGATGATGGGCTGGATGTCATAAACTCTCGATTTATAGACTGTGTTTCCGTCGAATACTTTTGCCGATAGCTGGTTGTACGACGCGCTTACGGAATTCCGTTTTGTGTCGGTGATGTATTTAATATTGGGGAATCGCTGCATCATAGCACGGCCTGCCTCCTGAAACGTGCTGCCTACCACGCCATACAGCTCAGAAAACAGGGCCTTATTGCCCAAAACGAGTGTACAGCCTTCTGTGATGGCTGGCATAATCTCCTGGGGTGTTCGGCCATATTGCCATAGATTGCTGCGGTAAACAATATCGCCCGAAACCGGAACTCCGAGCCGGTTAGCTGTTTTGATACCTGCCAGCAAACAATCTGCCGCGCCCTGCGACAGAGCAGGCGTAATGCCTGTCCAGTGGAACCACGACGCCCCATCCAGAACCGCATCCCAGTCGACATCATTGTCGCTGATGCGGGCAAACGCCGAGTCGGCCCGGTCGTAAACGATTTGGCTAGCCCGGCTTCCAGAACCAATTTCGAGAAAATACAGCCCCAGCCGCCCGTCGCCATAGCTGACATGCTGCGTACCTACACCATACCGGCGCAGATAGCCCGCAGCCGACCGCCCCAGTGCGTGATTGGGGAAACGGGTAACGTGGGCCGTATTGAGTCCTAATTGGGCCAGCGACACAGCAACATTTGCTTCTGTGCCGCCAAAGTGCATCGTTAGTGAATTGGTTTGTATAAAACGTTCAACCCCCGGAGGGCTAAGCCGGAGCATGACTTCGCCGAAAGTGATAACTTTCATTTATGATAACAGAAGGTAAATGAGAAAGTGGCAAGTTAAGGCATCCTGTTAAAAATAGGGTAGTATTTATTTAGGACTTAATACGCCCCAATGACCAGCTTTTTCCAGTTCCTCGGCTTTTACAGGATCTAATTTGGGTAAAATTAAATGAATAATGATCAGGGCCGTCAGGTAAGCACCGCTGGTTATGATAAACATCGGTAAGTAGCCGAAGGCCGTTATGATTCGGCCCGACAGCAGGGCCAGCAATATTCCGCCTACCGCTCCAAACATGCCGCCAATACCTGTAACGGATGCCACCACGTTACGCGGAAACAGATCCGACGCAAAGGTGTACATATTAGCCGACCAGCCCTGGTGAGCCGCCGTGGCCAGCGAAATGAGCCCAATGGCCACGGTCAGGCTGTTGGTTTGGGCGGCAAAAAATATGGGTACTACGCACAGGGCGCAGATTAACATTGTGGTTTTACGGGCCCGGTTGGCCGACCAGCCCAGGCTCATAAACTGCGTGCTGAGCCAGCCGAAAAATATGCTTCCCGCATCGGAAACAACATAAATGATCAGAAAGGGAAGACCAAAACTCTTGAGGTCGAGTTTTTGA
This sequence comes from Spirosoma sp. SC4-14, assembly GCF_037201965.1. Lineage (NCBI taxonomy): Bacteria > Pseudomonadati > Bacteroidota > Cytophagia > Cytophagales > Cytophagaceae > Spirosoma > Spirosoma sp. SC4-14. The sequence continues at coordinate 5,632,340 of NZ_CP147518.1, read as the reverse complement.
TCAAGAGCATCGTTTGAGTTGAAAAAATCGGGTAGCCAGGTCATGTAAAACCACCAGATCGGATCGGCCAGGAACTTACCAACGGCAAATGCCCAGGTTTGTTTAAAGCCCAGTAGTTGCCCCCACGATGGTCGTATGGGAGTCGGCTTTTCCTGCCCTCGACGAATGTAGGCCAGCTCTGCCGACGAAACTTTCGTATTTCGTTCCGGCTTGCTATACGTGAACCACCAGAAGCCCAGTAGCACAAAGCCCAGAACGCCAGTCAGGAAGAACGAGCTTCGCCAGCCTAGTTGCAGAATCAGATAGGGTATAACCAGCGCTGTCAGAATAATACCTACATTGGTTCCGGCATTGAACAGCCCATGCGCAAAGGATCGCTCCCGGCGAGGAAACCATTCTGATATGGTTTTGACCGACGACGGGAAATTAGCCGATTCGCCCAGGCCCAGGATGGCGCGTGTCCACCGCAACCCTACAATACTCTGAACAAACGTTGTTAGGGTGGCCGCAATGCTCCATACCATAATGCCCAGTGCAAAACCTCGTCGGGTACCAATCTTGTCAATTAACCAGCCAACTAGCAGAAAGCCAATAGCATAGGCGAATTTAAAGGCCGCATCAACATCGCTATACAAAATCTTGAATCGGTCAATGGCCTCCTTGGTCAGTTCCTGATCGAGAGGCAGGCCAAGCATTTCTTTTCGGAAAAGATCGTCGGTCATGGTAAACGAAAGTACCTGCCGATCAATATAATTGATGGTCGTTGCCAGAAACAGCAGCGCGACAATTCGCCAGCGGAAACGACCGGGTGTTGTGAGTGTTTGCAAAACAATCGGACTGCCAAAGCAGTGGTAGCTAGTTGGGGAGAAAAGAAGTCCGAAGTGCTTTTTTACCTAATCGGGTGGTTAGAAATTAAGGATTGGTCGTAAGTTCGCAGCCAATTCCCGACGATAACCACCAATTTCTAACTCGTTAATCTATGCTTGAACAAACCTGGCGATGGTTCGGTCCTAACGACCCCGTATCGCTGCCTGATGTACGACAGGCCGGAGCTACCGGCATCGTAACAGCGCTGCATCATATCCCGAATGGCGACGTTTGGCCTATCGATGAAATCAAAACCCGAAAAACACAAATTGAACAAACTGGACTGACATGGTCGGTGGTTGAAAGTATACCCGTTCATGAAGGCATAAAAACCCGTTCGGGCGACTTTCTGCGATACATCGAAAACTATAAGGAGTCGATTGTTAATCTGGCTCAGGCAGGCATCGATACGGTTTGTTATAACTTTATGCCTGTTCTCGACTGGACCCGAACGGATCTCGATTACCCAATGCCCGATGGATCTACCGGCCTTCGGTTCGATGCTACCGAGTTTGCCGCCTTTGAGCTTTATCTTTTGCAACGCCCTGGCGCTCATTATCTCTATACCGATGAGCAGAAAAAAGCAGCTAAAGTGAAGCTCGATTCAATGAGCGATGCAGATGTTAAACGGCTCACCCGAACCATTATAGCTGGCTTGCCAGGATCGGAAGAAAGCTATACCGTAGAGAAATTTCGTGACGCCTTGGATGCGTATAAAGACATCAGCGACCGCGAGCTGCGGCAGAATCTATATGCGTTTTTGCGCGAAATTGTTCCAGTAGCCGAGTCGGTCGGTGTTCGACTGTCGATCCATCCCGACGATCCGCCGTATCCGATTCTGGGGCTCCCTCGGGTAGTAAGCACCGAAGCCGACGCCCGGGCGCTGCTGGCTGCGGCCGATTCGCCAGCCAATGGTATCTGTTTCTGTACGGGGTCCTATGGCGTTCGGGCCGACAATGACCTGGTCGGAATGGTTGAACGGTTGGGGAATAAAATGCATTTTATTCACCTGCGCAGTACCGAGCGGTTTGCCGACGGCAGTTTTCAGGAAGCGAACCATCTGGAAGGAAATGTGCCGATGGTGGGGGTGATGCGGGCATTGCTCAACGAACGCAAACGACGGGAAGCCGAAGGACGGAATGATTTACGGATGCCTTTCCGACCCGACCACGGCCACCGGATGCTCGACGACCTCACATCGGGTAAGCGAACCAATCCGGGGTACACGGCCATAGGTCGGCTGCGTGGACTGGCCGAGTTGCGCGGCCTGATGGTGGCGCTGTTGAGCTAGTTTATTGAGTGATTGAGTGAATACTATATGCTCTATAGTGGGTCATGTGGCTAATCTACAGGTTAATCACTCAACCGCTGATTCACTCATTATTCCTAAAAAATAAGCAGAAAGCCGGGAAGAAAAGCCCGGTTTTCGCTTTTATAGGTATGAATACACATTTGCAATCCCCCGCTTTTCTGTCCGACGATTTTCTGCTCCAGACCGAAACGGCCCGGCGGCTCTATCATGAGTATGCCCAGGCGATGCCGATTATTGATTATCACTGCCATTTGCCACCCGATCAGATTGCCGCCGACAGGCAGTTTGAGAACATGACGCAGCTATGGCTCTATGGCGACCATTACAAATGGCGGGCCATGCGTACACACGGCATTTCCGAACGCTACTGTACAGGCGACGCATCGGATTGGGAGAAATTTGAAAAATGGGCCGAAACCGTGCCTTATACCGTTCGCAATCCACTCTACCACTGGTCGCATCTGGAGCTAAAAAATCCATTTGGCCTGACCGATGTTCTGAGTCCGGAAACGGCGCAATCAGTTTATGATACCTGCAACGAGCAATTGCCCAATTTATCGACCCGGACACTGCTTCGGCATTTCGATGTTCGGGTAGTTTGTACAACCGACGATCCAACCGATTCGCTGGAATATCACCGTACGATTGCCAAAAGTGGGTTTTCGGTGAAAGTGCTGCCCACCTTCCGGCCCGACAAAGCAATGGCCGTCGATGATCCGAGGGCGTTCAGAGCGTATGTTCGCAAAGTAGCTGAGGTCACTAATCGCGACATACGCACGCTGGATGAATATCTTGATGCCCTGAAATCCCGTCACGATTATTTTGCCGGGATGGGTTGCCGCCTGTCGGACCATGGACTGGAAACGGTATATGCCGAGCCGTATCTGGAAAACGAAATCAAGATCATTTTCGATAACCTGATGCTGAATTGGAGCGATGGTTTGCACGTCCTGAGTCCAAAGGATAACCTAAAATTCAAGTCGTTTATGCTGGTTCAGTTTGCCGAATGGGATCACGAAAAAGGCTGGACCCAGCAGTTTCATCTGGGGGCTTTACGGAACAATAATCTTCGGCAATTGCGCACGCTTGGGCCCGATACGGGCTGGGACAGTATTGGCGATTTCCCGCAGGCCGTAGCCCTGTCGCGCTTTCTGGGCGAACTCGATAACCGGAATAAACTGGCCAAAACCATTCTGTATAACCTGAATCCTGCCGATAATGAAGTGATTGCTACTATGGTTGGCAATTTCAATGATGGCTCCGTGCGGGGCAAAATTCAGTTTGGTTCGGGCTGGTGGTTTCTGGATCAGAAAGATGGCATGGAAAAACAAATCAATGCGCTCTCAAACATGGGTCTACTGAGTGCTTTTGTGGGTATGCTGACCGATTCGCGAAGTTTTGTCTCCTACAGCCGCCACGAATATTTCCGGCGAATTCTATGCAACCTCTTTGGCAACGACATCGAAAACGGCGAATTGCCCAACGATGTGAACTGGATTGGTCAGATTGTGCAGGACATTTGCTACCGAAATGCCGAACAGTATTTTGGGTTTTAATAAGTTGGTCATTAGCCTACGGCGTCATTGGTTATTAGAAAAAAAAGCAGTTCATAATGACTAATCACCAGTGCCCAATGACGCCGTAGGCTAATGACCTCATTCCCGATTATGCATCACACCTTTATCGATACAAATGGAATTCGTCTGCACGTTGTGCAGGATGGCCCGGCCGATGGTCCGCTGGTTATTCTGTTGCATGGGTTCCCTGAATTCTGGTATGGGTGGTATCGTCAGATTTCCGAACTGGCCAAAGCGGGTTATTGGGTGTGGGCGCCCGATCAGCGCGGCTACAACCTGAGTGATAAACCGCAGAACCTGGCGTCGTATTCGATTGATACCCTGGCGGCCGATATAATAGGTCTTATCGATGCAGCACGAAGGCAAAAAGCAGTAGTGGTTGGTCATGATTGGGGAGCTGCCGTAGCCTGGTGGACTGCCGTTGTCTATCCCGAACGACTTGAGCGGTTGGTTGTGTTGAACGTGCCGCATCCGGTTGTGATGAAGCGTTTTGCCAGTCGTAATCTGGAACAGATGCTACGAAGCTGGTACATTGGCTTTTTCCAATTACCGAAACTTCCCGAGCGACTTCTTGCCCGAAACAACTACCGGTTGCTGGTTAAAACGTTGCTGGGTAGCAGTCGGCCAGGAACCTTTACCCGAGCCGATCTGGAGCAGTATAAAACAGCCTGGTCGCAGCCGGGCGCGCTGATGGCCATGATCAACTGGTATCGAGCGTTGTGGCGCTCGCCCGAATCGCGTCAGAAAAGTATCCGGGTCAAAGTACCTACCTTGTTGATCTGGGGCGCTCAGGATCATTTCCTGATGCAGGAAATGGCTACATTTAGCATCGATCTGTGCGATAATGGCAGGCTGCTGTTACTTCAAAAGGCCACTCATTGGGTCCAGCACGAAGAAGCAAACAGGGTTCTGGAAGGAATAAAGGGAGAAGTAACAATATAGAAGATACGTATGGTAACTTGTTTTAGGCCGGTTGTAACCGTGCCACGGCTTCAACCGACCCAAAACAAGTTATTGCTTATATACCTTACCGTCTTTCATAACAAACTGAACCGTCTGGAGCGTTTTGATATTCTGAAGAGGGTTGTCGCCTACGGCAATAATGTCGGCCAGCTTTCCGGTTTCGATAGAACCAATTTGCGCATCCATGCCCAGTAGCTTGGCGTTGGTCATCAACGCCGATTTGATAGCTTCTACAGCAGGCATACCAGCCTCAACCATGTATTCGAATTCTTTGGCGTTGTAGCCATGAATAAACACCCCGGCATCGGTGCCAAACGCAATATTTACGCCCGCTTTGTAGGCTTTGGCAAACGTAGCCTGAATTTTTGGCCCAATAGCCAGTGCCTTTGGGGTTACTAAAGCTGGATAGTAGCCAAACATTCGGGCGGAATCGGCAACGGTTTTTCCGGCAATGATGGTTGGGACAAAATGCGTACCGTATTTTTTGAAAAGCTCGATGGCTTCGTCGTCCATATAGGTGCCGTGTTCAATGGTCTGCACACCGGCCCGAATAGCTCGTTTCATCCCTTCGGCACCGTGAGCATGGGCTGCTACCGAAAACCCATAATCTTTAGCTGCATCGACAACGGCCTTCACTTCTTCTTCCGTAAACTGGGGGCCCGAACCGTCTTTGGCATTGCTTAGCACCCCTCCCGTTGCGGTGATCTTAATCACATCGGAGCCGTCTTTATAGCGCTGACGAACGGCTTTTCGGGCATCTTCAGGGCTGTTAATAACGCCTTCGGCTGGGCCCGGATCGCCCATCAGATCCTTACGGTAACCGTTGGTTGGGTCGGCATGGCCCCCCGTAGTGGCAATGGCTTTACCTGCCGTGAAAATGCGCGGACCATCGACAAGACCACCATTAACAGCATTGCGAAGCGCAACGTTTACGCCCGAGCCACCCAGATCGCGAACGGTTGTGAAACCAGCCAGGAGCGTGGTTTTAGCATATTTCGAAGCCTGAAAAGCAATGTCAGGAACGTTTTTGGTAAATCCGTCAATCGCACCACCCCGGCGAGTCTGGCTTTCGAGGTGAACGTGCATGTCGATCAGGCCGGGCAATACGGTTTTTGATTTCAGATCGACCACTACATCTTTTCCGGCTGGGGTCATATAGCCTTTCTGAACGGCAGTGATTTTGTTACCTTCAACAACAACGGTCATTTGGGGTTGAAGCGTGTTGCCGGTGCCGTCGAACAGGTTTCCGCAATGAATGAGGGTGCGCTGGGCAAACAAAGGAGCCGTCAGCAGCGATAGCCCTGCCAGCAAGTATAGTTTTCTCATAAAAGATTGTTGGTTGGGTACAAAAAAGGCTGCAACCAATCGTTGCAGCCCTTAATCTACAAAAAAGACACCGAACATCTTTTATAATTTGGTGACCTGAACAACCGCTGTTTGTGGTTGCCCAACGGTAGAGGTGCTCGGATAAGGATTCACTTCGCGCAAAAGCACCTTATAGGTCGAATTGCCCAGCAAAACACCGGTGGAATCCCGACGGTCAGGGTCTGATGGTTTAATGCCGGCTCCGATAGCCAGCCGCACCGTGGTTGAATCCGAATCGTTCGCTAAGAGAAGTTTTACCTTGGCTTCACCAGCCCAGATGCAATTGGCGTCCATCGGACAGCGACTGTCCTGTATGGAGTCGACCCGTACGGCAACATCGGTTCCAACGCGGCCCGACTGATGAATACCTAGCGACACCCGATCGGTTGGCGTTGTTTCTGAAGAAGAGTTACAGGCTGTAAAAAAAACGGTTCCAACGATGAGTAAACCAGCAAGTCGTTTTGTGTAATCAAACATAGTCCTTAGTATTTTTCTTAAGGATTCCGCTGCTGGAAAAACCGTTGGACTGCCAACTTATTTTTTTACAATTACGCCATCGGCCACAAAAGTCAATGCTTTTTCGGGCTCGTTAATTTTGGCAATTTCTTCTTTCGATTTACCTGCATCTTCGGCATAATGACGAAGTTCGTCCACGGGCGTTACGGTTGTTTCGGCCGTGCCCTGAACAACTACCGTTTTGCCGACAATATCTTTCGGTACAAAAAAACCATAATCTTTGAAGGTTACCCGCATGGTTTGCCCATCGCCGGTTTTAACCTTCATCCAGCACCCCTTTACCTGGCAAACCGATTCGACCGTTCCTTCAACTTTGGCGGGCATTTTATCGCTGCTGCCCATTTTGGTTGTTAGCTCGGTGGCCGGAATGGCACCTTTTTCTGTGATTTTTTTTCCATGATAGCTTACGCCCTGCGCCAATGCACCAAACGAAGCGCCAGTCAGTAAACCAATGATCAACAGTTTTTTCATGATCGTAGACGTATTTGACAATTAGATGGACAAATATACAGAATGATCGTGGCTTTGCCTTTGAACCTTCGTTTGTGGTCGGTTATCAAATTTCAGGCTCAATTTCAGTAGGTTTGATGGAAAATTGTCATTAGTTAGTGATTGTTCATTAGAAAATAGATACTCCAATAACTAATAACCAATCACTAATTGCCAATGACCATTGACAAACAAAATAGAATGCGACTATACCAAGGCTTTTTTATCGGATTGAGCGTGCTGGCCGTTGCGGCCTGCCAGACTAAAGAAAACGATGAGACCCCAGTCCGTACAACCTTCTTCGATAAATCGGGAATGGATACGACCGTGCTGCCAGGTAACGATTTTTTTACCTATGCCAACGGAAACTGGGTGAAAAAAACCAAAATTCCGGACGACCAGACCGGCTGGGGATCGTTTTATCAGATTTATGACGACAACCAGAAGAAAACCCGCTCGATTCTGGAAGAAGCGGCAAAAGCCGATGCCAAAACCGGAAGTGTTGAGCAGAAGGTGGGCGATTTCTACGCCAGCGGCATGGACACCACTACCATCGATAAACTTGGGTATGAGCCTATAAAAGCCGAACTGACCAAAATTTCCGCACTGACCGATTACAAGCAAGTTCTGAATTATCTGGCCGCCGATCAAACCAATCGGGGGGGGGAGTTTATCGGTTTTTATGTTGGGGCCGATGACCGACAGAGTTCGATAAACCGTATTAATTTCATTCAGGCCGGATTGTCGCTGCCCGAAAAAGAATACTATACCCGCACCGACGAAGCCACGAAAAAAATCCGGTCGGCCTTTGTGGCCTACATAACCCGGCTGTTTACGATGGTTGGTGTTGATTCGGTGTCGGCGCGTACTAAAGCCGATGCCATTCTGGAATTTGAAACGGCCCTGGCCAAATCGCACAAAGCACCGGCCGACCTGCGCGATCCGGTTGCCAATTACAACAAACTGGCTGTAGCCGATCTGACCCGGCAGATGCCTAACCTGAACTGGCGAAACCTGCTCAACACAATGGGACTCGAACGGGTCGATACGGTGCTGGTAGGGCAGCCCGGCTATTATCAGGCATTAGATAAAACTTTGCCTACTACCCCCATCAGTCTGCTGAAAGATCGGCTTGTTTTCGATTTGCTGGATCATAATGCCAGCCTGCTCAGCAAAGAGTTTGAGAAGGCCAGTTTCGAATTCAACAGCAAAACACTCTACGGCCAGCCCCAGCAACCCGAACGTTGGAAACGCATGGCCGACCGCACCGATGGGGCACTGGGTGAAGCATTGGGGCAATTGTGGGTAAAGAAATACTTCCCGGCTGAGGCCAAAGAACGAATGCTGACCCTGGTCGATAACTTGCAGAAAGTGTATCGCGAGCGGATTGAAAAGCTCGATTGGATGGCCCCCGAAACCAAAAAAGTGGCGCTGACAAAGCTGGATAAATTTGTTAAGAAAATTGGCTACCCCGACAAATGGAAAGATTATTCGGATGTAGACATCAAACGCGACGACTTTTATGGCAACGTGCAGCGGGCGCGGGTGCATCATTACAAGGAGGATTTTGCCAAAATCAATCGCCCCGTCGATCGCACCGAGTGGGGTATGACGCCCCCAACCGTAAATGCTTATGCAAATCCAACCAACAACGAAGTGGTGTTTCCGGCGGGGATTCTGCAATTTCCGTTTTTTGATAAAGATGCCGATGATGCCATTAACTACGGTGGCATTGGTATGGTGATTGGGCACGAAATGACCCACCTGTTCGATGATCAGGGTCGCCAATACGATGCCAACGGCAACCTGCGCGACTGGTGGACCAAAGCCGATGCCGAACGATTCAATACAAAAACTCAGGCAATTGTTACCCAATACAATGGCTACACCGTACTGGACAATCTGCACCTGAATGGTAAACTGACATTGGGCGAAAATCTGGCCGATCTGGGCGGCATTACGCTGGCTTATGAAGCATTTAAACTGACCAAAGAGGGACAAAGTACAGAGAAAATCGACGGTTTTACGCCCGATCAGCGATTCTTTCTCGGCTTTGCGCAGGTTTGGCGCATCAAAGTACGCGACGAAACCGAACGGGCTGGCATCACAACCGATCCGCACTCTCCAGCTAAATTCCGGGTCAATGGTCCACTAACCAACTTCGAGCCATTCTACCGGGCGTTTAATGTGCAGCCGGGCCAGAAAATGTATAAACCGGAAGTCGATCAGGCAAAGGTATGGTAGACCTGCTGGCACTAGTGACATCATTATACCGAAATAGCGAAAGAATATACCGGGCGGCTGTGAGGCTGCCCGTATAATTTTGTGCCAGACAAAATGGAATTACTCATGAAAGCAATCATTCTTACCGATTTCGGGAGTGTTGATAATCTGGTGTTGAGCGATATAGAGGTGCCAGTTGCTGCCAATGGCGATGTGCTGATAAAAACCAGCGCAATTAGCGTGAATCCGATTGATGTGAAAACCCGCGCGGGCAAAGGCGTGTCGGCTCTCCTGAAAAATACGCAGCCAATGATTCTGGGGTGGGATATTTCGGGAGTAGTGGTCGAGTCGAAAACGGCGGTATTTAAGCCGGGCGATGAGGTGTTTGGGATGGCTAACTTTCCGGGATTGGGCAAAACATACGCTGAATACGTATCGGTTCCAGCTAACCATCTGACGCTAAAACCAGCGTCTATTTCTCATGCAGAGGCCGCAGCGGCCAGTCTGGCGGCTCTGACGGCCTGGCAGGCACTGGTTTCACACGCAACCATTCGGCCCGGTCAGCGCGTACTCATTCACGCAGCTGCGGGTGGTGTTGGGCATTTTGCGGTGCAGATTGCCCGGCAGATGGGCGCTTATGTGATTGGTACGGCGTCGGCACAAAACCGGGATTTTGTACTGTCGATCGGGGCCAATGAACATATCGACTACAAAGCGCAACCACTGGCCGAAGCAACGCAGGATATTGATTTCGTACTGGATGCCATCGGTGGTGAAAACATCGACCATTCGCTGGCCGTAATGAAGCCGGGAGCAACCATCATCAGCATTCCATCGGGAAAGAATGAACTGGTGAAGGAGAAAGCCGAGGCCAACGGAATGATTGGCTACCCAATCCGGGTGCAGTCGAACGGGGGCGATATGAAGCAACTTGCCGACCTGCTGGCCGATGGCCGGATGAAAGCGCATGTGTCGCAAACGTTTGGATTCGATGAAATGAAAAAAGCTCATCAGCAAATCGAAACCGGCAAAACGCAGGGAAAACTTGTGGTGTTGCCTGGGTGAAAGAGTATTGTGGTATAGATTACTGCGACGGCAGGCCTGCTTTTGTGGGTAATTATTTTCTGAGAAGCTATTCGTATTTTTTACTAATGCGAATGCTATTTTGATAAGGGAATTACGCTGTTAAACCGAGGTTGTATTTGAAAAATTCAATTTGCAAGTGGATAAATACTTAATTAATCAGTAGTTAACCAGTTTCTAATTCACTTCTAATCCATTTCCAAGACCGCTCCAATGGGGTCGTGTTTCTTTTGTTTTCATAAAAACAAGGACACACCCTATGAGCCAAAATCGTGTTTCCCGGCTGTTTCTGCCGGCTGCAATTCTTCTGCTCGCCACGGGTAATCGACTCAACGCTCAGTCAGCACAGACGTTGACAATGGCGCAGGCTCTGGATGCCACGGCCCGCAATTACCCGGCGTTAAAAGCCCGACTAGCCGAAACCGCTGCTGCCCGTTCGGAGACGAACGCCATGAAGGCGGGCTATCTGCCATCGGTTATCTGGCAAAATCAGGCCCTTTATGCTACCTCCAATCAGGTGCGGGGTACATTCTTCCCGAACGAAGGGACGGCTATTCCAACCTCGGGCGGTATTAAGCCAAATGGCTACACCAGTAATGCCGTCTGGACAAGCTTCAGCACCCTGTTTGTAAACTGGAAAGCCATTAATTTCGGTAAGTATAAAGCCGATCTGAGTGCAGCCCATGCGGGCGAAGCCACGGCGCAGGCTGCCTACGATCGGGCTTTATTCGAGCAGCGTGTTCAAACCGCCGATGCCTATCTGCTAACCATTATTTTCGATCAGGCAACACGCATTCAGCAGGCTAATCTAAATCGCGTACGCGATTTTCAGACGGTGATGCTGGCGGGTTCACGGGCCGGGCTTCGGCCGGGTGTCGATAGTTCACTGGCGGCTGCGGAAGTATCGAAAGCCGAACTCCTGCTGCTCGAAAGTCAGCGTATTGCGCAGGCGCAACGTTTACGGCTATCCGAACTGACGGGCGTTCCGGTAGCCTCCATTAAACTCGATACGACGGCTTTTCGGCGGGCTGCTCCTCAGGTATTCGAAATTCCTGATTCCAGTATTGCGGCCAATCCCATTCTACGCTATTACCGCCGTCGGATCGACTTTGGGCAGGCTCGTCAGCGTGCTATCCGGCAGTCGTACTGGCCCAGTATTTCGGTTATTGGTGGCTTGTGGGCCAGAGGATCGGGGATTAGCGATAAAACGGCCGACAATGGCGATTTTATCTACAATTCGTCGCTGGGAGCCGGGTTGCCATTTCGGGCCTATAACTACCTGGCCGGGGTTAGCATGAACTGGCGCGTATCGGATATTTTCAGGATTCGGCGCGAAGAACAAACCCAGCAGTTTCGGAACGAGAGTGCCCGGCACGATTATGATGAACAGGCGTTGCGTATTAAAACCCAGCAGGAAACGGCCGAGCTTCAATTGGGTAATGCCTACGAAGCACTGAAGAAAGTGCCGGTTCAACTGGCAGCGGCTCAGGCCGCTTTTTCGCAGGCCAACTCGCGCTACGGAGCGGGTTTGAGCAGTATTCTGGAACTCACGCAGGCAACAGCGGTGCTGAATCGTGCCGAAATTGATCAGTCGGTGGCTGTCAACAATGTCTGGCGGTACTTGCTGCTGAAAGCAGCTGCTGCCGGGAGTATCGACGATTTTCTTAAACTGACTTCTCAACCATAAGATGAAAAAACTGATCACAGGGGCACTTTCGAGCCCAATTACCGTAGTTGTGGCTGTGCTGGGCGTTGTTGTCTTCGCGGTCATGGCCTTGCTGCAAATCCCGGTCGATATTTTCCCGAAACTCAATCTGCCAACAATCTATATTGCCCAGCCCTATGGCGGTATGACACCGGCTCAGATGGAGGGCTTTATTGCCACGCGCTACCAGAACCAGATGCTGTATGTGTCGGGGATCAAAAACGTAGAAGTAAAAAACGTACAGGGGCTTTGTATCGTAAAGCTCAGCTTCTACGAAAGTACGAACATGGCACAGGCGGCTGGCGAGGTTGCCAATCAGGTGAGCCGCGTGATGAACTACATGCCACCCGGCACCGTGCCGCCCACCGTTGTGCGGTTCGATGCTACGAGCCTGCCGGTGGGGGAGCTGGTGTTCAGTAGCAAAAAAGCCAGCCTGGACGAAATGCAAGACCTTGCCTCAACCCGTATAAGGCCACTTTTCTCGCAGATTCCGGGGGCCTCGTCGCCACCGCCGTTTGGGGGTAACGAACGTACGGTGGTGGTCCGGGTAAACCCCGAAGCCATGCGTAGCTACGAAATGACGCCCGACGATGTGGTGCAGGCGGTGATGAAAAACAACCAGATTTCTCCGGCTGGAAACGTGCGTATCGGCGATTATACGCTCATGACACCGACCAATACGCTGGTCGACAAAGTCAGTGATTTTCTGAATATTCCTGTTAAAGAGGGAGCCGGACCAACCGTATTCCTGCGCGACATTGCTACGGTTGAAGATGCTTCTGACGTGACGGTGGGATATGCCCTGGTTAATGGAAAGCGGTCGGTTTATATTCCGGTTACGAAAACGGCCGATGCCAGTACGATGGATGTGGTTAGTGCGCTAAAAGCGAAACTGCCCGAAATGCAGTCGCTGCTGCCCGATTACATTAAGATCCAATACGAGTTCGACCAGTCGGTTTACGTAATCAATTCCGTAAAAAGTCTGGCGTCGGAGGGGATTATCGGGGCTTTGCTGACGGGCCTGATGGTGTATTTGTTCCTGCGCGATATTCGGTCGTCGCTGGTGGTTATTGTGACCATTCCGGTGTCAGTGCTGAGTTCCATATTTTTGCTGAACCTCTTTGGGCAGACCATTAACATCATGACCCTGTCGGGGCTGGCGCTGGCCGTAGGTATTCTGGTCGATGAAGCCACCGTAACGGTAGAAAACATTCACCAGCATCTGGAAATGGGTAAGGCCAAAGCACGTGCTATTCTGGATGCCTGTCGGGAAATTCTGCTGCCCAAACTGCTGATTCTGATTTGTATTCTGGCGGTGTTTGCCCCTGCCTTTCTGATGACGGGCGTGCCCCGTGGGATGTTCCTGCCGCTGTCGCTGGCCGTTGGCTTCTCCATGATTGCGTCGTTCCTGTTCTCGCAAACGCTGGTTCCGGTTTTGGCTAACTGGTGGTTGAAAGATCATGAACATGAATCTCCGCATCAGCTTGAGGTAGCTAAAGATTTGTCGCTGAATGTAGAGCATGTCGTAGAAGGCTACGAGAAAGGACACCAGAACGAAGTGACCGGTTTTGAACGGTTCAAACTTCGCTATCTGCGGATGCTGGATGGGCTGTTAAAACAGCGTAGAATCGTGATTGGCTTATATCTGCTGATTAGCTTTGGCCTGACGGCGCTTGGGTTTTCTCTGATTGGTCAGGACCTGATGCCCCGCCAGGACCACGCCCGTCAGTTCCAGCTTCGGATTACGGCACCCGAAGGAACCCGTATCGAAAAAACAGAACAGCAGACCATCCGGGTCATTAACCTCATCAAAGACATTGTTGGGGCGAAAAACGTGGAAATTTCGTCGGCATTCGTCGGTATGATTCCATCCAGCTATGGTACCAGTGCGCTGTATATTTTCAATGCCGGTCCGCACGAGTCGGTGCTTCAGGTGAACCTGTCAGAAGAATACGAAGTGGCATCGCTCGATAATCTGAAAGAGAAAATTCGGCAGGCTGTACATAAACAACTGCCCGAAGACAACATTTCGTTCGAGCCAATCGAACTGACCGATAAAATCATGAGCCAGGGCGCCAATACACCCATCGAGATTGCGGTAGCTGGTAAGAACCTGAATGATGCCGAAGACTATGCCAAAAAGCTGGAAGCCAAACTGCATACGATTCCGTACCTGCGCGACATTCGTATCAATCAACCCTTGAACTATCCGTCGATTGATATTGAGATCGATCGGGAGCGGGCGGCACAAATGGGCCTAACGGCCGACCAGATTGCCCGGTCGCTGGTGGCGGCTACTTCGTCGAGTCGGTTTACGGCCAAGAACTTCTGGCTCGACAAGAGCAAAGGCTTTGCCTATCAGGTACAGGTTCAGTTGCCCGAATACCAGATGAATTCGATGCAGGATATTGAAAACGTACCGCTGGTGAAAGGGCAGCTTCGGCCAACACTGGGCGATGTGGCTACGGTTCGCCGGAGTACCCTGCCGGGCGAGCTTGACCGGAACGGCCCTCGTCGTCTGGTAACGGTATCGGCCAATATTTATAAGAAAGACCTGGGCACGGCCACCCGCGATGTGACTAAGGCCATGAAAGAAGTTGGGCAGCCACCTAAAGGAACTATTGCCAATCTGGGTGGTATGGCTCAATTGCTGATCGATACATTCAGCAGTCTTCAGTCGGGGCTGGCGCTGGCGGTTATTGTAATCTTCCTGTTGCTGTCGGCAAACTTCCAGTCCTTTAAAGTGTCGTTTGTGGTGCTGGTAACGGTGCCTGCCGTACTGGCCGGGTCGCTGGGGTTATTGCTGGCTACGGGCAGTACGCTGAACCTTCAATCGTACATGGGTATCATCATGTCGGTAGGGGTGTCGGTGGCTAACGCCGTGTTGCTCGTGACCAGTGCCGAAGGCCTGCGACTCGAATACCGGAGTGCCACTGAAGCCTCCCGCGTGGCTGGCGCAACCCGTTTGCGTCCGATTCTGATGACGGCCATTGCTATGATTGTGGGTATGATTCCGATGGCCAGCGGGATGAGCGAATCGGGCGATCAGACGGCACCATTGGGTCGGGCGGTTATTGGTGGGTTGCTGGCCTCAACGTTTGCGGCCTTGCTGATTCTGCCGGTTGCGTTTGCACTGGTACAGCAGAAAACCACCTTCGAATCGGTATCGCTCAACCCCGAAGATATCGAAAGCCCCTACTACGATGGGAAGTTGAGTCCTGAACTTGAAGCTATCTAATAAACACAGTTTAACCTATTCGGCCGGAGCCAGCTATCGGCTCCGGCACGGATAATGCTCTTACAATTATGCAACTACCTCAATTGTTCCGGTATGGCTTGCCCGCTCTTGGATTAGCGATTACGCTAAACGGATGCCATAGTGCGGCCAGCGAAAACGAGCAGACCGCCAGCAAGTCGGAAGAAAGTACCGAAGTGGCCGATACGACCTCAGCAACGGTTTATCCGGTTGTTAAAATCACGACATCGAAACCGTCCAGCGAATTGTCGCTGCCCGGTGAGTTGATTAGTTATTACGAAACCGACCTCTATCCGAAAGTCGACAGCTACGTTCGGAAAATGTATGTCGATATTGGCGATCACGTAAAGGCAGGGCAGGTGCTGGCCGATATGGAAGCCCCCGAACTTACGGCTAAACTGGCCGATGCGTTTGCTCAGGTTAAAAATACCGAAGCACTGCTGGCGGCCGACCGGGCTACCTATCGTCGGTATCTGAAAGCGAATCAGACACCGGGAGCCATTGCTCCCTACGATATTGATGTGGCTCGGGGAAAAGTAATTGGCGATAGCCTGAGTTGGGTAGGTGCTCAGGCACGCTATCAGTCTGCTCAGGAAATGGTCAGCTACCTGAAATTACGGGCACCGTTTTCAGGAGTTATTACCGATCGTCAGCTAGCGCCGGGGGCATTGGTAGGACCAAACGAAAAAGCAACAACTCCGCTCTTCCGGCTCAAACAGGAAGATCAGTTGCGGTTGCAGGTAACAATTCCCGAAAAATATGTGAGCGACGTTCGGCAGGGAACACCCATTCACTTCACGGTTAATAGTCTCCCCGACCAGACCTTTACCGGTAAAGTAGGACGTATATCCTACAGTGTACAACGGCAGATTCGTTCTATGCTAGTCGAAATCCTGATTCCTAATTCAGGTCATCGACTGGTGCCGGGGCAGTTTGCGCAGGTTCAGATTCCGGTGCAGCGCAACCACGACAGTCTGGTGGTGCCAACCACAGCGGTTGTAACAACCATGCAGGGGCAGTTTGTGGTTGAGGTTGCCGATGGAAAGGCAAAACGGGTGAATGTTCAGAAAGGGATGGAAATGAACGGCCAGACGGAAGTGTTTGGTAACGTACACGCAGGCGATGTTGTCCTGAAAAATGGTACGGATGAGGTTCAGGATGGAACCCAGATCAAAACAGAACCCGCTGCCGGTAATTCGGTAGCCAGTACTTTGTAAAAGTGTATTGGGTTTACGGTTTCAGTTTGTGGTTTATAGTTGCTTCCCCTGGCAGCAGTTGCTCTTCTAATGCAGCGTAACCACAAACCCAATACTGAAAACCGTAAACTCAATACCGAATACAACCAACCTACTCATGATGAAACAAGTAACTGTGGCTGGCTTCCTGGCCCTGAGCATATCTCTATTGGCCAAACCTGTATGTGCCCAAATGAGCGTCGACACACAAACGGTTGAAGAAGCTGACGATGTTCGGGATACAAAACCCGAACCTGTTCGAAAAGAAACGGCGAGTCTGCTGATCTATAATCGTACCATTATCGACGCCAATGGTCATGTGCGAACCGATCAGAATTTTGTGCCGAACATTCGGTTAAATAGCTTCCTGAAGCTGGAACTGGGTTTTCGGATTGGCGAACGCCCGCAAACACAGCGGGTTGATGCCTATGACCACTACAAGATAGAATTGCAAACGAAATCGTTCTGGAATACACTACGGTTCATTGCCCGTATGTCGACGAATATTATCAAAGCACCACAACCTACCTACACCAAAAGTAACTATATCGGTGTGGCCGAAGGGAAGTTTCCGCTTTCGAAACGGTTTATGGCCGTGGGGGGGCTGGGTTATGTGTATTCGTTTCAGAAAAACAACGATGTCGAAGCGTCGCCGGTCACGGCCGGTTCAGAAACAAGTCATATTCTGTATAAAGCGGCTATCCGCTACAGGTTCGACCCAAGAGGTTTTGTTGAAGGTGTTTTCGGGACATACGATGTCTTCAACCCCTATCAGACCAATGAGCCATTCACGCAGGTCGATTGTGAATATGAGTTATCGCCCAGAGCTACCTTATATGGATACGTTCGGTATCAGGACGAAAACAAGTTCAATGTGCCGCTTAATGTATTTCAGTGCGTGGGCATTCGGGTGCATTTCTTCAAACGATAATTTCCTTTAACCAGGAACAGGGCATGGTACGAATTTGACGAATAGGAACGGATTGTAAATTGGTTTATTAGGCTCCGATTGCTTAATCCGGGCGTAATAAATACCCAACTGACCGACACGCTGGCTGCGGTCAGTTGGGCAATCGTAAGCAGAAAGATGCCGAAGGATTACTCCATGAAAATTGTCTCTTCGGCCAGTTGAAACGCATGAGAGCAGGGTATACCACACCTGAAACAACCATAAACCATTTTCCTGACCGAGTTGGAACTACAAGCATAAAAGACAATACTGCGATACTGTTTGAAAAATTCAAACGATCGACAATGCGTTGGTTTCCGCTCTATTTATTCAACCCACTTAGCTTTGCTACGTATGCATATACTGGTAGTAGAAGATGAGATCAAATTAGTTGTGAACCTGAAAAAAGAACTGGAAGAATATGCTTTTCAGGTCACTGTTGCGTTGGACGGGGAAACCGCCCGTAAAGCCGTTGAGCACGGAGGAGTTGATTTTGTTATAATGGATCTGAACCTGCCCAACGATAATGGCTGTACATTATGCCGGGATCTGCGGGCACTCAATGGCCATATGCCCATCATTCTGCTTTCGTCGACGGGCTCGCTCGACGAAAAACTGTCGGGTTTTGATGCCGGAGCCGACGATTTTATGGTTAAGCCTTTCGAGTTCAGCGAACTCCTGGCCCGAATTCAGGTAAACCGGAAACGAAATCAACTTATCTACCATTCTACCGATACCAATCTGCTGGTTATGGGCGATCTGATTCTGGACCTGCGGGCAAAAACGGTCAGCCGGGCCGGGCATTCGATCAACATTACATCCCGCGAGCTGGCTCTGCTGGAGTACTTTTTACGGCATAAAGGGGAGGTTTTGAGCCGCGAAGAAATTGCGGCAAAAGTTTGGTCTGTTCCATCAGGAATCAACACAAATCTGATCGATGTGTATGTATATGCGCTACGCAAAAAGATTGATAAAGATTACAAAAAGAAACTCATTCATACCCGTGTTGGGATGGGGTATATCATGAAAGAAGCGTAGGCTACAGAGATCGAAATGGGCGTGAGATCATTGTTTCTGAATAAGAGGCAGCGTGACAATAAAGAAACCATCGACCTCCGAAATGCTCGGTATGGGTTGGTTTAGCATCTGGTATTTCGACCAGATATTGGCCAGACCAACCCCTGCCGAAGCGACACGTACGGTCTTGCGCTGCACATTGTTGCGCACCTGAAGCCGGTCATGGCTGTCGGTTGCAATGGCGATGGTTAAGGGACGGTCGGTCAGAATGATATTGTGTTTCACCGCGTTTTCGACCAGTAGTTGCAGGCTTAAGGGGGGCAACTGCCGGTTTAGCAGCGATGGTGCAATCTGGCAGACAATATGAAGGGCCGCGCCATGTCGGGTTTGGAGCAAATGACAGTAGGAGCGAATGAAGGCCAGTTCGTCGGCCAGAGAAACCAGCGCCTGCTCATTGGCCCGCAGCAGATACCGATAAACCGAGCTTAGCTCATCGAGAAAGATGCTGGCTTGTTTAGGGGCATCTTCAATCAGCGCACTTAGCGAATTAAGGCTATTGAACAGAAAATGTGGGTTAACTTGTGCCTGAAGTGCCCGTATCTGCACTTCGTTTTTCTCCTGCTCTAAACGCTGAACGGCCAGCTCGGCTTCGAGCTGATCGCGGTGGTGTTTTTCCCGTTCGTAGGTCAGCTCACGCTCCATTATAGCCGTTCGGATAGCTGTTTGCCGCTGGCGATAGCTGAGAGCCAGCGAAAAGCAAACGAGTTCGGCAATAATGCCCAGTTGCATGTAGGTTAGCGATACATTCCAGAACGGCCCCGACCAGTTTTCGCCGGGGCGGGCCAGTGAGAGAAACATGGCCGTAAGGCCGCCCGTTAGCAGAAAAGCAGTGCCCAGCGCGTAGGTCCGCGATACGGCGTCGCCCAGCAGCCGCATCTGCCGGATACCATAAATTGCCAGAGCCGCCATGGCCAGCCGCATGGCCACAAATGAGCTTTCGTATAGATGCGGATGCCAGCCCACCAACCGATAGCAAAGCATTACCTGGACTATCACATAAACGACAAGGGCAATCTTAACCAGTTGTAGCTGGTTGTAGAAATGCGGAAGCCGCTGGCGAAGGTGGAGCACGGAATCCGTAAAATCGAAGTACACGTAATAGGCGCCCATGGGTGCAGCCGCCCGGACAAAGTAGTTTGTTTCTGCCGAAAACCAGTCGCGAAATTCGTGGACGCGCAAACCAAAATAGAAAAGCCACGCCAGCATATAGAGCGTGTAGTGGCCGTAGCAATTGTGTCGGTAGGTATGCCACTGAATTATGTTCAACAACATAATCGACAGGACCATGCCGGTAAAGAGTGCTCCCCAAATCTGAAAGGTCATGAGTTGTCGGTGGCGATGGTTCAGAAACGTAAATAGGCGAATACCTCCATCTGACAAAGGCAGATGGAGGTATGGCTCGTTTACTTCTCAATCAGGACATTCGTTTGGGCGTTGGATTCAAACGTGTTGGCGGTTGCCAGATCGGTGTTGGCCGAAGCGCCATAGGCGACAAATACACCGTAGCCACCGCTACCGGTAATTCGGGTGTTTTTGATCGACATCAGGGCTTTGGTACCGTAGATAGCAATATTCGCTTTCTTGCCCGACACAATGGCGATGCTACCAGCATTACTGACTTCGGCGTTTTCGAGGATATTTTTGGCATCCTGCGAGTAGCAGATAATTCCTTTCCAGTAGGGAATGCTGCGGTCGGCACCCGTAAACACGACTTTGTCGGTGGTAGTACCTTTTGCCAGCAGATAACCCGATACGTTGATCTGAATAATAGCGTCGCGGTTCATTTCGAGCGTAACGCCGGGGTTCAGTTTCCAGCCCGTATTGACCGAAAATACGCCGTTGATGCGGTAAGGAGTTTTGTCGGTAAAACCGGGCCACACAATTTCGTTTGTGCCTTTCAGATCCGATTGGAAAATCTCAACCACATTGCGGCCATTATTGCCCGTGAAGGTCGATGCCGCGTCCAGTTTGACTACGTTTTCGGCATTGAGCAGAATCCCGGCTTCGGTGTTGCTGGTGAAGGTATTCTGGGCAAATTCGCGCAGGATACCGCCATCGAGAACGTAGAGACCATAACCGTCATTTTGCGAAAACAGGCAGTTTTTAAGCGCAATCTGGGCTTTGCTTCCTCCCGACAACAGGAGTGCGGCTTTGGTGGTACTATACGTGGTGCGGCTCCCCGCATTCATAATATCGACGTATTCCATCACGTTGGCGTTGCTGCCCGAGTAGAGGGTTAGCCCAATCCAATAGCCTTTGGTGTTTTGCACGCCCACAAATTTGATTCGATTGTCGGCGGTTCCCTTGGCAATGAGCAGGCCGCCATTGTCGTTTACGTTCATCCGAACATCGCGCTCGAAGGCAATCACAACGCCCGGATTAATGGTCAGTTCGTTGGTAACGTCGATGCTTTTTGTAACAATATAGTCGGGAAGGTTCGGATTCAGAACGCGGTCGACCAGGGTTGTTTTAACGGTAATATTGGCCGTAATGGCCAGCGGTTCGGCTACTGATGCGGCCACAATTACCTTATCGGTGCTTTTGCCATTGGTGCTGTTAACGGCCAGTTCCAGTTCATATTCGCCAACTTCGTCGGGCTTGAAGCTTGGCTTAAACGAAGTGGCTTCGGTCAGGGTTACGGTACTTTTGGCCGGTTTCCGAACGAGCGTCCACTGATAGGTCAATGGTTTGCCTTCGCTATCGCTGGACCCCGATCCATCGAGCGTAACGGTCTGGCCGACCTGCACCGATTGATCGACTCCGGCATTGGCTGTAACCGTTCCAACGGGTTTTACATCGTTTTCTTTCTTACAGCCCGTTAGCAGAAACAGGCTGGCAAACATCAGTATAATCAGGGCTTTAATCGGATTGACGACCGAGACCGTAAAATGGGCAGAAAGGGTATACGTGATTGATTTCATGAAAAGAGGACCGCAGAACGGTATTTGCTGTTTAACGGCTTCAAAGGTATTGGCGGGAGCTGCGGCCGGAAACAACGACTCGTATGAAACGGTAAAAGGCGAGGTTGAACTGTTGGTTGTTGAAGACGAGCTTGGGCGAATGTGCTATTGTTCCGGCAGTAGATGTACTTGTAATACGGTTCTGTTGATGCCGAACGACCTCAGAATGCGCCGACCGAAGGATAGATGAAAAGGTTGTTTTATTGGCAGAATTTTGTAGATTTGGTTGCCTTGCCTCTACCTGTTCAGATGAAATTTACGGCCTATTCTCGTTACGACTGGCTTCTTCAACTCATTGTTCTGCCGCTGTATATCAGTGTGTTGAACTGGTTGTTACTCGGAAATGCTTACTGGCAGAGTTGGGCAACGTTTTCTCTGGCCACGGTTATCTCACTGATCGATTCATTTTTTAACTGGTATGTCAATAACAACATTGCGTTAAAGGTCAATCAACTCCATCCAGACCCTCAGGAGTATGTCAGGCGAGCGTTTCGGCGTTTTCTTTTTTGTTCGATCAGCTCAATGCTACATGTGCTGGTGCTTTTTTTTGTGTACTGGCTAATTGGAGTAGGAGATTTTGAACCTTCCAGTATGCGTTTGACGCTGGCTTTGCTATTCACAATCATTATCGTTGCCATTGTGGTCATTACCTACGAAAGCATGGATACATTTGGTAACTGGCAACAATCGCGGATGGAAGTCGATACGCTCAGCAAAGCTCAGCTACAGGCCCAACTGGACACATTACGGCAGCAGGTAAACCCACATTTTTTGTTCAATAGCCTTAACTCGCTGATTTCGCTTATTGGCGAAGACCCGCGTAAAGCCGAAGCCTTTGCCGAAGAGCTTAGTTCGGTGTATCGCTACCTGCTCCGAACTAATGAAGGACCGCTAACACCGCTGGCCAACGAGCTGGAGTTTATCCGGTCATACTACCAGTTACTGAAAACCCGGTATGGCGATTCACTTTTATTGAAAACGAACATTTGCCCAGGCTCCGAAGCGCTGCAACTCCCCCCGTTGACGCTGCAACTGCTGATCGAGAATGCCGTAAAGCATAATATTATTCTGCCCGAACAGCCACTAGTCATTGTGCTCTCTACCAATGGATCGCACCTGGTGGTTAGCAATAACCTGCAACGGAAGCCTAGTCGGGCATTTTCGAATGGAATCGGGCTCAATAATATTCTGACCAAATACCAGATTCTGGGCCAGCCGACTCCAACGGTCGAAGAAGATGGGAGCGAATTTCGGGTGAAAATTCCGCTTGTGCCTTAGTCGTTACTATAGCGCTTACCGATTTGAAGTCGTTTAAGAATCCAGTGCTTTTTATAAAAATGCCGTAGGCATGTCATCGTAGTAGCTATACATACAGGAAATGCCCATCAGTACTACTAAGATGCCACCGCACCGGTAGCCCGGCACTACATGGTTATAAGTTTTTATGAAAAAGCCCTATTATTCAATAATAGTTGATTGTCAGCTACTTTTTTTTGCTTATTGATATAAGAATTGCCTACTCATTAATTTCACACAATCAGTGAGGGATAGCCGCTGTCATCGTTATTTCAACGGCGGCTCCAAATACCAGTTTGGATACACCAACGGTTGTTCGGGCGGGGTAGCTACCAGCTTTGAAGAATTTCTGGTAGGCGGCATTCATCTTCGGAAATTCATCCATATTACTCAGGTATACGGTTACCGACACAACGTCATCCAAAGTAGCGCCCCCTGCTTCCAGAATGGTTTTTATATTCTGGATCGTCTGGGTTGTTTCGGCTTCAATACCACCGGCCACTAGTTTGCCCGTTTGCGGGTCGGTGCCAACCTGACCGGCTACAAATAAAAATCCATTGCTAATTACCCCCAGGCTAAAAGGGTAGGGCATTGGCGGGACGCTTTTAGGCTGAATAATCTGTTTAGTTTGCGCCGAAACTGAAACCACTACGCTCAGAACGAGCAGGAAAGAAATGAAGAATCGCATTGGGATAAGCCAGAGTAGCTGTTTTTTCACGGATACACAGGGTAAGCATCTGAAAACGTGTAAAAATAAATGCTTTGCCAATTATTAGTGTGTTTTTCGTGGCTTATTGAAAGTTTTGTTTTGGAAATTTATACAGACGTAGTATTGTCTGTATTGTTGATAAATACTGCCAATTAATTCTTTTATTAGCTATTATTTTTTAAGGTGTATACTTATTGTATATAGAGATGAACTTACTTTACGAACGCAACTGATTGAGGAGGAACTTAATAGTTTGACATTGGTCTTTTAAGGTTTTTGTGTGGGCGCGTAGTTCTTTGGCATTAATATGATTAAGTATATTGCTGGAAGGTATACTGTTTAATAAAGTTTCGAGCGTAAAAATTGTTTCTTTTCGAGCATTCTTTAACGACTTTAGCGCATTTGAAAATTTTGATATTGTTACTTCTATTTCTCGGTATTGTTTGGTGTAATTATCAAGCGCCTTATTCCATTCCAGTAAAGCATGTCGTAATTCGGCGAGCTGATGTTCGGGGCTATTATCCTCATTGCTGTGCAAATTCATGGCCATTGAGAGTAGCGTTATAAAGGCTGATATATACGAAGTTAGGTTAATTCTGGGTTTTAGGTAAGTTAAATTTTATTTAACGTCGATACACTAAATTATAGCTGAAAGAAAAGCACTTGTTTAGAAATGAACTGAATAAATAGTAGCAAAACCCAATCACTAAAACGATAGTAACACTAGGGGCTATAAAGTACTATATTTTGTCAAATTATTCTGTTGAAAAATTGCATCAATAGCTGTGCCAATGCTTACATTGAGCGACACTGTTTTTGATTTCTTTTGAGCGAATGAAACATCAGTGTTTTATGGTTGTTCCTGCATATGAAATAAAGGAGAGTGAAGAATCAATGAATTAATCAACGCAAAAAATGAAGCCAAGCCTATTTTTTACAATTGCTCTATTAAGTTCTGGTCTGTGTTTTGCTCAGCAGCCAACCGATGTTAAAGCAACATCCGATAGTATAATGATTACTATTTTCCTGAAGCATCAGCAGGATAAAAGCCTGAAAACAATTCAGGAAATTCAGGGGAAAAACAAGTTTCTGGAAATGTTTCCGCCCCGGCAGGCACGGGTGGTGTCGTGGTATGTGATGATGGGTATAGGGCAGGTGGTTACGGTGAAGATTCCGGCCAAAGAGCTCAGAACCCTAAATCTTTCCATTGAAAACGGTGCCTGGGGCGCTTATTCGACCGAATTTTATCCTACCTACGATTTTGTGCCGGTTTGGCAGGAATATCTGAAGAACAAAAAATAATGCCTCGCAGGCGGGGGATTCGGCTAATTGTTGATGCAGAGAGTTGTTTGGCGAGCAACAGTTGTTCATTTTTGTCGTTGCAAGCGGACTACCGCACTAAACAACCTGATTCGTTATGAATGAGCAATCGCGCAGATCATTTGTTAAACATAGTGTAGCCGCCGGTTTAGGGGCTGCTCTTCCGGCCACAACCGAACTTGCTCCAAAAGAATTGTTTGTCCATCACGTGCTCTTTTACCTGAAAAATCCGGGTAGTGAGGCCGATAAGGCAAAGTTGCTGGAAGGATTGAACAAACTCGCCAAATGCCCAACCATTAAACTGGTGAATATTGGTACGCCCGCTGCCACCAATCGTGATGTAATTGAGCGAACCTACACCTATTCCTGGCTTTGTTTTTTCGATAGTCCAGCCGATGAAGAAAGCTATCAGAAACATCCCATCCACGACGATTTTCGAAATAATTATTCTTCGCTCTGGGACAAAGTAGTTATTTATGATTCGATAGGCCCAAAGCGTTAGTCATTATAAGGGTTGGATAACTGAGCGATTCTTCAGTTATCCAACCCTTACTATCAGGAAATTGTCTGGCCCATCGTGTTCGGCATGGAGCCCACTAACCGTGTCGTTGGCTACGGGGCCGGGTTCTGACCGCGGGTGAAGGAGATGAGGGCACCGGCAAATACCAGCCCGGCCATTGTCAGATAGGCGTAATGCATTCCCAGTAGCTGGGCTGGCGGGGCTTCGGACGATGTATGATTGGCCAATGCATATCGATTGCGGACGCTGTACCAAACAGCGGCTGCCAGGGCAATGCCAACCACAAATCCTAAATTTCGCATAAACGCAATCATGCTACTGGCAATGCCCCGTTGGGCCAATGGCGCTGCATTGAGGGCGCTGCTGCTATTGGGCGACTGAAATAAACCAAATCCCAGGCTGACCAGCGAACTCCGCCAGACCACCTCCTGCCAGGTCCAATGGTCGTCCAGAAAACTAAAGGCAAAATAACCTCCGGCCGTGATTAGTAGTCCTACACTGGATAACCAGCGCGTACTGATTCGGCCGGATAAGTAGCCCCCCAATGGAGCCACAACGCTGAGGGTTAATGGACCCGCCAGCAAAACCAGCCCGGCCCGTTCTGGGTTTAGTTTCAGCAATTGCTGTAAAAAGAACGGAATCACAAACAGATTGCCGCCCGATGCAACAAAACCGCAAAAGGCAGCCATAATGGCCGAGGTGAACGGACGAATGCGGAACAGGCCCAGCCGAAGCATAGGCTCTTTAACCCGCATTTCCCAGACAAGAAACAGGAGCAATAGCACAGCCCCAATCGACAAAAGCGCTATTACGAGCGCGTCGTTCCAGCCGTAGCGAGGTTCTGGGCCAAAATCAAGTCCGGTAAGTAAGGATGTAACGCCTACTAAAAACAAGCCTGCTCCAACCAAATCGAACTGTTGGGCGTTTGCTTTAGGACTTTTCGGCAAAATGGTCCAGGCTCGCCAGATAGCAATCAGTCCAATTGGTACGTTTACGAAGAAAATACTGGCCCAGCCAAATTTGCCGAGCAGTAATCCGCCAATCACGGGGCCTGCGCTGGAACCCGCTGCCACTACCGACCCCATTAGCCCCAGTGCCTGTCCCCGCTCATTCGGGGCAAACGTATCGCTGATGATGGCCGGGCCAATAGCATAAATCATGGAGGCTCCCAATCCCTGAACTACCCGAAAAGCCACCAGCGACCATAGATTCCAGGCTAGCCCGCAGAGCAGCGAACCGAAAACAAATACACAGAAACCCGTTATGTACAGTTGCCGCCGACCGGTCCAGTCCGACAGTTTGCCCATAATTAGCAGGGTGCTGGTTGTGGTAAGCAAATAGCAGAGAACGACCCATTCAACACTATCTCCAGCATTCAACTCCCGACGGATGGTTGGTAAGGCAATGTTGACAATGCTGCTATCGAGTGTAGACATGAACGTACCGAACATCACTGTGCCCAGAATGATCCATTTATTAGGGGCCGATGATTCGAACTGAGTGGCTGGAGAGGTCACAGAGGAATAGGGTTACTTCCTGAGTGTAACTGGCTAAACCAACCGCTTGTTTGATTGGAAAAACAGCTGCTGGAGTACTGGGCGCAGGGTTGCCGAAAGCAGCCCGAAACGCAGCAACAGCAGCGAAGGGAGAAATTTGCGGGCTCATAGGCAAATTGAAAGTATTTGTACAATGAATTTGGCTTTTGTAATTCCTGAAACCCAGGTAATTTAACCGATTGTAACTCATGAAAAACTCTCCGACACGGCGTCAGTTTTTAGGAACCGCAGCAGCACTCGTTTCTGGGGTGGCGGTGGGCAGTAATAAACTGTTTGGCGCTCCTGCTATTATTCGAAGTCTGGATAAGCCAAATTCGCTCATCGACGGCGTGCAGATTGGTGTTATCACTTATTCGTTTCGGGATATGCCCGACCAAAGTGCCGAAGCGACTCTTCAGTACGTATTAGACTCGGGTATTAATGCTATTGAGCTGATGGGCGGTCCGGCCGAATCATTTGCGGGAGCGCCCAAAAATACGGTTGATATGCGGTCTGTTTTTCCGCTGATGCGAAAACGTTCTGCGAAACAGGAGCTTACCGACGACGAAAAGAAGCAACTCGACGAGGCCGAAGCGCAAATGAAAGCCTACCGGGCCGAACTTACCAAATGGCGGCTATCGGCTCCTATGGATAAGTTTGAGCAGGTACGTAAACTGTATAATCAGGCGGGGGTAAAAATCTATGCATTTAAACCCGATGCCTTTGGTATGCAAAGTTCCGATGGTGAAATTAACTACGGAATGAAGGCCGCTAAACTTTTGGGTGCCAATCAGGTTACGCTCGAACACCCCAGCAACGATGCGCATACGCTTCGATTAGGTAAACTGGCGGAAAAAAACGGAATTCGGGTTGCCTATCATGGCCATGAACAGCAAACCCCCACCTTCTGGGACACCGCACTGGCTCAGTCGCCTGCCAACGCCATCAATTTCGATTTAGGGCACTACGTTGCGGCAGGTAACCCCGATCCGCTCATATTCCTGAAAGAAAAACACAACCGCATTGCCAGTATGCACATGAAAGACCGGCAAACCGCCGAGCACGGAAAAGGAAATTTGCCGTGGGGGCAGGGCGATACGCCGATTAAGCAGGTATTGAAACTGATGCACGAACAGAAATATACATTCCCGGCGGTGGTTGAGCTGGAGTATAAAGTACCCGAAGGCTCAACTTCGGTAGCCGAAGTCAGGAAGTGCGTTAATTTTTGCCGGAATGCGCTAAGCTAGGCAGAATACCGCGTCGACAATGAAGTTGTATTGATGAAGAAAACAGGGGTTTTGTTTAGTCGTAATCATGGCTCAACAAAACCTCTCTCTGTTTGTGTCCTGAAAAGAGCGGACCGGTTTTCTGAGGATTAGCGAACGACATAACAGCCGTTTCTTTATCTTGAAGGTTTTTAACCATGAACTTCAATCAACAAGACAACCTGATGACAACATCGCGACGTGAATTTCTACGAAACACTACCCAAAGTGGCCTTGCTGCCCTTGCTCTAAACGCGCTTCCTGCTGAGGCATCCGCCTTTTCTTCGGCGGACGAATTGGCTGAATTGCGGGCACTGAAACCTGATCATATTGTGCGCTCGCTCCCGGAGAATATGGTCTGGGGTTATTTTGGCGCCGATGTACCACCGGCCTACAACGTGAAAGATGGTGATGTGGTCGAAATTCAGACGGTGAATCCGTCGGGGGTGAGCCGAACAAACCCGGAAGAATTTTACACCAAAAATCAATTGCCCATCGATGCGCACGCACAGGAGGTAATTGCCATCCTGAAGAATGTAAAACCAGAACCATCGGGAATTCGTGGGCATATGCTGACGGGGCCAGTATATATAGAAGGTGCGGAGCCGGGCGATAGCCTGGAAATTCGGATTCTCGACCTGACCTTTCCGGCTGGATTTGGTGTCAACAGCGTTTGGCCCGGCGGTGGTGGTATTCCCGATGAGGTGAAAACGCGTGAAACGTTCGTGTATCGTTACGATGCTAAACGGAAGGTGGCCACGTTGAAAGAGGGCGTTGAAATTCCGCTAAAGCCATTTATGGGGGTTATGGCCCTGGCGCCACCGCCCGAAACCGGACGCGTAAGCTCGATTCCTCCGGCATTTTTTGGTGGCAATCTCGACATTAAACACCTGGTGAAAGGAACAACGCTCCATTTGCCAGTTTCGGTGGCTGGTGGCCTGTTTACCACTGGCGATGGACACGGTGCGCAGGGTAACGGTGAAGTAAGTGGAGTGGCTATCGAAACGGCAATTAATCTGACGGTCAAGTTCATTGTCCACAAAGGCAAACCATTGAAAATGCCCCGTGCCGAAACGCCCACTCATTTCATTGCCGTCGGTCTGGATAAAGACCTGAACAAGGCCATGAAAAATGCACTCTCAGAAGCCTGCGCCTTCATCAACAATGAATTAGGGTTTACGTTCAACGAAGCGCTGTCGATAGCCAGTACGGGCGTCGATTTCGAAGTGAGCCAGGTTGTCGATCAGACGCTGGGTGTGCATGCCATGATTCCTAAGTCGATTTTTACGAAGAAAAAGTTTACGTATTGGACATGAGCAATCGCGCAGAATTAAATCGGATTAACTGAACAGAAGGTTTACTGTAAATCAATTGGTTATTCACTAATTTATTTAACGTCGGTGGGTTCCCGAAGGGGTAATCCGGTTGGGAACCCTGATTCCGAAAGTTATGCAGCTATTGAAAGGACTTAATCAGGCCGTTTATTTTTTGCTGGAACTCTGTATGTTGGGCGCTTTTGGCTATGCAGGATTTCAGAATAGCCAGCATCCCTACGGGAAGTATCTGCTCGCTATAGGCTTACCGCTACTAGCAGCAGCAGTATGGGGTGTTTTTGCGGCTCCCCGCTCCACCCATCAATTGGGCTTTCCGTATCGAACCCTCTTTGTGCTGGCTATATTTGGGCTTGCTTTCTTTATGCTATACCAAACGGGTTATTCCCGTTTAGCCATAACGTTAGGTATACTGGCTGTGATTAGTGAATTGATATCATTAGTAATTGGCTGATTGTGTGCAGTATGTGGTAGGCTGATTCGCTTTTTCGACTTATTTTGCGCTAACCCGAACACTAACTATTTTCCTGATCTGACCTGGTCCGGGATCATTAGGTGCTTTCTCCGTAAAGGTAACATTGGCCGTTCCGGCGGTAATGCCTTTGAGCTGGAAAACTGCCTTTGCTGGTTGAGCCCGATTCAATGTGTCAACGGCGGGAGCCAGGTCTGGTCGCGACACGGCCACGATTTCTTCGTTGTCCGAAGTGCCAATTAACTGCATTGAATTACTTCCACGGTCAGATAATGAAATCTCCTGTATTTCGCCAACGCTTAGTTTGACCCGTTTAGGTGCACCCGACGGCTTATCGGAACTACACGCACTAAGGGCGACTAACAGACTTATCTGTAGAATTGGTCCGATTGGTTGTCGTGAAGGCAAAAAGCCTCCGTTGATCCGTTGAAGGATCGATTTCAATAATGTTGCCATGAACGCTTAAACCGACTGATGCTACAGACGGTTTAAAATTCATAGCGTATGACCCGCGCCCAAAGCACTTGTCCGATCCGGTTTAGTACCAGCGCCTTACCAATGAGAGCGTATAGCCCGAATAATTACCTGAAATTCCGTTGTTTGTATCGGTTTTCTGGCAGGTTACAACGGTGTTGTTTTGGGTGTAGGTTAGTCGCTTTGTGGCTGTTGGGTCAATAGTATAGCCCAGGCGAATTAGCTCATTCTGCAATTCTTCGCATTGTTCTTTAGAATGAACCTGATAGAGCAGTATGTCTGAACGGCTTGTTCGAACATATTGAATAACAGATGACGCCACGGTTGGTCGGTTCAGCAGCGTATTGCCCGAATAAGCAAACAAACAGGTCCACCCCGTGAGTCCCCCTTCGCTTTTGTAGCATATAAAATTATTATGAAACATGTACTGATCGAACTGGGCTGGCGGAGTGCTCATGTAGGTAAGCAGATCTTTCATTTTTACCTGTTGAGAAAACGCGCTCTGAGTGCATAGCAGAAAACAAGCTATTCCCAAAAAACGGGAAACCGGTCGGCTACGTAACTGGGTAGTGCAGATGCGAATGAATAAACGCATGGAGAATGGTGGTTGGCTTAAAATAGAACCTGCAAATTATGGGCCATTTTACCCTAAGAACACAGCAACTTTGTGATGAATCCAACCTTTACTGATAAGCAGATACCATATAATAAATATAGTAACAATTGGTGTATTATGTACACAATGAATAAGAAGTACTGCGTATTTTTGGCAGCAATTAACCTACCTCCCGTTACTTGATCGTTATGCCATCGCTTCTTTTGCAAAAATATACTGAACTTAAGGCGGCAGCTGCTGTTGCTACCGATGTAGATGCCGTAAATGAGTTGATGGTCGATATTCTACAATTGTTGCATCAACAGTTTACGGAAACATCGGGCTCACAAAAAGCCGTCTACGAACGTGCCTACTCTTTTCTGAACTGTACCGTATCAGCCCATTACTCCACCCGGCAGGATACTTCTAATCAATACTATCTGAGTGAAATGGGCCAGTAGGTAGGCCGTGATATTGAGGTGGCTTTACAGGCTTCGAAAAACCAGCGTACCAGCTAATTAACGCCCGAAAAAAGCCGAATCAATCAGATAACTTCAGGGAAAGAGTGCACTCACGTGAGGCTACTGACATAAGGTTGTCACTTTCCAGACTTTGCTTTGTTAACAAACCAACACAAACGCAAGGACATGGAAAACCAGTTGATTATTGAAAACACGATTCTGATTAATGCCGCACCAGCAGCCGTTTGGGATGCCCTGACCAATCCGGAGCAAACAAAAAAGTATATGTTTGGCTGTGAGCCCATAACCGACTGGCAGGTGGGCAGTCCGCTGTTGTGGAAAGGAAGTTTTGATGGAACCGAACTGGTTGCCGTGAAAGGAACGATTCTGAAAATTGAACCTGGATACTTTCTGACCTACACCACAATTGACCCTAATTCGGCCATTGAAGACATACCGGAAAATTATTTGACCGTTACTTATGCTGTATCGGCAGAAGGAAAGCAAACCCGTCTAGCTGTTACACAGGGCAATTATGCAACTGTGGCCGACGGCGAAAAACGCTACCAGGATACACTGAGCGAAGGCGGCTGGAACGCTGTATTAGAGCAGATAAAACAGATTCTCGAAGTTAACAGGGTGATATAAAGCCTGCCCGGATTGCATATATATAACTTATTATGGACCCTTATTCGTCTCATGAGGGAAGGGATTTTATGGGGCGGATAGGGGACATGTGCCAGGTTAATAGGCACTAATTCCACTACTCAAGCAGATGCCCTCCTTCAACAACTTGGCGCTTTGTTTCCAGATTTATATGGACATGAGTTTTGTCTTAATTATATTCATAGGAACGAGCGTCTCTTTTTCCTGTAATTTACTCAGCAACTATGAAAACTTTACTCTGCTGTCTTCTGATCGCAATTGGTTTGTCTTGCCAAAAGACCCAACCTGATACCATTGCCCCTGAGTATCACGACTGGTACACTCTCAAAGCACCCATTGACGAACCTATTCAGGCGATATGGGGTGAATGGGAGGAGACTTTATTGATTGCCACTACATACAGGCTATTTCGCTCCACGGATCAAGGCAAAAGCTGGCAACAAGTCGATCAACAGCAACAGGGTATTTCTGGCATTGTTCAACACCAAGATACCCTATTTGTCATGAATGGTATCACCACATACGGAACTAATGGTAGCTTCAGGCAGATCATGAGTAATGTAGCAAAATACAGTGTCGATGAAGGCCAAACCTGGCAAGTTTATAGAAAATACAATCCCTATTTTGATCGACCCAGATTAGAGCCTATTGATCAGAAGCTCTACATTAATCCGGTCACGACCAAAACGGGTACGATCTATACTATTAACCGGGAGTTTATTACGGGTTCGGCAACGAGTGGGACCTATGAAACACCAGGTGTAATTACAGACAGTGGTCGTGTCATTGAGCTACCTCAATTGCATCAACTGAACAGTTTATACTTAGATACGCAACAACGGCTCTACATCTCCGGTACAGATGCAGTCTGTGGGCGAGGCCACTCAGGGCAAGCCTTTTCGTTTTGTAATAGTAAAAATGGGCGGGGTGTCGTCTACATCTCTAAGAATCCATTGCCCTAATCATGGCGGGAAAGCTAACTGAATAGTAAATAATGGTGGCTGACGATGCAATGCAGAATCAGCCATATTCCGGCCTTAACCACTTCTTGATCCTGACAACTCACCTCATTTGACTGTGACGACCAGCCTAAATTCAATCCAATATCAATATAAGGGACGTCTATAAAATGGTACGGGCCGATCCGAAAAATTACGGTTCGTCTCGGAGTCACGTTCAACTTGTGGTCACGGCTTCACTACCGTGAATTGGCTTTTATTTCTAATTTACTTCACCCGAGTCCAGGTTTTGGTTTTCCCAAGAAAGGGCATTCCCAGAATATAGCCGTGAAAATCCATCGAATTCTCATCTTTTAGCGTGACATCGCAATTATACGTTTTTCCATCTTCTGGATTATAGATCTGACCTTCGGCCCAGACATTTCCGCCTTTGTAGACCAGATTACTCAAAATTGGCAGATTCATCAATGGGCGGTTTCGTAGCTTCTCGTCGGGGTTTTGGCTATCTACTTTGGGTTTGTTGGTCAACGGATCGTTTGGCTCGGCCATCCAGACCAGCTTTCCATAGTATTTGTTGCCCTGTTTATAAATCTGAACCTGATTCTTCTTTCGAGCACTCAACCACTTGCCAAGTACAGCATCGGGGTTGCCCGGTTGAGAAGAGAAAGCCGAAAGTGTCACCGTAAGTAGTAAGAGCAAGGCAACAAGGCGGTGTGCATTCATAAATTGATTAATGATCGACTGTTGTTTACTATAAACTCAGAAAAGTGGGCTTATGATTATTGATACGTTGAATGATGAAAAAGCTACCTCAAACCCGCAGTAGCCTGTGGCTGATTTCGACAGCACTATGGATTAGACAGTGAATTCACTATAAAGATTAATAGCTCGTTAACGATTGTTTTTAGAGTTAGAGGCAGATTGGGAGCCGGGGAGATCGTAAGCGAATTAGCAGAGGTTTACTAGTCGTTTTTCTTTGTAGTTATACTGGAATAACATCTATCCCAATAAACGTCTGAAAAAGCTCAATCGTGTGTCGGTGCTTATCAATTCACAGGGCTCTTTTGACAGTTGGGTGGTTTTTC
This sequence comes from Spirosoma sp. SC4-14, assembly GCF_037201965.1. Lineage (NCBI taxonomy): Bacteria > Pseudomonadati > Bacteroidota > Cytophagia > Cytophagales > Cytophagaceae > Spirosoma > Spirosoma sp. SC4-14. The sequence goes on along the minus strand of NZ_CP147518.1, from coordinate 5,598,075 downwards.
TATACAGTTTATCCGATAACGACTGGCAACTACTCTGATGTGGTATGAAATTTAAACCGCATAATTCCGATTGTCAACCTCGAAACTAACCAGCATCATGCCTGTAGAAGCCGTTTATTACGTATATAAAGTTCATCGGGTTCCGAACCTCGACGAACCTCGGACAACTAGCCCTAAATTATTTGATCTGCCTAAAACAGAACCTAATCCACATAAAACCGAACAGTCGGCCATTGATTATATCAAACGGCAGAAAGAAGCCATGTGGGCGTATACGGTCATAAAAGTTTATGAACCCAGAGGCTGAATCTGTATGGGTGGGCTACAAATGAAAACTCCCCGCCTGTGGTTAAGGCGGGGAGTTGACCAGAAAGACAACGAATTACTTCGTTTTTATAGCCTGTCCGTCCCGTATTTCTTCGGATGCCGCTTTAACAATAGGTTCGCCCTGTTTCAGGTCGCCAAAGACTTCGACCAGACTGTCGACTACGTTGCCTTTCTGCACCGAGACCCATTGCGCATGATTGTTGCGGACCCGAATCACGAACATTTTTTCGCTCGAACTCACCACCGATGTGGCAGGCACGAACAATGTCTGAGATGAACGCTCGATGGGTAATGTTACATCGGCATACATGCCCGATTTTAGTTCGTGCGAGGTGTTGTTAACATCAAATTCAGCCATCATGGCGCGGTTGGTTTCAACCAGACTTTCGGCGCTGCGGGCCAGTTTGGCATTGAACAGACGTTCGGGAATGGCATTGACCGTAAACGAAACCGAACTTTTGGCCGGTAGCTGATTGGCAAATGTTTCGGGAATAGCCACCGTCAGGCGCAGGGTTCGGCTGTCTTCCAGTACAAAAAGCGGTTTTCCGTTGTCGGCAGCACCCACCAGAGCGCCGGGGCTGATATTTCGTTCGATAATCATTCCGTCGAAGGGTGCCGTAATGGTCAGGTATTGTCGAAGTTCGGTTTTGGCCTGGTAGTTCGAACGGGCAGCCTGCACTGATCCTTTAGCTACGGCAACCATTGCGCTGTCGGCCTGCATTTTGGCCAGAGCCTGATCCAGCTCGTTGGCCGACACCGCTCCTTCCATTCGGGCGGTTTGCTGAAGCCGAGTGTAGGTGAGCCGACTGGCGCGGGCGCGGGTCGTTTGTTCAACCAAAGCTGCTTCCTGCGCCTGTACCTGCGCCTGCGCCTGACTCAGTTCGGAAAGCACTTCTGGTGCATCGAGCCGGGCCAATAGCTGACCTTTCCGAACGAACGTTCCCCGATCGACGGGAATATCGCGCACGAACCCTTTCACTTTAGCGTAGATACTCACCCGGTTCCAGGGTTTCAGCTCACCCGGTAGTGTAACCCGTTTACTGGGTTGCAAGGCCCGTACGGCAACGGTAACTATCTGAGGTTCGGCTACGTCTGGGTGAGCATTCTGTTTGGTATCGTTGCCAGAGGATGAACAGGCGGCTATGCCAGCGGCCAGCGATACCGGCCAGACTAATCGAATAAACGGTTTCATAGGGAGCGGACCGCCGGTGCCGGGGTCAGTTGATTGTTAAAGAATTTGCTCTCCGGATCTTCCGGGTCGAGAGATACCGATTGCGTACTTGATTTAGCCTGGAGCTGGTTAAATACGCAGGGGAGAATCAGTAGGGCTGCCAGTGTAGAGGCAATCAGACCACCAATAACAGCCTGACCAAGTGGGGCAATCTGATCGCCCCCTTCGCCAAGTCCCGATGCCATTGGTACCATGCCAGCAATCATGGCAATGCTGGTCATAAGAATGGGCCGAATCCGGCTGTTAGCTGCCAGCACAACGGCCTTGCGGCTATCGCCAACATCCAGCCGCAAGTTTTCTGCGTTTGTCACCATCAGAATGGCATTGGCAACCGATACACCCACCGACATGATTAATCCCATGTACGATTGCAGATTCAGCGTGGCACCACAGGCCAGCAACATCAGCAACGCTCCGGCAACTACGGCCGGAATGGCCGACAGAATCACGAGCGAGAGTTTAAACGACTGATAATTTGCAGCCAGCAACAGGAAGATAATGACAATGGCAACCAGCAACCCTGTTTGTAAACTGCTCAGCGTATCGGTCAGCAGACTGGTCTGCCCACCCATCTCAACAATAACACCGCGGGGCGGTTCGCCCGCATTCCGGATGGCCTGCTCTACTGCTTTCTGGGCCGTACCGAGGTCTTTTTTCTGTAGGTTGGCCGTAATGGTCACCAGTCGATTTGGGCCAGCGCGGTCGTATTCGCCGGGGGTAGTTCCTTCGGAGAACGTTGCTACATCAGAAAGCAGTGGGTGCATGGCTCCACTTTTCAGCGGAATATTACCGATGTCGTTGGTGCTGCTCATCTGGTATTCGGGAATTTGAACCTGAACCTGATAAGCGAGTCCTTTGGCATCATCGAGCCAGAGATTTTTGTCTGTAAATCGGCTCGACGAAGTGGCTGCCACCATAGACCGGGCTACCTGTGTCGACGTAACGCCCAGTTGTCCGGCCCGTTCGCGGTTCATGGTTACATTCAGAACTGGATACGCCAATGGCTGGGCAATCTGTACATCGCGCAGGAAATCGATTTTGGCCATTTGTTCACGGATTTTGTTCGCAAACCGTCCGGCTTCTTTCAGGTCTTTGGCCGCAACGGTTACTTCGATGGGCGTTGCAGAGCCCTGGCTCATAATTTTTTCGGTAAGCTCGATCGGCTCAAACGACACATTGGCATTAGGCAGGGCTTTGGCAATGCGGGTACGCAACTGCTCTTTCAGGTCGTCCATCTTTACCGGATGCTCTTCGTTCAGCGAGACTTGCATCACCGCTTCGTGGGGGCCGCTATTGAACACAAAGATGTTGGAGGTTCCATAGCTGGATGGAACGGTGCCGACGTAAGCCGATGATATTTCTACGTTTTCGGCGCCAACTTCATCCTTTATAATATCGAGCACTTTCAGCGTGGCCAGTTCGGTGCGTTCTACGCGTGTTCCGTCGGGAATCCGCAATCGCATCTGAAACTGATGACTATTGCCGTGGGGTAGAATGTCGGTACCGATCACCATAAAACAAACAACAATCAAGGCCAGAGAGCCCGCCAGATAGCTCCCCACAACCAGTCCCCGGCGATTCAGCACGTTTTCCAGAAGGGTTGAATACCGCTGTTTAAACTTTTCGAAACCAGTTGGGTGGGTGCTTTTATGGGCTGCGTCATCAATAATGGCGTGGCGTTCCTGTGCATCGAGAGCAAGCGTGGGAGCTTCGTGCTCGGGATGACTTTTCAGTAGCCAGTTGGCCAGCACCGGCACAAAAGTCTGCGAAAGCAGGAACGACGCAATCATGGCAAAACCTACCGATAGCGATAACGGAAGAAACATGGATCGGGGAACGCCACTCATCACAAACGCGGGGGCGAAAACGGCCAGAATCGCCAGCAGAATCAGAAATTCGGGAAAGACGATTTCCTTACAGGCGTCCCAGATGGCTACGGCTTTGGGTTTACCCGTTTCCAGATGCTGGTGAATGTTTTCAATCGTTACCGTGGCCTGGTCGACCAGAATCCCGATGGCTAGTGCCAGCCCCGATAGGGTCATGATGTTGATGGTTTGCCCACATAAGTTGAGCATAATCACTGCCGACAGGATCGAAATGGGAATCGTAACGACCACAATAATTACACTGCGCCAGTCGCGCAGAAACAGCAGCACCATCAGACCCGTTAGCACAGCACCCAGAATACCTTCCGTTACGAGGCTTTTCAGGGCATTGGTTACGTAGACCGACTGATCGAATTCATACGAGATTTTAATGTCTTCAGGAACCGCTGCCTGTAATTCGGGCATAGCTTTCCGGATATTGCTAACCACATCCAGTGTTGAGGCATCCGATTTTTTGACCACCGGAATATAAACTGCCCGACGACCATTGATGAGAGCATAACTCACCGTGACGTCGGCACCATCTTCAACTGTAGCAATATCGCGCACAAAGACTGTTGGGCCCGAGCCTACCCGAATTGGTATGTTCAGGAAGTCGTCAGGGCGTTTAACCAGCGAGTTCACTGGTGTCATCAACGCTTTGTCGCCAATACGAATATTACCGGCGGGCGATGGCTGATTGTTGGTGACGATGGATTTGATAACCTCTTCGGGAGTAAGTTGATAACTGCGGACCAGTTGCGGGTTCACTTTGATAACAATGGTTCGCTGGTTACCTCCGAAGGGCGGAGGACTGGATACGCCCGGAATTCGGGAGAACATGGGCCGCACCCGCGACGAAGCAAAATCCTGAATTTCGTTCAACGAGCGACTGGGGCTTTCGAAGACTAACTGACCAACCGGAACCGAACTGGCATCGAACCGAACAACCTGCGGAGGTACGGTTCCTTCGGGCATATAGGCTTTTGCCCGGGAAACGTTGTTGGCCACTTCGGCAGCGGCCTGGGCCATATCGGTACCCGGATAAAAGGAGAGTTTGATAAGCGATAGGCCCTGTATGGTTTTCACGTCGACATCGCGAATGCCCGACACATACAGGAAGTGATCCTGATAGCGGGTTGCAATAAAACCGTCCATCTGGTCTGGAGCCATACCACCATAGGGCTGCACAACATAGATGGTGGGCAGATCGAGGTTGGGGAAAATATCGACCGGAATCGTAAACAGCGACATGACGGAAAAGAAGAGCAACCCAAGCACGGCTACCACCACCGAAATCGGCTTCCGCAACGCAGATCGAATGATATTATACATAGTTTGTAAAGTTTTCGGTTTTCAGTTTTCAGTGCTCCACAGAAGCAGGAAACCTAAACATGGCGGAGCACTGAAAACTGAAAACTTACAATTCGCTTATTTCACCTGATTCATAAATAAGGACAAGTCACCCTCAGCGGCCGCTTTCAGAAGCAGATACCGCCAGACATTGCTGATGGCGACATAGCCGTCGACTTCGGCCCGGTTGAGCGTAACTACACTTTGCAGTAGGGTGGGCAGGTCGGTCAGGCCGTTCTGGTAGCGCGACTGAGCCTGATCGTAGGCTTTACGGGCGGCCCGTAGCTGAATGGGAGCCTGCCGGGCCTGTTCCAGCGCCACCTGATATTGCGTTTCAGCTTCCTGATATTGACGCGAGATTTGGAGTCGTTGTGTGTTATACAATTGGCGCGATCGCTCCACCAGAAACTGATCGGCACGAAAATCCTGACGGGTTCGCAGCAGATTGGTTAGATTCCAGCGGGCAACAAACCCAACCAGGTAGTTGCCTACCTGATAGCCAAGTCCGTTGATCTGATTGTTGAGAAACATATCGCCCTGACTGGCAAACCCTGAGCCACGGGCATTGCCAGCGCCAACTACCGAAATAAGCGGCATACCCGAGCGTTGGGTCGCTAAACTGCGAGCCGCCGATAATGTGATCTGTGAGTGAGAGAGCCGTAGAGCCGGGTTCTTTGGCGACAGAGAATCCGACAAAAAGTTGCCGTTGGGAATTGTGCTATAGAACTGCATACTATCGATCTGTATACCGTTCTGAAGTTGCCCCACCAGTTCGGACAACCGCAGCCGCTGGACTTGTTCCTGTTGCTGACTCTGGAGTAGCAGAATCCGGGCCCGAACGGCTTCGGCCGTTGCCAGTGCACTATCAACACCGGCACGCATTCCTGAGCGGACGCCCGAGTCGACTACCTGTTTGAAGGTTTGGGCCCGTTCGAAACTACTCTGCTGAATCTGAACCAGTTTCTGGTTGATTAATAGAAGCAGATATGCGTCGATGGTACGGACCTGGTGCTGGAAAAGCTCGTTTTCATAGTCGGCCTGGCTGCGTTGGAGTTCCGCTTTAGCAGTGCCGATAGTAGCTTTTATCCGTCCGAACGTAATGGCTCGCCACTCGATGGAGGCACTTGTGAAACTTCCGAAACTGGCCTGTGAGACAGGCACGGCCCGTACGCCACCCGAAGTTGAAATATTGGTGCCTTCGTTCGGAAAAAACGAGTTGTTGAGGCTATTGCTGGTTGCATAATTATACTGATCCTGTACAATCATAATGGGCAACAACTCCGTACGACTGGCCTGAAGTCGTCGTTCTGCGCTACTAACTTCGGCCTGTTTAGCCTTAAGCAAGGGGTACTGTCGGATGCTTTGGTCAAGAACCTGATTCAAATTCAGAGATTGAGCCTGTGTATGAACCGTTATGAGACTGGCACCTACGTATAGAAGCCAGCTTTTTTTTCGTCGGTACCTGACCCGAATCGGTTGAGGAGCCTCCAGAAAACGCGAGTAGATCATTTGGTGTCAACCTGTCCGGCTATGGTCTGGCTCACGGACAGGTAGCTGCAAAACACGATTTCAATTCTGGAAACATTTGGGAAAATGGGTCTTAGTCAGATGATTTAGCGCTTTTTTTGACGATTAATAAAATAGATAGTACCTTTTGTCGATTGATAGCGTAAAAGAGATACTAAACCCAGTCATTCGAACGGGTTTCTTCGTTCATTCATAATTGGGGCGTAAACAAGCAGGTAATTCATCTACAGCAATGGACCTACTTCCTATTTACCAAACCCTGACAGAAAATCGGCAGTTTCTGGGGCATCCCGACTGCGAACCTGCCCTGCAAATGAGTGTCGATTTTTTTAATCGAATAGGGTATGACCCGCCCTGGAATGGTTATTTTGTGCAGCTTGATGGTTCAATAGTAGGAAGTGCGGCTTTTAAGGGAAAACCAAAAAACGGCCGGGTCGAAATTGCGTATGGAACAGTAGCCCGTTATCAAAACCAGGGAATCGGTACGCAAATTTGCCAAAAGCTGGTTGAGCTGGCATTGGCAACCGATTCTGCTGTTGCCATTACGGCCAGAACATTACCCGAAGAAAATTATTCGACCCGTGTTCTGAAAAAGAATGGATTTGAATGGCAGGGAATGGTTTGGGACGAGGAAGACGGCGATGTATGGGAATGGTTGTATGTGAAACGGTAGTTATCGGCCATTTTTCATTGGAGATAGGGCCAACAACCAATGGCTGGTATTGCTATCATTCGCAATGGTGGCAAATTAGTTATGAAGCAAATCATTAAGTTGAGCGTCGAGTTCCGCTACTGTCATATCCCGACCAATCATTATTCTGTTTGCATCCAGCAAAACGTTATCGGGCATACGGTCTATTGCAAATTTATCCTGAATGATAGACGAGTTCATGAAGGCCTGAACCTGAATCCAGGGAAGTGGATAGTCTTTTAGAGCATCCAATCTCAAGGTTTTATCGAATTCTACTGAAATGGTTACAATTTCCAGCCCCAGCTTGTAATACTTAGCATAGAGTTGCTTTAATTCCTGATGGCGTTGCTGGCAATCGAGCACAGTGGGTATCGAAAAATCGAGCAGGATGTATCGGTTGGTTAGCGTGGATAAGGTAATGTTTGTGCCCGTTTGGTTGGGAAGACTAAAGTCCGGGGCTTTTTGGCCTAACTTTTTTTGAGCGATTTTCTGGCTTATTTCTTTGAAGGAAGGATAAGCAGAAAAAGAAGAAAGCTGCCTGAAAATGGCCTGCTTCTGGGCGTATGGAAAGTAAGATGTGGCGAATAAATACCAACTGGAAGGTACTGTAGGATGAGCCAGAATCATCTGCGCAATTGTATTCTGATCGGTGATAAGCAGTGAGTCAATTTCATGCTTGAGCCGGAAAGCAGTAAGGCTATCGCCATTGTGCAGGGCATTCTCCATTTCTATTCGCCAATCAGGCAAAGCATCATGAAGTTGATTTTGCCGGGTTTTATACTCAAACCAGAGTTCACTACTGGACGAACCGGAAATCAATGGTTGAATTGACGCGGTTGGATCGATACTAAGGTCAATACGCGGTGAATCGATAAAGAAATGAACGTCTTCTTTGTTGCCATCGACCCACAGATAAGCCGGGCTCGGTTCAGCAAGGTTTACCGAAAACGTAGCACTTCGGTTGTGAACAACAGCGGTGTCGATCACTACCGATTGATGCAATGGTCTTGTTACAATCATAGCCTCTCGCCCTTCCCAGCTTTTCGGAAAAAAACAGTTTATAGTTGAGGTAAACTGCGCATATATATTAGCTGAAAAAACTAGAAAAAGGCCAGTAATAAACCCCGGTAGTCTGCTATAGTCATTAGTCATTGGCTATCGGTCATTAGCTGGTACTTGTCTAAGTTAGACCTAAAAGGTTTCCAAAACCTTTTAGGTCTGTTTACAATTAACCAATGATAAAGAATACATTCTTATCGTTTCTTGGTGATTGTATCACCGACAGGCAAGATGAGTACGTTAGTTATAGCCCATTTACTTTAAAAAGTAACCCAAAGATTAGGAAGACGACAAAACTTAGCCATAACTGTTTCATTATATACCTAATCAGTACTAATGGAAAAAAACTAATCCACAGCAAAAACCAAGAAATAGACAGTCTATGCTCGTTCACCCTTGTTGATAAAACATCGGCTAGAAAGATAAAAAGTTCATTGTTAAAAACTACTATCAGTGTAGCCAACGTATAACAAAGAATAACTATTGGGAGTTTTCTATTTTCGTTCATAGCCATAAAGTAAACTTTGGTGGTTAGTCATTTGCCATTGGCTTGATTCCCAATAACAAATGACTAAGCTACTGCCTATAGAAATTAGGGATCGGATTGAGAGCGGGCGATTTGCGCTGATGCCAATAGGGGTAAATCGGGTCGCGATTGCTGGCGGCATCCAGTTTTTTGATCTGATCCGTTGTTAGGTTCCAGCCTACTGCGCCCAGATTTTGCTTCAATTGCTCTTCGTTTCGGGCACCGATGACCACATTACAAACTGTTGGGCGCTGCAATACCCAGTTCAGGGCAACCTGCGCTACAGTTTTGCCGGTTTCTTCGGCTACTTCATCCAGAGCATCGACTATCCCATACAAAAATTCTGGCGCAATGGCCGGCCCTTCGCCACCACCCTGCGCAATACGACTCTCCTGCGGAAGTGGCTGGCTACGACGGTACTTACCTCCTAAACGCCCAGCCGAGAGCGGGCTCCAGACAATGGTTCCAATGTGCTGATCCAGACCAAGGGGCATCAATTCCCATTCGAACTCCCGGCTTAAGAGCGAGTAATGGGCCTGATGCGCCACATATTTCGACCAGCCATAGCGTTCTGAAATGGAAAGCGACTTCATCAGATGCCAGCCCGAAAAATTCGAACAGGCAATGTAACGCACTTTACCGCTCTGCACCAGGTTGTCGAGCGCATTGAGCGTTTCGTCAATGGGGGTTTGGCTATCGAAGCCATGCATATGGTAGATGTCGATATAATCGGTATTCAGTCGACGCAGACTGTCTTCGCAGGACCTGATCAGATGAAAACGCGAAGAGCCATAGTCGTTAGGACCACTGCCCATTTTAAAGGTAGCCTTGGTCGAAATCAGGAGTTTGTCCCGAAGACCGTTGATGGCTTTCCCCAAAATTTCTTCTGACAAACCGAGCGAATAAACATTTGCCGTATCAAATAGTGTTAAACCGGCATCGAGGCAAAGGTTTACCATTCGGGCTGCCTCTTCTACCTGGGTCGCGCCCCAGGCTTTGAAAAAATCGGTTCCACCTCCAAATGTTGCGGTTCCAAAGCTCAGTACGGGCACTTTTAACCCCGAAGCACCTAATCGTCTATAGTCCATACGTTGTTTAATTATGTTGAAACCCTGTCATTGTGAGTAGTGCGCAAGTTACTAACTATCTGAAACGAGAGGTGACAGGCCGAATAAAGGATTATGTTTAACGTTGTGCTGCCACAACTGCTCAGTCGATGGTGTACATACGATATGGAGACAACTTGCGGGGATTACCTGTTAAGGAGAAAACACTGCGATTGCGGAAAACAAAGGAGAGAAGATGTCCTAAATCTTTCCAGAATTGACGGCTATTTTGGCACTTGATCTGGATAAACAACGGTATGAAAGTTCTGGTAGTTGAAGACGAAAAAGGATTGGCCGAAAGTATCACCGATTATATGGTGAAAGAAGGATACGTTTGCGAAACGGCAGCTACATTTCAGGATGCCGATGAAAAAATATACCTCTACACCTACGATTGCATTATTGTTGATCTAACGCTTCCTGATGGCGATGGTTTTCAACTAATTCAGGCTTTGAAACGGCTCGCTGCCACCACCGGAATTATAATTATTTCGGCCCGAAATGCTCTGGAAGATAAACTCAGAGGCCTGGAAATTGGCTCCGACGATTATCTGACAAAACCGTTTCATTTATCAGAACTGAATGCGCGGGTAAAATCATTGCTTCGTCGACGGCAGTTTGGTGGTCATACCGAAATTCGTTTTCAGGAAATTGTGGTGGTGCCGCATACAAGAAAGGTTTTTGTGCATGGTCAGATCACAACTTTGTCGCGTAAGGAATATGATCTGTTATTGTACTTTTTGTCGAATATTGATGTAGCACTGACCAAAGCATCGATTGCCGAACATCTTTGGGGCGACAACATCGACTCCGTCGACTCGTTCGATATGGTCTATTCCCATATTAAAAATCTACGCCGAAAACTGATCGAAAAAGGCGGTGCCGACTATGTGCAGTCTATATATGGTATCGGCTATAAATTTAGCAATTTGTGAAACTACTCGTTAAAACGAACCGCATCTATCTGGCTTTCTCGCTGGTTATTTATTTGCTTACAGCACTGGTATTTTACCAGATTATTCGGCTGTTGATTTATGATGAAGTAGAAAGTCGGTTGCAGGTCGAACGCCGGGATTTCGAAGCCTATATCCGTATGCATAACACATGGTCGAGCAGTCCTTATTTTGTTGAAAATAAAATTGAGGTGATACCGCTCACTCATAAGCCTGGGTCGTTGCAGGAGTCTTTAACCGATACGCTGATTCAGAATCGATACGACAACGAGCTGGTACCTTTTCGGCAATTAACCTTTTATGTGCCCATTCAGGGAGTATGGCATCGGGTTTCTATCCGTAAGTCACTCATTCAGACGTATCGGCTTATTGAGGTAATTACCGTAACTATGGCTACTTTTTTAGGTATATTACTCCTGGGTACATTCTGGTTTCAGGGAAAATTATCGGGCCGACTCTGGCATCCATTTTATGATACCTTATCGCGGATAAAAGTCTTTAATCTCACTAGTGGTCATCCGTTAAAATTATCTCATTCTGAAATCACAGAATTTAATGAACTAAACGAAGTTCTGAAAAAAATGGCGGATAAGATGCAACAGGACTACCGCAGCCTGAAGGAGTTTACCGAAAATGCATCTCATGAAATGCAAACACCGCTAGCCCTTATCAATGCAAAGGTAGAGCAGTTGATTCAGAGCGAAAAACTGACTGAATCGCAAACAAACTGGATCGAGTCTATTTATCAGGCTTCCCGGCGTATGGCCCGCTTAAATCAGGGATTATTATTATTAGCCAAGATTGAAAATCACCAGTTTCAGGGGAGTCAGCGGGTTAATTTGACTCAGTTGCTAACCGAAAAATTGCGGGATATGGACGATGTTCTTTCATTTAAGGCAATCGATGTTTGTATACAGGCAGATGAACCTTTCACTATACAATTGCCTGTTGCACTCGCCGATAGTCTGGTAATGAATCTGGTTAATAATGCCATTAAACATAATATGCCCGGTGGTCAGATAAATCTTCAATCGACGCTGTCGTGGTTGTGCCTGAGCAATACGGGCGCTAAACTGGTAAATGATCCCCTACGGCTTTTCGAGCGATTTAAGAAAGAAGGAACCGGAACCGACTCCGTTGGATTGGGCTTGTCGATTGTTAAACAAATCTGCGATAGCTATGGCTTGCAGATAACTTACGCAGAAAATGGAGGGCAACATCTGTTTTGCCTGACGCAGGCACTTCCCGACAAAATAAATTAAAAGACCCGTTAGCATTTGTACATCCTCATCCTGATGGATTATTCGGCAGTAGCCCATTTTATGAATGCTATTTTTTTCGCCGTTATAGCAAACGTATAAATGATTTTGTTTGCATATGTACAGGGCAAATGATACGTTCAACATAATTAATGTATCTGCCTATAGGTAATCATTGACTTGTGCAGAAAGGTGTTACCTTGTTAAAGAGCATCTTTTTAAAAATCTGGAATGGCTTTTTGTTTACGATTGAACGTTTCCGGCTCATAGGCAATAATTTATCCGCTTCTATTTTAGTAATTCCTTTTTTGTCTGGAAAAGCAGCTTCTTAATTTTGGTAGCCGATTAATTTATTTTTCTCTCAACTATTAATTCCTGCTTTAAACCGTAGCTATTATTGAAGATGCTTGCGGAATAAATGGCAAAAATTACTGATATACAATCAGACTTATTATATTCGCGTTTGAATTATATCTATAAAAAACTAGGCTTAGTATGAAAGCAACTCAAATTCGGTTCTTTTCGCCCCAGGAGAACAGCAAGCCAAAAGAGAAAAAAGTTACAAAGTCAACCCCCATTACCGGCTATATCTCGTCGGCAGGAAAGCTTGTTTTTCCGCAGAAATCAATTGCTAAATTAGACTTTGACCCGAGCAATGCGAAGTTTAAAATAGGTGCTGAAGAAGGAAAACGGAAAATTAAATCGTTATATCTGGTTCCTGCTGGCGACGATCAGGATGGTGCGTTTGTTCTGGAAAAGGCAGCTAAAAGCTATAGCGTTTCGTTACCTTTTATTCTACAAAACAACGGTATTGATTATACGAGAACTAAATATCTGTTTACGGTTAAGCCCTTCGATTTTGGCGATGGAATAGAAGGATATGAATTGCAGCTTAACGATCAGGCACCTAAAGCTGTTTATACAGGCAAGCCGCGTGGCCGAAAACCAAAGGTAGCACAAGGATAGAGTTGTAGTAACTGTCTGGAGTAAATAGTATCAGTCATTAAGCCCCGTAAACTAGTCCTTACGGGGCTTCTTTATAGCCTGTTCAACTAGCCGTTTTAAGTTTATATAATTTATACTATCTGTAGAATGCAAATAAAAAGAATAGTAATATAAATTTTAGACTATTATTTGTGATTTTATCACCCTTAACCTCCTATTAGTAAATTTATTATTTAGGATATATAGAAGGTGGGAGATATACCAATAGGCAGTAATAACTTTATATACAATTACTCGCTTAAACGTACTCCCTATTATGAAAATATTATTATTGGTTGGTGTATTGTTCGCCGTCTTCCTGATAGGTTCTCTAATTTATTACCGGATTACTTTTAAAGCTCAATGTCCGGCTTGTAAGCAGGAAATTTCGCTTGAACGAACCGCAAGGCCCTTCCTCTTTAAAAGTTTATTGTTCTTTTTGCCAACAAAAGGCTACATATGCTACGCGTGTATGAAGCGCTTTGTGAAAATAGGTTAATCTGTTTGTCTGTAACGGACCCATGAAACTGATTGCAGATTTGGACTAGGAGCGTTTCGTGCAGAATCCGCAATTTTTCAATCGACGAATATGATTTGCCAACATACAATCTGATAAAAATGCGTAAGCAGTTGTAAATAAGTAATTTATGTTTTTGATTAGCATTGCTGTTTGTAAGCTGGCGTTTTATGGATAGAGATTAAACGGTGGCTTATGGGCAATTTGCCTTGTTATATTGTCTGAATCGGTTCTACGGCTTCTGCTAATTGAAAAACACCACAATAGCGCTATTCAGGCGAAAACGCTATACTTATAAGCTTCAATAGGGCTAGAACTAAAAAAGGTATTGATGCGCTGGCTGTTTCGGCATCAATACCTTTTTTATATATTTAGCTTCAGTTATAAGTTCTGAGCTATTCTGTTCTGAATAATGATAGAAAGAGTCGATAGTGAATATTCCGGGAAGTTAACTTGTGCATGGCTGGAGAACAAAAAAGATGGACAACTCTTCAACTTTTTTGTTATTAATCTATGACAAGAAACGATCTCAACAGTATTATTTCGCAGGGAGAAAATATTCGTTTGGAGTTTAAACGATCTATTTCTTCACCTCAACGAATAGCCCGGACATTAGCAGCGTTTGCCAATACAGTGGGGGGCGAACTGCTGATTGGGGTATCTGACGATGGAAAAATTGTTGGCGTACCTTCTGAGTTTCGGGAAATTCGTAAAATTGAAGAAGCAACTGACCAATTTGTTGAACCGGCCCTTTCTGTAAGTTATGAAGTATTGGCCCCCGATGGCCGTATTGTCTTACTGATCAGGGTTGCTGAAAGTGAAGAAAAGCCGCATTATGCAGTTGACGAATCCGGAAAACGAACTATTTATGTTCGCGCTAAAGATAAGTCAGTGCCAACCAATCGATTAATTATCACGCCAGAATCTGCCGGGAGTCAATTGCTGCAATCGCCTACTGCCCGAACACTCATTCAGTTTTTACGTAAAAACGATCATATCACGGCCGATCGGTTTGCCAAACTAATTAATGTATCAGAATACCGGGCGGGTAAGTTGCTTCGCCAGCTTGCCGAGCAGGGGTTGCTGCTCATGATCGACAAACCACGTCCGGTGCGGTATGCGTTGAAGCTTACAGAATGATCGTGTGTATCTTTGCGCTATGACATCGGAACAATTTATCAATAAAGATAGCATTACCTCTTTTTTTACAGATCTCCAGGATCGAATCTGCCAGGCATTGACAGAAGCCGATGGCGCGGGGCAGTTTCGGGAAGATAGCTGGCAACGACCCGGTGGGGGCGGAGGCCGATCACGAACAATTGCCGAGGGAGCTGTTATTGAAAAAGGAGGAGTTGGCTTTTCGGCTGTGTACGGCGAAGCTACACAGGCTACATTGCGGACGCTGAACCTGTCGACCCCGGCCGATTTCTACGCAACGGGAGTTTCCATTGTATTGCATCCGCATAGTCCAATGGTGCCGATTATTCACATGAACGTTCGGTATTTTGAAATGAGTACGGGGCAGAGCTGGTTTGGGGGCGGCATTGACCTGACGCCACACTATGTAGTTGAGGAGGATGCCCAGTGGTTTCACGCCTATCTGAAAAACGTTTGCGACCGGCACGATGCGTCCTACTACGCTACATTTAAAACCTGGGCCGACGACTATTTTTTTATTCCACACCGGCAGGAAACACGAGGTATTGGCGGTATTTTTTTCGATTACCTGAAACCATCAGACGACACACACAAAGCTAAGCTGTTCAGCTTTGTGCAGGATGTAGGCAACGCGTTTGCGCCTATCTACACGCATTTCATGCATAAGAATAGGGATTTGCCGTTTGGTGAACCCGAAAAACAGTGGCAGCTATTGCGTCGGGGGCGATATGTAGAATTTAATCTGGTGTGGGATCGGGGAACAAAGTTTGGCCTGGAAACCAATGGCCGTACCGAATCGATTCTGATGAGTATGCCACCGCAGGCTAACTGGACGTATGACTTTCGGCCTGAACCCGGCAGTTGCGAAGAACATACACTCGGTCTACTACAAAAAGGTATCGACTGGGTTTAATAACAAGCTTTATTGATCTGGAACGGTACTACGACTGCATACTACCGTTCGATAGGGCCGCAAAATCCCAGGCGTGGGCCGGGTTGTAACAAAGGTTACCCCGTTCGATGAAAAGTGGGCTCTCAATATTATTATGATAGAGTTGCCCTGTTCCCAGTCCTTGCGGAATAAGATGCCTGAATTGGGCAGTATACTGTGCAATAGCGTTCAGGCCAATATTCGATTCAAGAGCAGAGGTTATCCACCAGCCAATATTTAATCGTCCGGCCAGCTCAATCCACTCGTCGCAATGGCGCAAACCGCCCAGCAATGTAGGTTTCAGAATAATAAACTGCGGTTGAATTTTTTTTAGGAGTCTGAATTTATGCACATACTCCATTTGCCCGATTAGTTCTTCATCGAGAGCAATCGGCAAGGGCGTGTGGTGGCAGAGTTCGGCCATGAGATCTGGTTGCCCAGCCCGAATCGGTTGCTCAATGGAATGGAGTCCGTAGGTAGCCAGCCGTTCCAGCTTATTCATGGCTTCTGCGGGCCGGAAGGCACCATTGGCATCAACCCGCAACGTGATTTGTTCGGGCGTAAAACGTTCGCGAATCATAGCCAGCAGATCGCATTCCTGCTCAAAATCGATAGCACCGATTTTTAGTTTCAGGGTCGTATAGCCTTCCCGAAGCTTTTCTTCAATCTGTTGCCGCATGAACTCGGGCTTTCCCATCCAGATCAATCCGTTGATAGGCAATGCCCGATGGCCGCGGGTAAAGTCAGTTTCCTGAATGATGCGTCGACCACCTGCCAGAAAGTCGAGCATGGCCGTTTCGAATCCGAATAAAATGCTTGGAAATTGCGGACTAATGAGTTGATTAAGGATAATAGGCACATTCCAGCTAAACAACTGTAAATCCAGATCGCTAAATTCCGTACAGTTTAGAGCCAACTGCTGTTCAAAATCCGGACGGTCGTCGTAGCTTAAGCCTTTCAGTGGGCCGCATTCACCATAACCAACAACTGTTGGATCTTCGTCGTCAAATAACCGAATGATATAGGAAGTTTTTTCCGTAAGTATGCCGCGTGACGTACCTGCATCGAAGCGAAAATGTAATGTGTATTTCAGGTAGTCAGCTCTAAGACTCATTGTACCGGAAGGTATGGCGGGTGTTCACAATCCTAAAAGTACTACTTTTGATAGCTCAATAAAGTCAATGTTACGAAATTATTAGCGAAGCAATTGGCCGCTTTATTACTACTCTTGCCATTCAGTAGAATCTATGGTTTGATTACGGATATTCGTAATTGGTTGTACGATAGAGATTTATATGCTGTCTATAAATCGGATCGATGCGTAATCGCCGTTGGCAATCTAACGGTTGGTGGAACCGGAAAAACACCTATGATTGAATATTTGATCAAACGGTACCAGTTTACCGGTCGGGCTGTACCCCTTGAGACGGCAACACTCAGCCGGGGTTACGGTCGGCATACAAAAGGTTTTCGAATTGCCAGCAAACAGGACTCCGCATCGACAATTGGCGATGAGCCGCTCCAATTATTCCGCAAATTTAATCAAACAGTTCGTATCTGCGTTGGCGAACGCAGAGCCGAGGCTATTCAGAAACTTCTGGCGAGTTATCCCGAAACAAATCGAATCTTGCTCGATGATGCCTTTCAGCATCGGGCTGTGAAGCCTCAGTTCAACCTGCTGCTTACCGACTATAACCGCCCTTTTTATACCGATCATCCGTTTCCGGCCGGGCGTTTACGTGAGCGCCGTCATGGGGCTCGCCGTGCCGATGCTGTGGTGGTAACGAAATGCCCCTTAACTCTTTCTGACATTGAACAGAACCGCATCCGGGAGTCGATAAGGGTCTACGCCCGCTCCGAAACGCCTGTATTTTTTGCCGGGTTGCAGTATAGCTTCCCCGTGCCGTTTTCCGGTTTGGGGGTGTTTGCCAATCTGGATCGGGTAATGCTTGTATCGGGCCTGGGTAATGCCGATCCTCTGGAACAGTATGTATCCCGAACGTTTCGGATGCGCACGCACCATCGGTTTGCCGATCATTATGCCTATTCCCGTTCTGAACTCGATCAGTTACTGGCAGCTTTACAGCCTGGCGAAAGCTTGCTGACAACCGAAAAAGATTGGGTAAAACTGAGTGCGTTGCTCAAACCTGACGAATTAAACCGGCTACCCCTCTATTATTTACCCGTTGAAATGGCGTTTCTTGACAACTCCAAAACTGAATTTGATCGACTGGTCGATGAGATTCCTTTTAAAAAACGTTAATCAGTACTACCACATTCCGGGCATCTAGCGGTTTTGCTGTACTTTTGACTTAATGAATCGAAGCGTATTTTTTCTTTTCTTCCTCGTGTGCCTGATCGGCACAGCTCAGGCACAACAGTTTCCGGGTGGGTTGCAGGTACCGAATGGGTTTGGGCAACCAACAAGGCCAGGTAGCTCGACCGGAAGCAGTGGCTTTACGGGCATCGACGATACAACCAAAGTTATTTATGGCCCCCGGACAACCCGGTATATACTGGAGGAGGATGTGTTCAATAACCGGAAAAAACTCTATACCATGGATACGACCATGGACGATGTACACCGGTTTTTATATGTGCAGCGTAGCCTGAATATGTACCAGGATTTGGGTAATCTGGGTACACCCATGAAACCCGTTTTTATTCAGGAACCCCAGCAACTGGGTGCCCAAACGGGCTACTATGTGTTTTCGCCCTATGCGTACCAGCCCATGCAGGTAAAATATTTCGACACCAAGTCGCCCTTTACAGATATGTATCTGGCACTGGGGGGGCATAATCAGAATATTCTTCGATTCGATTTTGCGCAGAACATTACTCCGCGCTGGAATGTAGGCTTCAATGCCCAACGATTTACGTCACAAAAGCAGTTTGGAACCAGCGGAGCTAATGATCCTACAAAGCTTCTGGCGCAGAACTGGGGATTTCTGGGGCATACCAACTACCATTCCAAAAACAACAAGTATACGCTGCTGGCTCATTTCATCAACATGAATCATAGCCTCGATGAGCAGGGGGGAGTTTTACCCGGAACAAATCTCGATGGTAGTACAAACCTGTATGCCTACACGGGCGATGCCAGACTGGTCAGTACATCGACAACCGTGCAGGGGCCACATGGGAACGAGATTCGTAACGATTGGCATGTTTACCATCAATATATTCTGGATCAGGGGTTTCAGGCGTATCATAAACTCGATTACCAGCGGCACAAAAATTCGTATCACGACGATGCGCTGTCGCTCAACTACACGTTTTATCCGGCTATTCTGGGCGATACATCGCATATCTATCAGGATGCGCGCTTCCGATTGCTGGAGAATCAGTTTGGTTTGAAAGGAATTTATAAACGGGGCGAATCGGCATTCAATTACCGGGCCTATCTGCGGAATCGGGTATATGGCCAATACACGCGTTACAATACCTCCGAAACGAATGAAAACGAATACGAAACACGCCGGTTCGAAACATTTCTGGGTGGTTGGTTAGGCTATTATTTTCCCGATAGCTTGTCGCAGGTAACGGCCGAGGTTGAATATCAGGTAGGGGGTGGGTATCGGCTCGAAGGACAACTAAACAGCAAGTTTCTGACGGCTGGCTACTCGTCGATATTGGCTAATCCAACGCTTTTGCAGGAACGCTTTCAAAGCGACGTTTTTTTCTGGCGAAATAACTACAATCTACGGGGCTACAACCATGCGTTTGGGAAGTTGAACCTTCGTTATAAAAAGCTATTGCTTCAGCCCGGCCTGGACTATTACTTACTCAGTAATTATGTCTATTTCGATACCAATGCCGTAGTTCAGCAGCTTAATGGCTCGTTTAGCGTATTACGAATAGGAACAGGCTACAAACTGGAAGTCGGTAAGTTTTTGGCGGCTGGTCAGGCCTATTACACCGTTCAGTCCCGAAGGGATGTGTTGCGGACACCCCCATTTTTCATGAATGCCCAGTTCCAGTACGAATTACTCTACGCCAAAGCATTATATATTCAGGTTGGCATCGATCTGCATTATAAGTCGCCATATTATGCAGATGCCTATATGCCCGTAACGCAGCAGTTTTATATACAGAATAAACAGCAGGTAGAAGGCTATGTGCTGGCCGATCTTTACGCCAATTTTCGGGTCAATCGAACCCGGCTGTTTGTGAAATTAACCCATGCCAATCAGGGGGTATTTCAGCCCGGCTATTTTGTGGCCCCCGATTATCTGGCCATGCGACGTGGCTTTGCGTTTGGAGTCGACTGGTATCTGTTCGACTGAGCCTAACCTACTGATGGGTAATAATGGCCGTTTTCTCTCTTTACCTCGTATATTTAGGCTGTTTTCGTAGAGTACATAATTAATAACCTCAACTTTTTTACATGGACTCCTTTCAGATTAAAAAAGCCCCGGCACAGTATGACGTCGCTATTGTAGGCTCAGGCGCAGGTGGTGGTATGGCCGCCTACATGCTTGCCAAAGCCGGAGCGAAAGTTGTGTTGCTGGAAGCTGGAGGATACTTCGATCCTGCTGACCCTAAGTATATTACGCAGTTGAAATGGCCCTGGGAGTCGCCCCGGCGTGGTGCCGGAACAACCCGTGCTTTTGGTGATTTCGATGCGGCCTGGGGGGGGTGGGATATCGAAGGCGAGCCATACACAACGGTGAAAGGGACCGAATTTCACTGGTTCCGGTCGCGGATGCTCGGTGGGCGCACCAACCACTGGGGGCGGATTTCGCTCCGGTTTGCACCTGACGATTTTCGTCGTAAAAGTATGACGGGAGTGGGTGAAGACTGGCCGATTGGTTACGACGACCTGAAGCCTTTCTACGATCGGGTCGATAAATTGATTGGCGTATTCGGATCGGTAGAAAACATGCCTTCTGAACCCGATGGTATTTTTCTGCCTCCGCCAAAACCGCGCCTACACGAGCTGATGATTCGAAAAGGAGCGAGGAGCATTGGTATTCCGGTTATTCCGTCGCGGTTGTCGATTCTGACCAAACCCATTAATGATGAGCGTGGCCAGTGTTTTTATTGTAGCCAGTGCGGACGGGCGTGTCAGGCTTATGCCGATTTTTCGTCGTCGTCGGTATTGGTAAAACCGGCCCTCAAAACGGGCAACGTAACGCTGATTAATGGTGCCATGGTACGCGAAGTTATGACCGACCCGGCAACAGGACTGGCAACTGGCGTAAGCTACGTGGATACGCTGTCGTTGCAGGAGAAAACAGTGATGGCAAAAACGGTTGTGCTGGCGGCTAGTGCTGGCGAAACGGCCCGGTTGTTACTCAACTCCAAATCGGCTCGATTCTCAACGGGATTGGCTAACACCAGCGGTGTTATTGGTAAATATATTAATGACTCCACTGGTGCCAGTCGTTCGGCATTTGTTCCGGCTCTGATGGACCGGAAGCGCTACAACGAAGATGGCGTAGGTGGAATGCACGTGTTTACACCCTGGTGGCTCGACAACAAAAAGCTCGATTTCCCGCGTGGGTATCACATCGAATACTGGGGTGGCATGGGTATGCCTGCCTACGGTTTTGGCTGGGGAGTTGAAGCACTGAATGGCATGATTCCGGGTCGCGATGGTAAAATGAAACCGGCTGGCGGCTATGGTGCCGGTCTGAAAGACGATTACCGCCGGTTCTATGGTGCCTATGTTGGTATGGCCGGTCGGGGAGAGCCGGTGCCAATGGAAAGCAACTACTGCGAAATTGACCCTAATGTGGTTGATAAATACGGAATTCCGGTGCTTCGGTTCCATTACAAATGGTCGGACTATGAAGTGAAGCAGGCCAAGCACATGCAGGATACCTTCGAAGAAATAATTCATTCGATGGGCGGTATTGCCTTAGGCAACAAGCCTGGTCCTGAGAATAATTATGGCCTGGAGGCACCCGGTAAAATTATTCACGAAGTGGGCACCGTTCGGATGGGTAACGATCCGAAGTCTTCGGCTTTGAATAAATACCAGCAGGCACACGATGTGAAGAACCTGTTTGTGGTCGATGCCGCGCCATTCCCGTCGCAGGGCGATAAAAACGTTACCTGGACCATTCTGGCCAGTTCGATGCGTACGTCGGAATATTTAATTGATCAGGTTAAGAAGAAGAATATTTAAGGTTTATCGTTTTTGGTTTATCGTTTATTGTTCCTGCCATGGCGACTATTCAACGGTTTGAAGAGTTGACAGTGTGGCAGGATGCAAGAATGCTATCGGGCCAGGTTTATGAACTTACGCAAACTGGGGCTTTTTCAAAAGAATTTGAACTTAAAAACCAGATAAATGGCTCCAGCGGATCGGTAATGGATAATATCGCCGAAGGATTCGGGCGCGGGAGCCGTGCAGAGTTTAAACAGTTTTTAGGCTTTTCTTTAGGCTCAGTTTCTGAAGTTAAGCCTCAACTTTACCGCGCTTACGATAGAAAGCATATAAATGAGCATTTTTGTAATGCCCTTTATGAAGACGCTGATAAAATAACCAAGAAGCTGATTAGTCTAATGATATATTGGGGAGAATCTTCCTATAAAGGTGTAAAGTTTATGAGCGAGGATGAAATTGAGTACCAAACCATAAACCAGAGACGATAAACCAGAAACCTAAAAAACTTTCAACGAATGAAACGCAGAGATTCCTTAAAAGCTTTTTCCCTGGCTGGGTTCGGGCTGGCCGTATCGCCAGTTGAAGCTGCCGTTCCGGCTCCACCCGATGTCAAACCGCCTATTAAAGTGCCGGGTGGTCGGCAGAAATTTGAAGCTGAGCGCGATGCAAAGCTCAATGCGGAAAAGTTCTTTACTCCACATGAACTCCAGACGGTAACGGTGCTGAGCGATATCATCATTCCGGCCGATGAGCGGTCTGGAAGTGCATCGCAGGCGGGCGTTCCAGCTTTCATCGAGTTTATGATGAAAGATCAGCCCAATAACCAGACACCTATGCGGGGTGGTATCCGCTGGCTCGACAATACCTGTATGAAGCGTTATGGTAAGCCATTCGTACAATGCACCAAGGCGCAACAGATCGATATGGTGGAGCAAATTGCCTATCCAAAGCAGGTAAAGCCCGATATGACTCAGGGCGCATCGTTTTTTTCGATGATGCGAAACCTGACCGCAACGGGTTTTTATACCAGTCAGATGGGGATCAAAGACATCGGCTATGTAGGTAATGTCCCGAATCAGTGGGATGGTGTGCCCGATGAGGTGTTGAAACAGTATAACCTCGCTTATGAAGAGCGTGAGCTAACGCAGGGGAAATAAACCTGGGTTGACTGATAAAACGGCACATCCCGAAAGCGTAAAACTTTCGGGATGTGCCGTTTTATCAGTCGTTATTTTGGTTCAGCGAAGCCAATGCCTGGCGAATTTCGCCAGCCAGCAAGCCACTTCCACCACCATAGTGCTCCACAACGATGATGGCGGGTTGTTGGCTACAGAACTGTTTCCGGAGTTGGGCTTCTTCGGCTTCACTCAGTCCATTGCCCAGCAACACCAGATCGAAACGCTGCTCCTGGAAGAGACGAATGGCTTCGGGGCAGGAGTCTGCAACAACTCCATCCCATTCGTTATGGCTATTAAGTAGCCGTAGCATAACCGGATTAATTTCCGAATTAAGACCGATATAAAGAATGTGCGCTTTCATGAAAGAATAACTTTACTCGTAGTCGGTTCCGGTTTGTAAATCGGCTACGACTGGTTATATAATTTCAGCACAGGCTCGCTGATTGTTTTACCCGTGTCAGACAGAATGAATGTAATTGTTTTGCTGATGTCTTCCGGACTTATCCACTTCGTATGGTCGGCATCGGGCATGGCCTGCCGGTTGATAGGTGTGTCGATGGTGCTGGGTACAATTACCGTTGCCGAAATGTGTTTGCCTTTTCCGTGGGCATTTACCAGATCAGCCAGCTCAAAAATCAGTGATTTACTGATCGAATAAGCAAACAGATTCTTCCCGGCTTCAGCTACTAAAGCCGGACGGGCGCCAACCAGAATAAATTGTCCTCCTCCCTGCGCTTCAAACTGTGCCAGCAATGGTTTAACAAGATTGAATGCTGACACAAAGTTGAGCCGGTACATTTTGTCAAGAGTAGCCAGGTCGGTATCCTCAATGCTGCCTGCCGTGAAACCTCCAACCAACAGCGCAGCCGCGTGAATAGGCTGGCCTTTAACGCGTTCTAAGAAGCTATTGACCTGCTCTGGATTCAGAACATCAACGACCTCGCTACTGACGTTGGGCAAATAATCGAAAGCATGTCGATCTTTTTCAGAACCCAGCGTTGCCAGGATACGATAACCTGCTTTTTGTAATTCTTCGACAAGGCTGGTGCCCAGATTGCCGGATGCTCCCGTGACAAGTACAGTTTTCATACGTTCGGGTTTTTGCTGCTGATTAAGTAAGCTGATTAGCCAGCAAGCTAGCACTTTTTGACTAATCAGACAGCCATCGGCACATCCATTAGCAGAAACTCTGCATCACTATCGGCACGAATCGAAACCTTGTCGGTATCCCAGATGCCGAAACCATCGCGGGTGTTCAGCGTTTGCCCATTTACGGCAATCGTGCCGTTCAGAGTAAACACATATAAACCATTGCCTTTGGCTTTTACGGCATAATCGGCCGAATGATCTTTGTCGAACCTGCCAAGATGAAACCACGCATTCTGATGAATCCAGACACCCGTATCGGTTGGGTTGGGCGACAAAATCTGTTGCAACTTATTATGCCGATCGTTGGGGTTTAGCGAAATCTGGTCGTAGCGAGGCTCAACATTCCGCTTGTTGGGAAAAACCCATATCTGGAGGAATTTGACCGGCTGGTCTTTGCTGGCGTTATATTCGCTGTGCTGAATACCCGTACCGGCGCTCATTACCTGAATGTCGCCGTTGCGAATGGTAGCCACATTGCCCATGCTGTCTTTATGCTGCAAATCGCCTTCCAGCGGAATGCTGATGATTTCCATATTGTCGTGTGGGTGCGTACCAAATCCCCTTCCCGGTGCCACAACATCGTCGTTTAACACGCGCAGAACGCCAAAATGCATACGTTGTGGATCGTAGTAATTAGCAAATGAAAAAGTTTGCTGGCTTTTTAGCCAGCCATGATTAGCCAAACCACGAGTGTCGGCTTTATGCAGAACTGTATTTTTCATAAGGGTATAATTCGTTTGTTTCAGAAAAACCTGATGGTTAGGTTTTCTGAAACAAAAATGCAGCCTCGACGAGGCTGCAGGCATTGAACCAGAACAAGAAAGTAAGCAATGTTATTTATTTTTTTCGGCCAACCGTCGACGAACTTTGCTAAGGAATTCGGGTGTCATGCCGAGGTAAGACGCAATGTAATGCTGCGGGATTCGTAGCGGAAATTGTGGGTATTTTTTCAGAAAAGCCAGATAGCGCTCTTCGGCAGGCTGAGTCAGAATACTCACAAACCGGTCCTGTAGGGCGGCCTGGCTGCGCTGTACCATTAGTCGAAACACCCGTTCCATGGCCGGTATTTTTCGGAAGAGTTCTTCTTTTGCTTCGTAGGGAATAGTAAGCAGGGAACAATCTTCGAGCGCCTGAATAAACAGCTTTGACGGCGTTTGTGTCGTAAAGGATTGCAGATCAGCTATCCACCAGTCTTCGATTGCAAACTGGAGAATCACCTCGTGACCAGCTTCATCGAGGCAGTATTTGCGAAGACAGCCTTTTGTTACAAAGGACTCAATTGTACAGATTTCGCCTGCCTGTAGCAAAAAACTTTTGGTTTTCAGCGACACTGGGCGTAGTAATGAATGAAAATAGGCCAGTTCCGAATCAGTAAGTTGTATGGATCGGGTGATATGGGCATCCAGCGTATCGAACATGCGGTAAATATATAGACCATACGCGAACAGAATGCGTACGAACGAAAATAGGAGTGGCCGACGTTGCGAAGAGTTACAAACTCATTGTGTATTATACATTGTTCATTATACCTTAGCTTTGTTGCATGGCAAATTATAAAAACGAGGGATTTAATCCCGAAGAAATCAATGCGCTCAAAGAAGAGTGCCGACAAGAGGGTAAATCGTTCGTTTATGTTGAAGACGACGACCTCGATGTGCTGGAATCAGGCGAATGCGTGCATATTCAGTTTCCGGGAAGCTATCAGGGGCAGGAGGTAGTCTTCGATGCACTGGTTTACACGCTTCGGCTACACCATAGTAGTCTGGTTTATGAAATGGCTGTTGAACAAGTTCAGAAGGCATATCCTACCTATGTGCCGCCCGAAGATCGTAAACCGAGTTACACAATAGCCCCCGATCTGGAAGACGAAGCGGAAACGGCACTGACCGAAATTATCGAAGAAATTGAAGAAACCGAAACCGTAAAGGTTCAGGAGCACGTTGAAGTTGATACGAATTTTGAATACGGCATCAGTCTGGATGTATGCCTGAATGTTGAAGAAATTACCGACGAAGTGGTCGAGAATTTCATCCAGAACTTCAAAGCCAATACCCTGCATCTGGACAATACCCTGTACTCGTTCATGAGCGACGGGCAGGAATAGGGGTTTACGGTTTATGGTTGTTTCGCCTGTGTCAGGGCCAGTACCTTGCCGCTGCGAAGCAACCCTAACCTGTGAACCTGGCAACTTGTATGCCTATGAAAACTTCCTTTTCAGGTACCGACACCTATGTGGCAACCCGCGAACTAAGTACAGCGGTTAATGCTGCTATTCATCTTCAAAGGCCGCTTCTGATTAAAGGCGAGCCGGGTACCGGCAAAACGTTGCTGGCCTTCGAAATTGCTCAGGCACTCGGCAAACCGCTGTATACCTGGCACATAAAATCAACCACATCGGCGCAGCAGGGATTGTATGAATACGATGCTGTATCGCGTTTGCGCGATTCGCAGCTAGGCAGCGACCGAATCGGAACTCTTGAGGCTTACATTAAAAAGGGTAAACTCTGGGAAGCATTCGAATCTGACGAACAGGCGGTTCTACTGATCGATGAGATCGACAAAGCCGATATAGAATTTCCGAACGACCTGTTGCAGGAACTGGATCGGATGGAGTTCTTCTGCTATGAACTTGGTCGTACAATTTCGGCCCGGCACCGCCCTATCGTTATTATCACCTCCAACAACGAAAAAGAATTGCCGGATGCTTTTCTGCGTCGGTGCTTTTTTCATTTTATCCGATTTCCGGATCGGGAAACGATGCAGCAGATTGTAGCGGTTCATTTCCCGAATCTGTCGCAGGAACTGATGGCAAAAGCCATGTCGGTATTTTATAGCGTGCGCGATGTTAAAGCCTTGAAAAAGAAACCCTCAACAAGTGAGTTAATCGACTGGATTCGACTGCTTCTGGTGGCTGGGGTCACGGACGAAGATCTGAATGATCTGGATGTACTGAATGAAGTACCGCCCTATCTGGGATCATTGCTCAAAAATGAACAGGATACCGACCTGATAAGCGCATTACGTAAAAAAGGCGGAAGGCCGTATTGAGAATGATGAATCGAGAATGGCAATCCAGACGAAGAACTATTCATTGTTCATAACTTATTATGTAAACCGTGTTTCTCGACTTCTTTCTTCTGCTGCGAAAACATGCACTTCCGGTAACGTTATCGGAGTATCTGACTTTACTGGAAGCATTGCGGAGCGATGTAGGTAGTACAGGCGTCGAGGATTTTTATTTCCTCAGCAAAACGGCGCTCATCAAACATGAACAACATCTGGATCTGTTTGATCGCTTGTTTGATGAATACATAACCGGAACGCAGTCAACACCAGTAGAATCGCTGCCGGTTGTGCCACCAGAATGGTTGAATGGTGCACTGGAAAACCAGCTAAGCGATACCGAAAAAATGGCTCTGGAAACTGCCGGTGGGTTGGATGCGCTTTGGCAGACTTTTCGTGAACTGCTCGATGAACAGAACGAGCGCCATATGGGCGGTGGCCACTGGATTGGTAGGGATGGAACGTCGCCGTTCGGTACAAATGGAATGAATCAGGAAGGATTTAAGATAGAGTCGGGTAATAAATCCGTACCGGGAGGTAATCGACGGGCTGCAAAGGTCTGGGAACAGCGGGCCTATAAAAACCTGGACGATACCATTGAGCTTAATACCCGTAACCTGAAAATGGCCCTGCGCCGACTGCGTATACTTACCCGCGAGGGTATTGAAGAGGAACTGGATATTAATAGGACAATTAACCAGACGAGTCGAAATGCCGGGGTGCTGGATATTCAGATGCAGCCTTCTCGCAAAAACCGGGTGAAAGTGCTGATGTTGTTCGATGTGGGCGGTTCAATGGACGATCATATCGAATTGTGTTCGCACTTGTTTTCGGCAGCTCGCCATCAGTTTAAACATCTGGATTTTTTCTATTTTCATAACTGCGTCTACGAAACACTTTGGAAAGACAATCATGGCGATGGGCTGAATCGTCGGCGCGAACGCATCCCAACCTGGGACGTGTTGCATAAGTACAACAAAGACTATAAAGTGATTTTTGTGGGCGATGCTGCCATGGCGCCTTATGAGATAACAACACCGAAAGGAAGTGTAGAGCACTATAACGAAGAAGCGGGCATTGTCTGGCTCGATCGGTTTAAGGCGCAATACCCGAACCTGGTTTGGCTTAATCCCAATGTATCGGCCTACTGGCACTATACTCAAAGTACAACAATTATTCGCGAGTGGTCGGGTAATCGGATGTTTCCCTTAACGCTAAATGGGTTAGAACAGGCTATGAAGAGTCTGAAAAATCCCAAAATAGTGTTTTCCATATAGGAAAATAACAGCATATAACATACTGGCTATAAGGTAGTTTTTTTGGGTGATTGCCTTCTTCGGGCATGAAACGTATATTCCTCACCTGCCTGCTTGCCGCTGCTGGCTGGCTGGCCGTAATGCCTGTGCTGGCCCAGCAGGCACCGCTTTCCGAAACGGTGGCCTATGGCCCCGATTCGCAACGACAACCTGGTGTTCCTAAAGGAGAAATCCTGAAATATACCTGGACGAGCAAGGTGTTTCCCAACACGATCCGGGAGTATTATGTTTATGTGCCAGCACAGTATACGTCTCAATCGCCAGCGGCTTTGATGGTTTTTCAGGATGGCCATACGTATGTGAAAGAAGATGGTGATTTTCGGGTTCCAATTGTTTTCGATAATCTCATCCACCAGAAAGCAATGCCCGTTACGATTGGGTTGTTTATCAATCCAGGACATCATGGCAACGAATTGCCTAAAGATCCGTGGCGGGCCGATAATCGAAGTTTTGAATACGATACCCTCACCAGCCAATATACCCGTCTGCTGCTGGAAGAGTTGATTCCCGAACTGGCAAAAACATATCGGCTGGCCGATTCGCCAGCCATGCGGGCCATTGGCGGCATTTCGTCGGGCGGTATTTGTGCATTTACGGCAGCCTGGCAGCGTCCCGACCTATTTCATAAAGTACTAAGTCATGTAGGAAGCTTCACAAATATCAAAGGTGGGTATGTATATCCGTCATTGATTCGCAAATCGGCAAAGCGTAACATAAAAGTTTTTCTACAGGACGGAAGCGGTGATCTCGACAATCAGCATGGAAACTGGTGGCTGAGTAATTTGCAGATGGATGCTGCGCTGAAATTTAGCCAGTACGATTACAAATTTGTTGGTGGAACGGGCGGTCACAACGGAAAACAGGGCGGGGCTATTCTGCCCCAATCTTTACGATGGTTGTGGGCCGATGTTGTCAGTAAATAAATACAACCATTGAACGAATGAATGGTCTGATGGGCGGAATGCGTATTTTTGTTTTCTATGCATTTATTCTATCAACCAGACCCTGTTGCTTACCTTACCGAAGACGATTCCCGGCATGCTATAAAAACCCTTCGCCTGGGCGTTGGGAGTATAATTGCAGTAACTGACGGACACGGAAACCAGCATTCAGTCGTTATTACTCAGGCCGATAGTCGACGTTGCACCTTTCGAATCGTAGATACCCAAACGACACCATCCCGGTCTTTTTCGATCCGTATTTGTGTAGCGCCAACGAAAAATCTGGACCGGATCGAATGGTTTATCGAAAAAGCCGTTGAGGTTGGAATTGAGCGGATCAGCTTCTTTTTCGGTCAGCATTCAGAACGGCGTGTGCTGAAACTGGAGCGACTCGAAAAAATAGCAATAGCCGCTATGAAGCAATCGTTGCAGTCATATTTGCCCCGGCTCGATGAGGCTGTGCCGTTTGCTGAACTATTGAAAACCGTTGATGAGGAACAGCGGTTTATTGCGCATTTGCCTGAGAATGAATCCGTCGCTAATTTGGCAAAAGTTGCTCGTCCAGCAAGCCCGTACACCGTGTTGATTGGGCCGGAAGGCGATTTTTCGGAGAAAGAAATTAAACAGGCTGTTGAGGCTGGTTTTCTGATGGTAACGCTTGGCGACAACCGCCTGCGAACCGAAACCGCGGCCTTAACGGCCTGCCAGTTATTAAATTTTGTGAACCTATGAAGAGGTGTCTGTTAACCGTAATGCTCATTGGGCTTACATCGGTATTGGGCGTTCAGGCTCAGTATGCCTATAAAATTGCGAAGTTGAAATATAACGGTGGGGGCGACTGGTATGCTAATAAAACCTCGCTGCCGAATCTGATAAAATTTGCCAATGCCAATCTGCGGATGAATATTTTTCCGGAAGAAGATATTGTTGAGCCTGGGAGCCCCGATATTTTCGGTTATCCATTTGTGCACATGACTGGCCACGGAAATGTCAGTTTCAGTGACGCCGATGCCCAGAATATGCGTCGGTATCTGATTTCGGGAGGCTTTCTGCACATTGATGATAACTATGGCCTCGACAAGTTCATTCGGCGGGAAATGAAAAAGGTTTTTCCGGAACTGTCGTTTGTTGAGTTGCCATTTAATCATCCGGTATATCAGCAAAAATTCAAATTTCCGAACGGGCTACCCAAGGTGCACGAACACGATGGTAAGGCTCCGCAGGGCTTTGGACTAATTTATCAGGGAAGACTGGTTTGTTTTTATAGTTACGAATGTGATCTGGGCAATGGCTGGGAAGATCAGAGCGTATATAACGACCCCGAGCCTACCCGCCAGCAGGCGCTTCGAATGGGGGCAAATTTGCTGCAATACGCCACTACAACCAATTAGAAGGCGTTAAAAACCGGACTGGCAACCGTGTATTTATCCAAACTGATCGCTCTGATTCCAAAATAATTAAAGTATTATTTGGAGAATGCAAGCCAAAACCGTTCAAATTTCGTTAGTTTTGTAGGAGTTTTCTTATGTTGCTCGGTTGTTCACCCTTTAAACAGTCAATATTGTGATTGTACTGGCCGCATTTATAGGACACTGGTATCTGTCTCTATTTTGCCAAACATTCTTTTTACACCGCTATTCTGCCCACAAAATGTTCTCGATGAGCAAATTTTGGGAGCGGTTCTTTTATTTCTTGACCTATCTGTCGCAAGGATCGTCGTACTTAAGCCCACGTGCTTATGCCGTATTGCACCGGATGCACCACGCATTTAGTGATACACCTAAAGACCCCCACTCGCCCCATCATACCAAGAATATTTTCACCATGATGTGGCAGACAAAAAATATTTATAATGCCGTTCTGCACCGTAATCAGCCCATTGAGCGCCAGTTTGACCGTAACTATCCAGAGTGGAATTTTATTGAGAAACTAGGCGATTCGTGGGTGTCGCGGATTGGCTGGGGCGTTCTCTATAGCTTGTTCTATATCTTCGCCTATATCTATCTGGATATGCACTGGGCGTTTTTCTTCCTGTTGCCTGTTCATTTCGTTATGGGGCCTGTGCACGGAGCAATCATCAACTGGAGTGGCCATAAGTATGGTTACTCAAACTTCGACAACCACGATCAATCGAAAAATTCGCTGATTCTGGATGTTGTGATGATGGGCGAACTGTTTCAGAACAACCACCACAAACGGCCTAATGCAGCTAATTTCGGCGCAAAATGGTTTGAGTTCGATCCAACCTATCCAGTCATTACTGTTCTTCATAAATTGCACATTGTTCGATTGCGACCGTCGGCCGAAGCCCGCAAAGCACAACAGGAAGTGGGCCATGACCGCCTGGTTGAAGAAGAAACCGAGAGTTAAGTTGAATACGCCTGTTATTGAAAAAGCCCCGAACGATTCGGGGCTTTTTTGTTGAGTTGGCCGCTTACAGTAGTGTCTTCGCTATGTCGTGCCACGATCTCATGCGCCGAAATTGCTTGTCGTCGCGGTTGTGGAGAGCATCGAACAGCAGCCCTTCGCCTTTAAAAGTGCGGAGATTTCGGGGTAGGTCGTCGATCAGGAAATCCGTATTCAGCACACTTTTGTCGCCCAGAAAAATGTAATGATGCCACGAAATAGCCGGAAAATGCTCCTGTAGCCAGTCCCATTTTTCGCGTAATGAGTTTGGGAATTCCTGGGCTGCCGACGCAACAAAAACGTCATATTTTTCCATCAGGTCCGCAATTACATCCTGAGCTCCTTCCATCACCGGAATATCGCGGAAGAAGCCAACTTCGTAGACGCGCTCCGAAATGGCTTTGTATTCGTGTTCGTCGAATAACTCATGAAAGGATTTCTCCTTAAGCTCTTCGAGCGTGTAGCGAGGCATTTCGCCTTCGAGATAAAGTTTTACAAATTTAGCGTGAGTGTCGGCCATGACATCGTCCATGTCAATAGCAATGCGTTGTTTCATAGATGTCTGAACCTGGATTTTCGTACGATTAAAATGATTTCCAGGAGTAGTAGCAAGAGGATGATTATGTGATCTGAGCCAAGATTTTATCAAGATTGAAAAAGGATGGATCGGTAATACCTATACAGTCAATCTTTTCAATCTTGATAAGCCTTATAATCTTGTTAAAATCCGGGTTTATATTGTTCTAAATAATCAGCTACACGACGAACAAACTGCCCGCCCAATGAACCATCGACAACCCGGTGGTCGTAGGAGTGCGATAGAAACATCAACTGACGGATGCCGATGAAATCGCCCTGGGGTGTTTCAATAACCGCCGGTTTTTTCACAATAGCGCCAAAAGCCATAATGGCTACCTGCGGTTGCACAATGATTGGTGTGCCCATCAGATTGCCAAATGTACCGATGTTCGATATGGTGTATGTCCCACCAGCCAGATCGTCGGCGGTTAGCTTGTTTTCGCGGGCACGTTTGGTCAGGTCGTTTACTTTTTTGGTAAGCCCAACCAGGTTATATTGATCGGCATTATGAATGACGGGGACAATCAGATTGCCATTCGGTAGCGCAACGGCCATACCTATGTTGACCGCTCTCTTCACCAGAATAGTATCGCCCTCAACCGATATATTGATCATCGGAAAGTCTTTGATTGCTTTCACGACCGCTTCAATCAGAATAGGCGTATAGGTCAGATTTTCGCCTGTTTGCTGCTTGAACTGATCTTTGATACGAGTCCGCCACTCCACAACGGGCGTCATATCGGCCTCCACAAACGAGCTGACGTGGGGCGAAATCTGTTTCGACTCAACCATCCGCTGCGCAATCATCTTGCGCATCCGATCCATCTGAATAATGTCCGCCTGTCCGTTTAGCGAGCGTGGGGGTTGGTGCTCGGGGCTAGGCTCGTGGGGCGTGGGGGAAATGTGAGTTGGATTAGGCGAAACGGCTATACTCTCAGCCCCTTGTTCTATGCCCTTTGTGCCATTGGTCCGTTCAGCCAGATATGCCAGAATGTCTTTTTTTGTTACACGATTTTCGGCTCCGGAGCCTGGAAGCCGATCTAGTTCTTCGCGCGAAATACCTTCTTCTTTGGCTATATTGAGCACGAGCGGAGAATAGAACCGATGGTGGAATACGGGCTGATGACTGGCCTGTATTGTTTCAGAAGCAGCAATGGCTTTTTCCTGGAGTGCCGGGCGGCTACTCATTGAAGCAATGCTGGCTTCCAGTTCGCGGGCCGATTCTGTTACTTCGGTAGGCTGCTCTTCTGCCGAAACATTAGCCACATCGCCAATACCTTTTGGGGTTTGATCGGCATCAGATACATTGGGTGATGGGGAAGCCGCAACCTCCACCGATTCTTCAGTTTCTATACGGGCGATGGGAGCGCCAACAGCTACTACATCGCCATCGTTGACAAGCAGTTCTTTCAGAATTCCACTCTGAGGAGCCGGTACTTCGGTATCTACTTTGTCGGTAGCTACTTCCAGAACTGATTCGTCGACCTCAATGCGCTCACCGGGCTTTTTCAGCCAGGTAATCACCGTACACTCCATTATGCTTTCGCCCATTTTGGGCATAACCATATCGATGAGAGCCATGTCTTTATAGTGAAGAGTGAAAAATGAAGAATGAAAAAGAGAAGCACAGGTAAACCGATATTCTTCATTTTTCACTGATTTAAAAGTTCTTCCCGCAGCATGTTCAATACATACGTGGATGTAAGCTGAATGTTCTGATCGCGATATTGACCAAGCCGCAGCAATCGGGCTACGGTTCGCTGGTCGGTAGCGCAGGCAATCCAGATAGTGCCTACTGGTTTGTCGGGTGTTCCACCGTCGGGGCCTGCAATGCCACTCGTGGCAATACCAATAGTTGTGCCCAGCGCTAACCGAACGCCTTCGGCCATCTGCCGAACGGTTTCTTCGCTAACCGCGCCGAACTGGTCGAGGGTTTCGGGTTGAACGCCCAGTTGGGTCACTTTCACGGCATTGCTATAGCTCACTACACTACCCCAGAAATAGGCCGATGAACCCGGTACTTTGGTTATCTGCGACGATACATAGCCTCCCGTACAGCTTTCGGCAATGCCAAGTGTCAGGTTCTTTTCCTTAAGTAAGCGTCCAACAACCACTTCGAGTTCATCATCGTCGAAACCAAATACATTTTTTTCGATGAGTGGCATCACTTTCTCAACCTGCCCGGCTAGTTGCTCATCGAGCTCGGCCTGATTGTCGCCGGTTGCTGTTAACCGAAGTTTTACGCCCCCGAAACTAGGTAAGTAAGCGAGTTTAATATGCTCAGGCAGGGCATCTTCCCACGCTTCGATGCGTTCGGCCAGAAACGACTCGCCAATGCCTACCGTGCGAATCATCTTGTGCTTGATGATCGGTGTTTTGAAATGCTGACGGAGCTTTGGCAAAATTCGGTTTTCCATGAGATGTTTCATCTCAAACGGTACACCCGGCAGCGATACATAAACCCTGCTTTCATGCTCGAACCACATACCGGGTGCCGTACCCCAGTCATTCTGGATGTAGACCGCATTGGCGGGTAAATCGGCCTGAGCGCGGTTCAGGTCGGTCATGGCTCGGCCACGCTTTTCGAAGAAGCTGGTTACCAGAGCCAGTGCATCAGGATTGCGGACCATCCCGACACCGAAATAGGTGCAGAGCGTTTTCTTGGTAATGTCGTCTTTCGTTGGTCCTAAGCCACCCGTAATGATGATGACATTGGCTCGTTGATGGGCTTCGCTGAGTATTGGCAGGATAGCATCGGCCTGATCACCTACTGAAGACTTACGGACAACGCGAATGCCAATGTTGGTTAATTCGGTACCAATCCACTGCGTATTTGTGTCGGTAATTTGTCCGAATAATA
Source organism: Spirosoma sp. SC4-14 (assembly GCF_037201965.1). NCBI lineage: Bacteria > Pseudomonadati > Bacteroidota > Cytophagia > Cytophagales > Cytophagaceae > Spirosoma > Spirosoma sp. SC4-14. Next base: position 5,562,981 of record NZ_CP147518.1, on the reverse strand, counting down.
TTTCGTCGCCGATGGTGATGACCTCGGCCCGGATTGTATTGGTCATTTTTTTATGAATAATGAACCATATTTGTGGTTCTTAATGCATACTGTATAATGACCTTATTGGATTGCCTTAAAGCGGCTTTGAAAAATTATTGCACTGACTGCCAGCTAGTTGAAAATAATTATTCAGTAGGCATTATACATTCTGCATTTTCTGCTGTCAAAAGTACGAAAAAACGATTTAGGGCAATTGACCGTTATCAAATAGCAACCTAATTTATCCTGGGATGAAAAAAAGTACGCTTTCGGCTATGCTATTGGCCATGACAATTAGCACGACCAGCTTCGGTCAGGACTCAACGCGCCAAAAATCATCGGGTAGTGGAATTTTCGGGAAAATCCTTGATGCGGTTACGCAGCCATCGGCCGGAACGGCTGGTGGTTTATCCAGCACTGATATTGCATCAGGTCTGAAAGAAGCGTTGCGGGTTGGCGTAACCAATGGGTCGGCTCAGGCGTCGAAGGTAGACGGCTATTTCAAAAATCCACTATTGAAAATTGCGTTTCCTCCCGAAGCACAGAATATAGCTACGAAACTTCGCCAAATTGGGTTTAGCAAACAGGTCGATCAGTTTGAGTTGTCGCTTAACCGGGCTGCTGAAGATGCGGCCAAAAAAGCGGCTCCTGTATTTGTGAAGGCTATTACGTCGATGAGTATTCAGGATGCGGTTGGCATTTTGCAGGGGCAGGACGATGCCGCAACCCAATACCTGCGCCGGACGTCGGGGCAGCAACTCGTCACGGAGTTTACGCCTATTATCGACAGTACGTTGAAAAAAAATAATGCAACCAAATATTACAGCGATCTGGTCAACACGTACAACAAAATTCCGTTTGTGAAAAAGGAAAACCCAAACCTGACCGAGTATGCGACCAATAAGGCCGTCGACGGTTTGTTTATTCTGGTTGCCCAGGAAGAAAAGAAAATTCGTGAGAACCCGGCGGCTCGTGTCACCGATTTGCTGAAGCGAGTGTTCTCGAAGCAATAGTATGTTTTATGAGGATAAAAAAAGCTTGCTGAATGGCTTAAACGCGACCGTTATAGGCAACCCTAACAGACACTTCGTAATGGAAAATATCATTAAACATTTTGACAAATACCTTCCATTGGGCGACGAGGAGAAAGAAGCCTTGACAAGTCGTTTGGTACAACGTAAGATAAAACGTAAACAATACATTTTGCAGGAGGGTGACATTTGTAAATATTTCACTTACGTTGCTGAGGGCTGTTTTAAAATGTACGGTATTGACAATTCAGGCGTAGAGCATAATTTGCTTTTTGCAGCAGAAGACGAATGGATTGCTGATATTGACAGCCTGCACAAAGAAAGACCATCCAAATTATTTATAGAAGCTATTGAACCAGCCACTATTTTTCAACTTTCAAAAGGGGATTTATGGTATTTGTATACCAACTACCCCAAGTTTGACAGGAATTTCAGGGTAATTATTGAAGACAAATATATTGAACTGCAAAACCGCCTGTTACAAATGTTCAGTGCAACCGCTTATGAACGTTATGAAAATTTTTTAGAGCAATATCCAAATTTGGCTAACCGTTTACCCAACACCCAAATAGCTTCTTATTTGGGCATTACCCCAGAGTTTTTAAGTAAAATCAGGAACACAAGACTTCAAAAGTAAATACGACCCTTAATCTACATTAAGACTTTTTCTTGTTCTATGTTATAGGAACAAGCCTTTGGTTTGTTGCACTTTTGTATTGTCAATAACGACAAGCAAAATTTAAAACATAAAACAATGGCCACTCAATCGTCAAATACAAAAGTAGCCATCATTGGCTTAGGCAATATTGGTAAGGCAATCGCAACAAATCTTACAAAAGGAAATCATCAGGTAATTGTAGCTTCAAGAGAATTAGACAAAGCGCAAGAGTTCGCCAGCAGCTTAAGCAGTAATGTTACAGCCGAAGAAATAACAATTGCTATTAAAAATGCTGATGTAGTAGTTCCTGCCATTTACTTTGACAAAATAAAAGACTTTTTAAAAACTTATGCAAATGAGTTAGCCGGAAAAATTATCGTAGATGTTTCAAACCCAATTGCACCTGATGGAAATGGTGGTTTCAAAAAAGTTATTGACCAGGATTTATCCGCCGGCAAAGTGCTAAATGAGTTAACGCCTTCTACGGCTGTTTTAGTAAAAGCATTTGGTACATTGGGCGCTGCATCATTGCTTAATGAGGCTTTTGCAACGCCAGAAAGAAAAGTATTGTTTTATGCTTCAGACAGTACCAACAACAATAACAAAATTGAAGAATTGATTATTGCAAGCGGCTTCACTCCTTTTCATATTGGCGGTATTGACCAGTCAATACGCATAGAAGTATTTGGCGACCTGCACGAATTTGGAGCATTAGGCAAAACAGTAACCTTAGAAGAAGCAAAGGAAGCAGTTAATCAACATGCAATATAATCACATATGAAAAAATAATTATAACAGTCATATTGTTTGTATCAATGGCATCCTGCCACAACCAGGAAAAAAATCAAAATAATAATAACAAGCAAAAATTATCAATAATGGAAAATCAGGAAAAAACAGCAATCGAAAAAACATTGAACACTTATTTCGGCTCATTAAACGCATCAGATGTAAAAACAGCCGTTGGCTCTTACACTGCAGACGGTGTATTTATGCCTACCAAATTTCCAACGGCTACCGGTGCAGAGCAATTGGTGGCAGCTTATGAAAATGTATTTAAAGCCATTCAATTAAATGTAACTGTAAAAATTGAAGAGATAATAATCAGGGATGACATTGCATTTGCCCGTACACTTTCAAACGGCACAACACTTATACATGCAACAGGCGAAACGACACCAGAGGAAAACAGGGAGTTCTTTCTTTTAAGAAAAGACAACGGCGAATGGAAAATTGCCCGTTATATGTTTAATCAACCAAAATAGTTTGACGATGAAGGGCCGCCTATAACATGCGGTTTGGCAATATGGCGGGGCGACGAATATATGCTCATTTTTTTGTTCGCTAATCGGCTTCAGTTCCAGCCGACGAATAAAGCCGGGCTGTAGAACAAACAATGAACTTTTAGTTATAAATTTAGCAGCGGTTACTGGCTGACGATTTTTAAATGCCGCCACCTTCGCCAAGCCCTGTCCGTTTAAGCCATTCAACAAGCTTTTTTTATCCTTCCATATACGAATCGTTATTGATATACTCCAGCTTATTGGCCCATACCAGCGCAATCTGAGTAGCCCGTTGCCGAACCTGCTGGGCTGTTTCACCTTCAAATTGCTCGGCGATGGTTGCCGAAAAAAGCTGTAACCACCGTTCGAAATGCTCAATGGTAAGTGTATGCTGCTGATTGACAATTAGATGTGGCCGAAACGGATGGCCATCATAAGCATTGTTTCCCAGAATGATACTTTCCCAGAAAGCATACATTTTGGGTAAGTGCTTTCCCCAATCCACCTGGGCCACATCGGTAAAAACGGGGCCTAGCAATGGGTCTTTCTGTACTTTCTCATAAAATGAATCTACCAGTAGCCGGATAGCTTCGGGCGAATCAAGTGTTTTTCTGGACATACTCGTAATGGGGTTTTCAACAGAATTTACAGGATTGATTCATACCTTAAATCCTGGTTTCGGAAGCCGTACAATATTCCCGACAAATGTCTCCAGGAATTGATTTATACATTAAATCCTGTTCATCCTGTAAATCCTGTCGAAAACAAGATCGTTATTCAGACTGTAAACGTTTCGGCATATTGATCCGCCTTAAAACCCAACGCTACAAGCTGACCGTTTTGTTCAATCAGTGGCCGACGAATAACGGACGGTTTTTCAAGCATGAGGGCAATGGCGCTTTCTGCATCGGTTGGTTTATCGGTATCGGGTAATTTCTTCCAGGTTGTTCCGGCGCGGTTTACCAGCTCTTCCCAGGGTTTTTGCGTAAGCCAGTGTTCAATGGTTTTTCGGTCGATGCCCTGTTTTTTATAGTCGTGAAATTGATAGGTAATATTGTGCTCGCCCAGCCATACGCGGGCTTTCTTTACGGTTTCGCAGTTAGGAATGGCGTATACTGTATACATAGTCGGTAGCTTGATTCGGGGCGAAATTAGTATTGTTGGAGGAAACCCCGCACAGGAATAGGTTCTCTTTCAGAATCTATAACAATGCAAACTCAATTTATACACGACGGAATTTCTGACTCTTGCAGACAACTAATCCCAACTGGCAGAATTGTTTTGTTGTTCTGCCCAAAACAGAGCAACTTTAGCCCCTTATCAATCAAGGAGTTGTTCTGAATGAAACGATCGCTAATCATTGGGCTACATGCTGGTTTCTGGCTATGTTATTGCCTGTTGATCCTGCTGATGCTAGGCGTATTTTTCCAGAACAATGCCGAGGAGCAGCGAGTCAATTACTATTTTGGACTGATTTTTCGAATGGCTGTTGTGCCGTCGGTTATTGGTTTTTACCTGTTCTATTTTCTGGTATTTTCAACTTATGTGCGTACCCGAAAGTTATGGATTGCCATCGGTTATGCATTGCTCGGGTCAATTTTGGCCGCTAGTGTGGGCTATGTTGGTGTAGCAAGTCGGTATGGCACTGCCTGCCTGAGCAAGACCGGTAGTGCGTTGGGCGGGTTTTTGCTCATCACCTTTGTTGCTTTTGTGAGTGGGGTAGTGGCGTTGGTGATCCAGGGATTTATTACCTGGTTTTCGGAAATCAAACTGAAAGAAGCCCTGGCGCAGAAGAATCACGAAATGGAGCTGGCGTTGATCAAATCACAACTCGATCCGCATTTCCTGTTCAATACCATCAACAACATCGATGTGCTGATTCTGAAAAATGCCGCTGCCGCTTCGTCCTACCTGAATCAATTATCCGACATTATGCGGTTCATGCTCTACGAGACAAAAACAAATGTGATACCACTAACCAAAGAAGTTGAATATATCGAGAAATATATTGCGCTACAGAAAATCAGAACGACCAATCAGGGCTATATTAGTTTCTTGGTAGAGGGTTCGCTGGGCGGTAAAACGATTGCGCCAATGGTGCTGATTCCATTCATCGAAAATGCGTTTAAGCATACTGGAAACAAGAAACTCGAAAATGCCATTTCGGTAAGTATTTGTAGCCGGGAAAAGTCGATTGAGTTTAGTTGTAAAAACCGCATAAACCCCAACAAAACGAGCCTGTCTAATGCCAACGGACTGGGTAACGAGCTGATCCGAAAGCGGTTGAATCTGCTATATCCGGAACGGCACACGCTGGCCATCAGCCAGCAGGGAAATCTGTATCAGGTGCAGTTGACCATTACGAACCCATGATTCACCGGTATACCTGCCTTATTATTGAAGACGAACCGCTGGCGCTGGAACGAACGCAGGAGTTTGTCGGTAAAATCCCTTCGCTGAGCCTATGTGCGACATTCGACAATGCACTCGATGGCCTGGCCTATCTGAAACAGCACCCTGTCGATATTCTCTTTTTAGATATTAACATGGACGAACTATCGGGGATTGAACTGCTTGAGAGTGCCCGCATCGATAGTCAGGTCATTATCACAACGGCCTACTCCGAGTATGCGCTCAAAGGATATGAACTCAATGTTGCCGATTATTTACTGAAGCCATTTACGTTTAATCGGTTTGTGCAGGCGATCGACAAAGTACAGGAAAAACTAGCCTTTCGACAGCCGAAACCCCAGCCCGATTTTATTTTCGTAAAAACAGAAAACCGACTGGAGAAAATTACACTTTCCGACATCCTGTTCATTGAAGGCATGCGGGACTATCGACGCATCCATACCGTCGATAAGAAGATTATGACTCTGCAAAACTTCAGCGAATTTGAGCAGATTATTCCATCTAGCCAGGTCTGTCGGGTGCATAAGTCATACATGGTGGCGATTCATAAAATTGAGTCTATCGAACGCAGTCGTATTCGTATTGCCAATCAGCTTATACCCATTTCAGATACTTATAAAGACCAGTTCTTTCAACTCATCAACAGCACTGCTCAGTAGCGCTTACCGATAGAAATCGACGATTGGCAGACATCTCGACTCAATTGGCATAACAGAATTTTGGCACCCTGTTCAGTTTCAGACATTTGTATAAACCAACTATCGGTTTCTGCAAATGATACAATCAACCAGCATACATCGAAGCAAGCACGCTTTGTTAAGACTGATTTTTCTGCTGTTCAGTCTGACTACCTCTACTGCCTTTTCGCAACAGACCACGCTTAATCTGCTGTTCAATGGTGTAACCACTCATTTTAATTATGGCAGTCAGAACAGTCGCTTAAAAGACTACAGGAAAGGCATTTTAGGCGCACAATTGGGAGCATCGTTTCAGGCGGGTGTTACGAATCGCTTCTCGCTGGTGCCTGAGCTTTATGCAATTATGAAGGGAGGAAGACTGCTTGCCAATAATCCGCTCACTACCAATCAATCGACAGTACGTTTGTATACGCTGGAGTTGCCTGTTCTGGCGCGTTTGCACATGGGTCGTTTTTACTTAAACGGCGGTCCTTACGTGACTTATGCGCTTGGCGGTACTATGACCATCGAGGGAACTGATGTAAGCCAGCAGAAAAAGACCGCACTCAATTTTGGTCGCGCCAGTGGAACATTTAACCGCTGGGAAGCAGGGGCGCAGGTAGGAGCTGGCTATGTGTTCCCCTGTCGAAAAAAGCGATTAGCGCTCGATGTTAGGTACAGTTATGGGCTCTCGAGTGTCTCGACCGACATTGATCGCTACAACCGTTACCTGAATGTTGGCCTGCTTATGTCTCAGTCGTGGGCTACTAATCCACTTGGTCGAAAATGACAAAAAATCATAATGAACAACCCCAGGCCAGTAAACCGATGAAGCCAACCCGAACCATTCCCACTATTGTCGGTGCGCTCTTTGTTAGTGCAGCCGTTACTGCCATAATTGGTCTTGCGTTATACGACCCTATCCTACATGATCCTGACTATATCCTTACTGGTTCTGCTCACGAAGGACAAGTGATTATGGGGGCGTTTTTTGAAATTATCCTTGCCTTTTCTGTGATTGGCACGTCTATTTCGGTCTTTCCGGTGCTGAAAAAGCAAAACGAGAGCATTGCCCTCGGTTATGTTTGCGGACGACTGTTGGAAGCCGCTATCATTATAGTCGGTATCATTAGTCTGTTAGCCATCGTGACGTTAAATCATGATTTTTCGACGACAACCGCTTCGGATAGGTCTTCTTTTCTGACGGCTGGTAAGTTATTGGTAGCTGTTCATAACTGGACGTTCTTGTTTGGACCTAACATCGCATTAGGGCCTAATACGCTGATGCTAAGCTACCTGCTCTACAAATCGAAACTGGTTCCGAGGTTCATACCGATGTTGGGGTTTATTGGAGGGCCTTTAATTTTTCTGTCGGCTATGTTTGTGATGTTTGGGGTATATGCCCAGATTTCGGTATGGGGAAGTATTTGTGCCATTCCGGTATTTGCGTTTGAAATGTCGTTGGCAGTCAGATTGTTAGTTACAGGGTTTGTCACAACGACAGATTCAACAGAACAGATCGCCAAATACCGGTTTGGTAAAGCATGACTACTTTCCCGAAATTAACAGCATTGGGCTATGATCTAGTAGCTTCGGGGCAAAATTAGTCATACAGTTTGAAACCCATCAAACAAACACTGGTGTTAGCAGTGCGGGTTTCGGCCCGTGTTACTAACTTTGTAGCTATGAAAAAGTCAGACATTCATTTTACCGTCGAATTAGATAATCAGAATATTCCTGAGAAGATTTACTGGGATGCCACCGAAAACCCAAACGAAGGACTGAGCGATACGCGGGCCATTGCCATTGCACTTTGGGATCAATACCATAATAGCACCCTTAAAATTGACCTCTGGACTAAAGAGATGGAAGTGATTGATATGAAGCGCTTCCTGATCGAAATTATGAGTGGTATTGCCGATACGGCGGTTAATGCAACTGGCGATAAACGCATGGCCAGCGATATTGAAAACACCTGTCGGGTACTGAGCAAACGACTCGAAGAAGAAATCAAAGAACAGCAAAAGAACCAGTAGAGGGCACCGAAGCGGCAACATTGGTCGTTATTTTGCTAAGATCTGTCTGTGTGCATTGATTTCCTACTTATGAAAAAGATTCTTCTGCTAGTACTGATTGCCAATGTTGCGATTGCCCAGGCCCAAAAAGCCGGGATTCAATTTAAGGAAGCTCCCATCGAACGTGTATTTCAGGATGCCCGTCGAGCCGGTAAGCCTGTTTTTGTTGAGATATTTTCACCAACCTGCCATGTGTGCCAAAGCTTTATTCCAACGCTGGCCGACGCACGAGTAGGAAAATTTTATAATAGTAAGTTCGTCAGTACAAAACTGGATATTGGCCAGCCATCGACGCGTGCATTTCTAGACAAAAAGCACCTGTTTGTGCCGTCGTTGCCGTTGTTTCTGTATTTTGATCCGCAACAGAATCTGATTCATTTTGCCATGAGCAATAACACGACGGATGAGGTTATTCGTCATGGCACAATTGCACTGGACCCCAAATCGCGTAGTCAGAGTATGAAATCGCGCTACCAGCAGGGCGAACGGTCGGCGGCTTTTCTGATCGACTATGCCATGTTTGGGCGGGTAACCAAAGATACGGTAGCTAATATGGCGGCAATGAACGACTATGTTCGTCAGCAATCTCCGGCCACATATGCTAATCAGACCAACTGGCTGGCTTTGCAAAAACTGGTACTTGATTTCGAGAATCCAATGTTTCAATATATGCTGGCTCATCTGGATACATATCGGAAAGCCTATGGTGCCGAACCAACGCAACAGGTAGCCGAAAATATCCTGATGTCGTCGTTATATAGTAGTCGTGGTGCCCAGTTTCCCGTTTCTAAAATCCTACAGATTCGGCAGGATCTGACAAAAATTGGTATCGATCCGAGAGTTGCGGCCAACCGGACACTGCTTCCCGAAGTGAATGCTTATTTCCGGGCTCACCAAACGGCCAAAGCTGTTGAGCGCATGGATAATCAGGTAAACTCCAATCAATTGACGGTGCCCGAATACATTTATATTTCGCGGCTCTTCAACCGGGCAAGTCCCGATGCTTCGGATGTGCCAACGGTTCTAAAATGGCTGAATAAAGGTTTGGCCACAAAGCCATCTCCTAAAGAACAGGCCGATTTATACTACGAAATGGCTGAAGCCTATCGGCGTAGCGGTAAAAATGCTGATGCCCAGAAAGCCGCTCAGAAGTCGATGGAATTAGCCCAGGCCAGTCATCTGGATACCCGCCGGAATGTGGAGCAGATGGGAAAGCTGAAGTAGGTTATTGGGTTTATCGTTTATGGTTGCGCTGCTCAAGAAGGAAGTTTGCTATTAGGCGGAGCAACCATAAACCGTAAACTTACTTCTGATATACCGGTTTGGTAAAAGGTGGTTGGAGAAGAAGATGGAATGAATTTTCGTCGCCAAGGGCTACCGCCCGGCGAAGGTCACTTTCGGCCTGAGGTAGTTGCCGAACCCGAATTCGGGCTAGCGCACGCCAGCGGTAGGCATCGGGCTGTTCATCGCGGAAATGCCACACGGCTTTATCGAACTCACGAAAAGCTTCATTATACTGCTCAATACTATAATAGGCAATGCCCCGGTCCAGATAACAATCGGCCAGCGTATTGTCGCGGTTGATAGCTTGCGTAAGGTCGTATATGGCTGAGTAGTAGTTTTCCTGCACAAGCTGGCATTTTCCGCGGTAGGCATAAGCAATGGCTGATTTTGGGTAATGCCGAATGGCATCCGTAAAGTAACGGTGGGCTTCGGCATAGTTCCGGCATGTAACCAGTTCAATCCCTTTGCGGAACCGTTTCCGGTCTTTATCGGCCGGAGTGTCATGATCCACAAAGTAGTACCGGATAGTCAGATAGACCACAAACAGCAGACCTAACAGCGCAACTTCCATAACACAAGTCTGGTTTTTCGAACCTTGCTAATTTACAACGTTTACCCCTTTTAGGGCAAGCCACATGCTTAGTTTAATTGAGCCTGTACTGTTTTAGGCAGGCTTTTTTTGACCAGCTCATAGGAGTGATCGATCCATTCCTGAATATCAGTGCTACGAACGTTGCCATCAATGGTAATAGTGTTCCAGTGTTTCTTATTCATATGGTAGCCGGGGGCCACAAACGAATAGGTTTCCCGTAACTGAACAGCCCGTTCGGGATCACACTTCAGATTGATTGTAGTTGGACGGCTTTCGGTATCCATCAGTGCGAAAATCTTTCCACCAACTTTAAAAACGAGTGTTACTTCTCCGAAAGGAAATGACTCTTGGCTACCCACCTTGGCCAGGCAATATTCGCGTAGGGTTTCGATATTCATCGGGTGCAATGACGAACGGTGTATACAATTACGGCAAACAAAAACATAATAATCGAAATCCGATTGATACCGTGCATCATGCGTAGGTTTACGCTGGTTGGTTGATTAGGGTCTGGTTTCCGAAAAACTCGAATGAAATACGAGAAAACCGGCCCGATTTTTAGATAATCAATGAATCTGTTCACAGTAGTTGGGTTTATAGTATTCGGTTTACGGTTTTCAGTTTATGGTTGCTCCGCCTATTAGCATAACCATAAACTGAAAACCATAAACGATTAAACAATTTCCAGTGTCGGTTCGATCCAGCGGTTATCCTCCCGGATCAATTCGATCAGTTCGTCAACAGCCCGGTCGGCCGGGACTGATTTTTTAATGACCTGTTGCCCTCTATATAACGCTATTTTATCGCGACCAATTCCGACATAGCCATAATCGGCATCAGCCATTTCGCCGGGGCCATTTACAATGCAACCCATAATACCAATTTTGACTCCTTTCAGATGATCGGTACGTTGACGAATACGCGCAGTGGTTTCCTGTAAATCGAATAGCGTACGCCCACAGGACGGGCAGGAAATATATTCGGTTTTGGTGATGCGCGTGCGGGCAGCCTGCAAAATGCCAAATGCCAGACTATTCAAACGGCTAAGCTGGCCGGCTTGGTTTGTGGGCTGTGTTTCTGCCGTAGATAATAGCACACCATCGCCTAAACCGTCAATTAAGAGGCCACCCATATCGGTTGCAGCATATAGCGGCATGTCTTCGTCGGGAACCGTTGCGTAGTTTCGCTGAATAACAACCGGCGTTGTTATGGCCTGATTCATCAGTTCTACAACTAATCGGCGTAGTTCGGGCATGGCATGGGCATTGTCGGTAGCGATAAGCAACACTACAGTGTTATCGGTACGCAGCGCCTGGAGCAATTCGTCGGACAAATCGGCCAGCATGACCCGAACAAAATTCAGCCGGTTATGAAGTTTTTCGGCTGTTGATGAAGCCGTTATGTATTCAGCAGCACTCAGCAATGGAAAGGTATTTACCTGATCGGAGCCTGTTTGCCATACCACAAAATCCTGAATTTCTTTCAGCCCGTTGGGGAGCATGAACCTGGCCGGACTGGAACCGGTGTATATGTAATCGGCGCCCAGGTCGTTCATGCGCCATTTGTCGGGCACGGGTAGGTAAAAATGGCCAATCGGCTGCAATACATCATGTTCCTGAACCAGAATCTGGCTAAAATCGGCAATAACACGCGGTACATTTTGGCCACCAAAGTTGGCCACTTCGTGTGTTGTCCGGCGCGTGTACTGAAACGGATTGATCGGGTAGGTCGTAATGGCCGGAATCGGGGTGCTTTTTTCGGCCCGGTGCGTATAACGGTCGATCAGTGCCTGCGCAACGGGGGCTTCGCGCTCGGGTTCTTCGGTCAATGACACCCGAACCGTATCGCCAATACCATCTTCGAGCAGGGTGCCAATGCCTAATGCCGATTTGATACGACCATCTTCGGCCTCGCCCGCTTCCGTAACCCCAAGGTGTAAGGGATAGGGTTTCAGCCCTTCTTCATCGAGCCGTTGTACCAGCAGCCGATAGGCCTGAACCATCACCTGCGGATTGCTCGATTTCATCGACAACACGATGTTGTAGTAGTTTTCGGCCTCGCAAATACGTAGAAACTCCAGCGCCGACTCCACCATACCGGCTGGTGTATCGCCATAGCGACTCAGAATCCGGTCAGATAGTGAACCGTGGTTGGTGCCGATACGCATGGCCGTGCCGTATTCTTTACAGATACGGACCAGCGGCAGAAATTTTTCCCGAATCCGATCCAGTTCAGCCGCGTAGGCCGCATCGGTATAGTCGATGAATTCGAATCGTTTACGGTCGGCGTAGTTGCCGGGATTGATCCGTACTTTCTCGACAATACGAGCTGCCAATTCGGCGGCATTGGGCGTAAAGTGAATATCGGCTACGAGTGGTGTTGTATAGCCACGCGCCCGCAGACCCTTCCGAATGTTTTCCAGATTCTGCGCTTCTTTTACACTGGGAGCCGTAATCCGAACATATTCGCAGCCAGCCTCGATCATCCGAATGCTTTGCTCAATAGATCCTTCGGTATCCATTGTATCGACGGTGGTCATCGATTGCACCCGAATCGGGTAATCTGAACCCATCGGAACGTCACCAATAGTAACTGTACTGGTTTTACGACGGATATACTGAGTCAGCGAAGGAGTGTAAAGAACAGGACTTCCAGACCGCTCCGAAGTATCGGTGGCAGTCGATATAGAAGGAGTAAGCAGCGAATCGAGCATACAGGTAGTGCCACAGCCGTTTGCGAGGGCAGTAGTCGTCCGCAAAGGTACGGAAAAAGGCGTCTACTGTTCAGAAAGCTGTTTACCGAACAACGTTTGCCAATCGCTAAATGTTCGCTATTAGTAGTTCTGTTCAGAACCTTTCAATGGCCTTATTGCATGATACCTATTCTATTGAAGCAATGAGTTCAACGCCAATAGGTTGTTATTGCTTCCGGTTTGACTGTAAATATGGATTGGGTTTAGATGTCCCTGTTGTAAGACGTAGACCTGATTGGCCGATTGGATCAGAGTAGCTTTGTGCGTAATAAGTAAAATAGTTACTTGCGGACGTAGTTGTTCCAGTAAGTCTACAACAAATTGTTCTGTATGACGATCCATAGCTGCTGTAGGCTCGTCGAGTAGTAGCAACTGCGGCTTTCGATATAAGGCCCTGGCTAGCGCTACTAGTTGTTGCTGCCCACCTGAAATAGCAATTCCATCTTCGCCTAGCCTGGTTAAATAACCTTGCGGGAATGCTTCGAAATAGCGGTCAAAACCGTAGTGTCGGCAAAACAGAACTACTTGCTCTGCTTCTTCTGCTATGTTACCAAGGCAGATATTATCCAATAACGTACCGGCAAATAATTTGATCTGTTGTGGAACAACACCAATGGCTTGTCGCCAGGTTGTGGTATCAACACTATGCCAATCTGTCCCATTCAAACGAATCTGTCCTGCTTCGGGAGCATAGAATCGTTGAATAAGTTGGAGCAATGTACTTTTTCCACTTCCGCTTTCACCCAATAGGACGATTAATTCTCCTTTATTTAGTGCCAGCGAGATATTTTCTAACTGCAAAGGGCGGCCCGGAAACCGGAAGTATAGATTCTGGATCGTTAGCGACGAAAAGGTAAATATAAGATCAGGTCCCAAAGCATTTTGTTCTGGAGTGAGATGTGCATACTCATACATACGCTCAAAGGCTACATTAGCCTCCTGAAGTTGTATATTGGTCATAGCCAGACTTGCAACGGCAGGTAGAATGCTACCCGCCAGAGTCAGAATCGCCATCATTTCGCCCAGATGTAAGAATTGCTCTACAACCAGAACCGAAGTGAGCGTAATTAACCCAGCAATGAGTAGTGCACTGATTAGCTCGGCCACCAGATTGAAGCGAAGACTAATCTGACCTAGCTGGTATACTTTATCCTGAAAACGACCGTAGATGATTCGGGTAATACCTCCGAAAAAGGCTTCCCGGTTGGTTGTTTTGATTACATCGATTCCTTGAATGGTGTCAACGTAATTACTTTCCGTATGGGCCGATGCTGTCATTACCTCGCGCTGATTGTGGATAATACGAGTATGATAAAGCCACACCAAACCGCCATATAACGGAATACTCAACAACGCCAGCAGACCTATCCAGACCGAATACGTGAAGAGATACCCTGCCGACACCAGTACCACTAACGCGTTAATCACGACCGTACCGGTCAGGTAACTGATGCTACGCTGGATTCGGCCTGTATCGTTCAGACGTGCTATAAGTTCCCCGGTTTTGCGGCTGTCGAAAAATGACTTGGGTAAGTAAAGCAGCGCTTCATAAAATCGATTAATGATTCGGTTATTGAAATCGCGGCTCTGGCGATTCAGCAGAAAACCACGCAAATAACCGACTATGGCCCTTGCTACCAGTAGAAACGTCAATAAGCCTAGTCCCAAAATAAGCCGTTGAGTATCGTGTTTAGGTAAAATTTCGTCGATCAGTTTTTGCGAAAAAATTGCCGTCGATAGTCCTAACCCCGCCGTAATAATTCCAAGGCCCGTAGCAATGGCTAGTAGCGGAATGTCATCGCGGATGAGGCCGAAGAACCATTGTCGTTTAGCTTTTTTTTCATCGGTTTGCGGGCGGAAGGTCGCATTTGTAGATAACGTCAGGAGTATACGTGAGGGCCAGATAGTTGCCAGTTCTTCGGCCCGATAGGTGACTATACCCTGTGCCGGATCACCAACCAAAAAACGCTGTTCAAGAGCATCCCAACCGTAGCAAACAACGTAATGCTGCAACCTGTTGTCGACCAGTATATGCAGGATAACCGGGCCACTGACATCGGTTTTAAGATTTTCGACTGATTCAGCTTCCATACCTTCAGCATCCATGCCCAGTTGAGAAGCCGCCTGATACAGTCCTAATAACGTGGTTCCTTGTGGGTCAGTACCACTTAATTCGCGGAGCCGCTCCAGCCGACTATGTCCACCATAGTAGGCCAGTATCGAAGCCAGACAGGCTACTCCACAATCGGCCTGTTCCTGTTGGCGGACCAGTGTTCGTTCAATGTGCTTGCGAGGATTCATATCAAAGGGTAGGGTGAGAAAAATACTGAACCAATAACCAGAGCAGGCTTAGGAGAATAAGTACAATCTGTTCCATGATGATAAAAACCACCTTTGAAGGTCAGGGAGCTATATACCGGGCGATAGCCTCAATGCTGGTTTCGCCCTGAAAGTGTTTTGCCAATGAGCCATTTGAACGGTAGATTAGTATATCAGGAATCGAGGTGAAGCCGAAGGTTTCGTAAGCGGATTTTCGGTCAATATGAGCGACTTGCACATTCGTTAGCTTACCCAATTGATATGTTTGGGCAAAAGTTTTCAAGATTGTCAGTGGTGCGGATGAAAGCAGAATGATGGCTGCGTTATTGAGTAAGGAGGCTCGTTTGTGGAGCTCTTCCGCTTCACGCTGGCAGTGCTCACAATCAGGATCGAAGTAGATAAACACCGTTGGGCGGTTAGCCAGTTGGGCTGTATGAATTACCGAACTATCCAATCCATACGCCGTAAACGTGGGTAAAGTCTGAATCCGGTCGGCGGTTTTCTGCTTCTGATTCAGTTTGTTGGTAAACCCCCAGATTAGATACGACAATAGTGCTACTACCAGCAAAGGCAATCCCCATTTCAGATACGTTCTCATGACAAACTCACCGTTAGGAACATCACCAGCGCCACCCAAACTAGCAATCCAGACCCATACGAAGCGGCTACCAGCCCAACTGCTTTGGGTATGGGTATGTCAATAACCTCCGAAACGCCGTAAGCCAGCACCAGCCAGTAAGCCAACTCGAAAAGGTTAGTGAGTTGAAGCGGATAAAGCCAATAAGGTGCTACTGAATCGGCCCCAATCAGGCTCAGAGCACTCAGTGGATAAAATACCTGCAAGTCGGCAAGGTTATAATCTGTTTGGACAAACAGGAACCAGAGCAGTTTAATAACTGCAGGTAGCAGCAGTACTAGTTCAGCCTGAATTACTATTCGGAAAAACGGTTTGAATAGCCACTGATTGGTTGCAAAGTAATACCCCAGACTCAGGCATGAAGCTACCAGTGCAAATTTAAGCAGATTTAAAACCGGAAGAATTACATAACCAAGCCAGGACCATTCATGCGTTTGTGTAATTGTTTTCTGAATTTGCTCGTAAGTCATTTGTTCAGAAAAAGCGTTAAAATACAGTTCGTCTGAAAGGAGAATATGCTGGCCAGCAAAAGTTAATCCTAAACTCAGTATTATTATTAAGGCAAATAATAGCCAGCTATTATCCATTGAACCCGGGTGTTTGGCATAATTTGTGGGTAAGAATGCGTTGTTCATCTTGATTTAGTTCAGTAATAAAGACTATTATGGTAGTTTATAGTGAAATTATTAAATCCATGTACTTACTATTGATTTGGGAAATGGTTTGTAAATTTTTTTACATGCATAACTTGCTGGATATAATGAGTATATTTGATAAAATTTTGCAGTTCTACTCACGTATCAATAATATACTTTAGAAGGGGATTGTGAATGTACATTGGGGATTTAATATGGTCTTTATTTTTTTGTACCAGAATATAAGGAATTATAAAGTATAATGCTGCACATTAATATCATTAAAATGAAACTGATAGTTGACATTTTGCCATCTGTAATAATATAATCATATAGCATGTAAATGCCTGCCAATAGCCCAGATATTACTCGAATTTTCTTCATTGATTATAGTAAAATAATTGCCGGTTTAATTAGTTTTGTTATTTGTGAATTATATGTAACTTTTTTTTAATTATTGAATAAGGTGATGGTATTTACTTGTGAATAAATTTGTTTTTATTGGGTAAGTGTCGGATGTTGAAATATAATATGATTAATTATTGTTGCTTTTTTATGGGAAAAATGTAATATTTAATAAGATATTTTTATAAGTAAATTGGCTTTGTTGCGTGGCTCTTTGAAGGTGTGTTTTATCCTGATCTCAGCCTGATAAAAGGTAATTTAAACAGCCTATCGAGGCTAAATCGCTTACTTGTTTTTGGCACCTTACCCTTCGACGGTGTTGAGTTCAGGCTTTTTTCGGTAGATCAGGAGCCATGCAACAAAGCCAATTTACTTATAAAAATATCTTATTAAATACCTTGCCTTACCTTACATGATACCAACAGCCTGCAGCAATACCACCTAATATTGATCCTCCAGCCGGTGTTGCAAGTAATGTTGTAACAATTGCTGCTCCTGTTAAGAAAGCACAATCTGTCCAATGGGGGGTAATACCTCCTTGAAACTTGTTCATAATACTAAAATTGATCTTTTTCATAAAACTTATTTGTATATTAATTTTGATATACTCCAACCTAAGCAAAATCCAGCTACGGGGACTGAGCCTAGCCCATATGTAAACTTGACTGTGCCCATAATTGTACAACCGACATTAATCACATCACCCCAATCGCCACCTTGAACATATAACATTTGGTGGCCTTTTAGTTTTCTCATTAGTAATGAAATATAAATTGTGACCTACTCTCTTTCCAAGCTTTTCGGTATCCGCCTTTGTTGCGCGTCAACAAGACAAAGGTGAGAGATAAATTTGGCCATCGCATGAGGGAACTCACTCATTTTTATATGGGTGAGTTCCCTTCTTTTTTGTAGGTGAGTTTACCTATGGTTAACTATTGGTAAGCTTCGTTGGATAGTGAGAGTAATTTCTCCCGATTCAACAAAGAAAATTTTACCAGGCTGCCGGGGCCACCCGTCACGTTTAGCTTCTGTGAGATTTTGTATTTGTGGTTTTCAACCGTTTTGGGGCTAATGAATAGCATCTGGGCAATTTGTGGCCCATTATACCCTTCTGCCATTAGTTTTAATATACTACGTTCGCTCGTTGTAAGCGAGTCCCAACCCGGCAGCGGCTCAAGCCGAACGTAGGCTGGATGGGTCTCTAAAAAGCTTGACGCGTAGAAATACCCTTCGGCAAGTGCAGTCAGACATTCGTTCAACTCCGGGAGCTTACAGAGAACATCGATATCCAAATTGTCCAGTAATGGCCAAACTAGTAACGGGTTAGCTGCATCAGGCAGTAGGCACAGGATAATGCGGGTAGCAGGAGCGTACTGCCGAATGCTGGCGAAAAAATCGGGTTGGTCGATATATTCGCTGGTTAATAGGGTAAAAGCAGGTTGTTGGGTTCGTAGTGTATTCTTGAATGATTTTTCGTCGGTCAGAAAGACTTCTTCATTCAAATTAGCTCCATTGGCAACTGCTTTCATGAGTACAACATTGCTTCGACGGTGAAAAAGCATAACAATAGCCATAATTTACAGCGGGTAAGGTGGGAGTTCGATCAAACATGGCTAATTGAGGAGGCTTTGTGACAAATATAGACTAGTTGTATATAAGTATGTATCGCTGTAACGATTAAATTTCCCTAAAGAAATCCGGCTCGTCTTGGTAGAAAACGATCTTCATGACTAGTTTTTTGATTGATTAGTAGGCTATTAGGTGCTGGGGAGGGAAACAATTGGTCCGCTTATCAGTTGAATGAGCAGCAGATTGGCCAAGTAGTTATAGGATTACTAGTACGTACAAACCAAGAATACAATCATAAACTCAAAACGTTATGAAAACCAAGGTATTCGGTGCTTTTGCACTGATTCTGATGCTGACAATTGGCGCTTACGCTCAGGACACTACAGCCATGAGCAAAAAAGAAATGCGCCGTCAGGAAAAGGCGGAGCGAAAAGCCCGTATGAAGGAAGACCTGAAGAACACTGGCAGAGCAATAGGAGAGACCGCCGATGAAGCGGCTCAGGGTGCCAAACGGAAAGCAAAAGTAGCAGGGAAAGCCATTACGAACGAAGCAAATAAGGTTGGCGATGCTTTAACCAACGAAGCGGATAAGCTAAAAGCAAAACGCGATTCGGCCAAAGCAAAGCGCGATACGTTGTAGGGTTTTACCAACTAAACCCAAACCTGGTAAATGGATGCACTAATGCAGATTTTGCCGGGTTTGGGTTTGTCATTAGCTCTTTGCCTAACCGAACGATAATATTAATGTAAAAAGACCAGAATAGTATTTAAAAAGAATGTAATTTCAGAGGTCAATAGAGTATACTTTAATAGGCTAAATAATCAATATTGTGTATTGATTAGTATATTTTGTTAGATAATTGGTTTGTATAACTCTTTTAGAAGTTATAAGTTTGCCCATAGCTATATTCATCGAAATAGTACGTGTATTAATTCGCTGGTTATTAGTGAAAATTAATGCTATTACACACAAATCCCTAACTTCATGTTCTCTTTTGTATGGTAAAACCACTACGTGATTGGATCACAGCCGTACTGGCTTCATTGATCCTTATTGGTCAGCCTTTGGCTACTCAGGCGCAGATTCCTGGAAAAGGAAATGCAAAAATCGCCCAGGATTTACGAGTCCTTCAGCAGAATAATGGCGGAGCGCCTACCTTGCCACCTGGCTTGCGTGGCCTTCAGAAAGGAGATGCTTTCCTGAAAAAAGATGGGAAAGTGTTTATCGAAGCCGTTGCTGCTCCGGGGCAGGATGTAAACACGCTGATGCAGCAATTGCAGGCATTAGGATTAGAGAATGCTCTGGCATTCAAGAGCATCGTATCGGGGTATATTGCTTACGATAAAATTGATGATCTGGAAACGGTTAGTGCCCTCCGGTTTGCCCGGCCCGTATATCGGCCTAAGCACAATGCTGGCAGTGTTACATCGCAGGGAGATAAAGCATTACGCGCCGATATTGCCCGCCAGACATATTCTGTAACGGGGGCCGGTACTAAAGTTGGGGTTCTTTCGGACTCCTACGATGCATTAGGCGGAGCGGCAGCGGGTGTTGCTTCGGGCGATTTGCCGGCCGGTGTGCAGGTTATTGATGACTATCTGGGAAGCGATGCATCGGACGAAGGACGGGCAATGGCCGAAATCGTTCATGATGTAGCTCCGGGGGCGGCAATTGCCTTCAATACGGCATTCAAAGGCGAAGCTGCTTTTGCTAAAGGAATCAAAGATCTGGCAACTGCCGGTTGCAACATTATTGTCGACGATATTTCCTATTTTCTGGCTCCATTCTTTCAGGATGGTATCGTGGCCCAGGCGGTAGATGATGTGGTTGCCAATAACGGCGTTACCTACTTTTCGTCGGCTGGTAACAATGCCCGGCATTCGTACCAGAGCACATACTCCTCTGGAACGCTTTTAACCGATCCAACCTATGGTTATCTGGGCTATGCACACAATTTTTCGGGGGGTGATGTGTTTCAGACAATTACGATTCCCGCTCATGGCGCTGCACCCATTGTGCTTCAGTGGGACGAACCTTATGCCTCGGTAAATGGCGGAGCTGGTGCACAAACCGACCTCGATCTGTTGGTCTATTATCAAGGCAGTCTGATTCCGTATTTATCGTCGGCAAATAACAACTTAGGTGGAGATCCGTATGAGTTTATTTATATTGTTAACAACTCATCGTCGCCTATTGACTTAGAGCTAGCCATTGTGAAGTATGATGGCCCTGATCCTAATTTTATCAAATGGGTCGATTTCGATAATGGATATGGTATCACAATGGAGTATGACACAAAAAGCTCAACTGCGGTAGGACATACCAATTCGGCTGGTGCCATCAGCGTGGGAGCGGCTCGTTATACTAATACACCTGCCTTTAATTCATCATTGACTACGGCCACCATCGAAGGATTTTCGTCGGCTGGCGGTACGCCAACATTTTTTTCGCCAACTGGAGACCGGCTCAATGGCACTACCGGCATCGTGCGTCAGAAACCCGAAATAACCTCAGTTGATGGGGGGAATACCACCTTTTTTGGGGGCGATTATGAACCGGATGGGTTTCCAAACTTCTTTGGTACATCGGCCGCAGCTCCCCATGCCGCAGCCGTGGCCGCGTTGATGCAGGAAAAAGCCGGAAATAGTCTCACTCGTAATACGATTCTGAGCGTACTCGAACAAACCGCTCTGGATATGGACGATCCATCAACATCGGGTTTCGACACCGGTTTTGATACGGGCACGGGGTATGGCTTTATTCAGGCCGATAAAGCACTGGAAGCAATCAGTACATCTCCTTCCGATTTTGCTATCATAGCCGTAACTACGGTATCGTGTGCAACCGTTACGGCGTCACAGCGCCTATTGACGTTCACTCCTCAGTATGGACAAGTGAATGGCCAGCCCATTTCATTTTCGGTGGCTAATGAAATGAGTCCTACGACCAGTCCCGGTCCCTATATGTTAACGCTCTATACCGACAATCCGAAAATTGTGCTGAAAGCTACTCAAACAGGTACCTCTGGCGAAGCAAGTTATACCTACGACTGGTTGGCCGCCTGTAATGGTGGTACAACTCCGCCGACCGACACGTTTGCGATTTCGGCTGTGAACACAATCAATTGTACAACCATTTCGGCCACACAGCGTACCGTAACATTCAGTCCTTTGTATACAGGAATCACGGGCCAGGCCATTTCATTTTCAGTAGTGAACGAGATGCCGCCGACCACTGCTAGTGGTCCATATACACTCACTCTCTATACCGACAATCCGGCCATAACCCTGAAAGCTACGCAGGAGGGAACAGCAGGCGAAAAAAGCTTCATTTATAATTGGCTGGTTGCCTGCGGTACTACACCGCCACCACCTCCTCCAGGCGGATCGTTTGGCATTTCGGGGGCAAGTACCATTTCCTGTATTACGGTTTCGGCTACACAACGCACCCTTACATTTAACCCACAGTATACAGGTGTAACTGGCCAGCCAATTTCGTTTTCGGTGGCTAATGAGATGTTGCCCACTACCGCTGCTGGCCCGTATATGTTAACACTCTATACCGACAACCCAACCATCACACTGAAAGCGACTCAGGAAGGAAGCGCAGGTGAGGCTAGTTACACATACAATTGGCTGGCTAATTGTGGCGGAGGTAGCACCCGTATGGGAGCCGAAGCGTCGGTTGGCTTACAGGTACGGGTGCTGGGTAATCCAACACCAGACGAATGGGTAAAAGTTGAGGTTCTGGGAGCCGATAACCAGCGGCTGCGTTTGCAACTCCTCAATAATCGTGGCGAACAAATCAGCGATCAATGGATTGAGGCCGATAGTGCCGTGAAACAACACCGGGTATGGCTGGGTCGCATGGCTGGACTCTACCTGTTGCAGGTAGGTACTGACACTCAGAAACAGACGGTTAAGATTATTCGGCAGTAATTTGCTCGTTTTCATTATATCAGGAACAACTAAAAGCCCCGCATGCGGGGCTTTTAGTTGTTCCTGATATAATGAAAACATGCCTGATTGATAGCGGCTGATCGCTAATCCAGCTTAACCACGATCTTTTCATATTTCCCGCGCCAGTGTTTCCACCGCTTGTGTGACCAAAGCCAGTCGGAAGGGTATTTTCGGATGGTTTCCTCCAGTAAATCCCGGTAACGATTCAGAATGGTACCCGGCGGCAAATTGGTGTAGGGAGGCTCGCTAAGCAGGGTAAACTTAACTTCATAGAAGCCCCTTTTTACCCGTCTTAATTCCGTATAAAAGACAGGTAAATTACGACTTCGGGCCAGCCGTTCAGTGCCTGGGTAGAAAGGCGTATCATGATGCAGAAAATCAGTCCAGTAAGCTTGTTCTGGTACATCGGGCACCTGATCAGCTACAAGTGCCACAATCCGTGGCACGTTTTTTTGCGCCACCATTCGGCGTGGAAGCGTATGCATTGGAACCGGAACGGCCCCAAAACTAGCACGAACCGTCCGCATTAGTTTTTCGAAAAACGGGCTATTGAGCGGCTTGTAAATACTGTCGGCGGGCATGCCATGCAACACCGAACCCGATGGAACCCACTCCCAGTTGCAGGAATGCGAAGCCATTCCGATAACCGTCTGCCCAGCCTCTAACCGCTCTTTTACCAGATTGGCATTGGAGAATTGAACCCGTCGGCGGAGGTCATCGGGCGAAAGATCGGGCATCTTAATGGTCTCAACAATCAGGTCTGTCAGGTTCCGATAAAAGCCTTTTGCGATGGCCTTTCGCTCAGTTTCTGACTTTTCTGGAAACGAAACCCTAAGGTTTTCGTCAATTACTTCGTGCCGGTAACGAACAACATACAGCAACAGAAAGTACAAGAAGTCGGACAGCCCATATAATATGCCAAGCGGTAGCTTCGACAGTAAACGAAAAAATAGCATCCAGTAATAGGCGGGTAGTTGTTATACAAAATAGAGATTTTGTTACAATGAACCCAAAAAATTAAAAATTTATAAAATCAGTTGGTGGTATTGATTTTTTGCCTTACTTGTGAACAGATACGATTGTTGTTATTGGAAAAGTACCAACTAAGTCCTGGCCCGGTTTCAGAAAATTCGACCGAGCTACTTGTTGAATTACATTATCTGCCCAGCCTGGATTATATAGCGGGGTTAATGCAGTTTCAGCGAGTACGGCTTGAGGCTCATGAACATTACCAGAAGCAAAGTTACAGAAATCGTTGCTACGTTCTGACGGCAAATAAAGTAGATTCCCTTGCTGTACCTGTTTTACAGGGAACGCATCATCTGCCTGTTCGAGACATTCGGGTCGATAATGAGCAACTTTGGCAGATACGCCATTGGCGATGTTTGCAGGCCGCTTATGGGAAAGCGCCATTCTTCGAATACTATGCGCCTGACTTCGAACGTATTTATCAGAAACCATGGACGTTTCTGTTTGATTTGAATTATGAATTGCTGACAATTTGTCTGAAATGGTTAGGGGTAAGCTGTTCATTGAACCTGACAAATTGTTATGAAAAGATACCACGATCTGACCTGTTTGATGCTCGTTCTAGGATAAATCCAAAAAATAGGTCAGAAACGTATATATTTTATAAGCCCTTGCCTTACGCGCAAAATTTTGGCTTTGATTTTGTACCAAATCTGAGTATAATAGACCTATTATTCTGCCAGGGACCAATGGCAAAGCAGTTTTTAAGTGTAAAGTAGTTTATAGTTTTCAGTAATCCATCGAACACATTTTTGACTGAAGGCTTCGCAAACTGAAAACTATAAACCGGTCAGTTGGCAGTAGTGAACAAATCCTTAAAACTCTTCGTTAAGCCAGTATACGCTTACCTAAGGAGACCCTAAGCGAATGGAAGCAAAATTCTCAAACCGCGTTAAGGAAGTTATCACGCTAAGCCGTGAAGAAGCCTTGCGTTTAGGACACGACTACATCGGCACCGAACATCTGCTGCTTGGCATGATTCGGGAAGGCGAAGGTGTGGCCGTCGGATTATTGAAAAAACTCGGTATCTCACTTGATGAACTCCGGGTCACAATTGAACAGGCTACGAAAGGAACAGCTACCAACAATGTGAAAAATCTGGCTAATATTCCACTGACTCGTCAGTCGGAAAAGACGCTCAAAATCACATACCTTGAAGCAAAGATTTTCAAAAGCCCGCTCATCGGAACGGAGCATTTGTTACTATCGATTCTGCGCGATGAAGATAACGTCGCTACGCAGATTCTGAACAAGTTTAATGTTAATTACGAAGTCATTAAGGAAATGCTCGAATATCAATCTTCGGGAAGCCGTCCAGTGATGGGCCCCGAAACCGATGACGACGACAACGATCGTGGCATGTTCGGTGGTGGGGGCAGTTCCAGTTCGGGCAAAGACCCAAAAGGCTCCGAAAAATCGAGAACTCCAGTTCTGGATAATTTCGGACGTGACCTGACCAAACTCGCCGAAGTAGGCAAACTCGACCCGATCGTTGGCCGTGAAAAAGAAATCGAACGTGTTGCTCAGATTCTGAGCCGCCGGAAGAAAAACAACCCGATTCTGATTGGCGAGCCTGGCGTTGGTAAAACAGCCATCGCTGAAGGCCTTGCGCTGCGCA
The DNA here is from genome assembly GCF_037201965.1 of Spirosoma sp. SC4-14. NCBI lineage: Bacteria > Pseudomonadati > Bacteroidota > Cytophagia > Cytophagales > Cytophagaceae > Spirosoma > Spirosoma sp. SC4-14. Next base: position 5,538,024 of record NZ_CP147518.1, on the reverse strand, counting down.
TTGTACAGAAGAAAGTATCGCGGGTTCTGTTCGGCAAACGCGTCGTTACCCTCGACCTGGCCTCGCTTGTTGCCGGTACGAAATATCGGGGTCAGTTCGAAGAACGTATGAAAGCCGTGATGAACGAGCTTGAAAAGTCGCCCGAAGTGATTCTGTTTATCGATGAGCTTCATACCATCGTTGGAGCTGGCGGTGCATCCGGTTCGCTCGATGCGTCGAATATGTTCAAACCGGCGCTGGCACGGGGCGACATTCAATGCATTGGCGCGACAACGCTCGACGAATACCGTCAATACATCGAGAAAGATGGTGCTCTGGCCCGTCGTTTTCAGATGGTAATGGTCGATGCCACATCGATCGATGAAACCATCGAAATCCTGAATAACATCAAGGATAAATACGAAGATCACCACCACGTAAACTACACCAAAGAGGCTATCGAGGCTGCTGTGAAACTGTCGGAGCGCTATATCTCAGACCGGTTCCTGCCCGATAAAGCCATTGACGTACTCGACGAAGTAGGTGCTCGTGTTCACATCTCGAACATTACGGTTCCCGACGATATTCTGAAACTCGAAGAGCAGATTGAGAATATCAAGAAGGAGAAAAATCAGGTTGTTAAGAGCCAGAAATACGAAGAAGCGGCTCAGCTTCGCGATAAGGAAAAACGCCTGATTGATCAGCTCGAACGTGCTAAACAGGCCTGGGAGGAAGATACCAAGAAACGGCGCTACACAGTAAACGAAGACAATGTTGCTGAAGTAGTTGCGATGATGACGGGTATTCCGGTAACGAGCGTATCGAACGACGAAGGTAAAAAGCTCGTCAATATGGGCGAAGAGCTGAAAGGGAAAGTGATCGGGCAGGACGCGGCTATCGAGAAGTTGGTGAAAGCCATTCAGCGGACTCGCGTCGGCCTGAAAGATCCGAAGAAACCAATCGGTTCGTTTATCTTCCTCGGTCCTACGGGTGTTGGTAAAACCGAACTGGCGAAAGTATTGGCTACCTATCTTTTCGACAAAGAAGATGCGCTGGTGCGGATCGATATGTCGGAATACATGGAGAAATTCAGCGTTAGCCGACTGGTTGGTGCTCCTCCGGGCTATGTAGGCTATGAAGAAGGTGGCCAGTTGACGGAGAAAATTCGTCGTAAGCCCTACAGCGTTGTGCTGCTTGACGAAATCGAAAAAGCGCACCCGGATGTGTTTAACATTCTGCTTCAGGTGCTTGACGATGGTATTCTGACGGATGGCCTTGGCCGTCGGGTCGATTTCCGTAATACGATCATTATCATGACCTCAAACATTGGGGTTCGTGATCTGAAAGATTTCGGAGCCGGTATTGGTTTCGCAACCAAGCGTTCGTCCGAAAGCCAGGACGAGTTGATGAAGAGCACGATCCAGAGCGCTTTACGGAAGGCTTTCTCGCCTGAATTCCTGAACCGTCTGGATGACGTTATTGTCTTCAACTCACTACAGCGTGGAGATATTCATAAGATTATCGATCTGATGCTGGGTAAACTCCTTGGTCGTATCATGAACCTGGGCTATAGCGTTGAACTGACCGAGAAGGCAAAAGACTTTTTGGCCGAGAAAGGTTATGACCAGCAATATGGTGCCCGTCCGCTGAGCCGTGCCATCCAGCGTTATCTGGAAGATCCGGTAGCCGAAGAAATTCTGAAAGGCGAACTGAAAGAAGGCGATACCATTCTGGCCGATTATAGTGGTGAAGGTGAAAACCTGACCATCACGGTGAAAAAGCCGGAAGCTGTGGTTGAATAAGTTTCGACTGATAGATAGATATGAAAAAGCCTCCTGACTGATAGTTAGGAGGCTTTTTCATTTAAATGTTCTTCTGTTTCACCTGATCAATTAAATACTCCGATGTGCGCATCGAACTGGCCAGAATGGTCCAGGTAACGTTTTTGTCCCCTTGCGACGGGAATGCTGCGGCATCGACCACAAACAGGTTCTTTACATCGTGCGTTTGCTGAAATTGATTTAAGACCGATGTTTTTGGGTCGGAGCCCATCCGAACGGTGCCTACTTCATGAATGATACGGCCGGGAGCTGCCAGTCCATAGCCGTGAGCGGTATCGGGGCCTGGTTTCGGCCCGAGCGGAATGCCTCCCATTGCATGAATTATTTCTTCGAAGGTATCCTGCATGTGCTTGGCCTGCTTCACTTCATAGTCCGACCATTTGTAATGGAACCGAAGCACCGGAATTCCGTATTTATCGACCTTATTCGGATCAATTTCGCAATAGTTGCTTTCCAGCGGAACAGGCTCTCCACGGCCCGACATACCAATATAAGCGCCATAGAATCGGCGGTAATCATCTTTTAAGCTTTTCCCATAGCCACCACCTGGTTTGGTTTTTCCATCGCGACCCGGAATCATGCCGTTCAGCGCTTCGATACCTCCGCCAAATCCATAACCGGGCATACCCATGCCACCGCCGTATTCGATATGGTACCCACGCGGGAAATCGAGCTTTTTGTTGTCGAGCCACCAGGGTGTAAACACGTGCATTCCACCTACGCCATCTTCATTGTAGCGCTTCCGGTCCATCAGAGCCGGAACAAATGCCGAACGGCTCGCACCCGTCGAATCGTTCAGGTATTTGCCGATAACACCGCTGCTGTTAGCCAGTCCATTCGGAAAACGCGATGATTTGGAGTTCAGTAAAATCCGGGCCGTTTCGCAGGTGCTGGCACCCAGCATGACGGCTTTGGCTTTTACCGTCATTTCCTGAAGCGTTCGTGTATCGACATAACTAATGCCCGTTGCCAGTCCTGTTGTTGGGTCGGTCATAACCTCGCGTACCATGGCACCATTAATCAGCGTTACGTTGCCCGTTTTAACAGCCGGAATGCACAGGACCGACGAGGCCGAAAAATCGGCATAAGCCTGACAGCCCCGGTTGCACTGGTGGCAGTAGAAACATTGCCCCCGATCTTTGTTGATCGGTTTTGTCAGAATCGATAACCGCGACGGAATAACCGGAATGCCGATACTCTGTGCTCCTTTCCGAATCATTAGCTCGTGTAGACGAGGCTTTGGTGGCGGCAGAAAAATACCATCGGGTTCGTTGGGGAGGTTTTCTATCGAGCCGAATACGCCAATCAATTTATCGACCCGGTCGTAGAATGGCTTCAGATCGTTGTAGCCAATGGGCCAGTCTTCGCCAACACCGGTTAACGAACGACGGCGGAAATCGTCGGGACCAAACCGGAGCGAAATCCGTCCCCAGTGGTTGGTGCGCCCACCCAGCATCCGCGACCGGAACCAGTGAAATTCGGTCCCTTCTTTTGCTGAATAGGGCTCGCCTTCGATATCCCAGCCCCCCCAGGCCGCATCGAAATCGCCACCCGATCGATAAGGCGTACTGGCACCACGCCGGGGCGACTCCCAGGGCCATTTCAACTGCGTAATATACTTAGGGTCGGCCGGGTCATAATAGCCGCCCGCTTCGAGCAGAACAACCTTCGCGCCAGCTTTGGCAAGCATATAGGCGGCCATGCCACCGCCCGCGCCTGAACCGACAATAGCGACATCGTAGGTGACGGGGGCTTTTTTGATTTGTGGAATATCCATCGAGAGGAGAGAGGTTAAAGGAAAGTCAACGAAACGCTGATATCGTTTAAAGGCAAATGAGGGCTGGGTTTACTGTGCTAAGTGCTGTTTAGGTATACTTACAGATTTTGCAAGATTTTAATAAGTAACCACAGTTTGTTTTTTTTGTCTTTGTAAATACCTTTGCCTCAGTTCAACCATAATGATTATCCTGATGAAATTACAGCTATTTTTTTGCTTACTGGTCTTGTCGACTATGGCTAAGGGCCAGACAGAAAAAGGTCGGGGGTTGTTAACGGGCTCTGTTTCTCTTAAAGTAACTAGTCAATATACGTCGAGCACTAGCATAGCAAACCCACGTATCACGTGTTATGCACCTGCCGTTGCTATAGATCGGGGCGTATTTGTGAAAGATAACTGGTTGGTGGGAGGTGGTTTGGCACTCAGCACGTCATTCAACATCTATAACCCAACTAATTCGACTAAATCTTACGATTACAATGGCTCCGCTTCTGCATATATTCGTCGGTACTGGTCTGCGAATCAGTTTCGACTATTTCTGGGAGGTGGTCTAACTGGTAGCCTTTATCACTCACATTTTCAGACGCAGGACGTCTTAAGTCAGAGTAGTAGTAAATTGATTGGTACTAATTTTTCTGTAAAACCATTTACTGAAATAGGAGCGATGTGGCCAATCAATAACCGATTGGCCGTTGAAGCCTCCACCCAGTCAACTGCTTTTCCTTTTTCGTTTAATTGGTTTGGCGTTGGCCTAACGTTAATGACAGGAGGTGTGAAACCCGTGAGTAGTGCTCCGGCGGCTGACGCTTATCAAACCCAGGCAGGACACTGGCTTTTGGGGGGAAGCCTTGGGCTGAATAATTCGTTAAATGAAAATGGAACCCTATCCAGTACGACGAGCAGCCGTCAGACAAGCTTCGATTTTAGCCCATCAATTGGGAAGTTTGTTCGAAAAAATAGGTTGATAGGTGTAAGTATTCCCTTTCACATTTCGCACAGTAAGGAAGATGGAGGAAAGGCGACTTATACGCAGCTCGGCCTTGCACCTTACATAAAGAACTACTTAACAGATGGTCAGTTAAGACCATTTATTCAAGGCAACCTATTATTTTCAACTAGTTGGTTAAAAGGTTCTGGAAACGCTCAGGAATCGGTAAGTCGACAAACGCAGTCATACGGGGCTGGCGTCTCAATAGGGTTGGCTTACATGTTGGGTAAACGCTTCATAATTGAAGCTGAATTAGGAGGCATAAATGCAGCTTATGCGCCTGATAAAGAATTTACGTCTAGTTGGGCAATAAATGCAAATGCTACGCTAAGCCCCACGTTTACGATAAATTATGTGCTGCACTGAAAAGTTAAATTTATCGCATAGCCTGAACCGCTTCGGCAACCTTATCGGTGTTGATAATATCGACGCCTAGTTTTTTTAGCTGTTTCCAGGCGTTGGGCGATTCGGGAATGGCCCAGAACCGAATGGGTTTATTATCGCTATGTGCCCGTTTGATCACCCGTTTTAGTTTTTCCCGATCCACATCGGGAATGTTTCCTGTTCCGTCCCAGCGCGAGTATAGCCGGAAATTATCACTGATTAATGCCACGCGCCGAAGCGTTTCATCATCATAAACCTCGCTGGGCCGACCGTCGAACTGAATCAGTAGCGGATAATCGAGATAAGTTTCGATCTTGGGACGATTGCCGCTTACAACGACCTGAATGGCCATAGGATTGGCCGTTCGATTAAATGTCGATAGATTCCCCTGAATAAGATCCAGTAATTTCGGCAGGGTTTCGGTAGGATTATCTTTTATATCAACAACAAGGCTAAATGTATAATTGCGATCGGGGCTGACCCGGTTCTGATATTGACTGAACAGTTTGGCAATGGGTTTTATATAAAGCGAATCCAGCGTAGGAGCATTGGCAGTTGGTTTATCATGCGATACCACCAGTTTTCCGTCCTGGAGCCAGATGTCGGCTTCGATATAGTCGACACGCTGATCATAGGCAGCAACGAACGGTTTGGGCTGGGCGTAGTCGTTATGGGCATGAATTTTCTGTGCACTGGCGACTGATGCCGATACCAATAGCGGGAGTAGGATACGGAGATACATAGTCACTGCTTAATTTCTGACAAAGTAACACCACTTATCTACCAAACCAAAACGAAACGCAACCTTGTTGTTTCCGCTCAAACCGCTATTTTTGACACTGTAAAAAAAGAGCGAAAGAAAGTAAAGAGCGAAAGAGTGAAGCTAGCTGTGGGTTGGCACTCATTCAACCTACGTTGTGGCGCTCTTTCGCTTTTTCACTATTTGTAAAAATGAATTTATTAGCAGGAAAAGTTGCGTTAATTACTGGTGCTTCGCGCGGCATTGGGCGGGCTATGGCTCTGAAATTTGCGCAGGAAGGTGCCACTGTGGCATTCACCTATCTGTCGAGTGTCGAAAAAGGGCAGGCTCTGGAAGAAGAACTCAAAGCGTTTGGGGGAGAAGCAAAAGGGTATCGTTCTGATGCTTCGGACTTTAAAGCAGCGGAGGATCTTATTAATCAGGTTGTGGCCGATTTTGGCAAACTGGATGTACTGATCAATAATGCCGGTATTACCAAAGACGGATTGCTGATGCGGATGTCAGAAGAACAATGGGACACCGTTATCAACGTTAATCTAAAGTCGGTCTTCAATCTGACAAAAGCGGCTACCAAGTCCATGATGAAAGCCCGGTCGGGGTCAATTATTAACCTGACGTCGGTGGTTGGCATTCGGGGAAACGCCGGACAGGCTAACTATGCAGCGTCAAAAGCGGGTATAATTGGCTTTACAAAGTCAGTAGCCCTGGAGCTTGGTTCGCGCAATATTCGCTCCAATGCCATTGCACCGGGCTTTATTGAAACAGAAATGACGGGCGAAATAAATGAAAAAGCTCTGGAAGAATGGAAACAGCAAATCCCAATGAAACGTGGGGGACAACCCGACGAAGTTGCTGATTGCGCCGTTTTCCTGGCCTCCGACCTCTCGCGCTACATCACCGGACAGGTGTTGCAAGTGGATGGGGGAATGTTAACTTAATGATGAATGATAAATGATAAATGTGAATGGTGAATAGAACGTTTCATTATTTATCATTCATCATTTATCATTCATAACGCGTCGTTCATCATGAATTTTATCTTTCAATCTTCGCCCTGGTGGATTCTGGTTTGCCTGCTGGTTGGTGCCATTTATGCGTTTGCGATGTACCAGCCATTGCCACGACTGGCGCGGGCAGGCGATGGCGCCAGCGTTGGGGGCTTCGATAAACGAACAACCTACGGGCTGGCCGCTTTGCGGTTTATTGTTGTCAGTTTCCTGTGCTTCCTGTTGCTCGATCCGTTGATCCGTAATGTGCGGACACTGACCGAAAAACCGAAAGTGGTGCTGGCCGTCGATAACTCCGAATCAGTGGCGGCTGCCGGTCGGCCGGTGTTGAACAAGGCGCTGGAAAATCTACAGGCACTTCGGCAGCAACTGACAGATAAAGGGCTCGATGTTTCCGTTCGGACGTTTGGGGATACCATTACCGATGCCGATCTGACCCAGATTCCGTTCACCCAGCGAACATCCAACCTGTCGGGATTACTGTCGGGGATTCGCTCAGATTATGAAGGTCGTAACTTGACCGATGTTGTTCTGATTTCGGACGGGATCTTTAATCAGGGGTTGTCGCCAACATTTGGTCAGTATCCGTTTGCGGTGCAAGCCGTTGGACTGGGCGATACCGTTGCAAAGAAAGATATTCAGTTGAAGGGCATCGTAGCCAACCGGATTGCCTATCTGGGTAACCAGTTTCCGGTTCAGGCCGAAATTGTTAGCAATGGCTTTCAGGGGCGTAGCGCAACGGTGGTGCTTCGGCAAAACGGTCGGGAGCTGGGGCGGCAATCGGTAACATTCAACAAAAACGACACGTTTAACCAGGTTACGTTTCAGGCAACAGCTACGCAGAAAGGGGTACAGCACTATGTGGTTGAGGTACTGCCACAGGCTGGCGAGTTCAGTACGCGCAATAACCGCCAGGACGTTTATCTCGACGTAATCGACGGTAAAGAGAAAGTACTCTTGCTAGCACTGGCGCCACATCCCGACGTTAAGGCGCTACGGAATATTCTGGAGAAAAATCAGAATTACGAACTCGATGTCCGAATTTTGACCGGAACACCTGCCGAAGCCACGCCACCTGCCGACAAAACATACGACCTGATTATTTTGCACCAGATTCCCGACAATGGGGGCGTAAGCAGTGCCGTTCTTCAAAAATATCTGGCAAAAAACACACCGATCCTGTTTGTGCTGGGTAATCAGTCGTCCATGGGCCCATTCAATACATCGAACTCCGTTGTACAGATTGTGGCTCAGCCGAATCAGAGCGATAAGGTTACGGGCGTGTTCAATACAGATTTCAAGCAACTAAATCTCGATCCGGCCAAGCTTGAGATTTTTAGCAAATTTCCGCCTATGCTGGCTCCTTATGGCGAATTTCGATTGCAGCCGGGCAGCGAAGTAGTGCTTTGGCAGCAGGTTGGTAGCGTTCGAACAACCAAACCGCTGCTGGCACTTAATATAACATCGCCCCGCAAAACGGCTGTTCTGGCCGGAGAAGGGCTATGGTCGTGGCGACTGGAAGAATATGCGCTAACCGATAAGCAGGAAATTGTTGACGAACTAATTCAGAAAGTTATTCAACTGATTTCGGTGAAAGAAGACCGCCGTAAACTTCGCGTGTATCCGATTCGGAACGAGTTCATTACGGGCGAAAAAGTTATCTTCGAAACCGAACTTTATAACGACATTTATGAGCGGTTATATGGTCAGCCTGTTCGACTGGAAATAACCGACGAAAAAGGTCTCACGCGGTCGTATAATTACACGCCTACCGAATCGAACAGCCGCTTCGAAATTAGCCGACTGCCCGAAGGGGCCTACCGGTTCCGGGCCAGTGTCTCAATCAATAATAAGACTGAGCAATCGTCGGGGCAGTTTGTGGTTCGTGAGTTGCAACTGGAAGCCTTAAACACAACCGCCGATCATGGTATGCTGCGGCAATTGGCTCAGCAAACAGGTGGTCAGTTTTATAAAGCCAGTCAGACCGACGAGCTGGTTAAAAATCTGACCTCCCGTTCGCGCCCGGCCCGGTTGAGCAGCACCGAAGAAATGAACGAAATCATTAACTGGCGGTGGCTGTTTTTTGTCGTGCTAACGCTGGCTGCTGTCGAATGGGGCCTTCGGAAGTTTTACGGCGGTTATTAATGCGCACTTCTTTTCCGGGAATGTATATGATCAGATCACCGTTCGGTGGTCAGAATTGTTTGGCCTGCCGGGTACAAAATGTCTACATTGTCTTCGGCGGTGATGTACACTTCTTTTGGTTTTACAACAGATGCCGTGTTTAGGGTCGCTGTCAGGGCTTTGCCCGACGGATGCAACTGCCCTAATTTTTTGACCGAATTATCATCCTGTTTCATCCAGACTATATACGTGTTTTTTGGCGGAGTCAGGTCTCTGGGCTCTGCCAGATTTCGAACGCTTACTTTCAGAGTGTAATTGTCGTTTTTATCTTTCTTTACGTTAGTGCTTCCGCTTGCTGCAGGAACAACAGACGACCTCAGGAAGGACATTTTAGGGGTACAGGCGTTGGTAATGGCCAGCAGGCCTAAAAAAATGGCGATTGTTTGAATTGTTTTCATCTGAATAAAAAGCCCCCCAACCCCCGAAGGGGGCGTTTAGAAACGGAGTATTCATGCCTTGAGGGGCTTATGCCAGCATGAACGTTTCATAGCGTTGAACTGTGTTTAAGTTAATTAAATGCTTTTTAATGCTGAATTGTTTGCATGAGTCAGTCGCTGATGCCTGGCTGCTGCACATTTTTCAGGCTATCTGCTGGCTTTTCGTTAGTACCCTGAATAACTGTCAACGAGCCGTCGGTTTCGAGCACAACAGCCATTACGTCGTCGGGGTAGGGGGCGCCAACACTGCGTATGGCAGCTAAAACTTCATCTTCGTTAACGCGCTGCTCACGCATGGCTTTCTTTAGGTAGTGTCCCTGATGAAACAATAGGGTCGGTTCGTCTTTGATAAACCGTTCAAACCATGGCCATCGTACCGACAACCAGGCTACCACATATTGCAGAAAGACCAGTAGTGCGAGTGCGGTTAGTCCATCGGCCACACCGGTTTGCCGCGACACAATAATGGTCGATAGCGTAGACCCAAGCGCAACGGTAACCACCAGGTCGAAAGCATTCAGTTTTGAAAGGGTTCGTTTTCCTGAAATACGCAGGATAATCAGTAGCCCAGCGTAGGCCAGTACGCCCACAATTAAAATGCGCCCGATGCTCTGCCATCCCTTAAAGAGCCAGTCGGTTACGGTTGCCAGTTCATCGGTCATATTCTGTGCAGGTTATTGATTCTTTGCTTAAAGGGCCAATCTTTAGCCTGGTTAGTTGTTGGCTATTACTTATATAAACTGCGGAAAACTTAGGAACCGCTTAAATAATACTTTGAAAATGCTTAGAAAAGCAGGCCAGAAGCCAGTAAAGCTGTTTGAAGCTTTAGAAAGTCTATAGCGGTGGTTGAATCATTAAACTATTTTATACAAAGAAGTTAGAAACTTTGGTGTACTGTAATCGTCTCAAATCCAATTTATATCATGGAAACTCCAACGAAACCGATGACTGCCCGCGAAAAAATCCGCAAGCTCGTCGAAGTAAAAGAGCAGGCACAGCGGGAGGCTCAGGAACGATACAAAAACGATCCAGAATATCGTGCTGTATTTGAACGGCTAGAAAAAAAGAATGAAGAACGACTTGCTAACCAGCGGCTATGAATTTGTTGGTGGAAAGCATAATTCATACAATCCGAGCTATTTTTTACGATTTTTTCGGTCAAAAGAACACGTTATCATCTATATCTGCGATAGCTCAGATGGACGCCATGAAGCGCGCTTCCGAAAGTTTACGAGTTGGTATTATAAAAATATTGCCGTCGATTTGTTCAAAATGGACGCTCACCTTCCCGATGGTGATCAGTTTACGATCCTTTCGGGCATCCTTAGTAAGAAAAACCCATATTTCAGTCAGTTCGTCGAACTCTTCAAGCATCTGGCAGAAGCAGATACGGAAAAATAAGCTTTTCAGGGTAAATCTGTACATTCACTTAAGCCTCTAATTGCATCGCGTTCCGAACAAACCGGATTTCGTTGTAGGTTACGTCGTTGCCAATGGCTTTTAGGGCTTCGCTCAGGCTTTCGGGTTGGTTATTCTCGAAATACGAACGAATCATCTGAATGCGGTCGGTGGGTAAGACGGCTTCGACTGAAAGGTCGCCCGAACTGATGCATTTTGCCAGATGACTCTCCACGGTAGACTCCGATAAACTACGTTCGCTGGCAATTTCGGCAATCGTTCTGCCCGATTTAAAAAGCGATAATGTCACCGTAACAGATGGGATCTTAGGCGCTTTGCTCTCTTTTTCTTTCGGTTCGTTGTCTTTTGATAGCGGTGTTCGTGGTTTAGCGACACTATCGATACGACTACTGTATGCCTGAATAACGGCCAGCACATCGGCACCAATCTGTTTTACTTTGGTTTTGCCAAAGCCTTTAATAGCCAGTAGTTCGTCGGTGGTTGTTGGGCGGAGTTTAGCTAGTTCAATGAGGGTTTTCTGGGGCAACACCATATAAGCCGATGTATTATGCTCCCCTGCCAGATTGTTCCGCCATTTGATCAGTGCACTGTATAAACTACCGCGTGCCGAATTTTCGGAAGCCGATTCGGCCGGTTGTGGTTCCAGTTTTCGGCGCTCCGGCATAAAGTCGAGTTCGGCGCGGTTGCGTGCCTGAAGGTAGGTTAACGCGCCGAAACCGGTATGACTGCTCTCGAAGCTCCGCAGCTTGCTGAATAGCTCCTTTTCCAGTTCGTCCAGAATTTCGAGCATGCTCTCCCTAATTTGCTTATTATCGCAGTCGGTTGGGCAGCGATAAATAAGGGGCAGGAGTTCGGTGGCTAGTAGCGTCTGAAAATAGGCACTGGCTTTACGGATGCGTTCCTGTAGGGCCTCGTTAGCTTCTGGCAATTGTTCACCAGAAAAATAAACAGCTAACTGTTGTTGAAACCGATTCGCAATGTCGAGCGCTTTTGGGTGCAGCGTATCGCCAAGTTGGGTCAGGCCCGCATGAAGCTCTTCCGGAAAACTGTCGAGGTGTTGATTAACGACCCGCCGACAGCGGTACAGGAGCGAGTTGGCCCGTTCGAAAGAAAACAACTCCCGCAGCAACTGTTCCTGATTCGTTCGTTTTGAATCCAGTAAATGTTGTTCAGTAGGCGTTTGTTGCTGTACCTGTTCATGAAAGTCTTCGAGCATCTGTTCCGTTTTGATGCTGTGCGACGGAATGGGCGTTCGTAAGACCAGCCCATCGAGGCTTTTGCAACGGCTGAGCGCCACATAGACCTGACCGTGCGCAAAAGCCCCGGCTGCGTCGATAATGGCTTTTTCGAAGGTAAGACCCTGACTTTTATGAATGGTGATGGCCCAGGCCAGTTTTAAGGGAAACTGAATGAATTTGCCAATCGGCTCGGCTTTGATTTCTTTCGTTTCATCGTCCAGACTGTAGCGCACGTTGGTCCACTCGGCAGGCGAAACGGCCACTTCCTGATCGTCGGTTTGGCTTCGAACAAAAATCAGGTCGTCGTCAATGGCCGTAATCTGGCCAATTTTTCCGTTGAAATACAGTTTATCGCGCGAGATGTCGTTTTTGATAAACATGACCTGAGCGCCTACCTTCAGTTCCAGTTCGGCTTCGGTAGGGTAGGCATGCGTCGGAAAATCGCCCTCGACGGTAGCCGTAAAGGTATGCGCTTTGGTTTTCAGCGCGGCCAGTTTCTGGCTATTGATCTGCTGAGCGCTGGTATTGTGCGTCGAAAGAGTAATGTAGCCTTCGTTGTCGTTAGGCTGGAAATTGGGGGTGTGGTGCTGGTTGAGTTCGTCCAGTTGCGCCCGTGTTACGGTTTTTTCGCGGATACTGTTCAGAATGTTGATAAACCGCTCGTCGGCCTGCCGGTAGATGTGGTCCAGCTCGATAGACACATAGGGTGTTTTCTTTAAGGCTATACTCCCAAAAAAATAAGCCGTTTCGTAATAAGGCCTCAGCAGCGACCATTCTTCTTCGCGAACCACTGGTGGCAACTGCTGCATATCGCCAATGAGCAATAGCTGAACACCGCCAAACGGCTGCGAATTATAGCGATACCGACGCAGTACCTCGTCGATGCCGTCGAGTACATCGGCCCGAACCATACTGATTTCGTCGATGATCAGCAGGTCGAGCGTACGGAGCAGGTTGATTTTCTCCCGGTTAAACTTTCGTGCTTCGCGCTGAGTTGAACCCGGAACAAGTGGACCAAACGGAAGCTGAAACAACGAGTGGATAGTAACGCCACCAGCATTGATAGCCGCTACACCCGTGGGTGCTACTACAATCAGTCGTTTGACGTTCGATTGCTTTATCTGGTGCAGAAAGGTGGTTTTACCGGTTCCTGCTTTGCCCGTCAGAAAAATATTCCGGTTTGTGTGCAGAACAAAGTTGGTAGCCAGTTCAAGTTTTTCGTTTACGATAGTCGACATAAAGCGGTAGGTATGAATCCGGCAAAGCTAATCGTTGTACCTTTGAAAAACGATGGTTCGGTTTAGTTAAGTGACCTTACGGGATGAACAGATTTTGAGCCTGAATCAATCCTGATTGGGCTACAAACGATTGATAAATATGAATATTGGTGATAAAGTCCGCATGCTTCGGGCGAAAGAACAGGGTGTTGTGTCGCGGTTTTTACCCGGCAATATGGTCGAAATTGAAATTGAAGACGGATTTCGGATTCCCGTAATGCGCTCCGAACTGGTGCTGGTTTCGCCGGTTGAAGCAGAACGGCTGTTGAAAAACAATCCTTACGAACCGCAGAAAACGGTGGCAACGTCGGCCCCGGCTATTTTGTCCAATCAGGGCATTTATCTGGCTTTTGTGCCAGTTAATGACCGGGAATACACCCTGCATCTGGTAAATAATACGGATTGGGAATTTCCTTATACCCTTGGCGAGGAATCGACCAGCTCGGGCGGTGCAGATCAGTTTCGAGGGCTGCACAGTGGCGTTTTGAAAGCCAAATCACAGCAAAAAATGAACGACCTTTATGCACATGCGAAGTTTGAAGAATGGCCTACGTTTGTGGTGCAGGGGCTTTGGTTTCGGGCAGGTAAATCGTCGTTAAGGGCTCCGCTCGTAAAGCGCTTCAAAGCAAGAGCCGCTACGTTTTTCAAGAACAAAACCACCATTCCGGTGTTGAATCAGCCTGGCTTTCAAACTCAACTCGATGCCGACGCTGCGGCCCAGAATCAACTTGGGCAGGCTTCAACTGCAACCATAAATAAGCCTGCTTCGCACCGACCAGTAACAATCCGCCCCGACGAACTGAAGGCTGAAATGCTGAAAACAAAGTCGGAACCAGAAGGACTTTCAGTTGAACGCCCATCGTCGGTGGTCGATTTGCATATCGAAGCGTTACTGCCTGGTGGACCGGGAAAACGCTCGTCGGCCGATTTACTGAACCTTCAGCTCGATACGTTCGAAAAATCGCTCGAAAATGCGATTGCCAGTGGTATGCACGACATCACGTTTATTCATGGAGTGGGAAGCGGAGCGTTACGAACTGAATTACATAAGCGGTTGGGCAAACACCCGAATGTACGTTTTTTTGAAGATGCCCAAAAACAGAAATTCGGATACGGCGCTACTAAAGTGACAATTAAGTGAACGAATGCCGTAACGGACGTTGAACGAGCGTAGATTATTAATTCCTAAACCGTAAAATTGTACCTATGGAAACCGTAGAGCGTACATTAGAGCAGCGCCTGGCCGACGACGGTCGGGACTTTATTGAGGTAGCAACTGCCTTAACTGATGATCAGTTTAAACAGAACGTCGATGGAAAGTGGTCAGTGGCCGAGGTTATGCAGCACCTATATCTGTCGGCTCGGCCAGTGGCTCGCCTGATGACGGGACCTCGGGAAGTGTTTGAGCAGTGGGGAAAAACAGACGCTTCGCCAAAACGCTACGACGACATTGCGAAGTGGTATCAGACTGCGCTCAAAAACCGGAACCAGGCTCCTTCGGCTATGTCGCCCCGCCCTGACGATATGCAGGTCGATAAGGCTGTGATTCTGGAGCGTTTTATGAGCGTTTATCAAACACTTTGTGAAGCCATCCCAACATGGTCAGACAATGAACTGAATTCGCTACAAATCCCGCACCCATTGCTGGGACTATTGTCGGTTCGGGAGATGCTTTATTTTACGAGTGTTCATACTCAACATCATTTGCGACTATTACCTGTGCTTTAAGTTTTTCTGAAACAGCATCTTGCTGTTTCAGAAAAAAAACCTATTGAGCCATCTGCACACCACGTCGACCAATCTGACCGAAGTAATAATTGACCCCAAACTTCAGGCGCCCCCCTTTTCCACGGCCAACGGCAGCGTCGAACTTGTTGTAGAAGTTGCCTTCATAACTGACCTCAGCTCCCACTCGGTGCAAAATCCAGAACATAACGCCCAACTCCAGGCCAACACTGGTGTATGTTGCTTTGGTATTAATTGGAATGTTTTCAGAAAACTCGCGGCCACTACTAATACTAGCGCCAACAAAGCTGCTGACACGCGTACGGAACGGATAATAACGAGCGAAAATACCAGCCTGCCGGGCATGGTATTGATTGCCAACCAGCCGGTCGTAGTCGTAGCGTAGACCTGCCGCAAAACCTGGCTGAAAAAAATAGCCCAACCGGGCATTAATGTCGGTGTATACTTTGCTGTTTGTTACGCCGAAGCCGACCCCGCCACCCAGAAACAGATTCCCCGGCTGAAACCACGAGAGTTGGTTGTTCTGCATGTAGTTGCGTGAGCGTTCAATTTCTTCGCTTAGCTTTTCATCTACTTCATTCGCTTTCTGCCGTACTTCCTGACGCGTATTTTCGTCGACCAGTGGTTTGGCTCGACCACTTGAATCAGCATTCGTCTGGGCAAAAGCAGACCCAGCCAGGCCAACGATTACTATAGCGGTTGTGAGTAAAGATTTCATCGTCGTTGAGTTGATTAGTCATTTGTTCGATGTCAGTAGTCAGTGGTAAAAGTAGTCGAGTTGTAAGTTATTGTACAAATGGGCGATACCTGACGACTAATGACTGGCTACTTAATTAACTGCATACAGGAAATAAGGTTTGCTTTATTTAACTGGCTTTAGAATGCAAAAACCGCTGTTGTGCACAACAGCGGTTCTGAAATCATGTAGTCTATAGCAGGTTTTATGCCTGCATCTGACTAATAAGTGCTTCAATTTGTTCGGTAGAGGTTGCCGGGAAGTTGGCAATGCGAATCTGCGACTCTTTAAACTTGCCATAGCCACTCCCAATCACCATACCTGCGGCTTTTGCAGCGCCAATAACATCCGCTGATGGTTTTGCCGTTGTGGCAACAACAACCGTCTGCGAGCGATGGCGCTCCTGTTTCACGAAGGGTTCGTAGGCATCGGAACTGTCCAGAAATTTATAGAGCATTTTCGCTTTCTCTTCGGTCTGTTTACGGACCGTTTCGATACCAATTTTATTTAGATCTTCGGCAATTTTCCCAAGTATATAAATAAACAGCACATTAGGAGTAGCGGGTGTTTCAAAGTTTTTATAATTACTCCAGAGGGTGGGCAGCGTATGATGCGCTCCAATGGTCATATTGTCGTATTTCTGGAGACGTTCGGCTTTTTCGAGGCATTTCTGACTGGCAATCCAGACGCCCAGACCCGCTGGCATACCAAACGCTTTTTGAACCGAAAAGAACGCCGAATCGATCAGGCTATAGTCCAGATCAGGATAAGGAGCCGACGAAACCATATCCACTACGATCAGCTTTTTGGGGTATTTTCGCTTTAGTTTGTGAATATCGTTGGTTCGCATCTGTACGCCCGAAGAGGTTTCATTGTGTGCCAGACAAATCAACTCGGCATACTCGGGAACCTCAACGTCGGCATAATCGAATCCTTCGCCGAAAGGTTTTTCCTGGATATGCGCGAATTTGTGCAACGCATTAGCATAGTCGTAGAACTTCTTCGAAAACGAACCATTGACGAGGTGGAAACTCTCGTGCTCAACGCAATTGAATAACACCCGCTCCCAAACCTCCGATGCCGATCCGGTGAAGAAAATACCGTGCGTATCGGGTATTGTTAGTAGAATACGAAGCTGCTCATCGGTGAATTTATAAAGATCCCGAAACTTCTGACTTCGGTGCGATATGGAACCAATTTGCTGATTCATAGCCGTTTGCAAATGCTGGCTAAATGTTGGGTATAACTCAGCCGGTCCGGGAGTGAAGTACGTTTGTTTCATTGTCAAATGAGTGAATGAGCGAATGAGCGAATGAGTGAATAGTTTGGTTTTATTCACTCATTCGCTCATTCACAATTAATAAAGAAGTCTAAACTTGATCGTCTGATCGATTTTCTTCAGGTCCTGAACAACTTCGTCGGCGTATTCTTTAGCTACATCAGTGATTACATAGCCAATCTGCTCGTTGGTTTTCAGGTACTGACCATGAATGTTAATGTGATACTTAGCGAAGATGTTGTTCATCTGCGCCAGAATACCCGGCACGTTGGCATGAATGTGCAGGAGCCGGTGCGAATCTTTCAGCAAGGGTAACTGTATTTCGGGGAAGTTAACGCTACCATAGGTGCTACCGTTGTTCATGTATTCCAGTAGCTTAGCCGGAACAAAGTTGCCGATGTTTTCCTGGGCTTCTTCGGTACTACCACCGATATGTGGCGTCAGAATCACGTTTGGCTGATTGCGTAAGGCATTTACGAACTCCTCGTTATTGGTTTTGGGCTCCTGTGGAAATACATCGACACCGGCACCGGCTACTTTTCCGCGCTCGATGGCATCGACCAGCGCCGGAATATCGACAATGTGCCCCCGCGAGAGGTTGAGGAAAATAACGCCCGTTTTCATCAGCGAAAACTCCCGATAACTGATCAGGTTCTTGTTTTCCTTTCGCCCGTCGGTGTGTAAACTGATGATGTCGGCAACGGCCAGCAGTTCATCAAGTGATTTGCATTTGCGGGCATTTCCCAGCGCCAGTTTATCGACAATGTCGTAGAAGTAGACTTCCATGCCGAGTGCTTCGGCTACGACCGACAATTGGGTGCCGATGTTTCCATAACCAACCAGCCCCAGTTTTTTGCCCCGTACCTCGAAACTATTCTTGGCCGATTTATCCCAATTGCCCTTGTGCATGGAATTACTCTTCGGAACGATGTTGCGGATCAGCATAATGATTTCGCCAATGGCCAGTTCAACAACGGAGCGGGTATTGCTATAGGGTGCGTTGAAAACAGCAATGCCGCGCTCGGTGCAGGCCGTTAGGTCGATCTGGTTCGTGCCGATGCAGAATGCGCCGATGGTCATCAATTTGTTGGCATTTTCCAATACACGACGCGTTACGTTCGTTTTCGAGCGAATGCCCAGAATGGATACGTCACGAATGGCTTCGATCAGTTCTTCTTCGTCCAGTGCACCTTTGCGAATTTCGACGTTGAAACCTTCCTGTTCAAAAAGCTGCACTGCAACGGGATGAACGTTTTCGAGCAACAATACTTTAATCCGGCTTTTGGGATACGACTGACTCCGACTCAGGTTGTTGTGATACAGAAACTCGTCGAGCGATGGTGCAATGTGGTCGGCTTTTTCGACTACGCTAGGCCGCAGCACATTTTCCGTGAAGGCATAGAACCGGTTAGCCAGCCCGGCGGCCCGAATTTCATAATCGGTATAACCGTCGCCAATGACGTACACTTCGCCATCGAGGTTCAGGTTTTTGATCACCTGCGATTTACCACCGTTAGCCGAAAGCGGATTTTCACGGTCGAAACTAACAATGCTTCCCGACTCGTCGAAGACAAATGTATTCGCAAAAACATTTTCGGCCAGAATCCCCAGCGATGTAACAATTGGAATAATAAACTCTTTAAAGCCGTTGGAGACGACATATATTGACTCTGCGTTTTCGGTCAGAAACTGTTTGTTGCGCTGAAACGAATCGGAGATTTTACCAAGCAGTGTTTCAATCAGTGCTGGTAGCTGATCGCGGTGAGCCTTAAGCAGACCAAGCCGCAGTTCGAGCGATTCGGTAAACGAAATTTCACCCGACATACCCCGGTCAGTAATGGCTTTGATCTGATTCAGAACATCCTCGCGGTCGGGCCGACCAACGAGAGAAATTTCGCCCAGCACATCCAAGGCTTCAACCTTTGTGAAGGTGCTGTCAAAATCAATGATGTAATACGTTTGTTCTAATGGTTTGGTAAGCATGGGTGAAAACCGCTATCGCAGCGACTTGGTGATCTACTATGGTTATATCGAATTTGATGCTGTTAAAAACTCAACGGCCCGTTTTTCGGACCAGTAGGTACCGTTGATACCATCGGTAAGCGACGGAAATCCGCAATGACCACCCTGCTCAGGAAACTCCATCCATACATTGGGGAGTTCCCGTGCCTGGTTTTCCGGAAAACACTCGGGCGACAGAAAAGGATCATTTTGGGCGTTGACAATCAGGGTTGGAATCGCAATGTTCGGTAGGAACTGTAGTGCACTACTTTGGGTATAATAGTCGGTAACGTCCCGAAAGCCGTTCTGCGGAGCGGTAAACAGGTTGTCGAACTCCCGAACGCTACGGGCTTTGCTGATACGGTCGGTTGGGAATATGCCCGGC
Organism: Spirosoma sp. SC4-14; assembly: GCF_037201965.1. Taxonomy (NCBI): domain Bacteria; kingdom Pseudomonadati; phylum Bacteroidota; class Cytophagia; order Cytophagales; family Cytophagaceae; genus Spirosoma; species Spirosoma sp. SC4-14. The sequence continues at coordinate 5,518,586 of NZ_CP147518.1, read as the reverse complement.
ATTACGGCGGCCTTTTGCAGGACTTTTCGTTTGAGGGTTCGGTTAAATCGATAATTATACACCAGACTATCCCATTGTTCGAGTCGGCGGGCGGAACCCATCAGATCGAGCGGTACTGAAAACACAACGGCTCTCCGAATGGCCGGGTTCAACGCTGTTTTTTGTTCGCCAAGATACTTGAGCGTTACGCTACCGCCGGCACTAAAACCCATCAGACAGATTGTCTGATAGCCTTTGGAGAGGGCGTGTTGAATGATGAAGTGTAGATCACCTGTTTCGCCAATGTGGTAAAACCGCTGCTGCCGGTTTAGCTCGCCACTACAAGACCGGTAATGCCAGGCCATGCAATCGAAACCCGACTGGGTCAGATGTTTTACCATCCCTGCCAGATACGGACTTGTTGAGCTTCCCTCCAGCCCATGCGAGAGAATCACAAGGGAGGCCGTGGGGATTGCTCCTGCAACATCCCGCTCTGCGCTCCCCGCTCTTTGTCCCCAGCTCCAGTCTACATCCAGAAAATCATCGTCCGGGGTTTCGACACGTTCACGGACGTAAGTAACCGTAACCTTGCGAAAGAGCGAAGGGATAATGGTTTGCAAATGGCCATTCCATAAACGGGCCGGTGGCCGGTAACTCGACTGAGCAATCAGCGGCATTACAACACGCGGGTGATTGAAGCCGCAAAGGTAACGAATTCGCTGACGTGGAAGGCGTTTTTATTTAGAAACAATCATTTTTCGGGCAAGTGTCCCATAGCTCGTTTCGAGCCGATATATATAGAAACCAGCCGCAATGTCGTGTGTCGGAACAGTAAGCGCATGGTTGCCGGCTGTATAGGTGCCAGTGGTCAGTATTTTCAGCGAAACTCCGCTTAAACTAATCAGGCGCAAAACCAAAGGTGTTGATTTAGGTAGGCTAAACATGACACGGGCTGATTCATTTACCGGATTAGGCATGTGACTCAGATCGAATGCTACACCCGGAACGGGTTCGTCGATGGCCGTAATCACGAATGGATCTGAAGTGCTGGTGCATCCATTCTGGGTGACGCGGACGGCGTAGCTACCCGCACCTGATCTTATGGTTTGGGCAGTAGCGTTCGGGATAGGGTTGCCATTTAAGAGCCACTGATTGCCCGATACACTGCTCGACGTTAGTCCGTCGGTGGTCAGTGAAATGGTTGGCTTAGGCGGATTAGTACCTGCAATCAGGATGGTTTCGGCCGATTGGAGGCTATTGCAGCCGCTGGCATTTCGTACCGATACAGTGTAGGCCCCGGTCTGGGTCGTTGAAAGGCTGGCCGTCGTTTGCGGAAGAGGAGATCCATTACGATACCAGAAGTATAGACTATTGCCTGCTGGAGCCGTTAAGGTGAGCGACGATCCGGGACAAATGGTCAGACTTCCGCTGGAGGCAATGGTTGGGGTTGCCGGTACGGTGCTACAGTTGACATTAGTATTCAGCAGTGCCTGCACGGTGGCCCGATTGCCCGTTGCCACTGCAAAAGGCTTGCCCATGTAGGTCGTTAGACCCTCGCGCACCGATACCGGCGCCTGGCCTTCTGCCCGGCGGGCCATGTAGTCGAAATACGAAATTTCTTCGGCTGAAAGCAACTGTTCCGATAACAGGATCGTGGCCGATTTAAACTGTTTCTGACTTTGCGCAGCCGAAGGAATACGTTCGCCAGCTATGGCAACTAAATCCGAAAGCTGGTAGGTGTTGAATGCCGATTTGGGGAAAACAGTGCCGGTAGCTATGCTGGTATTGATCGACTGATCTTTAAAAATAACGGCAGGTATTTTTACATCCGATGCCGGAATCAGGCCCATCAGGTAGAGTTCCCATTCCGTAAAAGCTGGCGCGTCGGTACTTGCCCGGTCGAATCGGTAGCCAGTTGCAGTTTCTGTAACTATGTAAGGAAATTGGCCGCCCGCTCCTGAGCCGGGTATACTAAGGCCCATCACACCAACTGCCAGATTAGAAACGGGCCAATGTGGAACACCGTCTTTCAGGAAAGTAGTGGAGAGGTGATTGATCCATTGATGGCCGATCTCATGAATATAGCCATTGCTGGCCCCATCAAAAAAACTCGGGACCGGAAAAACGTTGTAGCCCAGCAACCGACCCTTGCTGCCATATTGTGATGTGTTGTTAAACGGCGTTAGGCCAATACCCTGTACCGTATTGGTGATATTACCGTGAAACCGATTACCTACATAGCCTGGAACCAGCACATAATTGATGAAATCGAACGAGTCGGGGTGGTATTTGTAGAACAACTGATTTAGTGTCTGCTTCTGACTGTCGGAAGGGGTATTGAGGGTTGATGGCACCACAATATTGAAAATATAGTCGGTAAACTGGGTCGAATTGTCGATGCGCCTGGGTTGTAATAGTGGCATGTTATTGGTTAAGACTCCAATAAATGTATTGATCTGCGCTACCTGTATGTTGTTTTCCAGTATCCGCGTATAGCCTACAAACGGTTCTGTCCAACTACCCGTTGGTGGTGCTATAATGGCAGAATAGACACCATCACTGGCCAGTTTGTCGCCATTAGTTCCGTTGTCGTTGAGTGGCTGGGTAGCCTGGGTGGCATCCAGATAGAGATTTACGGCCGATGGTGTGCCGGTTATGACAACTTCAATCAGCACATTCTGTGTAGTGTTTTGAGGTACTACGGCTGGTGTAAAGGCGTAGCGCAGCGCATTGGCGGCTGTTGGCTTACCGGTTCGCTGGACTATAGCGCCAAGGTCATTGAAGCAACTTACTGAGCTGGTTTGCGCAAAACCTGGGCTGATAAGAAGTAATGCAACAAAAAAAACGTGTAGTAATCGCTTCATAGATTGTGTGGTTGGTTGCTGAAAGAAGGTACTCTGAAAGATCGTAAAGTTAATGGATCAGTTATGGGTTTTGTAGCTGGAAAAGTAGTTCTGCGCCTATAAGTCGAATTTGCTGGGAATCAGTATGATTTCCCACCAACTCCGTGCCAGTTATGAACAGATAGAAACAAAAAGCGACCACTCGAAGGAGTGGTCGCTTCAGAAAACAGGCAAAGTTCTGTTTTTATAAAGTCAGCGCGTTTTCTGTCACAATTGTCAGTACTTCCGAATCGGTTAGCCGAGTGGCCAAGCCCAGCGTTTTGGGTACCTCATAGTGAAAATAGAATTTCATTGTGTGAATTTTGCCTTCATAGAACGTCAGATCTTCGCCTTGCGGGTTTTGGGTGAGGAGTGCCTGTTTGGCCGCTACGGCCTGAATGAGCCACTGCCAGGCAACCACAACAATACCCGCTAATTCCAGAAACAATGTAGCATCGGCCAGATAGCGTTCGGTGTCGCCGTTTATGGCATATGGCATTAGAGCCGATACTACCTCCTGCATTCGGTTTAGTTCACGGGCTAATGTATCGGCATACGGTTTAAGGTCTACATGAAAACTAGCTTCGGTAATGGTTTTATTAATTTCGGCAAACAACAGTTTCGGAGCCTTTCCCCCTTTCATGGTCATTTTCCGACCGAGCAAATCCTGCGCCTGAATCCCCGTTGTGCCTTCGTAGATGGGCGTAATCCGAATGTCGCGATACAGTTGTTCGACCGGAAAGTCTTCGGTATAGCCGTATCCGCCAAAGGTTTGCAAACTCTGACTAACCGATAGTACGCCCATGTCGGATGGATAGCTTTTAGCGATCGGCATCAGCAGGTCGAGTAGCAGAAAGGCATTTTCTTTTTCTTCTCCTTCCAGAACGTGATTCAGATCATGTAGTTTGGCTGCATACACCAGTAACGACAAGGCACCTTCCGTAACGGCTTTCTGGAACAGAAGCATCCGCCTGACGTCGGGGTGGTTGATGATGGGAGTCTGGGGGGCATCGAGCAGGTTCTTTTCGTTTAACCGACGGCTTTGCGGGCGCTCTTTCGCATAGTGGAGAGCTTCGTAATAGGCGGCTGTAGCAATGGCTACGGCCGTCATGCCTACGCCTAGCCGGGCTTCGTTCATCATTTGAAACATATAGGCCAGCCCCTGATGCGGTTCGCCAACAAGGTAGCCAATGGTGTTGTCTGCTGAACCCATCGTCAGATGCATGGCCGGAACACCTTTCTGGCCGAGCTTATGGTAAATTCCAGTCGATATAACGTCGTTATCGACAACATCACCCTGATCGTTCAGGCGGTATTTGGGTACAACAAACAAGGAAATACCTTTTGTGCCTTTAGGAGCGCCGTCAATTCGGGCCAGCATCAGATGAATAATGTTTTCAGTTGCATCATGATCGCCAGCGGAGATAAACACTTTTTGCCCTTTGATTTTATAGGCGCCTGGCATGGCCGCTTCAGTTTCTGCCAGGGGAGTGGCCGAAGTGGTAATGTCGGATAGGGACGACCCGGCCTGAGGTTCGGTTAAGGCCATGGTTCCCTGCCAGATTCCAGCTAGCAGATTCGGAACATAACGTTGCTGAAGTTCTGGCGAACCAAAGGTGGCCACTAAGTTGGCGGCTCCGGAAGTCAAACCCGTATACATCATTCCATTGTTAGCCGCCATGAGAATGAATCCAACCAGCGAGTTGACCATTTCGGGGACCTGCTGCCCACCCCGATCGAATGAAAACCCGGCACCAATCAACCCTGCTTCGCCCATTGCTATCAGGTATTCTTTGATTTTGGCATGAACACGTACTTGGCCATGGTGTAATTCAGGCTGATTTCGGTCAACCTCTTTCAGGTATGGGTGCATCAGCGTATCGGCGATATACGTAGCCGAGTCGAGCACAAGGTTGAACGTTTCGCGGTCGTGGGCGCTGAAATAGTCGTATTGCGTAAGTTCTTCAGCCTGAAATACTTCATATAGAAGAAAGTGCAAGTTGCGTTTGCTGAAATAGGGAGTTGCCATGAGTCAGGAACGGGCTACTAAGAAAAAGAATTGGTATGCAGGCATACGGCCAGTCAGTAAAAATACAGTTTCCACCGTAAATCTTTACATATGCCACCGGAAACTATCGTTTACTTTGTGACGTATATGATACGAACAATCAACCAAACCATTTTTTATCATGAAAAATCTGATTGCAGTTTTCAGTCTTTTGTTTGCAATGGTATCGCTGGTGCAGGCACAAGATAAAAAGCCGCCAGTAAGCCCGAAAGTAACTGTAGAAAGCCCCGACAAGTCTATCAAAATTGTATATGGCCAACCCTCTAAAAAAGGTCGGGTAATCTTTGGGCCAGAGGGGTCGACCAGCCTCGAAAAATACGGTAAAGTATGGCGTACGGGCGCTAACGAGGCTACCGAAGTTACGTTTAAGCACGATGTTATGTTCGGTGGTAAAATGGTGAAAGCCGGTACGTATACGCTCTTCACAATTCCGGGTGAGAAAGAATGGAGCGTGTTGCTCAACAGCACACTGGGCCAGTGGGGATCTTACGAGTACGAAAAAATTAAAGGCAATGATGTGGCTAAAGTAACGGTGCCGGTTTCAATGAATAAAACACCAATCGAGAAGCTGACCATTACGCCATCGAATAATAGCATTGCCATTGCCTGGGATAATATGACTATTTCAGTGCCGGTTACTAAACACGGCTAATGACCTCGCTGTTAAGTAATTGCCTTGACCTGGCTTGGGTAAATGTGCTCAATGAAATCGGGTTGTTACTATTGGGCCGAACCACAGTAAATGAGGATTCGGCCCACTATTTTTTAAAAAGTTGATGCAGATTCCAGCCTTTTTCGCATTTAAGGAGTCTATGTAGTAAGAAAAGGATTAAAATTCTGTAAAAAGTTAACAGACAATTGATTAAGTGTGTTACTTTGGGGTAAGAAATTAATTGTGTTGTATGATGAAACGCTACTTCGCTTTTTTATTATTAGGGCTGGCTGCCATACCTGCCCTGGGGCAGGAGATGGCCGACTACTACCAGCTTCCGAATCAGCGTCATCAATATGACCGACTACTTACCCGCTATGGAGGAGCCTACATCCAAAATCGGTGGTATGTATCACTGAGTGGGTTTGGTCGAACTGACGGGGCTAAACTCGACAATTCCTTTAATGGAATACTCGCTAGCAATCCTGTAACAAAACCCGGCTGGAGTGCATTGGTAGGATGGGCTTACCGCGAACAATGGGCTATTGAAGCTGGCTATGCAAATTCGGCCATTCATACCGATGTGCTGGTAAACGGCAGTCCCTATAGTTTTTCGTTTACGAACGACAAACAAAGTTTCTTTCTACGGGCAAAACGAATGATCTTATCGACCAGCGGACCGTGGCGCCGTTCGGGTTTCTGGCTAACGGGCGGTATGTGGGCCGTTCCTAATAGCGGTCAGGATAAAGGTCAGTTTTCATTAGTAGGCTATAATAACTACGACTGGCGTCGGGAAAATCCAATTCGCTTAAGCGGCCATACAACCTTGAATAATCAACTGACAGCAATGGCCGAAACAGGGGTAGAATATACTGTTCGTTTGAACGACCGATTCGATATGGGACTTTCGGTGCGGAAGCTGTGGGGAATAGGAAGCTCAGTAACAACAAATGTCGCTTATCTGGTTAACGGACGTGAATCGCAGCAAGCGCAGTTTCGAGGAACAGGTAGTGGAATAACATATGGTCTAACCTTGAGCTATACGTTTGCCCTTCAGCGGAAGCTGGCAAGCGTAATGCAGGTTCAGGGGAAACAACGTATAAAATAAGGTATAGCGGGAAAGCATAACTGCGTGAAAGAGTGAATAATGGCTAATCTACAGTCATAGATCCGCTCTTTCACGCAGTTATGCTTTCTGCGTTTTATAATAGTCTATAGAGAAATGAGGTTGATGGTCAGGTAGTTAGCCTGCGAAAAAAACATTCTTTTTTTCGCAGGAGATTTGTGAATCTAAAAAATAGTTTTCACCTTTGCCCATGAACTTAGTCGACTGTTTAGTCGTACAGTCAATCACTACTATGAATACCCAGGCATCTCAACCGGTTCTCTCTTCTGAATCCTTCAATTCCCGGTTTCGAATGTGCGCTATGTCAATGCGGGCTATGGCCTGTTGTTGATCTGGGGTAGAATTCTTCTTTCTTTTTTTGTCGTAGAACGACTTCTTTTCCCTTCATCATTCAGGAAGGCCCCGGCTCATTCGCAATAGCCACTAGCTGGCTGTCAGATGTGCCTCAATTCCATACCTACTATTGATTTTCACCTCTTAAAATAATATCCTATTTAATATATAGGATAAAATAATTATAAGAACATAAACACCGATACTCATGACTCTTCAACTTAAAAATGAATTCGTTCAGCGCCATGCAACTGCAAAAAATGTATGCCTACCGCTAATCGATGAAAAACCGCTGGAAGCCGGTGAGAGAGCTCCTTTTTTTACTCTGGTTGGTCGGGAAGGCGACTGGAAAACGGCCCTCAATAACTACCCACAACCGGGATATGGGCAATCACTAACGTTGCCGGATCTGACAATTGGCAAGCCGGTTGTCGTCAGTTTTTATTGCGCTTCCTGGGGGCGTTATGCCGAACCCTGGCTAGCGGCCCTCATTCGGCTTGGCAAAGTGCTTGATCAGGCTGGTGTCGAATTGGTTGTATTTTCAATTGATTCGCCCAGAAAACTAACCAGGCAAGGCAAAAGCCTGCCTTTTATTCTTGCTCACGATACCGATCAGCAGGTAGCAAAGCAATTTGGGGTTTATGATGAAGATAATCCGGTTTGGGATCGGGTTTCGGGCATTTCGGGCGACGCATTTATTCCGGCTGTTTATGTAATTAACCCCGATCGACGAATCGTTTATCAGTTTCTGGACGAAAATTTCGATACCTCCATCGACATCGAAGCCGTTGTGTCGCATGTGTGGTCGCTAAGCGCGGCCGATCCTGAATTTGCGGGCCAATTGGTTGGGACGCAGAAAGCCTATGCGTACGGATTTTTTGCGCTTTGGGTACTGGGTTTGCTGGTGGCTGCCAGTTCGCATATGCTACCGTTCTGAATACAAAGAATCGATTCATCGTTGATGGTTGCCAGTAGTAGCCGTACGCTAAATGGACCATTAACTTTCCCATACTCCTGGCTTTACGAGTAGTTGTCGGTTGTTATCAGAGCCGACAAACATCAGTTAATTTTCGGGCAGACCAGAAAAAAGCCTGTCTGAACGCAGGTGGCCATGCGTTGCCTGATCCGTAATCTCATCGTTATGCTTAAGTTATCAGAAAAAGCAACTGAGTTTGAGCAGTTGCCATTTGCCGAACAGGCTACAGTAATCTGGCGACAGGGCAGACCCGTTGCTACACGGCATTTGCCAGATTTTCGATTGCACCTTTATGCTGTCGATCGCTTTTTTGTGGAGATGTGGGTTTGTCGACGCCGGTTTGTGGTCACGCTGTTTCGGGTAATTCCAGATACGGACGAACTGATGCCGTATATTGACGAAAAGGTGCCAGTTAATTTGGCCAGAAGAAACGTAATTGGCCCCTGAAAAGTGATTTTGACGAATGTAACTAGTAGTTTTAGGAACCGCAGCCCATCAACAAACTACAAGGCTGTTGGAACCTGAATAAACTAAAAACATGCATGAAAAAATTAGCCAATCTACTCGTTTTAGGACTACTGCTTAGTACCGTATGGAGCTACGGACAGCCGACAGCCACCCCGAAAACCATTGGGCCTGAAAAAGGAGCTTTGATGATTGTAGGGGGTGGAAGCATGGGGCCCGAACTTTGGAGTCGTTTTGTTGAACTGGCAGGTGGACCTACCAAGGCCAGCATTGTGATTATTCCAACGGCGGGCGACGATTCGTCGGCAACCAAAGAACCCCGCGAAGTAGAGCGCCTGAAGAGTCTGGGCGTAACGAACATAACAGTGCTGCACACGCGTGACCCTAAGGTAGCCAATCAGGAGTCGTTTGTGGCACCGCTAAAAAAGGCGACTGGAATCTGGTTTGTGGGTGGGCGGCATTGGCGACTAGCCGATTCGTATCTGAACACACTCGCACACAAAGAATTCAACGGCGTATTAAGTCGGGGTGGAATCATTGGCGGAACCTCGGCCGGGGCCACTATTCAGGGGTCGTTTATGGTGCGGGGCGATACTAAAGGCAATGCAATCATGATTGGCGACCATACGCAGGGACTCGATTTTATTCATAACGTAACCATCGATCAGCATGTGCTTCGCCGAAATCGGCAGTTCGATCTGATTGATGTCATCAAAACACATCCTGAGTTGCTTGGAGTAGGCATCGATGAAGGAACTGCCATTGTTGTTCAACAGAATACATTTGACGTACTTGGCGCATCCTATGTGGGCATCTATACGGCCGATCAAATTTCGAACAACGCCAAATATCCATCGGGGCAGAACAGCACTGGAGGGCCATTCTTTTTCATGAGCAAAGGGCAAACGTTTGATTTGCTGACGCGGAAGGTGGTTAGCCAGCGGTCGGCCAATGCGAACGAGCCAGCCCGATAACTCTATGCTTCGTAAGCTACCTTTCTGATTTACTCAACAATTTACCTAACAACAATTATAACAAAACCAGTCACAGCATGAACTTCGAAACTCTTCAATTGCACGGTGGTCAGGAGGTTGACCCAACAACTAATGCCCGCGCCGTACCTATTTACCAGACTACATCCTATACCTTCAATAATACGGAGCACGGAGCTAATTTGTTTGCTTTAAAAGAGTTTGGGAACATCTACACCCGCATTATGAATCCAACCAGCGATGTGTTCGAAAAACGAATTGCAGCTCTGGAAGGTGGCGTAGGGGCGTTGGCGGTTGCTTCGGGACATGCTGCTCAGTTTATCGCTATCAACAACATTACGACCGTTGGCGATAACTTTGTTACGACCACTTACCTCTACGGAGGATCGTATAACCAGTTCAAAAACTCATTCAAAAATATTGGAGTAGAGGCTCGGTTTGCCGATGGTGATAAGGTCGAAAGTTTTGAGCGGCTGATTGATGATCGGACAAAGTTCATCTATCTGGAAACAATTGGTAACCCAGGTTTCAATGTTCCTGATTTTGAAGCGTTTGCCCAATTGGCCGAAAAATATGATCTACCTCTGATTGTCGACAATACGTTTGGTGCGGCTGGGGCGCTTTTTCGTCCGTTCGATTATGGGGCACACATCATTGTAGAATCGGCAACGAAATGGATCGGTGGACACGGTACGAGCATCGGTGGAGTTATTGTCGATTCGGGTAAGTACAATTGGGGCAACGGCAAATATCCTCAGTTTACGGAGCCGTCGCCCAGTTATCATGGTCTGGTGCTAAACGATGTGTTTGGGATTGGCGGTCCGTTCGGAAATATCCAGTTCATAATTCGGGCACGGGTCGAAGGCCTTCGCGACTGGGGTCCCTCGCCGAGCCCATTCAATTCGTTTCTGTTTTTGCAGGGCCTCGAAACCCTATCATTACGGATCGAACGGACCGGGGAGAACGCTATGGCTCTGGCGCATTGGCTTCGGCAGCATCCCGACGTATCGTCGGTTAATTATCTGGGTCTGGAAAGTAGTCCTTACCACCAATTAGCCAAAAAATACCTGACCCGCGGCTTTGGCGGTATGCTATCGTTTGAGCTGAAAGGGGATAAGGCCCGTGCCGAAAAATTTGTCAATAGCCTGAAGTTAATCAGTCATCTGGCAAACGTCGGCGATTCGAAAACGCTGATCATCCATCCGGCTTCAACGACGCATTCTCAACTGAACGAAGAGGAACAATCGGGGGCTGGCGTAACACCTACCGCCCTGCGTGTTTCGGTTGGTATCGAACATATCGACGATATCAAAGCCGATTTTGAGCAGGCTTTTGCACAGTTGTAATTTGATTTACGGTTGCTTCGCCTGTTAGCTTGCTTTGATGCGGAGCAACCGTAAACTGTAAACTCTCTTTCTTTGGCTAAATCAGACTACGATGCCGTTGTTGTTGGCTCGGGCCCAAATGGGCTAAGTGCGGCTATTACCATGCAGCATGCCGGTCTTTCGGTACTGGTGCTGGAAGCCAAAGCGGACATTGGCGGTGGATTGCGGTCGGCGGAGTTGACATTACCCGGTTTTGTGCACGACATTTGTTCGGCTGTGCATCCACTGGCGGCTGGATCGCCTTTTTTTCGTAGTCTGCCTCTGGCCAATCATGGCCTGGAATTTACCTGCCCACCCCTTGCGGCTGCCCACCCGTTTGATGGAGGAACTGCGGCCGCGCTACGGCAATCAATTGATGAAACAGCCCGGTCGCTGAGCGATGATGAGCATCGGTATCGCAATCTGATGGAACCCATTGTGCGCCATTGGCCAGCTATGGCAGCCGATATACTGGGTCCACTACGCTTGCCCCGGCACCCGCTCAATATGGCTCAGTTTGGTGTAGATGCCTTGCGCTCAGCTTCGCAATTAGCTGGTCGTTTTAAAACGAAGGAAGCGCGCGGGTTGCTGGCTGGCATGGCCGCCCATTCCATTCAGCCGTTGTCGAATCTGGCCACATCGGCTATTGCACTGGTGCTGATGGCCGCGGGGCATCTGCGCGGCTGGCCCGTGCCCAAAGGAGGATCTCAGTCCATCGCCAAGGCGCTGGCATCGTATTTTCGCTCAATGGGAGGAACGCTGGAAACCAATACGCAGGTTCAGTCAATGAATCAGTTGCCTTCTTCGAGAGTTGTACTGTTCGATGTAACACCCAGGCAATTACTGGCAATTGTGGGCAATCGTTTCGGGTCGGGACTGACGGGGCGTTTGTATCGCTGGCAACTGGAACGGTATCGCTATGGTATGGGTGTGTTCAAGATCGATTGGGCACTGGATGGACCGATTCCGTTTTCTGCTCCCGAATGCCAGCAGGCCGCTACGATCCATATTGGTGGTACATTCGAAGAAATTGCTCAGGCTGAACAGGAAACCGCGCAGGGGAAACATCCCGACCGGCCGTTTGTGCTGCTTGCTCAGCAAAGCCTGTTCGATTCTTCGCGTGCGCCCCAAGGAAAACATACGGCCTGGGCTTACTGCCATGTGCCAAACGGGTCAACACTCGATCGGACGAAAGTTATCGAGCAACAAATTGAACGATTTGCGCCGGGTTTTCGCGACCAGATTCTGGCCCGCCATACGATGAATACAGTGCAGATGGAAACTTATAATCCAAACTACATTGGTGGCGACATCAATGGAGGAGTCATTGATATTGGTCAGCTCTTTACCCGACCGGTAGTTAGTTTATCACCTTATCGAACCGCAGCTCCCGGCATTTTTCTCTGTTCATCATCGACCCCGCCCGGTGGTGGGGTACATGGCATGTGTGGCTACCATGCGGCTCGTGTGGCTTTGCGCGAAAGTTTTGGCCTGCCCGTGTCTATTCCGCTGATGGTTGGTTCGTGATAAGTGCTACTTTACACCCGGAACGCTAATTGTCTGATAGCCCGCGCCCGAGAAACGATGCGTTATGTTCTCGATCGAGGTGATGCTGGCCGAAACGCCTTCACCTGCCATCGACACAATCAGTTTGGTTGTGTTGTTGATTCGAACAAATCCCAGCCCCATTGGCCCGGTAGCTGCTTCAAGATAAGCCGGGTTTAACACCACACCCGCGTTTGTTGAACTGATCCAGATTGACATAGGTGTTGCGTCAAGCGGACTGTTACCGCTATATTCGGTGGCTTTAAACTGCCTCTTAACGCCAAAATCCGATGTTTTGCCGGTGGCCTTAAACTGTTCGTCGAACTGTTTGGCCGAAAATTCAGAAGCCATCGTTGTGTAGAGCAACCCTTCACCCGTGTGAATTTTCATCGCCATCTTTCGGCCATCGCCCGAAACATACATAAACACATCTTTATCTGGTGTGATTACCCAAAAGTCGGCTCCCTCCGCCGATGCCAGATTGGCCATCTCAGCCAGTGCCTGGGTATCCATGCCAACCATTCCATTCTGCGTGTTCAGGTAAAAATAGCTCGTTTGTTTTTCGGATGTTCCCGAGAGGATATAGCCTATTTTTTTGTCAAAGGTAAACGTACTCTGCAAGTTGTACGTCAGCGTTGGTTTGCGGGACGACGTACGGTTAGGCGACGGATTCGTTAAGATAACTTCGTTCACTCGTGGCTGGCTCTTGCCCGATTCTACCCTGATTTTAGACTGAGCCTGTACCGAAACAAGAGTCGCTATGGCCAGCAGGCCAACTAAAAAGAGTCGTGTCGATTGCATACGATTATAATTTAAGAAATTCGACCCGGCGATTATTGGCTTTCCCCTGCGGTGTCGTGTTACTGTCAACAGGTTGCGATTCGCCCATGCCATCGGTTTGGAGTCGGGTTTCGGCAATACCGAATTCTTTATTGAGCGATGCTTTTACGGCTGCGGCCCGTTTTTTCGATAAGGTTAGGTTGCTGGCCTCGTCGCCCTCTGAATCCGTATGACCAATGATTTTTACGGTGACAGTCGGGTTATCGGTCAAGATAGCGGCAATATCCTTTAGGGTTCCGTAGGATTCGGGTTTGATTTTATCCGAGTTGACATCGAAGGCGGTTCGGGTCGTTGCTGGTTTTGCCGATGCGGTAGCGGTCTTATCCGAATCGGTTGAGGAATTGGTTTCCGATTCCGTATTGTTCGCCGGTTGTTTACTGTTCTTATCGGCTTTGGGCTTTTTTTTGAAAATGTTGCCAATGCCTTCCTCTAGTTTGTCGAGCCCTCGGTTGACGCCCTGATCCACTTTCTGATTGGCGCGCCACTCAACATTCCGTTCAACGGTTCGTTGCGGATTTTCAATCTGTACCTGAGCATCGGCTATGTATGGGAGTAGCATGAAACCGAATAGAGCGCTGATTCGCTTTTTCATGGAAAGTATCTGGAAAAGAAAACGGGCAGAGATAATCTGAAGTAAATCTCAAAATTCATCGGGAAACGAGTCGCTCTCTGTTAACCAATTCGCTCTCTGGGTTTGTCAATCGGGTATTTGAGTTATTGACTCGAACTTCGTACTGAATTACCCAGATGATAGTTTGACCAACTGATTGTTTTTGAAATGGCGTGGTTTGTGTAACATTGGCTAAAATCGGTGGTGTATGCTACAGGCGTTTATGGGATCGGGAATCTGGTTAGGGAACCGGTGGGGGGAACTGTTTGGGCCGGAACCAACAGTTTTTACGCCTGTTGATATTCCTGAGTTTCAGTACCGAACCTGGATACAGGGCGGACTCTTCTTCTTTACCCTTTTTGTTGGTCTGCTTTATAGCCGTTATCGGCAGACCATCTATCGGTATTATTTCCTGTATGTGCTGGCAGCTACAGTATACACGCTGCTGAAAATGAGAGCCTATACGCCATTCGGGCACTGGCTGAGCCAGTTTCCGCTTTTCCAGAACCAGCTTCCCGAAGCCGTAATTTGGGCCGGAATGGCCGCTTATATGCTTTTCCTGATCGAATTGCTCGATCTGCGAAAAAACCATCCGGGCGTTGCTTTCTGGCTGGATCGGGTAGCGTGGCTTTGTTTTGGCTATGGAGTCGTCTACGTTATTGCGATGGGCCTTTTCAACAGCTCATTGGTTCAGCAGGCAACGTTCTGGATTGCCCGACTGGTTTTGGTACCTATTCATATTGGGCTATTGATCTGGATTGCGCGTCGGGTGCGTTCGCCACTAACACCGTATGTTGTTTTGGGGAATGGGCTACTGCTGTTTGTTGGCATTCTGGCCTGGCTAAGAGCAGGCGAAGTGCTGCTGAAAGGAGTAAAACTACCGGGTTCGGTCGACGATCTGATGCGGGTGTCGTTTGGTGTATTACTCGAAATTATGGTACTGGCGCTGGCATTGGCGCGCCGGATTCAATTGCTCGATCAGGAACGGGACGAACACCAGCGGGCCTACATTGCACAACTGGAAGAAAACCGCCGACTTGGCAATCAGATCAATGCCGAACTGGCTGAAAAAGTCCGTCAGCACAGCGAGTCTATAATCGAAAAACAACGACTACTCGATTTGCAACGCGAAAATCAGTTGCGGGTAGGTTTCGAAAAACGCATTGCTGAACTGGAAATGCTGGCGCTGCGGAGCCAGATGAATCCACATTTTTTGTTCAACAGTCTCAATTCCATTGAGTATCTTGTGCTGAAAGGCGACGAAAAAGAGGCAATCCGGTATCTGTCGCGGTTTTCCCGCCTGCTAAGACTAATTCTGAATCACTCGCGGGAAGAAACCATTTCGCTGGCCGATGAGCTAAAGGCGCTTCGGCTTTATCTGGATATTGAAGCGTCGCGTTCGAATGGCGAATTTCGGTACATGATTGAGATTGACAGCAGCATCGATCCCGATTCGCTGATGATTCCGCCCATGCTGCTTCAGCCATTTGCTGAAAATGCCATCTGGCATGGACTGATGCCCAGCTACAATGCTGATAAGTGGCTTTATGTACGAATTAAACCCACTTCGGATGGCCAGATTTTATTGGAAATCGAAGACAATGGTATTGGACGGCAAAAAGCCGCTGAACAAAAAAGTAAGTCGACTCCCTGGCGCAAATCGTATGGTATGGACATTACCCAGCAACGGGTTTCGTTGTTCAACCAGAATTATCCGGCCTATATCGCCATTGAGGTTATTGACGTGCAAACCGAAACCCGAACGGGCACGCTTATTCGCATTGCTTATCAAACCGAAATCCAATCGGAAGCGTAACCCAACAAAACCGCTATTTTATGAAAGCGATTCTTATCGACGACGAACTACACGCAACCGAATTGCTGGAGCTAAAGCTGTTGACGTTAGGTGTTCAGGTGCTGGCAAAGTTCAATCAGCCCGAGCAGGCGGTTGAGTTTATTCGGAAAACAAGTTTCGATGTGCTGTTTCTGGATATTGAAATGCCTCGAATGAATGGGTTCGACCTGCTCGAACTGTTTCCTGAGTTTCATTTCGACGTTATTTTCACTACGGCTTTCGATCAGTATGCCATTCGGGCCTTTCGGTTCAGCGCACTCAATTATCTGCTGAAACCGATTCAGGAAGAAGAACTTCAACTGGCCATTACGGGCTGGCAGCAGAAGCAGATAAAACATCTCCAGCGCTCGCAGTATGCACTGCTTCAGGAGCAACTGCAACTGGCAGGTTCGTTGAAAACCCGGTTGGCATTGCCCACGCAGGAGGGCTACGAAATTCTGGAAGTAGCCGATATTGTTCGCTGTATGGCCGATGCGAGCTACACCCATTTTTACCTGAACAATGGCCAGAGTATGCTGATCTGTCGGACGCTTAAGGAAGTAGAACAGGCACTGGAACCGAACGGGTTTGTGCGCGTACACCATTCGCATCTGATCAATCCGGTCTATGTTCGAAAAATTGTTCGGCAGGAAGGGGGCTATCTGCTCATGGCCGATCAGGTGCAGGTGCCCATCAGCAAACCCAAACGCGACTGGCTGATTGAACAGTTCAATACCATTGAGCGGCTATGAACAATAAGTTAGCCCATCCAACTCTCACGATAATCGTTCACAAACTGCCGAAACGTAATAGGGGGGCGGCCCAGAAGGTATTCGGCCTCTTGGGATGTCTGGGCCGTCCTGCTAAAACGAATAGAGGTATAAAGCATTGTCCTGGCCAGTATGTCGTATAACGGATGGTGTTCGTTATGCCATTTGTGCCAGATAAAGCGAAGTGCCGACGGATTGCGATAGGTGATGCGCCGACCCAGAACCACACTCAAAATCTGGCACATATCGAGGTGAGTTAACACATCGGAGCCTGTAATTTCGAAACTTCGGTTGGTATATAAGTCGCCTGGGTTCGTGAGCGAACGGGCAGCTATGGTAGCCACATCCCGAACATCGACAAAGCAGGCCTTTCCGTCGCCAGCGGGAACAAAAATTTCGTTCCGAAGCCGAATCTCGTCGCGATGGAGTGTACACAGGTTCTGCATGAAAAAGCCGGTTCGTAGAAACGTAAATACTATGCCGGATTCAACGATAAGCTTTTCAATTCTATGGTGCGGAATGATCGGATTATGCTCGGCACCCAGCATCGACAGAAAGGTGACCTGGCGAACACCCGCTTCCCTGGCTGCTGCTACGAATGGTTTAAAAAATCGTTCGACATCCGACAAGGCCGAAGGGCGTATGAACAATAATCGATCGACTCCCTGAAGTGCGGCTTCGAAAGAGGATATATCGCAAAAATCCAGTCGAATTACATCGTCGGGTCTGCTGTTGCTGAGTGCTTCCAGATGAGACACATTGCGCAGGCCTGCCACGACATCGAAAGACGGTTTGGCCGGGTGATTCATCAACTCGGTTATCGTTGCCGCTCCTAGAGTTCCTGTTGCGCCGGTGATCAGAATACGCTCCTTAGCCACGTGTGTTAAGAAGATTGACTGGGTAAATAAGATAAAATGCTGCTTTTAAGGATGGTGGACGCTGGCTGTCGGACATTGGATGGTGGAAAATAGAAGACTTCCCTGCAATCAGTATCTAACAGTCAATGTCTAGCATCCAGTGTCCAGCGATATGAACTAAATCCTGAATGTGCATGAAAGGTTTTAAATGGAGTGCGTGTCTGCTCGTTTGGCTCGCTATACAAACCGCTTTTGCCGATGTGCGACTCCCGAATGTGTTTGGCTCGCATATGGTGCTGCAACGTCGAAAGTCGATTCCGGTGTGGGGGTGGGCGAGTCCGGGTGAAAAAGTTACCGTAACCTTTACTAACCAGACAAAAACAACGAAAGCCGACAAAGAAGGCAAATGGAAGCTCATGCTCGATCCAATGGAAGCGGGTGGGCCTTTTCTACTGACCGTAGCCGGAAAGAAAAACACCGTAACTTTCGAGGATGTACTCCTGGGCGAAGTCTGGATTTGTTCGGGGCAGTCGAATATGGAATGGCAACTCCAGTCGGCTACCAATGGCAAAGAAGAGGTGAAAAATGCTACTTATCCGACCATTCGTCAGCTATTGGTTAAAAAATCCATTAGCCTGACTCCTAAAGACGATATTGAAGGCGAATGGACAGTTTGCAGCCCGCAAACGGCAGCTTACTATACGGCAGTTGGCTACTTTTTTGCCCGCCAGCTACAAAAAGATCTGAATGTTCCTATTGGGTTGATCAATACGAGTTGGGGTGGAACCCATTCCGAAACCTGGACCAGCCGCGACGCCATGAATCAGAGCGATGAGTTCCGGCCGGTCATAGCGAAGTTGCCTGCCAATTATGAAGAAGTGATTCAGAGTGGAAAAGAGCGGACCCGTTTATTGCTGGAAAAGCAGCAGGGCGGTTTACCGGCTGCTGGCGAAGAATGGAAGTGGTCGGACCCGGCTCTGAAAACCGATCAGTGGAAATCGATGAATATGCCCGGCGATTGGGAATGGGGCGGCTTACCAACGCTGGATGGCGTGGTGTGGTTTCGCAAAGAAGTCATGATTCCGGAGGATGCCAGCCTCAAAAAAATGACACTTCGCTTTGGCTCTGCCGACGATCGGGATTCGTCATTCGTAAACGGTCAGTTTGTTGGAGCCACCAAAGGACAGGCCACCCGTTCGTATGCCATTCCTGATGGCGTATTGAAACCTGGCCGGAATGTTATTGCCGTTCGTATTACCGATGATGGTGGTGCTGGCGGCATTGTTGGCAAACCGGAACAACTTCAACTTTCGGGCGAGAGTCTGGATATTCCGCTGGCCGGGCAATGGCAGTATCGGGTTGCTTCGGTGTCGCCGTCGTCTTTCAGGCCGGGGCCAAATACATACGCAACCCAGTTGTTCAATGCCATGCTGAATCCGCTGATTCCTTATGCTATGGAAGGAGTGATCTGGTATCAGGGCGAATCGAACGCTGGGCGGGCTTATCAATACCGGAAGGCATTTCCGCTTATGATCGAAGACTGGCGCAAACGCTGGGGCAATGATTTCCCGTTCCTGTTTGTTCAACTGGCGAGTTTCAATTCGGCTAATGGCGACAGTCGGCATGGCAGTAGCTGGGCCGAACTGCGCGAAGCTCAGACGATGGCACTGCAATTGCCAAATACAGGTATGGCGGTTACGGCTGACATTGGCGACCCCAAAGACATTCACCCGAAAAATAAGCAGGATGTAGGTAAACGACTGGCGGCCGAAGCCATACGAGTTGCTTATTCGGGAGTGGCTAACGGAGAAACGTCCTTGGGCGAAGCATCGCGTGGACCCATGTTCGACAAACTGACGGTAGATGACAATCGGGCTGTAGTTACCTTCAAAAACGTAGGGACAGGGTTAACGGTAAAAGATCGCTATGGGTATCTGAAAGGGTTTGAAGTGGCTGGATCGGATCAGAAGTTTTATTATGCCAAGGCCGACATTCAGGGCAATACGGTGGTGGTACATGCCGATTCGGTTGCTACACCCGTGGCCGTTCGCTATGGGTGGGCCGATGACAATAGTGATGTGAACCTCTACAATCGGGAAGGTTTTCCAGCCGTTCCATTCCGCACCGATACCTGGAAAGGAATTACCGAAGCGGCTAAGTTTGAGTAGGTCTGAACCGGGATTTTTTTGATTTTGCTGACTGACTTTGATTTGTTTTCGCTTCAAAGAAGCGCTTTCAATCAAACAAAATCAAAGTCAGTCAGCAAAATCAAAAAAATCCCGGTTCAGATGGCTTTAAACAGGTCCTGGGGCGACACGGGCTTTTTGTAGGTCTCTCTAATGCTTCCGTCTTTGTCGAGAAGCCAGCCCACAAAATCCTCAGATGGCACCAGTTTATACTCATGCATCAGAAACTGGCGGTCGGGTTCCTGAAGTTCAGACGCAATAATTACAATCGTATCCAGCTCGTGTTTTGCAACATCATCTTTAAATTCAGTAAGAGCTTCCTGCTGTTCGATAAGATAATGCTGGGCATCGTCGCGGCCGTAGAGGAGCAACACGCGCCGGTGGTCTTTTTTTTCGCTCAATAAGGCCTTAAGCGACTTTTGCTGATTCGCTATACTTTCCATGCTAAGTGTGATTTCAAATTAGAACGATAATCAGACTCTACAACCAGCGATAGCGAATAGTGTTTTGGACGACGTTGGATGCTGGATAGTAGACTTGTTACTATCCAGCATCCAACGTCTCATAACAGATCCTCCGAGCGTTCCAGCATCAGAATCGACGATTGCGGTACAATAACATATTGTTCGCCTTCATAGTGCAATTCAATCGCATTCCGTTGAAGGTATAGCGCCACATCGCCTTCCTGCGCCTGAAGGGGCATGTATTTTATTTTTTCTTCCGTTTCTTTCCAGGGTTCATCGTCAACGGGTGTCGGAATGGGGTAGCCCGGCCCAACTTTAATGACGTAGCCCGATTGAACCTGTTCGCGTTCCTGTACCGTTGGGGGCAGGTATAAACCACTGGCCGTACGGTCGGTGGGGTCTTTGGGTTTAATCAGTACCCGATCGCCTACCACAATTAGGCGTTTTAGTTTATTATCGGCAGTAATATTAACCATGTCAGAGATTTGGCAAAGGAATAAGTTGTTCGTTGATGAAAGCAATTTTGGGGCAAAACCTGTAGAAACCGACAAATTGACAGTGATGACCTGGCAGCATCCATTCAGGGTACGGGATCGTAGCCATGCCCTCCCCACGGATGGCAGCGACCAATGCGTTTTAAGCCCAGCCAGCCACCGCGCATGGCCCCATGCTTCCGAATAGCCTCGATCATATAGTGCGAGCAGGTAGGTGTATACCGGCAGGCATTCGGAAAATAAGGCGATATAGCTGCCTGATAAACCTTAACGAGTCCAATCAGAATTGTTTTCATCATGACACTATAACACGAAAACGGCTAAAAACTTTCCCGCAATCCGTATCTTTGCCCACCGACGTTCGTTATCATAGTCGACGTTGACTCTGAATCGTTATGCTGCAATACGTGATTTGGGATGTTAATCCCGAAATTTTTCACATTGGTTCGTTCTCAGTTCGCTGGTATGGCCTATTATTCGCACTAGGGTTTCTGATCGGGATGCAGATCATGACCTATATTTTCCAAAAGGAAAATAAACCCGTAGCCGATACCGACACGCTGCTGATTTACATGGTTGTTGCTACCATTTTAGGGGCGCGTTTTGGTCATTTTCTATTCTACGAACCCGAAGTTATTCTTAAAAACCCGCTTGAAGTCATTCTGCCGCCCTACCGTGGGCTGGCCAGTCACGGCGCAACGATCGGTATTCTGACGGGGCTTTGGCTGTATTCACGCCGTAAAGAAAGCCGCCTGACTAATCAGACGTTTCTGTGGGTAACCGACCGAATCGTAATTACTGTGGCGCTTGGGGGAGCTAGTATCCGGCTTGGAAACCTGATGAACTCCGAAATTGTAGGCCGTCCTACCGATGTACCCTGGGCGTTTATTTTTATGAATAATACCGAATACGCCAAAATTCCCCGCCATCCAGCGCAGTTGTATGAATCGTTGTCGTGTCTGGTTCTCTTCTTTTTTCTGCTCTGGTTCTGGAACCGATACAAAGAGCGTACTCCGCGTGGCAGTATGTTGGGTATTTTTCTGATCTGGGTTTTTTCGCTCCGCTTTTTCTACGAATACCTGAAAGAAAACCAGGTTCCGTTTGAAGACAGTTTACCGCTGAATGTTGGTCAGATTTTGAGCATACCGGCTGTTTTGCTGGGCATCTATTTCCTGATTCGTAGCTACAGAAACCCTGTTGTCATACCTGAGCCTCAGGACGAATCTAAAGAAATAAAGTCATAGTGGAAGTTGAAAGTGATAGTGGGAAGGGGGCAGGATGCTCCCTTTTTTATTTTATCTATTATTATGATACGTTTACTCAAAAGATTGACGGTTGGGTTATCAGAAATCCGTTATTTGAACCTGGTACCAGAACTTAGTTGTTTGGTTCGCTGCGCCATACTTTAAGTTCATGTGGGAAGTGTGGTGAAGCGGGGCAAAAACGGTTCTGGTATCATTATTTTTAAACCTTTACTTGCCATGTTAAAAACAACGTACCTACTCTGTGCGAGCCTTTTAAGTGTTGCCCTGCTGGCTGGCTGTGGTAGCAAAGAGAAAGAAGAAGAAAAAAAAGATGAAGAGTCGGTTTCGGCTCTGGGCGCAGTGAGCGCTATGAAAGAAATGGCCGAACAGGCCGAAGAAATGCAGAAAAAAGGTCCCGTCGATGCTGTTGATTTCAGAACGCTGAAAGAGCTGTTACCTGCTGATGTCGACGGATTGGCCCGGAAAGAAGCAACCGGCGAAAAGAACGGTGCGGCTGGCATGGTCATCTCGACCGCCAATGCCAAATATGCTAACGAAGATGGCAGTGAATCTATCGATCTGGCCATTGTCGATGCGGGTGGAACAGCTATGCTTATGGGGCTGGCTGCCTGGTCGATGGTTGAAATTGACAAGGAAACCGAGCATGGCTACGAAAAAACCAGCACTATGGGCGACTATAAATCGTATGAGAAATACGATAATACCGATAAAGATGGTGAAATATCGGTGCTGGTAGCCAAGCGGTTTGTGGTAACTGCCAAAGGTCGTGGGGTTAGCATGGATAAAATAAAAGCGGCCGTCGAAGACATCGATCTGTCGAAACTGGCGGGGTTGAAATAGTTTATGGGATTCTGTTTACGGTTGCGCTGCACAAGTAGGAAGTATGTAAATTGGAAGCGCAACCGTAAACCGAAAACCGTTATATGGCCAACTCCACCGACGGGTCCCAGTAACGCGTTTTGAAGTCGACGACGCGGTCGTTTTTGATCTCTACACCCTCATCTTCCAGAAGTTGCTGCATAACCGTCGGGCCACCAAAAAAATGCTTTCCCGACAATACGCCTACGCTATTAACAACCCGGTGTGCCGGTACATCGGGTCGGTTATGACAGCCATTCATGGCCCAGCCCACCATACGGGCGCCCGCTCGCAAACTCAGATAACGGGCAATTGATCCATAAGTCGTTACGCGCCCTTTCGGCACCAGCCTTACTACCTCATACACCTCTTCAAAATAATCGCGTTGTTCCATACAGTGCCAATGACTGAGTGATCAATAAAATTGTCACCTGACAAAAGTAAGTCTAATAAGTGATCCAGTAGTCGGCTTGTTGATTATGTCGTCGTTGTCGAATCGGCTTGATTTTTAGTCTGAGTAAGAGGTATGCCTTATTTTTGACTTTCGACTGATGCCAATACGCTATGAACTATCCTCGTTATCAGGCTTTTTTTAGTGTCGACCGTGTGCCGGTGCCTATTAAAGTGTTGCGGAGCCGCAACCCAGCTCTGGTGCTCTGTTTTTTACAGGAAGCCTTTAAAGCCGAGCAGTACTCGCCTACACTGACTCATGAGCGGCTGACGGGCAATCTGGCCGATTTTCTGGAAACCTGGATAGCTACCGACGATGAATTTGCGGAGGAAAGTGGTCTGGCCAGTGTGGTGATGGGCGTTGAGGAGAAAGTCGAAAAACTCATTAAAGACTGGGTTCGCGAAGGCTATCTGACACTTTTTACGAACGATCAGGGTGATGACCTGCACTCGCTCACGCCCGACATGGAAACCGTGCTGGACTGGGTAGCGTCGCTGATGCAGAAACGTAGTTTAGTAGGAACCGAATCGCGTTTTCTGGACATCGTGCAAAAACTACGCGAACTGGTACAGAATACATCCGACGACTGGCGGGTAAAAGTAGCCGAACTGGAGCAGCAGAAACTGGACATCGACGAACAGATTCGGGACTTGATGCGGACACAAACCGTACAAACCTTCGCCGATTATCAGGTGAAAGAGCGGTTTCAGGAAGTCAACGTGGTAGCGCGTAGTCTGATGCGCGATTTTCGGGAAGTAGAAGATCGGTTTCGACTCATTGCCCAGGCAATTTATCAGAAACAATCGGCTGTCGATCAGACCAAAGGTGGCTTGTTAAGCTATGCACTCGATGCATTGGACGAACTTCGCCAGACCGACGAAGGACGTAGTTTTGAGGGCTTTTATCAGCACCTGACCGATCCTGGTCAAAAAGCTGAATTAGATGAGCTTATCCGACGCGTTTTCGAGCTACTAACCGAACGCGGACTTACTGTCGATGATACATTCGTCCGCAAAATCAAATTTTACCTGCATACCGAAGGTCAGAAAGTAAACGACTCTTTTTACCAACTGGCCCGGAAACTGGAAAAGATCATTGCCGAAAAACACCTCCGCGACCGCCGAAAATCGCTGGCCCTCATCAATGAAATTCGGACACTGGCGTTCGCTACTATGGACGATCCACCCCGCGAGGAGGTTTTTCTGGAAATTGATGGAAAGGCGGATTATCTGTCGTCTGACCCGTTTGTGTCGTTGCAGGAGCGCGAAAACCGGATTGAGCCGCGTGTACTGACTGTTGTCGAAACAGAAGAGGTTAGTTTTGACTCGCTGGTGAACCAGCCTGTTATCGACAAATCGGTGTTGCTGGCCAATGTGAAATACATGCTTCGGTCGAAGGCGCAGGTGACGCTTCGGGAAGTAGTTGATGAATTCGGACTAAAATATGGCCTGTCGGAATTGATGGCATACGGCAGTCTGGCAGCTGCGTCTACCAAACACCTCATCAACGATGCCCAGCGCGACAGTTATCAGATTAGCACCAATCGAAAAACGGACTTCCCGGAGATTATTTTTTGCCGGTAGATTAGTGTTTTTTCGACAGGATTGACAGGATGATCAGGATTTTTTAAGATGTAGCAAGTCCTGATCATCCTGTCAAAAAGTAATAGAACTGTGATTTCGCGTTTAATCGGTATTTCAATCAATTGCGTGTATTGGCGCAATTGCGTAATTTGAGTGATAATCTAAAAGATATAGCTATGGATAGCCTGGCCAACGTTTTTAGCATCGAAAAAGATTTCGTTTACCTGATTGGGCTAGATAAAGGCGAAGAAAAAGGCAAGGAAGAAGCCAAAGAGGAGTTTGTAAAGAACTTACTTACGAAAATGTCTTTACCATTTGAACAAATTGCTGATGTAGCCGGTGTTTCTGTTGAGTTTGTTCAAAAAGTCCAGCAGAAACTCATTGATACTAAATAACTTCTGTATTGCTTTCTATTCCGGCGGCAGGCTGCCCGCTGGGGCATGTGGTTGCAGCCATTATCTGCAACTACCTATGTCCAAACCCTACGCGTCAGCCATTATCAAACTCTTACAGTCGCATGCCATTTACGACGACGACCGCACGTACTGGCAACTCCTCGACCAGTACGAAACCCCCATCCGCGATTACTTTCAGATCATTGGCGTCGCGCTCGATTTTAACCGACGTGATGGCTATGCCCGGCTGGTGCAGAAAGACATTGCCGACGATGAAGCCAATGCCCCCATCAAACTCATTCGTCGGGTGGCGCTGAGCTATGAGCAAAGCTTACTGGCTATTTTACTGCGCGAATGGCTCGAAGAACATGAAGTAAGCAATCACCTGAGCAGTAATCGATTGTTCGTGACGCGGGAGCAGGTCCGCGACCGGATCGAGTTGTTCTTCAAAAACCAACCGAATCGCAAAGCGCTGATTGGCAAATTAGATGGCCTCATTGAGAAACTGGCCGATATTGGATTCCTGAAACAAACCCGCAAGGACGAAGCCAATCCCGACAATACGCAGTACGAAGTGAAACCGCTCCTGAAGGCAAAACTCCCCAACGACAAACTCGAAGAATTCCGCGACAAACTGAAAGCCTATGTGGAGTCTATTTGATACGCAGCAGGCGCCCATACGACCGGGGTATCGGCTCAAAACGCTGGAAGTATTTAACTGGGGCACCTTTCATGAAGGCAGCAGTCGGCGCGACATCTGGAAGCTATCGCCCGAAGGGCAAAACACCTTGCTGACTGGTGCCAACGGATCGGGTAAAACAACCCTGGTCGATGGACTGCTGGCCTTGTTGGTCAATCCGCAAAAACGTTTCTTCAATCAATCGTCGGGTGCGAAAAGCAGCAAGGAACGGAGCGAAGAGTCGTATGTAGAAGGGCATTACGGGCGCACACAAAACGAAGAACAGCAAAACGCCCGCGTCGAAAAATTGCGTCCGAACCGGGCCGATACGTATTCGATCATGCTGGCCGTATTTGCGAACGAAGGTGCTGGAAGCGTGCCGATTACGTTGGCGCAGATTCGCTGGTTCAACAGCAGTGGCCTGCAACGCAAATACCTGATTGCCAAACTCGAACTCAGCATTAGCGAGCACATTCAGTTCAGCACCGATGGCCATTGGCTGCGAAAACTGAAACGGCAATATGGCGACCGAATCGAGGATTCCGATACGTTTCCGAAGTATGCCGCTACGTTTCAGCGGTTGTTTGGGATGCGGAGCGAAAAAGCGCTGACCCTCTTCAACCAGACCGTCGGGATGAAAGTGCTGGGCGATCTGGATGAGTTTATCCGAACCAATATGCTCGAAGAGAGTGAAGCCGAAGCGTCGTTCAAAAAGCTGATGGACAATTACCAGACGCTGCTGACGGCCTATCAGGCCCTCGAAAAAGCCCGCACGCAACTGAATCTGCTTGAACCGATTTATACCCTCAGCCATGCGTATCAGCAACTGCAACAGTCGATTCGGGAAACAACCGAACACCAGCGATTGCTGGAACCCTGGTTTGCCCGTGAGCAGGTGCGCTTGTGGGCTGATGAACGCAACCGACAGAACCGCGAACTGGAGCGGCTGAGTGATAAACTGGCTGTGCAGGAAACTCAATGGCAGGAGGCTGATGATAAACGCGTTGAGCTGGAAATTCAATTAGGAAACAATCAGATCGCTCAGCAAATCAAGGATTTGGAGAAAGAGATTCGGGGTGTCGAAAAAGAAAAAGCGGAAAAAGAAAAGAACGCCAAAGATTACAACCGACTAGCGCGTTCATTGGGGTTTGCCGAAAACCCTGACGAAGCGGCCTTTCAGGAAAATACCGAACAGGCCGCAACGCTGCAAACCACATTGGCTACCGATAAAAAGCGGCTCGATGACCAGAAATACGCGAATCGAACGAAGCTGGACGAGCAAAAGAAAACCTTCGATGCGCTAACCGCCGAGATTACACAGTTGCTGAACAGCAGCGGTAAAGTAACGGGACGCCCGGCCGAAATCCGGCAGGAACTTATTGAAACTATTGGCGCTACGGAGGCTGAAATTCCGTTTGTGGCCGAAATTGTAGAAGTGCTGGCCGACGAAAAACCGCTCTGGAACGACGCCATTGAAAAGGTGCTGCATAGTTTTGGCTTATGTTTGCTGGTGCCCGACGCGTATTATTCGGAGGTCAACGCCTATCTCAACGCCCACCGCGATTTGAAGGGGAAAGTTGTGTTTCATCACGTCACGGGCAAACCGCCCCGGCCTATTTTTCCCGATCCACGGGCGTTGGTTACCAAGCTGGCATTCAATCCAAAAAGCCAGTATGCAGCCTGGGTCGAAAATCACATTGCGGGCCGATTCAATTACCTGTGTACACAAAGTCAGGCGGAATTTGAGCGGGCCGAACGAGCCTTGTTGCCATCGGGACTGAATCGAAACAAAGACCGCCATGAGCGCGATGACTCACCGGCCCATCGGCACCTGCTTGGCTGGGATAACCGGGACTTACTTCGCGAAAAACAACGCACCGCCCGCGAACTCAGCGATAGCATCGGCAAACTCGAAAAAGGGTTGAATACCATCGAAAAAGAGCTTTCTGCTATTGGCGATAAGGAAAAAGTGTTGTCGATTTTTCTGGAAATAAAACAATTTTCGAAAATCGACTGGCAGGCCGATGTGCTCCGAATCAGCGAATTACTGAAGCAGAAAGAAGCGCTGGAAAACTCGAATCAGACGCTGAAGACCTTGCAGGAACAACTGAAACATCTGAAGCAAACGATTGATACACTGACGAAAGACAAAGCGCAGACCCAACGGTTGTTCTGGGATACGGAGCAACGTATGCAAACGTTGGCCGATGAGCAGAAAATGGCTGAACACTTCCTGGAGAATTTCGACTCCGATAACCTTGATTCGGACTTGTCCCAACTGACTGATCTTACCCGCGACTTGCGCCCGCAGTTGACATACGCTCAGTTTAGCCAGCAAAAAGATAGGTTTGAAACCAGTTTGAACGCTACATTGACCCAACTCACGGCCGAAAAAGCAACCCAGGAACGAGCCATCCGGGCTGCAATGGGTGCGTTTAAATCGCCCGCCAAAGAAATCCGAACTACGTTCACCGACTGGGATAGCGACACCTACGATCTGAAAACCGAGATTGACCAACTGCCCGAATACATCGACCGCTATCAGCAGATTCGGGACGAGAACATGGTGGAACTGGAAAGCCGTTTTCACGACGAATTCAAAAGTGGAGCGACTAAGGCATTGACTGATTACTGCAATTCGCTGGAACTGCAACACGAACGCATCTGCGAAACCATCGACCAGATCAACGAGTCGCTCCGTAACATTGCCTTCAACCTCAATCCCGATACGTATATTCAGTTGGAACGTACCGACTCCCGAAAGCCCCGCATCCGTGATTTTCGGTTTGGTAAACTCAACGGCTGGCAACCCGACCGCACGCAGATTGCCCTGGCCGACAATCCCAAAGCGGCCGAAATTGCTCATTTTGTCAGCCGGATTCAGCCGTTTATTCGGGAGCTACAGGCCGATGAAAAATGGCGGCAGGAAGTTACCGATGTGCGCAACTGGTCGGAGTTTAAAGCGCGTGAATACTTCATGGCCGACAAAACCCCCAAGCCCGGTGGTAGCTACGACAGTTCGGGAAGTTTGTCGGGTGGCGAAGCGGCTCAGTTGGCCTACACTGTCTTGGGAGCGGCTATCGCCCACCAATTTGGCATTCACCGTAACGACGGACCGCGTAACGACGGACCGCGTAATGGTGGACCGCGTGGCGACGGCTTTCGTAATGGTGGGCTGCGCGACGGTACCAGCTACCGATCATTCCGGTTTATTGTGGTCGATGAAGCGTTTAGCAAACTGGACGAAGACAAATCGAAATACCTGCTGCAACTCTGTCAGGGGCTGGGTCTGCAACTGATGGTCGTAACGCCCCTCACGTCCATCCACCTGCTCGAAAACGACGTATCGGTGATCCACTGGGTTACCAAAGATCACCGCGACCGGCGCAAATCGACCGTCCGCGACATCCCGATTCTGGAATACCGCGAACAGAAAGAAACGTTGCTGGTCGATATGTAACGCGGGTGGAAACCCGCGAAATTGTAGACAAACATTTTGGATAACAACGCAAGTACGGGTTTCCCCGCGTTACAGTTATGATAACCCTCGACGATCTACACCGTAAGGCTCTGCGCCGATACGAAGCGGTTCTGAAAGCCTATTTTACGGGCGCAGACCTGTTTCCGATGGTGATTCCGACCAATAAGACATTGGATCGTGGGGCCGGGATGGACGCTATTTTCGACCAGCAGCGGGAG
Organism: Spirosoma sp. SC4-14; assembly: GCF_037201965.1. Classification (NCBI taxonomy): domain Bacteria; kingdom Pseudomonadati; phylum Bacteroidota; class Cytophagia; order Cytophagales; family Cytophagaceae; genus Spirosoma; species Spirosoma sp. SC4-14. Next base: position 5,489,219 of record NZ_CP147518.1, on the reverse strand, counting down.
TTATTGGTGAATGCCAAAAACAAAACGGGTCGCGGTTACACGCTTGAGCTGAAACCAAACGCCAAAACGGGCCAGAGTGAAATTCGTAAAATCAGTTTCGACACCCCCAATGATTTCCTGTACTTTATCGGCAAAGAAGGCGACTATCAGCGCTTTGTGCAGATCGTTGAACAGATTCGGGCTGCATCGCCAGCATTGCTGTCTCTACTGGAACGAATGCCTCAGCTTGTGCTTGAACAGGCTGAAAAATGGCCCGCTTTGCTGCTTGTAACGGCGTATTTTGGGCAAAACCCCAAGCCGCAGCAATACGTCCGAAGCCTGTCTATTGCTGTGCCGACCAAGTTTATCGAAACCAACCGGCCCATCCTGCGCACCCTACTCGACCACCTGATTCCTGATCACCTAAACCCCGACGAGACCGATTTCTACAAACGCTTTCATCTGTATGTTGAGGAGCCACTACTAAAAATTCGGTTTCTGGACGAATCGCTGCGTATACACCCCGCGTTATCGCATATCAGCGTCTGGTTAAGCGAATTTCGGATGCTGGAATTAAGCGGAAGCCGCGTATTTATTATCGAAAACCTGACTTCCTTTCTGACCTTTCCCGCTCAGCCCGACAGTATTGCTATTTGGGGTGGCGGTTTCGCCGTTACGTTGCTGGGCGGGACCGACTGGCTGCATGATAAACAGATCTACTATTGGGGAGATCTGGACGCCCACGGTTTTCAGATGCTGGATCAGTGCCGCAAACTCTTCCCCAAAACGCAATCGCTTCTGATGGACCGTGCTACGTTCGACGCGCACAAGCATCTGCTCAGCCAGGGCGAAACAACCCCCGTAACGGAATTGCCGTATTTGACGGGTGAGGAACGTAACTTGTTTCAGCAGTTAAACCAAAACGGCTGGCGGATCGAGCAGGAGCGGTTAGGGGAGGAGTGGATATACGGCGGATTGCCCAACAGAGGCCATAAGCTGAAGTAATTACCGGGTAGCTTTATGTTCCATCTGCCTTTGCTTCCTAACCCGCATAAGCAATCAAACCTATGAAAACGCGACTGAAATTTGGGATGGTAGGACTACTAGCTATAGTCCTGACGAGTATCGTCAATGGAGTTGTGGCCCAGTCTACGCCACCGGTTTCGCTGTCAGTTGGCGCGGCCAAAGTAGATATAACGCCCGCTTTGGACGAACTGAAAAAGCCGTATTTCGGTATCAACGACAACATCTACTCACGGGCTGTTGTCATCAATAATGGCAGTAATACCGTAGCCCTCGTTTCGGTCGATATTGGGGGCATCAACAACGAAATGGCCGACCGTATCCTGGCGAAGATTAAAGCGCTGTCGGGTATTCCTGTCCAAAACATCCAGCTAACGGCCACGCATACGCACAGTGTACCGTTTGGGATTAGCGGGGAAGCTTTTGAGTCGAAAATTGCCAGTGCCGTCAAACTGGCGAAAGACAAGTTGCAACCCGCCCGGATTGGCTACGGCGAAGGGGTATCGTATATCAATGTGAACCGCAACATCATCGATCCCGAAACCCGCCGGTGGTGGGAAGGACCGAATTACGATGGCCCATCCGACAAAACCGTGGCCGTGGTTACCTTCGAATCGCTCGCCGGTAAACCCATTGCCGTCTATTACAACTATGCCATGCACGGGGTTATTTCCGGCATGTTCGATAAGATCAGCGGAGATGTGCCGGGAGCCGCGTCGCGATATCTGGAGAACAACTTCGACGATGAGACCGTGGCCCTCTGGTCGACGGGTGCCTGTGGCGATCAGAATCCAATCTATTACCAGCAGACCTACGATCTGCGCGAGATTCGCGTCAAGGAGTACGCCAAACGAGGCATCGACATCAGTAATAAAATGCCGCCCGGTGGCGAAGGACTCGACCGGAGCGACCCCAAAGTGATCAAACTGATGGAGCAGCAAAAGCAGATGCTGCTTTCGATGGGCCAGCTACTGGGTGAGGAGGTGCTGCATACCATGCGGGGCATCAAGCGAAAAATAAGCAACCCCATTGTTCAGACCGATCAGCGCATTATCAACTGCCCCGGACGCAAGCGGCTGGATGAAGGTCGGGCAGGTTACGCGGGTACCTATGCCGACGCAGATTCGATACCGATCCGGCTCGGGCTGATCCGGGTTGGCGACATTGCCTTTACGGCTGTCAACGGCGAAGTGTTCAGCCCCATCTGGACTCGTCTGAAAAAAGAATCGCCTTTTGCCAACACCATGATGGTGACGTTGACCAACGGTTTTGCCAGATCGGGCTATATTCCCAACGATGCCGCGTTTGGTACCTACACGTTTGAAGTCGTTTCGTCGCGGCTCAAGCCCGGTTTTGCCGAAAGTGCCATTGTCAACGGCTTGCTCGACATGATGTACGCCAGCCTTCAGCTAAAGCCATAAGAAAGTGAAGTGCAAATTTGCCGTTTGTTTTGTGTATATTTGCACTAATCGGCTCAATCACTATGTATGACTGCTCCGTTGCACCCAACCACATCCGTTAGCAAATCGTATTTAAGGCCCGTAGCGGATTTAATTCAGCAGGCCCGACAGGGCGTACTGCGTCGTCGGGTCGATGAAATTGCTCAGATCGTTGGCCTGACCGACAAAGAAATGGTCCATATTCTAGGGATGTCGGTTCGTAGCCTGCATGGGAAGTCGGGGGGCGACGCATTGACCCTTGCGGCCAGCGAGCGGCTGCTATTGCTTGAACGGCTGATTCAGCATGGATTGGTGGTTTTTGATGGGCGAGCTGATCTGTTAAGTCGTTGGCTGCATACGCCCCTGCATGAGTTAGGCTACCAAGAAACATCTACCGAAAATATGGAATCCCTACCGTCTATATCCCTACACGACATGGGAAGTTTTGAAGAGCCTAAACTAGTTTACGAACGTTCATCTACACTATCGGTTTCAGAAACACAGGTTGCGGTTGTCCCACAGTCTCCGTTGGTGGTGCTGGATACGGTATCCGGTTTCTCGTTGGTAGACGATGTGCTGGGCCGTATTGAATGGGGCATTGCCGGGTAAAAACACATGGATGTTTACCGGCTAAACAAGGCTCCTTATCACGTGGACCCATTATCGGATATCGGAAGCCACCGATACGGCGGGCGTTGGAACCCCAAAGGCATTGGCATTCTGTATACAAGCCGAACACCTGAATTAGCTCTGCTCGAAACGCTTGTGCACCTGCCTCCGCTCACATTATCCGAACTCCCTCAGCTATGGCTTAGTACGATTCGGCTGCCCGACGATCTGGACAAAGCTATCTTCTGGCTTTCGCCCGACCGACTGCCCACGTACTGGCAAACTGGTACCCTGTCCGAAACGCAAACCATCCTGACCGACTGGTTACTGGCTCCGTTTTCACTAGCCATTGCCGTTCCCTCTGCCATCATCGACACGTCCTACAACCTGCTGCTGCACCCGCAACATCCGGCTTTTTCCCAGGTAGACGTGGTTGCCCAGCGTCCGTTGCCGTTGGATGGGCGGTTGGTGAAAGCTGGTTGATGAACGTGTCAGTGCTCTACTTATCTTTAGTTGATTTGCGGGGGTAAAACGGCTATCTTGCAGGTATTACTAGTTTATGCAGATCATGACAACGAAGCTAAATCCTGTACAACTCCATCTGCTCCAGTTGTTTGCACACAATATGACTGAGCAGGAGTTAGCTGATATTAAGCAACTTTTGGCGGAGTATTACGTGCGGAAAGCCGATGAAGAAATGGCCAGGCTCCAGCAGCAACAACCAATCCATCAGAGCGACCTTGAGGCACTTCTGAATACCCACCTTCGTACTCCTTATCGCGAATAATGAGGGTGTTGCTCGATACAAATATCCTTTTGGTTATTACGCCTTATTTTTCGTCGTATCGATGGGTATATGATGCGTTACAGGCAGGGCAGTTTGAATTAGTAGTGTCGACAGATATTCTTAATGAATACGCTGAGTTGCTTGAACGACAGTATTCCCCTCTCTTTGCCGAACGTACCTTGTTAGCTCTTGATAATCTGTCAACGGTGATACGGGTAGAACCGGCTTATCGTTTTGGTTTGATCGAAAACGATCCCGATGATAATAAGTTTACCGATGCGGCCATAGTCGGTAATGCCGATTATGTTGTGACGAATGACCGGCATTTCAATCATCTGCAAAACATTCCCTTCCCAAAAGTAGGCCTTATTGACTTTGCTGGATTTTGTAAGCTATTGAAGGAGCCCACTAATTAAAAGTGTTTGTCACTTCTCCCAGCGTCCGTTGCCGTTGGATGGGCGGTTGATGAAGATTAGTTGATCATAAAGTAATGATTACGTTAAAGCTTCAGCTGTTTTTGCGGAGTAACTGTCCAACTGCTCTTCTTCAACAATTTTGACATGTGGCTGATCGGCCAAAAGTTGAATCGCGTGATCGTAAGGTTTATACAACTGCCGATCTTTTGGCCGAGCTACCAAGACATCAAAACGCGCGTTATGCTGTTCTGCGTAAGGGCGTAAGACGGTAAATTGCCCTACGTTGAGCGTCGCTTTGTCTGTAATGGACTGCTCTAATTTCAAGTCGAAACTGACGGGCTTTACCAGATTAAAGCTCCCGTTTTGCCAGGCAAAGGCGAATTGATAGGAAAAGTTTGTGCCTTCGGGTTTAACCGTAACAGGTCGTTCAAATGCTTCGCGGGAAAGCAATCCGTTCAGACGACGCTGAAGCCGTTTCTGGTATTCTTTCAGCAAATAGCTCTCATCATGACGAACCTGATGTTCGCTCTCCTCATAAAACGAGAGATAGAGTTTATAGAACTGCTCGCTGATAGCCGTTAGATCTTCCGTATACAGCACAGCCGTTTTTAATTCGCCAAACTGTAACGCACTGCTATCCCGAATCAGAATTTCATTATCAATCAGTTGTCTTGGATGAGCTTCGTAATCCGCAAAGACTTCCGGCTGTTTGGTTAATAGATTGGTACGGGCAACAATACCCTTGAAATAGGAGCGGATAACCTTTTCTGAAAACTTGGGGTAAAGCTTTCGAATGCGGCCTAGCCGTTCGGGGTGGAGAAATGTAGCGGTGCGTTGCTCAGGAAACAGTAGCAACACGCCAACATTCAGTACTTCGCCCAGCGACTGGGCGTACCGATATTGCAGGAGGCTATAGTAAAATACTGAGTTCACGCGATTGTTGTTAGAAAATAATAAGAGTTAAGGCCTGAAAATTGCTGTATTGTGGTAATCTAAATATAATGGTAAAGGCTTATTAATCTCTGATTCAGGTAGTATTAGTAAGTTTTTTCCATGATACTGATAATATTCTCGCCCATTGTCAAACTCTTCTTTAATTCGCTTGCTCACCTCTATTCTGAACTCAGGAGTAATTGTGATGTAGCCATTATCAAACAGTTTATGCATGTCAGAACGAAGTAGTAAGCCGTTAGAAGTCTGATTAGGGCCAGATTCTGCAAAAGGTTTGATATGTGCAGCTTCCAGAACAGGTAGAGTTTTCTCACCCGTAATAGCGCATCGTTTATTATATGCGTCTATTACTGAAAGGCGAAATGCGCCTTGACCAATTCTCACTTTGCGCAATATCGAATTTCCATATTGTGGGCTTTCTTCTGCTACTGCAAATGAATTTTTAGTGTCCAGGCTAGAAGTCAAATAGCGTTTTAGCACAGTTTCGGTTTGTTGCCATAGTTTTAGACCGATTTCATCTTGTGTACTGTATGTCTTCCCTTGTACGATGCTTGGACTCCAATTTTCAGGGGTTGGAATCCAATCCTCTTTCTCAAAAAATACGGGATTAGTTAGGGCTATGCAGCCAATAGTCGGATTGCGCTCTGAGTTGCGACGATATTTCTGAATAACTGACCGAAATTCTTCTAATGTATCAAAACCGTTTCTTGACTGAAACGTATCCCAAGCGGTTGAGAGTGGAATTTGACTTTGGGCAGCGAAAAAACCGATTCCACCAATAGCGTTGTATGGACTTTTTAATTTGAATAAGAAAGCACCACCAGGATTAAGAACACGAAATGCACTGCGACCTCCAGGCTGCCAAAAGTTTACATCTTCTGGAGCCTGTTTGGTCAAATAATTATACCAACGCCAGTCTGTTGTGCCTAAATAATATTCCATTCTCCTAAGATAAAGAATGGACTCGGATTTTAATGATTGCTAGATTTCACTCTGACTTTTCTTCGTCTCTGGTAATCGATGATTTCGATACGTTTTCTCTCAAATAAGAGCTAACTAGTTAGTTTCTTTACCAAACGTAGCCTTTGCTTCGGCGTCATAATCGATGATGAACCATTCATGGTAGAGTGTAGTCAGGTAAAAGCCTTCCGGTTGGAGGTCGCCGATGGCGATAAATCCAGCTCCGAATAAGCTATCGTCGTAGGTTGTGTCTTTAAGGTAAATGACTAGTTTGGTGTGGTCTTCGCTCCGAAAATGATGCAGGATAGTGATGTTCGGATGGTGGCTTCGGCTGACGGGCAAAAGTACCCATTGGTCGCCTATCTGCATGAACTGTGGACGAGCGGCAACCGGATCGAAGTTGGGGTCCCAGCGGAAAATCATATCGTCGGGCTGATACGTTTTAAACTTCCACGCCCATGTTTCGGGACCTTCGTGTTTCTCAATAATCCGATCCCAACGGCTTAGCTTGATCCGGTCGAGTGTTTGGGGTGATAAGTCTTCTACACGCATAGTTTTTTGCTGGTTTTATGGTGGGTAACGGTTTTGCCTGACTCATTCGGCAATTGAGCTTAGAATTCTGTATGATAATGGCTGTCAGTATAGACTATTTTCTGGAAATAAAGTGAACTATGGACTAGCCTAATTTTGAAAATGCGCCCATATTTGATAAATTTAATCAACAACAGTACACAGTCAAGAGCTGACTCAATTCATTTATGTTTGATACACTTGACTTCGCGCAGGATATTTTGGCGAGGGAAATCAGTACAACGCAATCCGTTGAGGGTTTACCATCGTCCAATCGTCAGCATTTGACTGCTATCATTGCGTATCAGCAACTCGTGGATAACTGGGATGAGGATGGAGCTATTGCGCCTACGCATCAAACCGTATTGGCGGCACTCGATATTGCGCTGCTGCTTACGGCAACCGGCCAGCCAATTTACCACACGTCGCCTGGACCATTAGGGGAAATTATGATTAATCTTCGTAATGGCGATAAGTCGGCTGAGTTGCTGACATACCCAAACAATCGAATCAAATTTGTTCGCATCGGGCCGAACGAAGCCCCGCAACAAGGGCCGCTAACCCCGGAGTCGTTGCGGGAAACCTTACAATGGCTTAACCGATAATTTGTACTGAATGAACAGTACCCCCGTAGCCGACGAAGAACAACTATACCGAAGTATATACCGCTCGCCCTGGCACAAATATGTTGATCCTGATGGTAGCGAGAAACTTCAAACTCAGACCCAAAGATGAAGGAAAGCTATCCGTCGATGTGGCTAGCCTGACCACTCCCCAGCAATCTGTACGCGACCTCAGTAAGTTTGCACTGGCTTCATTGGCTAACAAAGATGTTCTGGCAATAGGTTTAGCCACGTTTCATGACCCGTGTACGGTTGAGCATCACGGTTTTGACAATCCAGCCCATGCCTATATCTGGGGAATGGATGAAGACGATGATATAAAACCAGCTCTATTAGCGCAGAAAGCTATCGTGATTTTGACGCAGGCGCAACCAGAGCTAAACCTCGAAATCCGCCTTTTTTAAGGTTAGCTATCTCCTATGACCTTAAATTTGAGGCAGATTTTCAGAGCTAACCTTAAAAAAGGCCGATCTTAATGGTTGCACAATTGCTGGAATGGCTAAAAAGGGGCAATACGTTAGTATGTAGCACGCAAGGCCAGGCGATTTCCTTCACAATCCTTTATAAGGGCCATATAGCCTAATTCGGTCGATATTTGTTTTTTAGGCTGTAAAATATGCCCGCCCATTTGCTCGACCTGTTGAAGCGCCAGGTCGATATCGGCAACGGGCACATGCAGGGTGACCCCATCTGAGGAGGGGTGATACCATTCTCCCTGACAGAGTGCTCCCGATGCAATTTCAGGCGGAAACATGGCCATCGTCAGTGCCCCCAAATCAATGACCTGTAGTTCAACCTGAAAAACAGCCTCGTAAAATGCCCTGGCCTTGTCGAACTGATAAACGGGTATTTCAAACCATTGTATCCAGTTTTTATGCATAATAGCTAGTTTTAGATAAAGGTATAAAATAGTACTATGTAAAACATATTAATGGCAGAATGATTTGTAAGTTGCTTAAAAAGTTGCAGGCAGCTATGTGTTTATCTGCGTAGCCGCATCACAGACATAAATAAGTGATGCGGCTCTGATCTACCCGACTCTAGCGTGTATTCGCTGATTCTAGCCCGGAATCAACGACTCCACAAACCCCGGCCGCACTCGCTTCTTCGAAAACTGCTCGTAAGCGTAGCCCAGGGCGAGTAAGGGGCCTTCCTGATACGCTCCGGCGATGAGGGAGAAGCCGACGGGGAGGCCGTGAACCATTCCCATCGGGATGGTCAGATGCGGATAACCAGCCATGGCGGCTGGTTGGCAGAAATAAAAGCCCGTGTCATAGTCGCCGTTGATGAGGTCGATGCAGCCTGCCGGGCCGATGCTGGTTCCGCCAATGGCATCCAGCTTATGTGTCGTCATCAACTGGTCGATACGTTGGCGCCAACTGCGGGTTTTAGCTAACGCGTCGGTGTATTCCTTACTGCTCAGGTCTCCTTTTGCTTCGCTGCTTTCGAGCGTTTCCTGTTTGAAGTACGGCATCGCTTTGGCTTGGTTCTTCTTGTTGAAAGCAATCACGTCGGCCAGGGATTTTACGCTAGCATTGGCCTTCGCCAGGTAGCGGTTCAGCCCATCTTTGAATTCATATTGCAGCACCGTAAATTCCGCATTGCCCGTCTCCCGAAGCTCTTTGCGCAACTCGACCTCCACAACCGTAGCGCCCTGTTTCTTCAGTACGTCAATGGCGGCTTTGTACAAGGCCACTACGTCTTCATGCCCTTCCAGAAACGATTTTTCGATACCAATCCGTTTGCCCGCCAACGCGTCTGCTTTCAGAAATTGGGTGTAATCGGCTGCGCTTTTGCCCCGGCTTCCGAGCGTAACGGCATCCGCGGGATCGACACCCACCAGCGCCCCCAGCAAAATAGCTGCGTCAGTTACGGTTCGGGTCATGGGTCCGGCGGTGTCCTGCGTTTGCGAGATGGGAATAATGCCGCTGCGACTAACCAGACCAACTGTCGGTTTGAGGCCAACCAATCCACAATGCGAAGAGGGCGCAATGATGGACCCATCGGTTTCGGTTCCTACGGCAACAGCACATAAGTTGGCCGATGTTGCCGAGCCAGAACCTGAGCTGGAACCGCTTGGGTTGCGGCCCAGCACATACGGATTGCGGGTCTGGCCACCGCGACTACTCCAGCCACTGGTCGAACGGCTGGACCGAAAATTGGCCCACTCGCTCAGATTGGTTTTGCCCAAAATGACCGCGCCCGCCTTTCGCAGCTGCGCAACAATAAACGCATCGCCAGCCGCTTTATGCCCTTCGAGGGCCAGCGAACCAGCAGTGGTCATCATCTGGTCGCCCGTATCGATATTATCTTTGATAAGCACCGGAATGCCGTGCATCGGACCGCGAAGTTTGCCGTCTTTCCGCTCCTGATCCATCGTTTTTGCGATGGCCAGCGCATCCGGATTCACCTCAATGACCGCGTTCAGAGCTGGTCCCTTTTTGTCGATGGCATCAATACGATCCAGGTAGAGTTTGGTGATCGCTTCGGACGTGTACTCACCCGACTTCATTTTCTGCTGCAGATCATTGATAGTCAACTCATTCAGGGCAAAGTCGTCCACATAGGGCGTATCTTTATTTTCTGTATCTGAGGTTTTTGGGGATGAGCAGGCGGTTGCGGCCACCGCAGTAGCTGATACCGAAACAACTGAACTGGTTTTAATAAAACGTCGACGGTTCATGAGGCTATTGTGCATGGACTGATACAAAGCCCCAATTTAGTACTTATTTTCTGACAGGATTAACAGGATTTGCAGGACTTTTATTCATATAGAATCCTGCAAATCCTGTTAATCCTGTCAGAAAGAACGCTTAGGCCAGGGCTTCCTGAAACAGATTGAGCCGCTCACGCATCACATAGCTGCTAACCTGTGAATTCCAGCCGCCCCCATTTTTGAGCGAAAAAAGACGCAAATCGGGCGAAAGCGTAGTGTATTTATCCAGTGCTTTATACCACAAAGCCCGATCGCGGTAAGGGGCCAGCAAGACCCGTGCCTGGCTCAGCGTGCGATGCTGGCGGGGAGTCCAGATGGTACGCTGATGGTAAACGATTCCCTGGCCGTTGAGCAGATCGGGCAGAGAGTGCGCCGGGGCTAATGGCAGCAGTTCGGTCAGTAAATAAAGACCCAGCTCCACATTCAGTAACCGGTTGGCTACCATGCCCGGCAGGGCATGACGATAGCGCAAACGAGTCGCCAGCGGCTCCTGCCAGCGCAATAGGCTGGACAGGGCCGGGCGAGGGTTAAGGGTGGGATAGGCGGATGTCGATAAGGTGTTCATTAGTCTCTGTCGTTCATTGTTCATAACAAAGTTGCAACCAGTAGAACATAATTTTTTTACGTTGTTCTTTTATTTGCAAAAAAAATATAGTGCCCGACAGGCAGTAGGCCAAGGGATGTTTGAGCAGTATCTGTTGGTTATAAATACTTTGTCAGATTTTGGGTAATGGACCGAACCATAGGCTGGCAGCACCAGCAAACGGTTCTATACTGGCAGATCAATAGGCCGAAGAAACTTAAATAATGCCAGTAAAGGCAACGCCCAATGATGATGGTGCTCTGAAACCACCCGATTGGCTTTCTGACTAAAGAACAGAATATCATGAGTTTGCCCCGTGTTGCCGGAGTGTTTCGCCAGGGTCTCTTTTAATAGTCGGAGAACGAATTGACTGTTGCTACCGTCATGCCGGTTTTTGTATCAACGTCATGCGCCAGCAAAAACTCGGCAACCGCCGTGTGGCCATACAGACAAGCGTAATGTAAAGCCCTTTCGGCCTGCGTTTGTGGGTTTTCGGGAATGCCCCAGGGAGGAATAGACGTATGGTCTGAAGGAAGCAGATTGTCTCTACAGAAAAAATACTGAACTAAATCGAGTCGGCCAAGGCCCGCTGCCGTTACGATATTGTCTATACGAGCGCCATGTTGAGCAAGGGCCAGAGCTGCTTCTGGTTGGCCATTGGCCAGTGCTGCCTGTAGTGGAGATCCGCTACCAGGAATTCCATCTACCGATGCGCCGTAGGTCAGAAGGGTTTCCAGTAGGGAAGTTTGAATGCCAGTTTGCCACGGATGGATGCTTGTCGCTACCAGCGTCAACGTTGTGCTTTTTCCATAGATATCGGCCAGCGTATCGACTGCGGCTCCTGCATTAAGCAGGATTTGGGCTATGGAAACGGCATTGCCAGGGACTTTTTGCCGATAGTTTTCAATGCCATTGGCGCCCAGATAATGAAGTAAAGTGGCTTTGTGTATGCGCATTGATCGCATTTGGACCAATGCCGGGTTGTTGAAAAGCAATGCTTCGAGCTGGGTTATATTTCCCCGAATAATGGCTTCGATAGCTGACTCAAACAGCCAGGCCGCCTGTTGTTTGCAGATGGCGCTGGTGTAGGTGGTTAAGGCTTCCCAATTACCAAAACCGTAGAGCCGGGCGATGTTCTGCCGGGCAGTTATTTCTGTAAATTCCGCTATCGGGTCGTCGGTATCGGGCCAGGTTCGGAAATTCAACTGATCCTGAAACTGCCGGATCTGCTGCTCATTGCCCGATTGATAGATTGCTACTAATTCATTAGCCTGTTTTGCGTAGTGCTCCAGACTGGCATCAAAAGGAAGAGGCTGTATGGGTATCATGTAGGTGAACGTTGTGAGTAAATAAACGTGTAGAACTTTGCAGAAAAACTACCCGGAGTACAGCACAGACTGTGTAAGGTTATTGAGATGATGATGTTGGTGTTGGAAACGAAAAGACCAGAAACATGCCATTATCGTCGATGGTCCACCCTTCCTGAATAGCGACACAAACCAGCCATATCGAAACATCGGTTCGTTTGGCCTGATAACCCTGATTCAGTAAAAACTGCTGAACAATGAGCGACGAGGTGCCGCCTTCGGCCAAAATCAGCGTAGTAGCGGCAAAACAGACTGCGTCGGGCGTTAAATGCTTCTGCGTTGTGTTCATGACAGATATGGGGTTTAAGAGTCAGCTAGCTTACCATCTGTTTCAGAGTAATGATCCGATTCCGGAAAAAACCAACCGTTTTTTCACAAAAGCGACTACGGTCAGCGCTGATGTCGTAGGCTTGCAACCGGTCGGGAATGGTTGTGTAGGCGTCCAGTAAGGCCGACCATACGTTCCGCTGCTGAATGTGGCTTAGTATCAGCCGACCACGATTCAGTTGCTTTAGCTGCTTAGGTGTCCAGGTAGGACGGTCCAGAAATGCCGAACCGTTGTCGGTCAATAAACCAGGCAGCGCATCGGGCGGAGCCGTAGGCAGAAGTTGCGATAATAGAAACAACCCAAGTTCGATATCGAGCAACTGGCCCGCCGAGAGAGTAACCCGTTTGCGGTCTGAACGAGAGGCTACAGCCGAAGCCGTCCATCGTGACGTAGCATTCAGGGCTGGAAATAACGATGGATCAACATTGCCAGCGCGGTTCTGAGTGGAGCGAAATAGAGTGTTCATTAGTATCGTTGTTTAAAATTCACAGAACAAAGTTCTACCCGGTAGGACGTAATCTTTTTACGGCCTTCTTTTTTTGTGAAAATTTTTTATGTTTTTTTGTGGAGAGTTTTGCGCCGGGACTTCGTGCGGGGATAACGGGGTGCTTCGCGCAGGGAGTGCTTGCGCCTACTATCCCAGCAACCCCCGTGCGAAGCGCCCCGTTATCCCCGCATTCTTATGCCCATCACCCGATCTGCCTTTCAGCGTTACCGGCTCATTGACGAAATCATTAGCCGATATCCGCGTCAGTATTCCAAGCAGAAACTGTTCGACATCTGCCGCGATAAATGTGGTATCCGATCTATCTCGTCGTTAGAAAAAGACATTCAGCGGCTACGTGAAGATCATGATGCGCCTATCGCTTATGACAAACGACGCAATGGCTACTACTATACCGATCCCCAGTTTCGGTTGCTTCGGCTTATGCTCTCGCCCGACGATATGGAAGCGCTCGATTATGCACGTGAGGTGCTGACTGCTACGCAGGGGGCTTCTGTGGCGGGCGAACTGGCCAATGCATTGCAAAAAGTGCGGCAGAGTCTGGATATTATCCGGGAAGTGAAAACCGAAACGCTAACCCGGCGGGTTGTGTATGTCGAAGAGCGGATATTGGGAGGAAACCGGCAGTATGTACCAATCCTGATTCGGGCCATTAACCAGAATCGGCAGATTACCTTTCGTTACCAGAAGCACGAAACAGCATTGGCCGATTCGGGAACAGCTCCCGAAATTCCACGGCTTCGGCTGCTTCATCCAATATTGCTCCGTGAGGTAGCCGATAGCTGGTATGTAATCGGCTACGACGAACCAACCGGTAAAGAACGCACGTTTGCGCTCGACCGGATGAGTGATCTGGATATTACCGACGAACGCTGTGCGGTTCCCGAAGAAGTGATGACCAATGTGAGCGAATTATTTGAGCATATCTATGGCATTACCGACAGCAGCGGACCCGTAGAAGAGATTTTACTGTCGTTTTCGCCCTTGTTTGGTCGTTACGTAAAAGCCAAGCCGATTCACCAGACTCAGGAAGTGGTGCGCGATACGGATCAGGAATGCGTGATTCGGCTCCGCTTAGCGCCGAACCGGGACTTGCTTATGCACCTGCGCAGTTATGGCGAGCATCTGACAATATTGCAGCCTGCCAGTCTGGCTAAGGAGATGAAAGAATCACTCATGGCTACCCTCGCCAGATATTAAGGTCAGGCAGTTGGGGCCTATAGGAACGTATAGATCAGATACGTTCGCTATTACTTTCAGGATGTAAATATTGGTTCATTAAATAGGATTTGTGTGAGTTGTAAGGTGTTTATGTTTAATTAATTATAGAATTTATTATAAATTTATGCTCTTGAAACTGATGCTTATCCAACTTATTTAAAGCAGTACATGAATGATGTTTTCACACAGGCAACTTCGTCTGATTTTGAATCCTGGCGGGCTGTCAAGCATGGCGACCCGGAGGCTTTAAGTCGCTTATTTCTGTGTTATTATGACGAGCTGTTTAGTTATGGCTATCGATTGCTATCAGATGAGGATTTTGTAAAGGATTGTTTGCAGGATTTATTCCTCAAGGTTTGGCAGCGCCGGGAAGCCATTGGTGACGTGCGCGAAATAAGACCGTATCTGTTCAAATCCATGCGCCGGTGTATTATTGATGGGCTGAGAGCCAATCATAACCGGTTTCGGTTATGGACCGAAGATGATGAGCGTTATCTGGAGATAACGTTCTCCCACGAAGATTTTTTGATTTCCCAGCAAATCGATCAGCAGCAGCGGGAGCAGCTAACCAATGCCCTCAATAAACTAACCAAACGCGAACGCGAAGCCATTCACCTCCGCTATTTCGAAAATTTTAGTCCGGCCACCATCGCTCTCATTATGGACATGAAAGAGCAGTCGGTCTATAATTTGCTGCACCGGGCCATGCAGTCGCTGCGCGATAATTTTTTCCTGCTGTTGCTGGTTCGCTTATCGCTTCTAAATTAGAAACCTGTTTAAGCTTTTGCCTTTTTACCGCAGAGAACACAGAGCACTTCTGCTTAGCGGGCTTTGCGTATAATCTTTGTGTTCTCTACGGTAAAAAGGAACGCATTTGATGATTATTCCAGAAAGTTTAGAGACGAGCTTAATAGTACTCTATTTCGGTTATGGCTACCTGCTTCTGCTCATGGCTGAGGTTAAGCCGGACCTGGCTAGTACGAATCGGCTCAAAGCGTAGTGTAGTTGCCGTATTGCCGGTCAGTTTAACCGGCTTGTATAATGTTGCCGCCACCGGAATCCAGTCGTTTCCGCGCCGGAATTCAATCGTTAAAGCATCGGGTATAGATTGGTATGCTGCATTCAATTTTATGAACCGATGGTACACTATGAACCACCAGGTTTTATGAAATAAAAAGTATGGTGGTTAAGACTAACTTTACTCCGAAACTTAAGGAGCTGGATGAACCGAAGAAACGTTGTTATTGACGATAGTTTAAACCGTTCAGCTTCGGCGACAAGCTTTCAATTCCTTGATAATACTTTGATAGTCAGCGCTATAAAAGTTAAGGTGCGCTCAGAGGCTTTTTAAGTATATTATTATATTTTGCCTGACCCGACCCCGCTATACTTGCTCCATCCACTCTAAATCCACCTAAGTTACTACTGAATGCCGGATGTTCTCCTTTCAATGCTTCTGTATTAGTAAACACTCCGATAAATACGCTACAAGTGGAATATTCGATATGACCAGGATTACAATTGCTATTACAAAAAGAAACCAGCGTTTTCTCCTGCTCATACCAGTTTATAGAAAATAGGCGCGCTTTCGACGGGCTATGGTCAGATGGTGATTGATTTTTTATAAAAAGCAGGAGCACCATCGCGCTCCTGCTTTTTATAAAACAACCAGATTGGCTGGCATTAGTTACCGCGTGATTCGAGCTTTACCAGCGAGTTTATTTCATTCGCATTTAAAGCCGCGTTGTAGAGCCGCACTTCGTCCAGCGCCCCGGTCAAGTAGCTGGCCCACGACTGCGACTCTGAGCCAGTGGTAAGGCTGGGGTCGGTCTGAAACTGAACCGTGCCAAACACCATTTTGCCAGGATTACTCCATTGCAGTCCGCCAAATTTATCGACGGTGGTGGTTGTTACTTTGTTCCCATTGACATACAGAACAAACGTAGACGACGATGCATCGTAGGTCAGGGCAATGTGGTTCCACGAGTTGTAGATGTTCGTGATTCCATCTTTCGTTACCCACGCATCTTTGGTGCCGTTCTGAATATGGGCTTTGAAAATACCATTGTTGCCCGTACCACCGTTTTCGAAAAACGTATCGATATTGCCCCAAAAGCCATCTGTTTTGGCCAGATTGACCAGACCAATGATACCACCGGCCGCCGTTGTCGACTGGCTGTTTACCCAGAAGCCGAGCGTGAAGCTCTGCATTTTCAGAATGGCGTCGGTTGGGTCGAATAGCATGTAGCCTTTTTGGGCCCCTTTCATGGCCTGCCCTTTCAGTCCGTTGGTAAAACTCGTTCCGGTGGGTGTGCCTGCCTTGTTCGATACCTTGTCGATATAATCACCATCGAACGGCCAGTAGCCGATCAGGTTGGCTTTCCCGATTTCGCTCGACGATGTGAAACCACCAATCGACAGCGCAGGTGCGTAGCTTTCGGGATCAAACTTTTTGTAACAGCCCGACAGACCGGCCGTTAAGAGTCCTCCCAGTAATACGGTTATTTTTAGTTGTATGCGTTTCATGATAAAGCCAGGTGGATAAATTGAACTTAATAGCCCGGATTCTGCACCAGCACGCCAGCGCTCAGATCCAGTTCGTTTTGCGGAATCGGCCACACTTCGTTTCGGTTGGCTTTCCAGCCTTTAGGTCCGAAAACCTCGGCAGCTCTTCCCTGACGAATCACGTCGAAATACCGGTCGAATTCCATCGCCAGTTCGACCTGACGTTCGTGCCAGATGGCGGTGCGCAGGGCGGCTTTGTCGGTGGTGGTCACTTTAGGCAGAATAGTGGCATCGCCAGCCCGCGCCCGTGCCCGAACCAGTTCGAGCGAAGCCAGTGCCTGCGCCGATTGGCCGAGTTCGTTGGCCGCTTCGGCATTCATCAGTAATACTTCGGCATAACGAATAACGCGCACATTTTGCTGAACACCCTCGTTGAAACCACTTACGTAGAGGCTAAACGGAACGTATGACTTCTGGTTATACATCGGGTTGTCGCCAACAGCCGGAATGATATCGCCTTCGGGTGTGGTTTCGCCCCGGAAAATAATCGTAGCATCTTTCCGGGGGTCGCCCGGTTCGTAGGCATCGACCAGTGCCTGTGTCGGCACGTTGAAGCCCCAGCCGCCACCCGTTACACCCCGAACGCCCTGCACCTGCGAATACTGCGAGTTGGAGGCTGCTTTGTTGCTCGATACCAGTTCGTTTTGAATCTCAAATACCGATTCAGTCGAATTCTCGTTGTTGAGCCGGAACAGTTGTTCGTAGTCTTTCACGAGCGAATACTGACCCGACTGAATCACCTGATTAGTCAGATCGAACACCTGCTGCCATTTCTGCTGATACATCGATACTTTGGCGTGCAGGGCCAGCGCTGCTCCTTTGGTAATCCGACCCGCATCGGCTGCTGGGTATGACGCCGGAAGCACGGCTTCGGCTTCGGTCAGGTCTTTTTCGATGGCAGCATAGACCTCCGCTTTGGGGGTGCGGGGGAGGTTATACTCCGCTGCGCTGGCCGGTAGTTTAAGCCGTAGGGGTACATCGCCAAAAGCCCGAACCAGCCGGAAATACGAATAGGCACGAACAAATTTGGCTTCGGCCAGGTAGCGGGTTTTCAACGACTCAGTCATCGAAATGCCCGGAATATTGTCGAGCACCTGATTGGCGTAGTTGATATTCTGATACTGCCCCGACCAGAAATCACGTAGCTGACCATCGCTGGAGCCGATAGAGAATCTATCATAGTCGTTGAAAAACGTAGCATCGGAAGCTGAGCTGCCTTTTTCGGCTTCGTCGGAGCCAACGCTTTCCAGCGCAATAGGTGCAAAGGCGGTGTTAGCCCAGGTACGCAGGTTAGCATACATGGCGTTGACGGCTTTGGTGGCATCGCCTTCATTTGCCCAGAAAACCACATCGGCCTGTTTACCCTGCGGATCTGTTTCCAGAAACGTTTGCTTGCAGGCCGAAGGGAGCAACAGCAGGCCTGCTAGTCCGGCATAGAGGCTGATATGCCGCCAATTATTCTGAATATCTATTGTGTTCATGTGCTTGTTCCGTGATTAGAAAGTAAGGTTTACACCAAAGTTGTACGTAGCCGACAAGGGATACACGTTAGCATCGATACCGGCCTGAGTCGGTTTGTTGTCGTTAGCGCGTACTTCGGGCGAAAGACCTTTATACTTGAAAAAGTTGAGGGCGTTTTGCGCGTTGGCATATACCCGTAGCTTTCTGAGTTTGAGCCGTTGCGTAAGCTCGGGCGAGAACGTGTAACCGATTTGGGCATTACGAACGCGGAAATAGCTGCCATCCTGCACGTAGAACGAGTTGGGCAGGTAGTTGGTACCGCCACCGATGTTCACCGATGGATAGGTGTTGGAGGTTCCGGCACCGTGCCAGCGATGGTCATAGAAATCTTTGGTGAAGTTTTCGTTGCCATAGCGCCAGCCCAGGTTGGCATTGTAAATATCGACTTTGTAAACGCCCTGGAAATCGAGCGTCAGGTCGAAGTTTTTAACGGTCAGGTTCGTATTGATCCCATACGTCCATTTTGGATTCGGGTTGCCAATTACCTGCCGGTCGAGACCCGTAATGGCGCCATCGGGCGTGCCGTTGCTGCCACTAATGTCGCGGTATTTGAAGTCGCCGGGTTTCGCGTTAGGCTGGGCCGATGCTTTTACTTCGTCCTGAGTCTGGAAAATGCCGTCGACAATGTAGCCGTAGAACGAACCGATTGGATCGCCTACGCGGGTGCGGGTTGCCAGAGCACCTCCCGTCAGACCAACACCGCCGTCGTAAATAGGGTTAGCCCCCGACGATACCGAAAGCACTTTGTTGTTGTTCAGGGCGGCATTGGCACCAATGCTATACGAAATGTCTTTGCTTACCGTATTGCGCCACGTAAGTGCCAGTTCGAATCCTTTGTTCTGGAAATTAGCCTGGTTGCCAATGATGCGGCTCGATGAGGTTCCGATTGAACTCAGGACCGGAATGTCGAAAATAGCCTGTTCGGTTTTCTTGACGTAATAATCTAATTCGACATTCAACCGCGATTTCAGCAGGGCTGCTTCGAAACCGATATCCGTACCGACACCACGTTCCCAGTACGTAACGGGCGGAATAATGGAGTTGATGCTAGCCCCTGTATACACTTGTCCACCAAAAAAGGCCGCCAAATCGCCACCATTGGCAACGGTCAGGGTAGAGAGGTTCGAAGGGACGGATGCGTTCCCGATTTTACCCCAGCTAGCGCGGAATTTCAGGTTATCGAACACTTTCTGATTCTGCATGAATGGTTCGCTGCTCATTACCCAGCCGACACCTACCGATGGAAAATAACCCCAGGCATTACCACCCTGATAGAATTTGGATGAGCCATCGGCCCGCAACGATGCATTGATCAAGTATCGATCCTGGAACGAATAATTCACCCGACCAAAGTAAGACGCATAGGTAGCCAGATCGCCCTGGTCAGAAACACTACGGCCGTCGGTATTTCCCAATGCCAGATACAGATCGCCTTCGCGGGTATAAGGAACATTGAGGGCCGACGCGGTCAACTGATACGATTGGTCGTGCTGCGCCGACTGACCGAGGAGGGCCGTAAAATTATGACCACCGTATTCTTTGGTATAGGTCAGCGTGTTTTCCAGAATCCAGTAGCGAGCCTGCGGGCGAATGAATTGCAGGTTGCTGGTGGTGTTCCGTTGTTTGAACGTGGCTACATACTGTGGCGTATAGCTGCGGGTTTCGTCCTGCGAGTAACGACCACCGAAGCTGGTTTTGAACGTCAGCCCTTTTATGATGCCTAGTTCTGCATAGGCGTTGGCAGTCAACAGGGTTTTCTTCGTGATCTGGTTGTAGTAATCGACCGTAACCTGTGGGTTGTAATTATTACCATCGCCCAGATTGAAATCGGTCGGGTCGCCATAGGAACCATCGGCATAGTAAACCGGCACAACGGGTCCGGCCGTATAGAGCTGGCGGAAAATACCACCCGCTTCGTCCTGCGATGAACTGAAGGCGCCTGTAGCGGTATAGCCGATTTTTAGATTTTTCAACACCTGAAAATCGTTCTGCAGACGGGCCGTATACCGCTTAAAATTGTTGCGTTCAACAATACCGTTCTGATACAGATAACCTAACGAAAAATTGTAGGTCGACTTTTCGCCACCACCGCTAATCGAAAGCTGATGGTTGGTGATGGGCGCGTTGCGAAGAATCTGGTGATACCAGTCGGTACCCGCGCCAAACTTGGACGCATCCAGAATCGGTTGGTTTCCATTAATGGCACTTAGTTCGTTAACCAGTGTGGCATACTCATTGGCATTAGCCATCTGAATCTGGTTTGTCACTTTCTGATACCCAACATACCCATTGTAGTTGACAACGGCCTGGCCTGATTTTCCTTTTTTGGTGGTAATCAGCACCACACCATTCGCGGCCCGTACACCATAGATCGACTGACTCGACGCATCTTTCAGGATGTTCATGCTTTCAATGTCGGCGGTATTTAGAAAGCTGATATCGTCGAACCAAACACCATCGACTACATAGAGCGGGTTAGGGCTACCGTAGGCTGTGCCAACACCCCGAATGCGAATCTGGGGTGCTTCGCCGGGTTTACCGGAATTGTTGATCTGAACACCGGCTACTTTTCCCTGTAGACCACTAACCGCATTTACGGAAGGCTGTTTTAAAATTTCATCGCCTTTAATCTGAACAACGGCTCCGGTTACATCCAGTTTGCGTTGGGTGCCATAACCAACGACCACCACCTCGGCCAATGAGCGCGTATCGACCGCCATCTGAACATTCAGCGATGAGCGTGAGCCTAATGGGATTTCCTGCGTCAGGAAACCGATGTAGGAGAAAACCAGCGTTGGGTTGTTCTGGTTATCGGGTAGGTTCAACCGGTAGTTGCCTTCCGTGTCGGTAGTCGTTCCGCGACCTGTCCCTTTCACCACAATCGATACGCCGGGTAGTCCTTCGCCGGTTTCGCTGGTGACTCGTCCCGACACTACCCGGTCCTGAGCCTGTTGGACCCGTGTTGCTTCCGTTATGCCCGAAATTGCACTGACGGGCATACTGCTAACAGGGGTTTCGGGCTGTAATGACGTGGCAGGAGCCAGTAAGTTGATAGACTCATTCCGTTTGCGGTTCGTTTCCTTGCTTACAATCACATAGGTACGGTTGTCGATTTTATCGAAGGTTAGTCCATGTGGTTTTAACAAGGCACGAAGGGCGTCTTCGAGCTTATCCGACGAATAGTCGGTGGCTGTTTTTCCGGCCAGTAGTTGAGCGTCGGCCAGTATGCTAACCCGGTAGCGGTTTTCGAGCTGACGGAGTTTCTGAAGGAGCGTCTGCTGGGTTGTCGACTGAATCGGTACTACCGATTGATGCGCCAGAAGGGTGCCTCGTGCCAGCGTTTGACCAGAAACTATTTGGCTGGCTAACAATCCGGCCCCACCCAGGAGATAGATAAATGGTTTATTCATGTTACGGGATTGATAGTAATATTTACGACGAAAATTAGTTGGACTCGATGCGTAGCGTATCGTTTTGTTCGGTAATGCGAAGGCCAAAAGCCCTTGAGAGTGCTTTGATTAAGCGATTGAGGTCGTCGCTGGGAATCGTGCCCGAAAGTCGGCGATTCATTAGTTCCGGATCGGCAAAGGTGACGGTTTTGCCGTAGGTATTCTGAATTCGTTCGGCCACTTCCCACAACGGCGTGTTGTCGAAAATTAGTTGATTACTTCGCCAGGCATTATAAAGCTCAGGATTGACGCGCTGGCGGCTCAAGACTCGGTTTGCTTCCGAAAAAACAACCGTTTCTCCCGGCGACATGTCGAGGTCGAGCTGCGATTTGGAATTCTCAACCGACCGTAGCCGAACCCGGCCTTCTTCCAGAACAACCTGCGTTTTTTCGGCCCGGTGAAAAACGTTGAACTGGGTGCCTAACACCTCAACGGCCAATTCGCCCGCCAGTACCGTAAACTTAACCGGTCGACCGGCCGCCTGCCGTTTGCTCACATGGAAAAACGCTTCCCCTTCGAGCCATACCTGACGGTTTTTGCCTTCGGGCCAGTCGGGCTCATACCGCAGGCTCGAATTAGCATTTAGCACAACCTGCGAACCGTCGGGCAAATAAAGGGTTCGGTGCTGGCCATAGTTTGTGTGCACTACTACCAGACCCGATTGCCGATATTGCTGGTACCCGAACCAGCCCAATCCGACAAAAACCAATACCGCCAGCACGGCCGCAATTGTCCGCATGCCTGATCGAAAACGGTGTGCTATAAACGCCGGGTGGTTACGGCGAGGGGGTAAAGGTGGGTAACGGGCAGGTGGCAACTGCTCAATGAGTCGCCGTAGTTCTGCTTCTTTGTTTGGAACGGAGCGCTCACCTTTAGGGCCAGTAAGCAGCCGAATGAGTTCGGCTGCCTGTCGGATGTCCTGTTCACGGTCGGAATGCTGTGTCAGCCACGCTGTCCAGTGAGCCACGGCTTCTGGGTTCGTGCATAAAACATATGCCTGAAATGATTCATCCAGTACAAAATCTGCTACGGTGTAGTAATTGTAGGGCATAAGCGCACGGTTTAAATAGCCGCTTTACCCCACCACGGTAGAAATTGACTTTTCTACCCAAAAAATCAGAAGATTTTTATTTTTTTTCTGGCGCTGATTGTTGACCGGGCTCTAAAGAATAGGTTAGCACCAGTCGTTCTGAATTACAGGTGGGCGTGTATCGTTAACGACAAAATGATGTATGTTCGACACCGCAATTGGCAATGAAGCCATATGCGCTGAATTGTAGAGTGCCGATGTGTATCCGACTAGTTGTTTATGCCAACATTTAATACCATTCTGCAGAAATTCGATAAAAAAGGGGAAAAAACGGGCTGGACCTATATTGAAATTCCAATTGATGTTTCGTCGGAAATGAAACCGGGGCAGAAAACATCATTCCGGGTTAAAGGAACATTGGATAATTTCCCCATCAGCCAGGTTGCACTGCTTCCAATGGGCGAAGGTGTGTTTATTATACCCGTTAATGCGGCCATGCGCCGGGGAATTCGGAAAGAAGAAGGAGCGTCCGTACGGGTAACGATCGAGGTCGATACGGATCCGATGCCACTATCCGCCGATTTGCTCGACTGTCTGGAAGATGACCCAGCAGCAAAGGCTTATTTTCAGACATTAAGCCGGGGGCACCAAAACTATTTTTCGAACTGGATTGAGGATGCCAAAACCATCGAAACCAAAACCAAACGGCTTACGCAAGCCGTTATGGGACTGGCTATGAAGATGGATTTTGGCGAAATGATAAGACATTTCAAAAAAGCCTAGCCCCCCGGCTTGGCCCCCAAAAGCCCCCTAACCCCCTTTGGGAGCTTTTGGGGGCCAGGAGACTGTTAATTAAACGGGATCGACAGCTTCAAACAAATATTCCGCCCCATGCCGTAGATGCCGAGGTGGCCAGTAGGCGATTGGGTGAAGTATTCGAAATATTTCAATCGACTCAGATTCGACTGGTAGGCCACATCGAACAGGTTGTTGACCTGGAACAAAACACGAAGGGGCGGATGATGCTGGCCGATATGAATAGCACCGTCGATACCGGCATTCACGAGTGTGTAGCCTGCCGTTGCCGTTTCGGTATTATTTAACCCCAGATACCGGTTCTGCCGGGCATTATGATCGACATCGGCCTTTACGGTAACCTCCGATAGCCATCGACGCTTCCAGGGAAGCAGTTGACTAACCCCTGTTGTGATGCGTACGGGAGGAATAAACGGTAAGTATTCGCCATTGACGCCTGCATCCGAATAGCTATTGTTCCGGCTAAATCCGTAAACCACTGCAACCGTATTGTCGAGCGTAAAGCCTCGCCAGCTAGTTGGATGAAGGCTAAATTGAGTTTCAAATCCGTAGAGTTGTGCCGCCGACTGCTGGTACTGGTAAGTTTTGTTGCCCGGAACAATAACCACTGGCTCGCCCTGAGCGTTGACCAGTTGAGACAGCGAAATATAATTCTGAATATAATTGTTAAAAACGCTGACACTGACATTCAGGTCGGGTAGCGTAGCCGTAATGCCCAGGTCTTCCTGTAAACTGAACTCAGGTTTGAAATTCCGATTGCCCAGATATACAATGTGGGCACCGGGGTCGAGGCCATTCGACGAAATCTCATTAATGCTGGGGGCTCGGTAGCCACGGGCAATATTTGCCTTCAAGGCTACTTTTTCGGACAGCTCGTAAGTGAGCCCCGCACTCATCGAAATACCCGTAAACGATTGTTTCAGCAGCGGGTATTGTAGAGTTGCGCCTACTGTATCGGCACCCGTTACGTGCTCATCGAACCCCGTATTAGGATCTGTACGAACAAAAAAATCGTTGCCCCGTAGCTGCCGCCTGTCATAGCGCAGGCCACCGCTCAGGGTTAGTTTATCGACCTGCCATTTGAGAAAAACAAATGTGCCCACATCAAACAAGCGGTAGTCAGGAATAGGGAAGGCCGTACCATTTTTGTTTTTGTTGGCCTGATACATTCCGTTGATACCGATTGTTCCTGAAATATTGGCCAGAGTAGGCAAGTTGTAGCGAAGGCCGTAGTTCAGCGTGTTGAGCCGGACATATAAACCAGGCTGATCGGTAGCGGTTGGGTGGTTATATTCCCGCCGGACATTTTGTTGAAAAGCCAGTAATACATCGACCTCACCATTGCCAACCTGATAATGGTTATTGGTGTGCAGACGATAATGTTGAATATGCTGGTGCAGTGGGCTGAGCGTATAGGACGTAAGGTCGCTGGTGGGCACAATTGGCCGATGCTGGATGTCGTCGGCATCGCTTTCGGCTATCTGTTTGGTAAACTGACGGGTCAGCGAATCGCGGCTGCCGTCGGGAATACCCTGTAGATTATCGTAGAGCGAAGCGCCAAATCGGGAATAGCCTCGCTGGCCCAGATAGCCGAGCATGGCCGTGGCTGTTCGTTCCGAAAACCCCGTATTGTATACACGGCCGTCGATTTTATTCTGATAATTGGTGGCGGCCCGGATCGAGCCCCGCAAATTCCAGGCCCAGTGTGCTCCTCCCGAAGCCAGACTGATGGATTCGCCTAGCAGGCGGTTGTTAGACTGATACTCGGTTATAAAACCAACTTTCAGCTTCCCTTCCGTATCTTTTGGGTAATTGGGCATCATGCTCACCACACCCGCCAGTGCATCGGAGCCATACATCAAACTGGCTGGCCCTTTAATTACCTCGGCCCGGTCGATGTTGTAGTTGTCAACTTCAACCCCGTGTTCGTCGCCCCACTGCTGACCTTCCTGACGTACGCCATCATACAGGGTTAAAACCCGGTTATAGCCCAGCCCCCGAATAAATGGTTTCGAAATGTTTGGGCCAGTTTTAACGGCATTTAGCCCTGGTGCATTTTTAACCAGAATATCAATAATGTTGCTACTGGCCGTACTTTCGATAGCCCGGCGCGAAATTGCCATAATAGCTACCGGATTCTGGCGCAGGAGTGTGCCACGGGTTACACCCGTAACGACCACTTCATTCAATGTGTTGGTAACAGGCAGTAATTCAAATGAATAGGTGTCGGTTTCGGGCCGAATGAGCAAGGTGTCTGACTTATAACCAATGCAGGACACGATCAGCCGATAGGATGGCATATCGGCTTTTACGGGTATTGAAAACTGGCCTCGGGCATCGGTAAGAGCGCCTTTATTCTGCCCTTGCAAACTTATGGTGCCGAAAGGAATAGGTTTGCGCGTATCGGCATCGACGACAGATCCGCGAATAATACGGCTGGGCGACGGCTGTGCGTACGCAAGCGTCGCCATTAGCCCCAGGCTAATGAACAGGAGAAATAACTTCATTCAGGATATTTTCGTTTTGGTTGAGTATTTGGTCGTATACACTCATAAGCACTGGCTATAGAACCAGTGAGTGCCGAACCCGGAAAATCAACAAACGAAGGGAGGACCCCGATGCGAGAAGCAGAAAAAGGAGCTGGTAGTATGAAACGAACGCTCAGCAAACCAGAATATGTGTTGCTGGAAGTATCGTAGCAGAAACAGAAAGGCAAAAAAAGTACTAACAACTACTGGCAGATTGGCTACCAGATCGAGCATTAGGATTTCCTGCGCTGTATGGTTGTTGGGCAGAATTGGACCTTTCCCAAATGGCCAGTAGGGGTGAGCATGAACGATCAGCCGCCCATCTGATAGCCGGTGTGCATGACGAAACACAACACCATTGGCCCAAATGGCCAGAAATAGCCCCAATACAAGGCGGGCTACCTGAAGGCGATGTGTATGCAACCAGCTAATCATTAGTTACTTTCGGTACTGCCTTAATTATCAGTACTTAACATTTCTTGCAAATATAAGAAACAACCTGCATGTAAATCTGTTTTTTAGAAATTTTAGACTATTCTAAAAAAATAATTAAAATAGGCTAAACTTTTATTGGATTTGTGAAATTGGTTTGGCTTGCATGCTTTATAACTAGATTCCTGTTTGCGGTGCGGGGCTTACCTCTCAGTGGTGGCCGGGGTGGTTGGGCGATTGCCCCCATCGATCCAGCTCATCGGCCGACCACAATTCAGGAAAGAAAATAACCTGTTGCTGCCGGGGTGGCAAGTAAGTCTGCCAGTTGGTTCCGCCCGTGGCCCGAATGTCTTCCGGCTCTTTGTGTAGATACTGAACAGCCGACCGTAAGTGAGCAAGCTTCCAGCGTATATTGACCCGCCAGTCGTATTCGCGGAGGGTTGCAATAAGTGCGGGAGTGACCTGGCCATTACGTTCGAGGTGCTGGTACCAGTGCCGAAGGTTTTTGAGTTGATAATCTTCTGCCAGGCGAATCAACATTGGGCCATAATGCTGGTCAAATTGTCGGAGCGTCAGCGTACGTTGTTGCGTTGCCAGTTCGGTAGCCCCACGTTTCCAGTACATAAATTCGTAGAGATCCGAAATATACGCTGGTTCTTCGGGGGCTTCGATAAGTAAATTGCGAAAATCGGTCGAGACAATTTCGATCTGACGGAACTGCACCGACTGAAAACCACTGGAGGGTAGAAGAGCCATCCGAAACTTCAGAAATTGCTCACGTTCCATACCCGTAATCATGACGCTGAACGATTCTTCGAGCAGCGAAAAATACCGATTGACGCGCCCCATGCGCGCCGTAAAGAAGTCGGCTGTTAGGGCATGCTGGTGCGCAATCTGGTCAATTTCGTGCAAAATCAGTTTGAAATACAGTTCTGTAATCTGGTGGTAGGTAACAAAAATCAGCTCATCCGGGTAAGCAGTTTTGGGATTTTGTAGGGATAACAGCGTTTCCAGATGAATGTAATCCCAGTAGGTTAGGTAATCGGCCTGAAGTAACCCTTCCAGATAGGAGCCCATATCCTGACCCATAGCTGCAAATTTCTGTTCGAGCTGGTTTAGTTTGCTGGCGAGTGATTCGTGCATAGTTGTAATTATCTATTCGGAATAAAGATCGTAAACCGCTCCGTCTTTTATGAACTTTGTGCCACCCTTTATGCGACCTTTGTGTCCGAAAAACTAACGTATATGAATGTCGAAAACAAAACCATACTACTTTCTGGGGCCTCACGCGGAATTGGCCGGGCCACGGCCATGTTGCTGGCCCAGCATGGGGCCAATGTGATTGTAACGGCTCGTAATGCCGACGAGTTAAAACAACTCGAAACCGAAGCGACTCAGGGCTCGGTTCGCGGAAAAATCATTGCCATACCGGGCGACGTAACCAGCGAATCGGACATGAAGGCTGTGGTGAAAGCAGCTCACGATCAGTTTAACCGTATCGATGTCGTAATCAACAATGCTGGTTATGGCGTTTTCAAAAACGTCGATGAAATTTCTGTTGAGGAATGGGATAGCCTGATGGCCACCAACGTAAAAGGAACGTTTTTGCTAACCAAAGCAGCTTTGCCCATCCTGAAAGCACAAGGACATGGCCATATTGTGGTAGTAGCTTCTGACGTGGCTAAACGCACGTTTGCGGGAGGGGCACTCTATACGGCCAGCAAATATGCTCAGGAAGCGTTCATGGGGGCATTACGAAAGGAGGTTCGGCCATTTGGTATTAAAGTAACGGGTGTTTACTCAGGGCTGGTCGATTCGCATTTTCATAATAAACCCGGCGACGAAAGCTCCAGAAACTGGCTCAAAAACGAAGATATGGCCGAGTCGATGCTTTTCCTTGTCAGCCGGCCAGCGCATGTAGTGGTCGATGAGTTTATGATCCATCCGCTGGAACAGGACTATTGAAAACTGTTTGCATGAACGATTTGACGGCAGTAGAAGCAGTGGTTATGCATAGTGCACATACATCCAACCACTAACTCGAACAGCTTCTAATCGTATTCAAACAATAAACTCACCGAACATGAAGTCTGCCCTTTTGCTATTTGGTTTTGTATTAGTCTGCGTTCAGGTCGTTGCCCAGTCTGCTTCAAATTCGGCAACTCTCAGGCGCTATTTTGGGTTGCATTTTGATTTTCATGCGGTAAAATCAGATTCGTTAATTGGCCGAAACCTATCGGAAAAAAGCCTGGACTCGTTGCTGACGGCGGTTAAGCCCGATTTTATTCAGGTCGACTGTAAGGGGCATCCGGGGGTGTCGAGCTATCCATCGAAAGTTACAACTGCCACCGTAGCGCCCCACATCGTTAACGATCCGCTGGCTTTTTACCGATCCGTAACACGGCGGCATGGCGTTGATCTATACCTGCATTATTCGGGTGTGTTCGATGAGGCCGTGTTAGCCAAACATCCTGGCTGGGCGGCTCAGAAAGCGAACGGAACCATCGATGCTTCGAAAACATCGGTTCATGGTCCCTATGTCGATTCGTTGCTGATTCCACAGTTGAATGAACTGGCCGATTATGGTGCCGATGGCGTATGGGTCGATGGGGAGTGTTGGGCAACGGTGCTCGACTATTCGCCCACCGCGCTGGCAAAATTTCGGGCCGAAACGGGCATTCAGACCATTCCGCGCTCAGACAAGGATGCGGGCTATGATGCGTTTAAAGCGTTTTCGCGTCGATCGTTTGTTCAGTATATCGACCACTATGTCGATGCGGTTCACCGGCACCGACCCTCGTTCAGAGTTGCCTCAAACTGGGCTTATTCGTCTATGATGCCCGAACCCGTTCAAACGAATGTCGATTTTTTATCGGGCGATCTGACACCGAGCAACAGCGTAAATTCGGCAGCTCTCGAAGGCCGGATTATGGCGGCTCAGGGGCAATTGTATCATAAACCCTGGGATTTGATGTCGTGGGGTTTCTGGTATGAATTTAACCCGACGAAGAAACAGGGTGACCAGAAATCGGCAGTGCACCTGATGCAGGAAGCCGCCGAAATCATTTCGCTCGGTGGGGGATTTCAGACCTATTATCAGCAAAATCGGGATGCTTCTATTTCGCTTCGCGATTTGCCCGTAATGGTCGAGGTGAGTCGGTTCGTGAGAGCCCGGCAGCCGTTTTGTGCGGGTAGCATGGCCATACCTCAGGTTGCTGTGCTATACGCCAACACAACCGTCAATGCCTTCAATCAGCCGCTGTTTGGCAATGGGCAAACGCAACGAATCAATGGTGTGCTGACCGCACTTTTAGATGCTCAGTTTCCCGTTGAAGTGCTGTCGGAGCAGCATTTACAGGGGCGTATGAAACAGTATCCGGTCATTGTGGTATCACAGCAGGATTCACTCAATCCGGCGTTTCGGCAGGAACTGCTCGACTACGCTCGTCAGGGTGGGCATCTGCTGCTGATTGGGGCTAAAACAACCCGGCTATTTGCCGCTGAACTGGGTGTTGCTCCAATGACCACAAAACCAGGAGGACCAAAACGAGTGCAATATAATGGCCAATCGGTTGTGCTGACGGGGCCTTTCCAGTCGGTGCGCATTACGGGCAAGGACACAAAAGCTGTCGACCAGTTTCTGGGATCGAAAACAGATAACCCTACAGCGGGCGTTATTGCCACCGAAACCGCCTACGGGCAGGGGAAACTAACGGCTGTGTATGCCGATTTGAGCCAGGATTACCAGAAGCATCAGTCGGCCCGATTGCGTGATTTTATCGCATCCCTGGCTCGACCATTGCTTCCCAAGCCCGTAGTTGAGGTCAGTGGCTCGCATCTGGTGCATGTTGTCCTGAACCGGCAGAGCAATAAGCTGGCCATAAACCTGATCAATACGGGTGGCCGCCATGCCGACCCGCAGGTATTCACCTACGACGAAGTCCCCCCGCTGACCAACCTGACCATACGGCTCCGCACCGCCAAGAAGCCAAAACGCATCATGCAACAGCCCGAAAACAAAGCCTTACCCGTTCGTTACGCAGGCGGCATTGCTACCGTAACCGTTCCGCAACTGGACATTCACTCGGTGCTGGTGGTGGAGTGAAGGTGAGCGTGGATTTTTCGTCAGCTTAGACCTAAAAGGATTTTAAAACCTTTTAGGTCTGCTTATCAAATTGTTATGAAATAGGTGCCTACAACGTAAACTTCAATGCCAGATTCACGATCCGGCCTTCGAGTGGGGCCCAAACAGGGCGGAAGGTAGGCTGTACGGTAGGGTTTGCGCCCAAAACAACCGTTTCGTAGTTGGCTTGCCGAATGTTGAAAATGTTTTCGCCATTGAGCACCAGTCGCCAATGTTCGTTATAGTGATATTCGGCGGCACCCGCAAAAAGCCAATAGTTGGCTACTTTCTGATTATTATAGAGATATTGGTTGCCGACCAGGCTGCTTTCGACCCCGAATCGAAAATGTTCGCTCTCCCAGGCTAGCGTGCTCGAAAATTTGTCCTGCGGGGCTAGTGGCAGATAGGTGTTGTCGGTAGGTCCGTCGCGACGGGATAGCGTATGATTGTAGCCCAGGTATAGCTCATAATCCTTGTATTCGAGCCGTATATACGTATCCGTACCGACGCTAAACAGATTATAGGGCGCATTGATCAATTGTGTATAAGCTCCCAGGTTGCTCGACAGACTCGAAAAGGCCGATACCACCGGCGAATTGACATAGGTGTAATAAAACGCCTGATCGACCTGCACCGAAAGGCCGCTCTCGAAGGTTTTTGAGTAGGCAATGTCGATATTCGTTCCTATCGAGTGTTCTGCTTTAATAGTTGCTACATCAATTGGGAGCAAACGTGGGAAAATGAGGCTAACATTCAGGGCACCGGGCGTTTGGTTAACAAACAGATTCGGGGCTTTGTAGCCCGTACCGACACTAAGCCGTACCGTCCAGGGTTCAGATGGTTTCAGTTTTACCGATAGGCGGGGCAGCAGAAAATTGCCGAACGTATTGTGATGATCGAACCGCAAGCCGGCCTGAAGGGCTACTTTTTCGCCCAATTGCCAGTCGTCCTGCACAAACGCGCCTATTGTGCTGTACGTATAATCGACAAGGCGGGTGCTATCGGGGTTTTTACGAAAGGCTTCGACGGTCAGGTTGGCACCGCCAATCAATTGATGTTTGCCGAACCGAACCAGATCGTTGGCTTCCAGATAAATCGACGACTGCCGACCGTCTGAAAGTTTATGGTAGTCGGTATTTTGTCGGTGAAACGTACTCAATGCGCCCTTGAAAGTCAGTAGGTTGGTTGCAGATGTATTGTGGCTGGTGTTGAAATCGATGGTGTGTCGTTGCAGGTCGGTTATGTTTTGGTAAGCATTAGGCATACTGCCTTCCAGGGCAGGCAGGTATCCGCCCTGGCGATGTTCGGTTGTGAAGGCATAACCCACATCCAGTTTAGTGCGCTCGGAAGGGTTCCAAAAAAAACGTGGATGAAAATTGAACTGCTTAATACCCGGACTATCGGTGAACCCATCGCCCGTAACATCGACAGCCTGCTGGTTGGTATAGCCGCTAAATAGTGTCAGGCCAGTTTTACCGTAGCGCTGCGAATAATAGGCATTCAGGTTATTTTCTTTCAGACCAGAGTGGTTGAGCAGTGCCGTAAACTCTGGTTTTTCGGACGTGGGTATTTTAGATACAATATTGATCATACCACCAATGGCACCTCCACCATATAGTGTCGAAACCGATCCTTTCACAACTTCAATTTGCTTCAGATCGAGTGGAGGAATTTGCAATACGCCCAGATTGCCCGAAAAGCCTTCGTAAAGCGGCAGACCATCGCGCAGAATCTGCGTGTATTTGGGGTCTAATCCCTGCATTCGAATGGCCTGATTACCATTGACGGCCGATGTTCGCTGAATGTGAATGATCGAAATGTCGCCCAGAATACTGCTCACATTACCGGGTACTACGGCGCTTTCTTCGTCCATATCTTCCAGCCCAAGCACTTCGACCTTAATGGGCAAGTCTTCGATCCGGGAGTTGGTACGCATGGCCGTAACCGTTACTTCGTCCAGGGCTTCTTCTTCGCTATGAAGTTGAAAAACGAGTGTATCGGCTTTACTATTAATTGGAAATGTTTCGGTTTTGTAGCCTACGGCACTGACCATAAGCCGGGTTGTGTTGGCTGGAAGTGTTGGGAGCGAAGCAACTCCGTTTACATTCGTAACCGCTCCAACAACTGGTTTAATGCCCAAAGGCGTGCGGATTGTCGCGCCAATAATGGCTTCACGGGATGCACTGTCTTCGACTCGAATAACGAGATTTTTCTGGCCGACGGCAGAAACTGTAGCCAGTAAAAACAGTGGAAAAAAGAACAGGTATTTCATTACTTGCAGCATTTACTTGCAAGTTTCGGGCAGAATTATGAAGAGAATCTGAAGACGATGGCCTGGTTGCGTCAACCTGATTATCGTCTTACGATGGTAGTTTGATTTGGAATAGATGCTGTTTCGCTTCAAAATCATACTGATACTGAATCGCTAATCCATACCGGTCGCAGATTTGTTTGACAAGTGCCAGTCCTAATCCTGTTGAATCGGGGCGGGCCGGATCTTTTACAAATCGGCTAAATAGTTGTTTCTCGGAGAAAGGGAGCATTTCGCCGGTATTTCGTATCGTAAAGGCATTGGGAGTAAGATCGATGGCGACCAACCCGCCCGCAGGGCTATGGCGGACGGCATTTTTGAGCAGGTTCGTTAGTAGTACGCCCGCCAACTGACGATTCATATGCAAATGAACACCGGCAGCTATGGATGCAGTAATAGCAAGCTGCTTATGCTCAAAAAATGGTCGGTATTCGTCGATATATCGTTCGGTCAATGCGCTCAAATCCAGGGTTTCGGCCTTGATGAACTGATCGTTTTCGACCTGAGTGAGCAACAACAGGGAGCGATTCAATTGACTAAGCCGAGTGAGTGCATTAGTTGCCCGTTCGATGTGCAGATGGTCGATTTCTGTTAATTGTTCTGATTGCATCAAAAGCTCCAGTTCGGCTGAGGCAACCGCCAGTGGCGTCTGTAATTCGTGGGATGCATTTTCGGTAAACTGTTTCTGGAGTAAAAACTGTTGACGTAGCTTTTGCGTCAGTTCGCTGAGCGATTGGTTAAGAAGGGTAAACTCCCGAATGCGGTTATGGAGAAAATGAGGTGGATCTATTTGATCGAGCCGAAAATTGCGGAGTTGGTCGATGGTAGCATAAAATGGACGCCATAGTCGGCGCGATAATCCTAAGCCGATCAGAACGGATGCCGTCGTTAACAGTAAAAAGCCAACGATAACACCGACCGACATCTCGCGCGATAGTTCGTTGAATTCATAATAGGGCAGTTGGGCCGTGATCAGATAAAGTTGCCCATTTGCCAGAACAGTTTTACGAAACTGACGAATGGCAATCGGGGCACGGTTGGCCAACGTGTCGGGCACCATAAGGTCAGTATACTCGGGCCTGATTGGGGTTTTGGCTCGTTCAATTCGAGGATTGTCGTCCCAGTCCGATACGTTTTCGAGTGATTGTTTTTGAAGTCGTAGCTGAGTTTGCTCTACCTGACTCAGTAGAATTTCATCGACTTCGTAGCGTATTTTCCAGTGGATGAGTGTATAAAAACCAAGCGACCCGGTTAAGGCAATAGCAAATGCCGTTATGATCAGATAGCGGGCGGTTTGGTTGAACAGACTCATGACGGTCGGGTTGAAAAAATATAGCCTGCCCCGTAGCGCGTCTGAATATAGTCTGGACAACCAGCGGCAATCAACTTCCGGCGCAGATTTTTCATATGCGTATACAAAAACTCATGCGAGTCGGCTGCGTCCATGGCATCACCCCAGACATGCTCGGCAATAGCTGATTTCGACAGCAGCCGATCGGCGTTAGTTACCAGAAACATCAGAAGTTCGTATTCTTTGCTGGTGAGCTTAATGTCGGTTTGGCCAACGCTGATTCGTTGTTGATCGGGCCATAAGGTTAACTCACCCGCCGTTACTTTCGACTGGCCTCCAAAGAGTCTTCGGCGTAGTACCGACCGAATCCGGGCGTTGAGTTCGGGCAAATGAAAGGGCTTGGTCAGGTAATCGTCGGCACCCGTATCGAGACCCGTAAGTTTGTCAGACAACGCATCTTTGGCCGTAACGACAATAATTCCGGCGGTAGACTCCCGTTTCTTCAGGTCACGAACCAGGTCGAGACCATTGCCGTCGGGAAGCATCAGGTCCACAATCACGCAATCGTAATCGTAGTCATGGGCTTTTTCGAGGCCGTGTCGATAGGTATTAACCGTTGTAACGATATAGCCTTCGCCTTCCAGATACCGATAGATGGCTAGTTGCAGATCGGGTTCATCTTCTACCAAAAGAATTTTCATAGGGATTGTCTCAGCCAGTTGCTGGCTGCCTGTTTTTTGAAAAGAGACAGCCAGCAACTGGCTGAGGCTCCTATTGACTCCACTCGGTTGGGGTGCGATCCCAGCGGTGGCCTTTCAGTTCATGCAACAGTTCGGGCAATAAACCTGCTCCGTCGCTGGTGGCAATATTGGCTTCTACATTGCGGAGTTGACGCATACCGGGAATGGTTGTATGCACATCGGGGTTGCTCAAAATGAACCGCAGTGCCATTTCTGCCATTGTCATGCCTGCCGGAATAAGGGGACGCAGCGCATCGGCATGATCTACGCTGCTGTTCAGGTTTTCGGGAACGAAATACGTCGACCGCCAGTCGTTGGCCGGAAAGGTCGTCTCTTTCGTGAACGTGCCCGTCAGTGTTCCTTCGTCGAACGGAACGCGGGCTATAACACCCAGGTTCAACTCTTTGCACAATGGAAACAGATTGTCTTCGGGATTTTGGTCGAAGATGTTGTAAATAACCTGAACCGCATCGATCAGTCCCGTGCGGAGCGTGTTCAGGCAGTTGTCGGGCTCCCAGCGATTCACCGAAACGCCCCAGGCCTGCACTTTACCGTCCTGGGTGAGCCGGGTTACGGCTTCCTGCCACTCGTCGCGGTTGGCCCAGGCATCTTCCCAAACGTGAAACTGAAGCAGGTCGATGGTGTCGACGCCCAGATTCTGGAGGCTTTTTTCGGTGTATTCAACAATGTAGTCGGCAGGGAAAACATCGTCCAGATTAAAATCTGCTTTCGAAGGCCAGATCCGGTTTTTGGGCGGAATCTTGGTAGCCGCGTAGAGCTTTTTATCGGAATTGCGCTTGAGCAGATCACCCAGAATCTGTTCGCTCAGCCCCGATCCATAGCCCCATGCGGTATCGAAGAAGTTGCAGCCAAGTTCAACGGCGCGGTCGAGCGCTTTTTCAATTTGAGGTCGTTCGGCGCCGGTCCAGTCGGCCAGACCCCACATGCCATAGCCAATTTCGGAAACTTGCCAGCCCATGCGGCCAAATGTGCGGTAATTCATTAGGTAGGGGTTAATTGATTACAAAGCTTACAAAGAACCGAGAGTTTTTTGACTTAATCCAGTGGTATACTACCGGGCGGTAGGCATACGCTTTCTGTCAAGGCTTTATGAACACTAATAATTTTCTTAGTTTGCTGTCGAGTTGGGGTGTGGTATCTGTTTTCAGTCCTCGAAGCAATATGTTCATTGTCCACAGAGGCACAGAGGGTACAAAGAAAAGTTGGTATGCCTGCTAATCATAAAAATCTCTGTATTCTCTGTGCCTCTGTGGACAATCAATGATTTAGGTTTCCATTGATTTTTTCTATGAATGCCATTGCGCAGTATTTCGGCATTGAAAGTAGTAAGCAGCCCTAATCTCATTTGCGACATACGGAGGTATGTGATTAGTTGAATATGATTGAGAGGGCTTAACTCTTGTACAGCCTTTTTAATACAATCAATTCTTCAACAACAAGGCCCATAAAAAACGTTTTGTTCAGCAGGTGACCTTTTGTAAAGAACTGGCAATTCAAGCTGCCGTTCAACATATAAATTCTGATTGCTAGGCTCGAAGGCTAAACACTCTTCATAAACGCTTTCCAGCAAACCTGGACCTAGTTCGCGATGGGTTCAATACAGTTGCCTATTATTTTGCGACTCAATGAATTCTATGTTTCTTCACGCATGATTGTTATGGTTTAGGGTATTTCTACGAATTCAATTGCGTAGACCGAGAATAGAAAGTTTTTACCTGCTTTGCAATTAAAGAAAAGATAGTATGCTGGTTCGTATTGTGCGTATGACGTTTCAGGAAGATAAACTGGGCGACTTTCAGGCGATTTTCAACAATTCGAAATACCTTATCCGGGCGTTTCCCGGAAATCAATACCTTCAGCTATTGAGCGACCCCACCCAGCCGAATGTGCGCATGACGTATAGTTTGTGGGATTCTGCCGATGCCCTCGACGCCTATCGGCAGAGCGATTTGTTTCGGTCGACCTGGGCCGCTACTAAAGTGTTGTTTGCCGAAAAACCAATTGCCTTTTCGGCCGAAAATCTGGAAACTGTGAAACTGATCGATATGGCCTAAGCGCAAGTAAATCAGTTTGTTTTTTACTTTTATAGGTAGTTTTAAACCAGTTTAAACAATGTTGTCATGCGTCGCTGGCATTGGATAGTCGGATTATTGATCTGTCTGACAGGATGGCCTGTTTCGGTCGTATGGGCACAGCTAACCACAACCCTTTCGGGCCATGTTGTCGATGCGGCTACCGGCAAGCCCATGCCGTTTGCAAACGTGTATATCAATGGATCGACGCGCGGCACATTGACAAATGATCAGGGCTATTTTTCGCTGGCGGGCGTTCCGTTGGGTACGGTCGAAATGGTAGCATCGTTTGTGGGCTATGAGTCGCAGCACCGGACATTGCGTTTCGATGACGACCAGCCCAAGACAGTCAATTTTCGGCTGAAGCCAGGCGGACAAACACTGGCTACGGTGACCGTTAGGGGTAATCTGAAAAAATGGCAGCGGCAACTTAAGCAGTTTAAGAAACAACTGCTGGGAGAACCCTTTGGTGGCCAGTGCGAAATCATAAATAGCGATGTACTTAGCTTTAAGGAAGAAAACGGGCACCTGAAAGCCACTGCCACCGAACCACTGGTGATCGAAAATCATGCGCTGGGGTATAAGCTCTGGTACGATATGATGTATTTCGATGGGTCGTATGGAAAGGTGTATTATGCGGGTTCCACGCGATTCGAAGAAATGAAACCGCAGGACGACCGCCAGGCCAACCGGTTTCGCCGGAACCGAATGCGGGCCTATGTTGGATCGACTCGCCATTTGATGGCTACTCTTGTCGATAGCACCTATGAGAAAGCGGGTTTTCTGGTTTATCAGGAAGAGGCCATTGTTCCGCCTGCCCGAACGGCAGCCAATCGGATGACACTGGCTGGGTCAGTTGGACCTAAGGCCCATCTGATGCCTCTTTCCATCAAAAATCTGATTCAGCCCGGTCGATTGCCCTTTGAACGAATGCTGGTTTCGTCGAAGCCGCTGATTGTATTTTATATTTATTCGATGTCGGCATATTCGCCCTATGTCGATGCCCGGTATGCCTATTCGCAAATAAAATTGCCGAATAACCACATGCAGCTAACGACCGATGGCACCATTACACTGCCTTACGGTGCTGAAATTGAAGGCTCACTCGCCCAGGATCGGCTGTCGACGCTGCTTCCCGATGACTGGAAGCCGGAGCAAAATCAAGCCGCAGCTGCCACCATACTGGCACAGGGAAAACTCCTGCCTCCTGATGCGCGACTCGGGCGAATTGCAACAACATTCAAGGAGAAATTTCAGACATTAGCCCCGGTTCTGTATGTACACATCGACAAACCCTTTTATGCTACCGGCGACCGGATCTGGTTTAGCACGTATCTGCTCGATGCCGCTACCAATCGTCGTCCGGCTGGCGAAACGGCCATTCACGTCGATTTATTGACATCGTCGGGCAGACTGGTGCAGCACCAGTGGGTGAAAGTGGCCGACGGTCGGGCTGCGGGCGATTTCCGGCTGTCGGATTCGCTGGCGTCGGGAGCTTATCAATTGCGAGCCTATACCGATGAAGATATTGCACAGCACCGCCCAGCCTTTGAGCGACCGATTGCGGTGTATAACCTGCTTCGGGGGGCAACCAATCCTGCCGGTAACGATACGCTCCATAAATCGCTGGATATTCAATTGCTGCCCGAAGGCGGCCGATGGATCGCGGGCGTTTCGTCGCGTTTAGGCATTAAGGCCGTTGCCCCTGATGGCCTTGGACGAATGGTTTCGGGGGCCATTGTCGACGATTCTGGTCAGGAGGTTGCCCGATTTACTACCAATTCGCTGGGGTTGGGCAGTGTAGTGCTAACGCCTGCACAGGGGCGGACCTATCGGGCACAGGCAATGGCGCTGCATACCGGACGAAACCGACGGCTGATAGGGTCAGTTGTGCTGCCACCTGCCGAAGCAGATGGGCTCTCACTGGCTGCAGATGCTGTCAGCGACAGTACCCAACTCATGCTAACCATTACGGGAACGAATCGCCCGTCCGTCGATTCTGTTTATATCTTAATCCAACAGCAGGGCCATCTGGTCGATCAGCGAAAAATTCAGTTGCAGAACGGTGTGGCCCGGATTGGCTTGCCAGTCGCATTGTTGCCAGCGGGTTTAAACCAGATAACGCTGTATGACGCCAGCGCCCGACCGCAGGCGGAGCGGCTGGTGTTTTTGCCCGAGCGATTACCACCATTGAAGCTGTTGGTGGGCCTGAACAAAATCCGTTATAAGCCTCGCGAACAGGCTATTCTGAGCATCAATCTGAGCGACGATGGCGTTCCGTCGGTAGCTGCGCTGTCGGTTTCTATTACCGATGCGGGTCAGATTCCTGAAGATACGGCTACAGCCACCATTCAGACTCATTTACTGCTGACTGGCGAATTGCGCGGTCGGGTAGAACAACCCAATTTATACTTTACCGACTATTCGCCCGAACTTCGACGTGCGCTGGATGATCTGCTACTGACCCAGGGCTGGCGACGGGTAAGCGGTACGTCGGATGAGGATCTGCTAGGCGGGGTTTCGTTGATGGGAAAGATTGTCAATCAGAAAAAGCAACCCATGCCGGGGGCGCAGATCATGGTGGCGTCGACTGTTGCAGACCGATCGTTCGTAAAATCTGCCGGGGCCGATGAACAAGGGCGGTTTCGTTTGGCCGGACTCAACATTGCCGATACCCTGCGCGTGCTGGTACAGCTTATGAATCGTGAGCTAAAACCATTTCTGAAAGACGAAGCGCAGCTTTTACTGGACAGTCCGGCTAAGACATGGAATACCGATACGGCCAATGCCTTGCTGCATCCTAACTGGCTGGCCTTACGGGCGCAGATCGATGCGGCTCGTGTTCGGCAGGAAGACGATGCCGAATTTTACCGGGATAAGACAGCTAAAGTGCTGAAAGAAGTGACGGTTCGGGCGCGTAAGGTCGATGACCGTCCCGAAGATATTCAGCGCAGAAGTTTACATAACTCGGCCGATGCTGTGCTGTTGTTTGACGACAAGTCGCCACGGTTTTCAAATTTATACGAGATGATTCGGGGCCGATTTGCCGGAGTTTCTGTTGGTCAGACGCAGACGGGCGGCTATTCGGTAATTGTTCGGGGATTGGGTACAATCAACAGTAGCCCACAGGCGCTTTTTTTGGTCGATGGGATGCCGATTCAGGATACAGATGGTACATCGTTGATGGCCTTTAATCCGGGCGATATTGAGCGGGTGGAACTGCTGAAAAATGCAGGAACCGCCGGTATTTATGGCGTTCGGGGTGGAAATGGGGTCATCGCCTTTTATACGAAAGTGTTCCGGCCAGGACAACCATCGGAAGATAAAAAGACTGGGGCTAAACCCATGCAACTAATTGGCTATCAGTCAATACGACGCGAGTTTTACGTTCCTCGTTACGATAGCAAACCCGACGACATGCAGCCCGATCTGACAGCTCGTATCGACCGGCGGGATGTGTTGTACTGGAAGCCTATTATTCAGACCGATAGTCAGGGGCACAGTCAATTGCAGTTTCCGATATCAGATGTCGTCAGAACGGTTCGTGTGACGGTGCAGGGAATTACGACCGATGGTCGACCCGTGTCTGGAACAGCGTTGCTACAGGTGCAATAGGGCCACTAGTTGCCCCAGGCGGGCGTTGCCGTGGTTGAATCAAAAAGCTCGTTGAGGTAATAGTCGCGTCGGTAGCGTTTGTCGCATATATCATTGCCAATCGGGTACTGGCAGGGGGCATATATGGCCCGGTCGTCGGGGTTCATCAGGCTTACGTATGCCTGGTTAGGAAAGCGTTTGGTTTGGTGCCCCCGGCCTAGCAGGCAATGACCTAATTCGTGAAAAATCAGGCATTCGCGTTCATTTATACTGGCTTTGGCCCAGCAAAAATCATTGGAGTTGATGGTAATGCGCGGTGTTTGCCCCGATTGAAGCAGGCAGGAACCACAAACATCGTCGTGCGATTGCCCCGTATCGAATGCTACAATTATATTGTCGACCTCAATGGCTAGATTTCGTTTTTTCAGCTCATCGCGAAACGATTGAACGTATGGTTCAATGTCGGTTGCAACCGAATACGTTTTCGCTGCTGGTTCATTAGAATGGCATCCTGTCAGGGCAGTAATACAAAAAAAGAGAGCAAAGCGAAACAAACGCATGGCAGTTGGGCATTAGGGCAAACAATAAACCTGACCAGGCTGCTTTCCTACTGCTAAATAGTAAATGAATCGGCTTTGCTATAGCTAACCCGACCATCGTTCAGCAATGCATAAGCGCGTAAGTAATAGGTGCCTTTGGCGGTAATTGTTACGCCTACGGAGCTGGGTAAGGTCAGATCGCTTGCTTTTGCCTGGGCCGTTGAACCGCTTGCATCAACAAGAGACGGCGCTTTTGTCGAAGATGAGTAACAGATACCCAGTTCTTTTATGGTTATTTTAGACGTAGTTGCCGTTACGTTGAAGGAAACCGTCAGCACTGTGCCGCGGCCAGAAATGCTGAACACATCTTTATTGGTGATTTCTACCACAGGTAAGGTTGAGGCAGGAGCCTGCTCTTTGGGCTCAACATTCCATTTTGAGCAACCAGACAGATACAAACTGCTCACCAACAGTATGATGGCAAATGATGCCCGGTATCTGCGTGGGGAAGTAGAACAATTAGCCATATGACGACTATTTTTAGCATAAAAGTAAATGCCTGCATAGTCGAAGAATAGTGCTTTTGAGTAAACGGCTGTTCGTAAATGAATCGACACCTTTGAGCAACCGGTTGGTTTACTGAGAATTGTTGAAGGGTTTTATCAGCCAGGCTACCGCTGCCAGACAAACCGCAAACCAGGCAAACGGCAGCCGCAGATCAATTAACGACAGAAGCCCGAAAACAACTGTGGTCGCAAAGCTGCCGAGCCCCTGCAACGCCTGATTAATGCCGAATACTTCGCCCCGGTCGTCGTCGGTTGTTCGTTGAGCCATCAGGCCTTCTATCAATCCCTGAATCAGGGAGAGCGTCAGGCAGTCGAGCGTGATCAGAACATACAGCCATACCATCGACGAACCCACCAGCCCATACCCCCCCAGCACCGGCACACCCACCAGGGCCAGCCAGAAAATGGCTTTTGGCTGATTGATACGGTCGGCAATGTAGGTGTAGAAAACATAACTGATAATGATACTCAAGCCGCCGAAATACATAAAAAAGTAGGCGATGTCTTTGGCATCCATCTGCAACTTGCCGAAGCTGGCAAATGTTACAAAATAATTGTAATAGCCAATGCTGAATGTTAGTGCCAGTTGGCTTATCACCAGTTGTTTAAGACCGTTGTGTTGCTGGTCTTTTTGGTTGAGTCGCCCCCAAAGTGTATGCACGTTTAGTGCCTGAATTACCGCTTTTTTTAATACACTGCTTTCTACGCCCGACGGATTGGGATGAGTTTCGCGGAGTAGCCAGCTAAGCAGCATGTTCAGGCTCGATAGCGAAACCGCCATAACGGCAATAACCCTGGCCTGATTGTCGGGAACGACATCGAATGTGGTCAATAAAAGTCCCGATGCCGCCGGACCGATTACGAAGCCCAGAGAGATAATAGCACCTTCGATTCCTAAATTTTTGAAGAGCTGATCTTTAGGCGAAATATCGGTAATGGCTGAGCGAACGGTAGCGTACATACCATTGGTAGTGCCATCGCTGATGCGATTGCCGAAGTAAAAGCCTACCCGCACGGGCAGCAAGAGGCAATCGGCCAGAAAGGTACCTATTGAGGAAATAATAAAAATCGGCCGACGGCCGTAACCATCGGAGAGTTTGCCGAGCAAGGGGGCCGAGAACAACTGCATGCCCAGAAAAAGCGCTGTTCCGGCTGCCAGCCACAGTTGCGGGCGTTGCAGGCCTTTCACAAATTCGGGGAGAATGGGGCCTACCGCCGATCCGACAATCACATCAATCAGAATGATGGTATAGATATGAGCCAGTCGGTAATCGCGCGTGGTTGATCCGGGTTTCTGAGGCATGTTTGGGCTAAAACTCCATGATGTAATATTGGCAGGTAAACGACTTGCCAAACTCCTGCATGGGGCGCTGGTAAGTAGGGCGGAAACCATGCCGTTCATAAAACTGCATCAGCTTAGGTCGCTCGGCATCGGTTTCGAGCTGGATCGAATGAACACCCTTTTCCTGGCATTGGTTGCGGCAAAAGTCAATAATAGCGCCAAAAAGATTTTGCCCGCCATAGGCCCGTCGAATAGCTAGTTTGTGAATAAAACCCGACGTATTGGCCGGAACACCAGGCCAGTAAAGCGGGTCTTCCCATTGCAGAATAAACACGGCGGCCGGTTCGGGAGCGGAACCGTCGTTCCGATCGGCATACATGACATACAGACCGTTGCGGGTGAAGTCGTCGATGAGGTTTTCGAGCGTAAGGCCATCGACAATCCATAGTTCGCGGTCGGTGTCGACAAGCCATTGCCCAACCTCACGAAGAATTGTAATCGCAAGGTCGGGCTGATCGTTTCGGAAAAAGAAATGCATAGAACAGGTTGATTAGCGTAAAGCTACTTCAAACCAGAGCCATCGGCAACAACCGGGCTGAGG
Organism: Spirosoma sp. SC4-14; assembly: GCF_037201965.1. Lineage (NCBI taxonomy): Bacteria > Pseudomonadati > Bacteroidota > Cytophagia > Cytophagales > Cytophagaceae > Spirosoma > Spirosoma sp. SC4-14. The sequence goes on along the minus strand of NZ_CP147518.1, from coordinate 5,445,661 downwards.
GCCGATACACCTTTTTCGTTAAACGCTTCGATAGCAAAGAAATACGGTACGCCAACGTTAAGCGCGCGAAGTTCGAACGTACTGGGTTCATCGTTCCAGAACTGGTAGTTCTGATACAGTTTGTCGGGGGCAATGCCCCAGCGGATGTTGTAGCCGACGGCTCCGGGCACTTTGCTCCACAACAGATCGGCGTTTCGCTGGTCTTTCTGGCGTTTTACGGTCAGAGTTGCGGGCGTGGCAGGCACTTTTCCAAGGCTATTGCCAAATACACGAAAGGCGTTTATGGCCAGGTGTGACCCCGCGACATATACGTGCTCATAGCGCACATAGCGGGCGCGAACAGGCTTATCGAGCTGTACGTAGGCACAGGCGCGGTCGCGTTTGGGGTCTGTGGTTAGGTCGGCCACTACGTCCCATTTTTTGGTATCGGTCGACGTCAGAATCTTAAACTGTGTATACACCGTCGAGTCGGAGTCATAAATGGTTTGCTTATAGTCGAGATAGTCGACCTGAACGGCCCGGATATCGCATTCTGTGCTTAAATCGGTGGTTAAGGTTTCGCCAGGGCGGTTATGAGCTGCCACCCAGAACGTGCGCGGATTTTCGTCGGCAACATGGGCTGCTACATGTGCCGTGTCGGTGGGAATGGTCAGTGTCGATGAGGCAACTACCGGTTTTTTGTAGTTCAGCAGCATCCAGCCCGTAAACAGCGCATCGCTATCGCGGCCGTTCTGATTCGACATTTTTTCGTCGGGCAGATAATGCGGAAAATCGCCAAAACGGGTATTGGCAAACATATGGTCGTCTTTGTCGAAGCCGGCCGGGTGCATCACAATCCGGCGTTCCATTGCCCAGTTGTAGCCAATCCAGGTAGTACCCGTGTTCCAGTAGTTTCCGGCCTTGTCCTGAAACGTATTGCCGTGGCCGCAGCCCGTTGCAAAGCCACCGGGTTTATAGGCCACCGGATTGTAAGGCGCATACTCCAGAGGCCCCAATGGATCTTTACCCACATACGTACCATTGCCATAGACGTTGTATTCGGTGCCGGGAGCGGCATATTGCAGGTAATAGTTTCCGTTGTGCTTTGTCATCCAGGCACCCTCCGTAAACGGTTTGAAAGGGTCAGAATGGTTAGGACCAAATCGTTCCCAGCCGTGGCTGTAGGGATCGAGCCAAAGCATGGCTTTGTAGGCTTCGGCCAGATTTTTACCGGCATAGGTCAGGTTTCTGCTTTTGTCGAGTTCGGCCCCAAAAATCGGATACACATTCGATGAGCCCCAGTACATATACCACTTATCGGTATCGTCGTCGTGGAAGAGGGCCGGGTCCCAGGGGCCAATGTCTTTGGGCAGGCGGGGAAGCCAGCGGTTATAAAACTTGAGTTTGCCCTTTTCGGGTTCGGTCGATATAAAGATAGGTCGTTGCTCAAAGGTAGACTGGAATAAATACAACGTGTCGCGCACCGACATGGCGGCCGGTGCACACATATCTTCCATTGGCCATTTGTCGGGCACAATATAGTTCCAGTTAATCAGGTCTTTTGAATGCCACCAGCCACCCTGAATAGTAACAAACAGATAATATTCGTTTTTGTGATTGACAATGACCGGATCGGCACCGGAACGGTAGGAGATGTGTTCATTCAACTGTTCGAAGTTGTATCGGTAACTAATATCCATCGGGTTGCAATACGTTTTTTGCTGAGCGATAGACTTCGAAGTCGCAAGAAGCAGGAATAGGAGATAAAGCAGTAAGCGCATCAGTTAGGTGGTGGTTTTTGGAGTTAAAGATAATTTATTATTGAGAAAGGATACTTGTGATGACTTATGAACGGCCGGTCTTCTTGCGAATGGATTGGCAATAACTACAGTGTGAATGTTGAAAAGGGCTACGCCCTGTAGCAGTTTTGCCGTGGGGCATAATGTGCTTCTAATGAACAAAATGCAATCGCTTTCTGCCTACTTTATGAGCTGACATCGGGTAAGGTTTTTATCAGCCGGAATAGCTGTTGATGTACCAATTTTGTGCCTATGAACCATCTGATTCCTCAGTTATGGGCTTTCCTGCAAGCCAGTTTTCATCCGTTGGTCAGAAACGTTCGGCCACTCGGTGCAGGTATGTTTTCGGAGGCTTATCGGTTTGAAACCGAGGACGGAATCTTCGTTGTGCGGATCGGGGTTACGCGTGAGGCTTTTGAAAAAGATTTACTTGCCTATGCACGCTTAGCTCATAGTTTGCCAGTTCCAGAAATAAGGCAGATTGGCGAATTTGATAGGTCGCGGTTCTACTGCATTTCGCGATGGCTACCGGGCAAAGTTCTGACGGCTTTGAACAAAGAGCAAACGGAGCGTTTACTGCCTGATGTGTTCAAAAATCTATTGACCATGAGCCGGGTGGCAGTACCGCCCGAAACCGAATTTGGTATTCTGAACGGAAGTGGCCAGAGCCGGAAACCGTATAAAACGTGGGCCGACTTTGTCTGCGCCATCGACGACTTTCCAACAACGTTTACACCCCGGGGAGATGAACACTATCGACCCTGGCAGGAACTCTATACCGATACATTTCTGGACAAATCGATTGTTGACGACGCCTGTCAACGACTAACAGCCGTACGGCCTTTTTTGCCGAACGAGCGTCATTATGTACATGGCGATTTTGGACACGACAATGCGCTGGCTGATTCTAATCACCTCACTGCCATTCTCGACTGGGCCGAACTTCGCTGTGGCGACTGGCTATATGACCTTGTGTATCTGGCCTATCATGACACCTTTGGTGTCGATTATATCGGTACCTTTCGGCAATGGGCTAATGCGCAGGGGCTTCTGGTTCCGAATCTGATGGAGCGCGTAACGGCCAGCTTTCTGAGCATTTTCCTCGGAAATATTTTCCTGGAAGCCAACCGAAACCAGCGCGATTGGTATGAAGAAGATGTTGACCGGTACAGAACGTTTTTTTTAATTGACGCCTAACACTACAGTAGTAAAGTAGCAGTTTTGCTATGGTCTATAGAGGCACCGAGATGGTCTACTAACCCAATACTACTTGTGAGCTCTCTGGACAGTAGCCTCTGATTAAATGTTGCGTTCGAGGAAGTCGATTAAAGCATCTTCAAACGGAGCTATCGCTTTGTAAGTCAGCATTTGGCGTGGGGTTGTACGCAGTGTGCCAAGCATCTGTTGAGCGCGTTCAGGATTTTCTGCTTCGTTTTGCAGCGAATTCTGATAAGTATGAATCCCGAATAACACCGCTCCCGACTTCGGCAATCTGGTAAATGTCTGTCGTTCAATACGAATAAAGAGCTGATCACCAATTGTATCGGGCGTAAGAGTAGGAGCGATCCGGGCCAGCGTATCATTGTATTCGGCCGAGTACTTTGTCGACATGTCCAGTTGGTCGGTTATTTTGAAATTCCAGCTTGCCCGCCAGACAGGTCGATGTAGAGGAATGCGCTGAAGCAGTTTGTGAGCGGCCTGCAATGTTGGTTGCACCATCGATGGCGCAGGATGATGAATACCCAGGAAGGTTTGCCCGAACTTATCGTCGAGGCACCAGCCATTAGGAAAACATAGTTGCCCGGCAACCAGTGCAGCAGTGTCATCGGCACTCAGAATAATCAGATCTTCCTGAACCTGTTGCCCCGCCCAGTCGAGTGGAGCGAGTGGTAATGATGCCAAATCACCAACCGTAAACCGATAGTCTTCGTCCAGCTTGTGGTTTATCCAGTGCCAACGGGTTCCGGTTTTATTGAGCGAAAAAAACGCAGGGTATTGTTGGGCCGCTTCAGTTAGCAGGCGTTCGAGCACATCCCACTGAGCAATTTCGGTATTGGGTTGAGCCCGAAAATAATAGTCATGGTTTTGAGCGAGCAGGTTGCGTTTTAGTTCGATGTCTGCAACATACTCGTCGTCTACTTCAACCAGTGATTCATCCGTACGTACCGCAGACGTACCCATGCGATGATCAAATTCATTGCCGAACGGAAAGTAAGGAAGCATAACGCTGACAAAATTGTGTATAAGCTAATATAGGTAATCGTTCTATTTATTGGTATAATATTTTAAAATTTTAAATTTTATTAATTTTTAATTTTGATATTTTATTAAAATGATGTTTTTGGTTTTAATGATAAATTAGCCATATTATTGTACATTTAACGATTGTGCATACCTCACCAGCTAGCCACAACGCAACAACAAGCCGGGAGACCGGTTATAGAAACTGGCTGGAAATAAGTAGAAAAGCTAATAACTCCCCTTGACTAAACAGGGCAATGGGTGCGGAAGTTGAGGGCGATTCTTATCGAGTGTCGTGTGCCTGGCTAGTCTTGTTCCTCTGTGTCGAGGATCTATTCAATTGGCTCCCAAATTCGAATCCAATGGTAACTTCGGGCAATAATTACAGTTTTTTTCATGAAGATACTTTTAGTTGAAGACGAAGAACGGTTGGTGTCTTTTATTCGGAAAGGTATGTTGGGCGAAGGCCACGAAGTCCAGGCCGCCTACGATGGCCGTACTGGTTTATCGCTCTTTCGCAGCGATAGGTATGACATGATTATACTGGATGTAAATCTGCCGAATATTAATGGGTTTGAACTATGCCGCCTGATTCGCCTGGACAATGAGTCGGTACCTATTCTGATTCTGACGGCATTAGATAGCCTGGCCGACAAGTCGGATGGGTTTAACGCTGGAGCCGACGATTATCTGGTTAAACCGTTTGAGTTTCAGGAGTTGCTATTACGAATCAGAGCCTTGACACGTCGGAACGGCCCCAAAGAAAAGCAAATCCTTCGGCTGGCCGATTTAGAGCTAAATCTGGATACTAAAACCGTAACGAGGGCTGGCATACGCATTGAACTTACCACCCGCGAATATGCGCTAATGGAGTATATGATGCTCAACAAAGGAAAAACAATTTCGCGCACCGATATCAGCGAGCAGGTCTGGAGCCTGCATTTTGATACCAATACCAATATTATCGACGTGTATATCAGTTATTTACGCAAAAAGATTGATAAAGGATTTTCGCCCAAATTGCTGCATACCATAGTTGGAATGGGCTATGTTCTCCGAGAAGGGTAAACTGGCGCGAAGCCCCACACTAACTAACCCACGTTCATGCTCATTCGAAACCGTCTGACAATAATTTTCACGATACTGGCCACCGCCATTCAGGTCACGTTGTCGCTCATGGTGTGGTATTTCTATTCGCTATACCGGCAGGAGGAATTTTATAGCAGGCTGGAGGGGAAAGCCCGCGTTACGGGTCGGGTTCTGATTTCCCGGAGGCATCTGCATGACACTTTTTTTAAGAACATGGTGCGAACAGACTTACTGACTATTGTTGATGAGCAGATCAGCATTTATGATAGTCAGCATAAGCTGGTCTTTACCAATCGAACGCTCAAAGGCCCTGCTTTTTACAAGGGAAAAATACCGCTCCTGGCGGCCGATTCGCTGGTTGAGTTTAAAAGTGGCCATCTCGAATCCATCGTAATTCCATATCGGGACCGGGGGCAGCAATTTTATATCTTTGCCTCTGGGTATGACCGAATCGGTTTTTCCAAACTAAGAACGTTGCAACAAATACTGCTGCTGGCCAATTTGTTAGGATTTACCCTGATCGTACTGGCAGGCTGGTATTTTTCCGGGCGCGTACTGAAACCCATTGCTCAAATTGTAGACGAAGTGGAGCAGATCACGGCGACTCATCTGCACAAACGGGTCAATGAAGGAAATCGACGCGACGAAATTGCTCAGCTCGCCATGACGTTTAATCAGATGCTGTTTCGGCTGGAAGATGCTTTTGTGTCTCAACGTAGTTTTGTCGCCCATGCGTCTCATGAGCTTCGCACACCACTCACCAATACGTTAGGAACTCTGGAAACGTCGCTGCGCTACGACCAGAACCCCTCCGACTGGCGCGACAGCATGGAGGTAGCCGTTGACGAGCTGAAGAAAGTGATTGCACTAACCAACGGTTTGCTGGGTTTAGCTAAAGTAACCGACGGTACCGTTGCGCTCGCAACAGTTCAGGTCGACGACTGTTTGCTCATGGCTATTGGACAGGTGCAGGACAAATATCCGGGGCGGAGTTTGCCGCTTCGTTTTATAGCTGGTGAAGAAGAGTTGTTTACCGTAAAAGGCAACGCAACCTTGCTCACAACTGCTTTTTTGAACGTTCTCGATAATGCCTGTAAATACTCCAGCGAAGCCGTTTCGATACAATTACAGACCAGCGTAAACCAAATCACAGTGACGGTTCTCGACCGGGGGCGGGGTATTGACGAAAGCGACGCTGCGCATATACTCGACCCACTTTTTCGGGGAAAAAACACCGATGGAGTGCCTGGCTATGGGATCGGCTTAGCCGTAACTCAGAAAATTATTGATTTACATCAGGGCACCATTCAGATTATTTCCAGTATAAATGAGGGTACTACCGTTACAATTAAATTACCCAGTCTGATCTGAGTTATCACTATTAATACTAATCGTAAAGCTTTCCTGCTGATTATGAGCTAATTATACGTGGTAGGTTTGGCATCTTTATAAAACCACCCGACTGCTGTACGATTAAGAATCTTAACGTGGAGATTAATAATATTTTAATAAAAATTTAATGATTAACCACTATTTCTAAGGAAAATTCGACGGCATATCAGGCAGATCTGAAGACCGGATAGTATGATGATAAATAGCGGGTATTTTGCCTCTTAAGATTATAAAATAGGATTATTTTTATTATAAGTCTTTACTTAATCCAAAAAAATCTTCTTTTTAAAACGCATAAAATCCTTCATTTGCTGTTGAATTACCCTATATAACAGACTATCGGTTTAAAAATTGCTATAGTGTTTTTTGAACATTTTTAATGTATTCTAATTTCCTTCTCATGTCATTTTAATGTTGCTGTGCTTGCTTTGTAGTGTTCGATACAAGTACACATTATGCAACGCCGGAATTCCCCTTCCATTTTGCTCTACAGTTTTGGACTTGCCCTTGCCCTCTCGCTGGTGTTCAATGGGTATTTGCTGTATGAGCAGAGTCGTCAGCGTAGCATCTATGAATATGAATTAGGAGACTCGGTGCATTCGTTCGATCTGGTTGTCTGGCAACAGCAGCTTTCGGAATGCAAACGGGCCAACCAGCAAAAAGATAGTTTGATTCGTCAGTTAGAACAGGCTCCCAATGCACCGCCTTTGCCTGCTATATCGGACCAGCGAACGTCGTCGAGATAATTCTTCTACCACTATAAAACCTTTGCTACTCTGAAAAACCAAGTTATTATCTCCCCGTATGTGCAGGCAACTGTATTCCCATGTGTTGGGCATTCCACCGTATCTGTAGCCGTTCCATACAGTCTGCCTGAGCTGATCCTGATAAACATGAAGCTATACTCGATTCTATTCACGGCCGTTTCGAGATGCCAGACCTGGATAAGAAATTTTTTAGCAGTGGTTGTTCCAGGCCCAACGTGAATAGTGTCCAGATCCAGAAACTGAAATGAGATAGACTTATCTCTTAAAAATCGTCAAAATAATTCTGTGTAAAAGTTAATATTCCGATGAAGAGAATCCTTATGCTCATGCTCATGAGCTTATTTGCATTACTGGGCTATACAAGCTGTTCACATAAAGAAGAAGAGAAAGGGGAGGAAATCAAGTATACGGCCACGACTCCTCTGGTGACGGATACGACCATTACCAACCAATACGTATGTCAGATTCGTTCGATTCAGCACATTGAGTTAAGAGCGCTGGAAAAGGGCTACCTGCAAAAGATTTTTGTGGACGAAGGGCAGTATGTTAAGAAAGGACAGATGATGTTCCAGATTCTGCCGATTCAATATCAGGCCGAACTGCAAAAAGCCGAAGCCGAAGCCAATTTCGTCAGCGTTGAGTATCGAAATACCAAAGCGCTGGCCGATAGTAATATCGTATCGAAAAACGAATTAGCGCTGGCAAAAGCAAAGCTCGACAAGGCAAACGCCGAAGTGTCTTTAGCAAAAGTACATTTAGGGTTTACGGAAGTAAGAGCGCCTTTCGATGGCATCATGGATCATTTTCAGGTGCGGTTAGGAAGCCTTGTTAACGAAGGCGATTTGCTGACGACACTCTCCGACAATAGCAAAATGTGGGTGTATTTCAACGTGCCCGAGGCCGAATACCTGAATTACAAAACCCACACGCAGCAGGAAAACCTGAATCATGTGAACCTACTGATGGCCAATCAACGGCTGTTCAATCACCCTGGCGTAGTGCAGACTATTGAAGCTGATTTCAACAACGAAACCGGGAACATTGCTTTCCGGGCTACATTCCCGAATCCGAATGGGCTGTTGCGTCATGGCGAAACCGGTAATATTCAGATGACACTGCCGCTCAAAAACGCTATGATCATTCCGCAAAAAGCGACCTTCGAAGTCCTGGAAAAGAAATACGTATATGTGATCGATAAAGACAGCAAAGTTCGTTCGAGGGAAATCACGATAGGGGCCGAGCTACCTCACATTTTTGTTGTTCGATCGGGTCTGAATAAAGATGATAAGATCCTTCTGGAAGGCTTGCGTCAGGTGAAGGAGAATCAAAAAATTGAATACAAGGTTCAGCCACCTGCTTCTGTCATCTCGAATTTAGGGTTGTACGCCGAGTAATAAGCTGTTCTAAAAACCAGAAAATATGTTCACAAAATTCATCCGCAGACCCGTATTCGCTATCGTGATTTCCATCATGATAGTCTTTATCGGGGTACTGGCAATTCAAAAATTGCCTATTTCTCAATTCCCGGATATTGCCCCTACCACCGTAAACATATTTATCGATTATCCTGGATCCAGTGCTGACGTTCTGGTTAAATCTACCCTGATTACGCTGGAACAGGCCATCAACGGGGTTCAGGACATGCGGTATATAGCCACTGATGCAACCAGCGCAGGGGAGGCTACTCTCCGGATTATTTTTGAGCCGGGGACAGACCCGAATACTGCCGTTATTCGGGTAAAAACAAGGGTAGACCAGGTTATGCCCCTGTTGCCCGAACTGGTTCAGCGGGAAGGCGTTATCATTACCCCTATTCAGCCTAGTATGTTGATGTACGTCAACCTCTATGCGAAAGAAAAGGGTATTGATGAGAAATTCCTGTTCAACTACGCTACGGTGAAAATGATCCCCGAAATCAACCGGACCAAAGGGGTTGCCAGAACACAAATACTGGGTAGCCGCCGATATGCCATGCGCGTTTGGCTAAACCCCGACCGTATGCGGGCTTATAACATCTCGGTAGAAGAAGTGATGAAGGCGTTAGGGGAGCAAAGTATCATCGGGCGACCAGGCCGACTTGGTCAAAGCTCCGGTATTGCCGCCCAGTCGCTGGAATATGTGCTTACCTACAAAGGGCGTTATAGCGATCCAAAAGAATATGAAGGAATTATTATTCGCGCCAATTCGCAGGGGGAAAGTATCCACTTGAGGGATATTGGCCGGGTTGAACTGGGTAGTGAATTCGTTAACATCTATTCCAACTTGGATGGCCATCCGTCGGCCGCTATTGTGTTGCGGCAAAACTACGGTAGTAACGCCAGTGAGGTTATTGAACAAGTAAAGGAGAAGCTCGAAGTAATGAAAGAATCCTTCCCTCCGGGTGTGGATTATAAAATCAGCTACGACGTTTCTAACTTCCTGGATGCCTCGATCGAGCAGGTAATTGATACGCTGCGGGATGCTTTTATTCTGGTTGCCTTCGTTGTTTTCATATTCCTTGGTGACTGGCGTTCTACACTGATTCCGATCCTTGCGGTTCCGGTATCTCTGGTAGGGGCTTTCTTTGTGATTCAGGCGTTTGGGCTTTCGATCAACCTGATTACGCTCTTTGCGCTGGTATTGGCCATTGGTATTGTGGTCGATGATGCCATTGTGGTGGTAGAAGCCGTGCATGCTAAGATGGAGGAGAAGCCTAACTTAACTCCTTTTGGTGCCGTCAGGCAGGTGTTGGGCGAGATTAGTGGAGCTATTATCGCAATCACCCTGGTGATGGTGTCGGTGTTCCTGCCTATCTCCTTCATGTCGGGTCCGGTAGGTACGTTCTACCGTCAGTTCTCTATCACTATGGCCAGTTCCATTGTGATTTCGGCCCTGATCGCTCTGACGCTTACCCCCGTATTGTGTGCCATGTTGTTGAAAAATCATCATGGTCATGCCAGAAAGAAAAGCCTGATCACGCGGGCGCTCGATAGTTTCAACCGAGGGTTTGACAAAATGACGGGCTGGTATGTGGGTTTGTTACGATTAATCGTAAACCGCCGGGTCATTACCATCGTCATCTTAGGCATTTTCTGTCTGGGCATAGCCTATGAGAATGAGATTCTGCCAGCAGGTTTTATTCCGAACGAAGACCAGAGTACCATTTACGCTATTATTCAGACGCCACCGGGCACAACGCTGGAGAAAACGAACCAGGTTTCGCAAACGCTACAGAAAATTTGTGAAGAGGTTCCGGGTATCGAGTCGGTATCATCGCTGGCTGGTTATGAGATCATGACGGAGGGTCGGGGTTCTAACGCCGGTACGTGTCTGATCAACCTGAAACCCTGGGGAGATCGCGATAAGAACGTGAAGGAAATCATGGAAGAACTGGAAGGGAAATCGAGAAACCTTGGGGCCACTATCGAATTCTTCGAACCACCAGCTATTCCTGGTTTTGGTACGTCGGGTGGTTTTTCTATGCGTTTGCTGGATAAAAATACCGAAATGGATTACCATGAATTTGATAAAGTCAATAAGAAATTCATGGAGGATTTGGGCAAGCGTAAAGAGCTGATGGGTTTGTTCACCTTCTTTGCCGCCAACTATCCGCAATACGAACTGGAAATCGACAACAACCTGGCCATGCAAAAAGGCGTATCGATCGGGAAAGCGATGGATAACCTTAACATCATGATTGGTAGTACCTACGAACAAGGGTTTATTAAGTTCAACCAGTTCTTTAAAGTGTACGTGCAGTCTGAACCTGGATTCAGACGGTTACCATCTGATATTCTGAAGCTTTTTGTTAAAAACGATCAGGGTGAAATGGTGCCTTATTCGGCCTTCATGAAACTGAAAAAAGGACAGGGTCCTAACGAAATCACCCGTTTCAATTTGTATAATTCAGCGGCTATTCAGGGGCAGCCAGCCAAGGGGTACACCACGGCCGATGCTATTGCCGCTGTGCGGGAAGTGGCCAAACAGACATTGCCAAAAGGTTATGACATTGCATTCGAAGGTCTTTCGTATGACGAGTCGATTCGCGGAAATGAGACGCTGTATGTCTTCCTGATTGTGGTAGCCTTCGTATACCTGGTGTTGGCCGCTCAGTACGAGAGCTTCATCATTCCGCTGGCCGTATTAACCTCGTTGCCGGTTGGGATATTTGGTTCGTTCTTCCTGCTGAAAGCGATGGGCCTCGAGAACAACATTTATGCTCAGATTGGTCTGATCATGCTGGTGGGTTTGCTGGGTAAGAACGCCGTACTGATTGTGGAGTTTGGCGTTCAGAAGCGACTGCAGGGCGAATCTATTCTGGATGCGGCCATTGAGGGAGCTAAAGTTCGTTTCCGCCCCATTCTGATGACCTCGTTTGCCTTCGTTGCTGGGTTGATACCGTTGATTATTGCCAAAGGGGCAGGCGCAATTGGTAACCGAACCATTGGTGCTTCTGCGATGGGTGGTATGTTATTCGGAACCATTTTCGGGGTTATAATTATCCCCGGCCTGTACTACATATTTGGCAATCTGGCAGATGGCCGGAAGTTGATTAGAGAAGAAGAGCATGATTCTTTAAGCGAAAATCTGGTCCATTCAGTTGACACATTTCCCCAACCTGAAGAAAGTGAAGTCAATGACTAATAAGAGATTATTGAGTTGTGTGGGGATAGGCCTTTCTATCCTGGTCGGTTCCTCCTGTACCGTACCTCGCCTGATTTCGAAAACAGAGAATAAAGCCGTTCCTGCGAGTTATTATGGCTCGCAGGATACGACAAATACCGGAAAGAAGCCGTGGAAGGACTATTTTTCTGATCCCTATCTGACGGCCCTGATCGATTCGGCTTTGAGTAATAACCAGGAACTGAATATCACACTACAGGAAATTCAGATTTCAAACAACGAAGTTCTGGCAAGATCGGGGGCCTATCGGCCGTTTGTTAGCCTGGGCGGAGGAGCTGGTGTCGATAAAGTATCCCGGTATACAAGTCAGGGTGCTGCTGATGCTGCTACCGAAATCCGGCCGGGGATAGAAACACCAGAGATTCTGCCGAATTTTTATTTCGGTGCCACAGCCAGTTGGGAAGTGGATATCTGGCATAAATTGCGGAATGCCAAAAAAGCGGCCGTGTCCAATTACCTGGCGTCGATTGAAGGTAAAAATTTCCAGGTGACTAATCTGGTTGCCGAAATTGCCAATTCATACTATGAACTTCTGGCACTCGACAATCAGTTGGACATCATTAAGCGGAACATCGATATTCTGAACAATGCGTTGAGCATTACCCGGCAGGAAAAAGAAGCGGCTAAGGTAACCGAACTGGCCGTCCGTCGATTTGAAGCTGAAGTGGCTAAAACGCAAAGCATGCAATATGAACTGCAACAGCGCATTGTTGAAACAGAAAACCATATTAACTTTCTGGTAGGCCGTTTTCCGCAGCATGTTCAACGGAATTCTCAGATTTTCAACCAACTCGTTCCTACTAAAATTGACGCGGGTGTTCCTTCGCAGTTGTTAGCCAATCGGCCCGATATTAAGCAGGCAGAATGGACGCTGGAGGCTAATAAGTTGAGTGTTACGGCGGCAAAGGCTAATTTTTACCCCTCGCTCAATCTGAGAGGTTTTTTGGGGATTATGTCTTACAACCCGCTGTATCTTCTGAATACACCCGAATCGCTGGTTGCTTCGTTACTAGGCGACTTGGTTGGTCCTGTGATCAATAAAAATGAAATCACGGCTACCTACAAAAGCGCTAATGCGAAGCAGATTCAGGCCGTTTACAACTTTGAGAAAACGGTTTTAAATGCGTATATCGAGGTCGCGAACCAACTGTCGAACATCAATAACCTGGAGAAAAAGTACGAAACAAAAAACACTCAGGTGCAGGCACTGACGCAGTCGACGAACATCTCGCTTAAGTTATTCACATCGGCCCGGGCCGATTATATGGAAGTGCTGCTGACTCAGCGCGATGTGCTGGAAGCCAGAATGGAACTGATTGAAACCCGAAAGCAGCAACTCAATGCCCAGATCAATGCATATCGAGCACTGGGTGGTGGCTGGAAATAAGTAAATACCCACTCTATTCAAAAACGCTACCGCTGGCATGTCTGGCGGTAGCGTTTTTGTTTTTTATACATTTTATTGGCTAAAAATGATATAGGATAAAATGGAATAAAAGCATAAAATGTATATACTTGGCGAGATAATTGCTTTACTTAGAGTATTATTGTCTTCCATCTATGTTCATCCGTAACTTACTATCCTTCTTAATTTGCTGCTATGCCTTTTGGGGTAACGCCTATGCTGATTGTTCAGCTCCCATAGCTCCATCTTCAAATGGAACAACCTATCAATCGGCAGCATTATATTGGGGTAATTATAACAGTAGCCCCTTGGGTTATCAGCTTCAATGGAGATCGGCTGGAAATGCTTCGTGGAATACCGAACCCATTATTACGACGACAAGCACATCGCTGACCGGATTGACGAATAATACCGTTTATGAATGGCAGGTTCGAACGATTTGTGCCGTCGGTGATACCTCTGCTTTTACAACAGGGGCCGCCTTTCAAACCCAGTGTTATTCGGTTAATTATCTAACTGTCAACGCTGTTTCCTTTCAGTCAGCATCCTTGTACTGGAGTCAGATTGGCATAAATACAACATACGACTTGAGATGGCGGCCTGTTGGAGTGACAGAATGGACTGTTGTTAGTGGATTAGGGTCTGGTTACTATACATTGACCGGATTGCCAGAGGATACGTCGATTGAGTGGCAGGTGAGGACTGTATGCGCTCCTTCGATAGTAGCCGATTATGTGGCTGGACCGCTTTTTCGAACACTTTGTCTGCCACCAGGCAATCCGCAGGCTACACGCGTTTTTCCCGACGCTGCCGAATTAAACTGGGATAGCCCTGTTGCCAACGTACATTTTGATCTGCAATGGCGAGTAACGGGGAATGCTAACTGGACGCTGGTGGAAAATATTACAGCTCCTGAATATATTCTGACAGGGCTTACTAATTCCACGGCTTATGAGTGGCAGGTGCGGACGGTTTGCTCGCCTACATCAAAATCTGCATTTTCGGATGTTCGCGTGTTTCAAACTCAATGCCAGGCTCCTTATTATTTAACAACAAGTGCCATAACCTACAATAGTGCGATTCTGCAATGGAACGCTCCTGGAGCTAATCTACAATGGCGGCAGGCGGGTACTACAGACTGGACAACAATTCCGAATGCAAAATCGCCGTATAATTTAACGGGGTTGGCAAACAATACTAGCTATGAGTGGCATATACAAACGGTTTGTTCCGCAACGGCTACGTCTGCTTACACAGCACCTGAATTATTAACAACTCAGTGTACTGCGCCCTGGGGGGTCTATGCCTATGCCAATGGTTCAAAATCTATTACAATCAACTGGGGGGCGGATGAGAGCGCCTATGAAGTGCAATGGCGAATGGCAGGAACCACGAGTTGGTCGGTAGCATCCAATATTTACAATTCGTCGCATACAATTACCAATTTAGTACCAGAAACTACCTATGAATGGCAGGTGCGGAAGATGTGTTCAGCTACCGAAAGTTCCATTTTTGCTACAGGACAGCCGATAAAAGTAAGTTGTAGTGGACCTCCCTATGGGTATACGGAGAATGCTACTAATACGTCAATCGATTTGGTCTGGAATGAACTAGAAACAGGGGGGAACTATGAAGTACAATGGCGAAAGGCAGGAACTACAGATTGGCAACTTATCTCAGACATTACAACAAAACGATATACATTAACGGGCTTGCAGGCGGATGTTGATTATGAATGGCAGATACGTAGTACCTGTTCAATAACAGCCGTCTCGGGCTTTTCGTCTTTGCTAACGTTTAGACTAAGCTGCCAACAGCCCAATTATGTAAGCACGACCTATATCGACTATTCGTCAGCTCAGTTGAGTTGGGGAGGGCTTTTTGTTTTTCCACCCTATGAGGTTCAGTATCGCCAGGTCGGTGCTACCGACTGGCAACTTATTTCTGGCCTGACATCGGTGCCATATTCGCTCACTGGTCTGACTAATAATACGGCTTATGAATGGCGGGTGCGGTCTAGTTGTCCATCGGGAGGATCAACCGATTTTTCGGCTGTACAGACACTACAAACCCAATGTGGAGACCAGTTGCCGACTTCACTTGGTACATCGAATATTGCGTTCAATTCGGCCCAACTCACCTGGTTTCATGGAAATAAAAGTAATTATGAAATTCAGTATCGGGAGGTAGGTAGTCAGGATTGGATCGTACGACAGGTTGAGTCTTCAGAAACAGAGCCTTATAGTGGAAGTCCATATAAGCAATATACCGTTTATGGGCTAACTCCTGGTAAGACCTATGAGTGGCGAATCCGTACAGTATGTGCTTCATCAATTTATTCAGACTTTGTTAATGGACCTCAATTTACTGTAGCTTGTTTGTCGCCTGAAGGTATTTATAGTTCCCAGCAAATAAGTACAGCACTAACAATCAAATGGAATAGCCCTGCGGTCACAACCACGTTTGATTTACAGTGGCGGCAGGCGAGTGTAAATGTCAACTGGAATCAGATCAATGGGATAACCAACAATGCCTATACTCTTACGAACCTTACACCTGGGCAGCTTTATGAGTACCGGATTCGGCAAGCATGCTCTGTTGATAACGTTAGCGATTTTTCGGCTTCGTATATAGTCCAACTACAATGCTTAGTACCTGATTTGCTCCGGGCTGATAAGGTGTCCGGGACTTCCGCTCGCCTTCAATGGGGAGATATTGGGGTAGGGTCGGATCTGGCTTCTACATTCGTTTATGATATGCGCTATCGCCCCTCTGGAACTCAGGATTGGACAACAGTATCAGGTATTATGAGTACAACCTACTCGCTAACAGGTTTGACTCCTGGTGTTACCTACGAATGGCAGCTACAAACGATTTGTTCGCCAGCGAGTAAATCTGGAGACTGGGTTAGTTCAACGTTTTACACATGGTGTTCGGTGCCTTATACCTATGGCTATAGCCCTAAAGTTAGTGCTACATCCGCTATTTTAACATGGGGGGGGAGTTACTTTTCGGACTCTGGGCAAACCTATTTTTTGCAATGGCGGCCAGTAGGTTCAGCCGAATGGAAAGAGGTTTCCGTTGTCAGTAGTGACTATACGGTTACGTATTTATTAACAGGGCTTACTACTGGTGTTAATTACGAATGGCAAGTTGCGGCAGCTTGTGGAAGTGGCCGGTCGAATTTTGCAAGTGGGCAGTCTTTTCTAACAGCATGTCCAGCCAATGGTGCTTATGTATCTATACATAGTATTGGAGCAACTACTGCACAACTAAATATAAACGGGTATGATGCGCTACCAGATGTCATTTATACGGTTCAGTATAGGAAAGCAGGAACTATACTTTGGACGGAAACACCTACTATAACAGGCAACCTTATCAAATTAACCGGACTTGAAAGCAAGACAAACTACGAATGCAGAGTACGGGCCGTTTGCTTACAACAGGGAGAATCAACATACTCGTTTATGAACTCATTCGTTACACAGTGTGTCGGCGCTATAAATTGGTCTGGCTTTACCATTTCCGATCAGGCAATTGGGGTAAAATGGACTAGTGTTGACGAAAATTCAACGTACAACTTACAATGGCGTGAGGGCACTTCTTCAGAAAAATGGAGTGAAGTAAGCGGTATAACAGGGTCGAACTTCACCCTGACTAATCTGAAACCAGGCACTAGCTATCAGCTACGTATTCAGGAGATATGTTCGGCAACAGATGTCTCTTCGTTTCAGATGAATTATATATCGACCCTATCACCTACAATTTTTCATGTAGATGCAGATAGTATTTCGTACGAAAGCATATTCCTGAACTGGCTATCTGGCCCTGATAGTACAGATTATATACTCCGATGGCGCGTAAGAGATGGAAACTGGCAAACTTCCGGTAAAATTTCGAGTAAGCGATACTTACTGACGGGTTTGATGAGTAACGCTACATATGACGTCCGGGTGAGTTATATAGATAAAAATGGAAAGGTTGTGGAAGGCACAAATTCATTTTCTACTAATTGCCCCTATCCATCTAATTTGACTACCACTGCCATTCAGGCTTCATCGGCGAGACTGACCTGGAGTCTGTATCCGAATGCTCCGGTAACTGTTCAATGGCGTATTGCCGGAGCCTCTAGCTGGAACTCTGTAACAGGGGTAACCGGCAACGAATACGAACTGACAGGTTTAAGCAATTTTACAACGTATGAATGGCGTCTTCAGACACCGTGCGGGGAAGGGAGAACCAATGAGTCATTCTCTAACTCATTTCGAACTGTTTGCCAGATGCCGGTTTCACTCAATACATATAATGTAACGACTCAATCAGCACGTATTAGCTGGATTGCCAATGGATCACAGTATACCATTCGCTATCGAATTTTTGGAACTGCCAACTGGATCACTGTAGTAGGCCTGCCAACCAATCAATATACATTGACCGGATTGACGAACAATACTAGTTACGAATGGGAAGTAGCCTCTACCTGTGATCCTGCAATCAATACGATCTTTACTAGCTCTGTATTCTTTCGTACTCAATGTAGCACGCCATATAATTTATACGTCGATGCGGTTTCGGTAGATCAAGCACAACTATCATGGTCAGGAGACGAACCGGGCTATCAATTGCAATGGAAAGCAACAAATAGCCAGAACTGGAATACGTTATCAGCCGTCACTTCGCCCTACATCCTTACAGGGTTGACGGCTGGAGTAAGCTATCAGTGGCGCATTCGATCTGCTTGTGCTACAACTACTGAAGAACCATTTAGTGCGGGCTACGCATTTACTCCTCAGTGTTTTGTTAATTATTATGATATTCCAAGTGCAGTTAATATCATATCAAATTCTGCTACCCTAACCTGGACAAACAATGTGTTGCAGAAATCTATGGTACGATGGCGACAATCCGGTACACAGAACTGGACTGTACTGGGTAACGTTACATCGCCCTATACATTGACGGGTTTACTTAATAATACGTATTACGAGTGGCAACGAAAAGCTGAATGTGAATCAGAATACGGAACGGTGACGGTGTTTCAAACCCAATGTAAAGTACCGGGTGGTTTACAGGTCGATCAACAAACGGCTACTTCGGCTCGCTTGCGCTGGAACAACTCGGGCGATGGGCAGGGCTATGAAGTTCGCTGGCGAATGTTAGGAACCTCTGCCTGGAGTACGATTTCCAATATAACCAGCATAAGCTGTCTGGTAAGTGGGCTGACGAGCTATACACAATATGAATGGCAGGTACGGAGTCAATGTGCAGGCTCCGCCGATTTTCCGATAACAGCGTTGTTTACAACTATCAACGACTGTGCCTCTTCGTTATATACGGTCAAGGCCGGTTCCTGGGATGACCCTACGGTATGGTCGTGTGGGCGAGTGCCTACAGTAACCGACTCAATAAAGCTCTATCATACGCTTTCGGTGCCTGCAAGTTACACAGGGCACGTTCGCACAATTCGGTATGAAACCGGTGGCGGATTAACGTTTTCCGTTGGGGCAACTATTCGACTAAACAACTGACGACACGATCAGTCAGCAGACTTCGGTTTTGCAATCGTCACTAGCTGTGGTCTCCGTTTCGAGCGTTGCATGGCTGATCTTGCGGTGTTCGAGCCGGTGTCGGGCATCGTTCTTGAGGCTGCTGATCTGCGAATCGGACAGCCCCGGCTGAATGATCAGATGGGCCGTGAGTGCATTTTCGGTGGTGCTCATGGCCCAGATGTGTACATGATGCACATCGCTTACACCCGACACCGCCCGCAAGTCGTTGACAACTGCGTCCAAGTCAATATCGGTCGGAACACCGTCGAGGGAGAGCCGTAAGCTGTCGTTCAGCAGTTGCCAGGTTGAGCCTAAAATAACTATTGCTACCACAATGCCAATCACCGGATCGAGCCAGGTCCAGCCGGTATAGTTGATCACAATACCGGCAACTACCACGCCCAGCGATACCAGCGCATCGGCAGCCATGTGCAGATAAGCTCCTTTTATATTCAGATCGTGCTCTTTATCCCGAAAAAAAAGGAACGCCGTTACAGTATTGACAACGATTCCGGCACCTGCTACCCAGGCAACTGCCGTGCCGACGATGGGTTCTGGATGGCGAAACCGCTGAATACTTTCCCACAGAATAGCCCCTACCGTAATCAGCAAAACAACGGCATTGGTTAAGGAGGCTAATACGGTGCTTTTCCGATAACCATACGTAAAACTGGGCGTTTGCCTGACTTTGGCAAGCCGAAAGGCGAGTAATGATAGTAATAGACTGGCTACATCGCTGAGGTTATGCCCGGCATCGGCCGTAAGGGCCAGGGAGTTATAATAAAACCCCATACTAAATTCGACCACAACATAGATGCTGTTCAGCACAGCGCCGATAAGTAGTGCGCGACTAACCGAGGTTAGGGTAACGGGCCCGTGACTGTGGCCTTCATGCGTATGGGAGTGAGTATGATCGTGTGCCATAGAAGTGGGTATTCTGTAAGCCTGTCTTACCGTCTCTTATCTGAATTGATTTGTTGTTGATTACTTGATGAACTGATCGAAGGACGGTCAGGTTTGTATAGGAGCGTATCTTTATAAAAATAGCAAAGCGAATCTGACGGCCTGAAAGTACGGATTACCCGAATGCAACAGGTAGGCGAAAATGGTTTGCTTATCAAAAGTCCCCGATAGCCATTCCTTAACAGATCGGGCAGGGGCTATATCGGTTTATCTTTAAATGCCGAAGTAACAGATGACAACCAATAGGTTCACACATACACCTTCCGTATGCCCTCGCTGCCAGCAACCATTTTTGTGTCGGGCTGGTGCTATTCAGGTTTGCCAGTGCCAGACTGTTTCGCTAACCGATGCACAGCGGCAGTTTATTGCCTCGTTGTTTGAGGGATGTTTATGTGCCAATTGCCTGCGAGCGCTTCAGTCAGAATACAATCAGCTAAAGCCGATTCGGGTTTCGTGAATTGGCCAGAGCTGCCGTTTTAGCCTATTAACTATTCCGTCACTGCCTGAAGATTCAGAATTGCCCTTGCATATCTGAATTCAGTTTAAGCACTGTTGTTATATTTTTTTCTTTTTGCAACATAGTTGCAAAAAGAAAAAAATGCTTTAGATTTGCTCTATGGCAACAAAGCAACATAATGACGACATGGAATCTTCTTTTCCTGCATACGAAGTAATAATTGTCGGTGGTAGTGCCGCCGGTTTAAGTGCGGCTTTGCTGCTGGGACGGTCGCTACGACGGCTGTTAGTCATCGATAATGGAAAACCCGCCAATCGGCAGACACCGCATTCGCACAGTTTTCTGACACGAGACGGTATCTCACCCACCGAACTAAACACCATTGCGCGTGAGCAGGCATTAGCTTACCCGACAGTCCGGTTGATCGACGATACCGCCGTAACAGCTACGCAGCACGCTACGGGCTTTAGCGTAACTACTGAAACTGGAAATACATATAGGGCTGATCGGATCGTACTCGCGACTGGCCTAAAAGATGAACTTTGGCCGATTCCGGGGTTTGCCGAGTGCTGGGGAATCTCGGTTCTTCACTGTCCCTATTGTCATGGCTACGAAGTGCATGGGCAGGCATTGGGTATCCTGGCCAATGGCGATGCCGCCTTCGAAATGAGTCGGCTGATTTATCACTGGAGTCCCAGACTAACCTTGTTTACGAATGGGCCGTCGACGTTGTCGGTTGAGCAGGCTGAAAAACTACAGAAACATCAGATTGAAATCATAGAAACACCCATTACCGAAATTCCTCATCAGAATGGCCAGTTGAGCGGGTTGTTGCTGGCCGATCAGACGCACTATCCATTAACGGCTCTATTTAGCCGGCCTCCTATTGTTCAGGCATCAGATCTGGCCCGACAACTTGGTTGTGTTCACAATGAGTTGGGGTTTGTACAGGTCGATGATTTTGGGCGAACCTCCATACCAGGCGTTTTCGCGGCTGGCGACACACACACCATGATGCGTCAGGTAGTCGTAGCGGCCGCAAACGGATTGCGAACGGCTGCCATGATCAACAAAGAATTGATTGACGAATATTTTAATTAGCAACTGGAAAGTCCTAACCCTGAAGGAGGGTATAAACTTTTGGCATAAAACCCATGACCTAACGCAATCGTGCTCTATCTTTGCGCTATCATGAAAAATGCGCTGGTTTATATCCTCCTGTTTGCAACGCTGTTGCCAACAGTCAGTCCATGGGGAACAATTGCGTATTATCATGCCAATAAGGCGTATATCGCACGCGTTCTCTGCGTTAATCGCGACAAACCGGAGCTGCATTGCGATGGTAAGTGCTTCCTGGCCAAAAAACTGAAGGAACAACAGGATAAGCAGGACAAAGAGACAACAGAACGTGTGCAGAATTTGCCCGTTCTGCAACTGTTTTGTCAGGCTAATCCACTCTTTCAGTTCACTCCTGCCAGCGCCTTGCAACTCTCCTGTAGTTTGCCTGCGTATCGGTTCCCTTCCTATCTAGCTCCATTGACGGGCTTTTTCCGCCCTCCCCGAGTTTAAGTCAGTTTCCTTTTATCGTAAGTAGTCGCCAGTTCAGCGGCTGAGCTATTCCTATGCATTGTGGCATAGCAGAATCGCATATTCTATTTTCTGACTTAAACTGATTTTTAGTGAAAATTTATAATAGTCTCATAATCATTTGGTTATGGGTGATTGCGGCCTTGTGCGCAAATGCCCAGACAACCAATACAGGGCTTGTATTCGATTCGCAAACCAAAGAACCACTTCCGGGCGTAACACTAACCTGGGCCGATGGGAAATCGGGCGTTGTTTCCGATGCCAATGGGCATTTTCTGCTGACGAATTCGGCTTCCAACATTCGCGTATCAGCCGTAGGGTACCGTAGTCAGGAAGTAGCGATCAAGGCAGGCCAGCCCGTTCGGATTGCGCTCGAACCGGCCGTAGAAGATCTGCAAACGGTAGTGGTTACGGGTAATCGGGAAGCAGCTTTGCGTACCGAAACGCCCATTGCCATCTCGAAACTTTCGCCAAAGCTCATTAATGAAACCAAACCGACGAGCATTTTCGAGGTGATCAACAAAACACCGGGCGTGCTGATGGTGAACCTCAACAACGAGCAGCATATGATGGCCATTCGGCAACCGATGACGACTAACGCCTATTTTCTGTACATGGAAGATGGCGTACCGATTCGACCGATGGGTGTTTTTAACCATAACGCTCTACTGGAAATGAACCAGTTTACGGTTAGCTCTATCGAAGTGGTAAAAGGTCCGGTCTCGTCGATTTATGGTCCCGAAGCGGTTGGCGGAGCGGTGAACTTCATTACCCAGCGCCCAACGGCCGTGCCTACTGCGCGTGTGGGCATTCAGTTCGATCAGTGGGGCTATCAGCGGCTACAGGTTGGGGCTGGGGCCCGGCAGGGCAAGTTCGGCATCTATCTGGGCGGTTTTGTGTCGCGGCAGCGCGATTCGTGGATGGCCAGTTCCGATTATGATAAGTCGTCGTACTTTGCCCGGCTGGAGTATGCCTTTACGTCACGCACCCGGCTGACCGGTACGTTGTCATATAACAACTATAATTCGCAGACCAGTGGTAGTGTCGACAGCACGGCGTTTTTTGCCCGGCAGTATGTAAGCACAACCGATTTTACGTACCGAAAAACGGTTTCGCTCAGGAGCCGTCTGACGCTGGAGCACGATTGGAAAGATGGCTCTCAATCGTTTATTACAGCTTTTGTGCGGAATAACAGCGTTGGGCAGAATCCGACCTACTCCATTCGATGGACAACCGGATCGACAACTGCTACCGGACAAATCAACAGCAACGATTTTCAGAGTTACGGCTTCATTGCGCAGCATACCCAGCGGCTGAATTTCCTGAACAGCAAACTGATTGTGGGCGCTACGCTCGATTTGTCGCCGAATACCTATTATGCTTATCAGACCGAACTGGCGGCCGAACTGCGGCCCGATAAAAAATCGGTGTTGAAATATACGCAGTTGAAAGAGCGGCCAGACAGTCAACTGGCAAACTACCAGGCCGATATTCATAACACGGCAGCTTATGTGCAGTATGATTTCGAACCACTGCCCAAATTTCGGGTGTCGGCTGGGCTGCGCTACGACCGCATGGCCTTCGACTATACGAATGCGCTCGACAACAGCTCGGGAGCGAAAGCGTACAGCCAGGTAACGCCTAAAATTGGGGCAACCTACGATTTGGGTAACGGTAAGGGGCTGTATGCCAATTATGCCAAAGGTTTCTCGCCACCGGCCCTTACGTCGATTTTCCTGAAACGAACGACGCCAGCCGCGTCGGGCGACCTATTCTACTACAATTTGCAACCGGCCCGATTCGATAATATGGAAATTGGCGGCTGGGCGTCGCTGCTGAACAACAAAGTGTATGTCGATGGGGCCATTTATCAGATGAATGGTACGAACGAACTGCTGAATATTCGTCAGCCCGACAATTCCTACGACTACCAGTCGGCCGGAAAAACCCTGCACCGGGGTGTTGAACTGGGTGTTACCTACCGCCCATCGAAGCAGGTGTTTTTCCGGTTTGGAGGTACACACGCTGTCCATCGATTTGTTGAGTTCACGCTCAGCCAGCGGTCTTCCGATGCCGTGCAGAACGTAAACGGTAAAGATATGCCATCGGCCCCGCGCTGGCTCTGGAACACCGAAATCAGCTACTATCCGGCCTGGTTCAAAAACTTCCGTACGTCGGTGGAATGGCAGCACGTAGCTGGCTGGTATCAGAACCAGGTCAACACAGTGAGCTACGGTGGCTATGATTTTGCGAATGTTCGGGCGGGTTATCAGTGGAAAGGAATTGAGCTGTTTACCAATGTGCTCAACGTGACCAACGCGCTGTTTGCTACCAATGCCACACGCGGCAACAACGCTACCGACCGCACCACTTACACACCGGCGGCTCCACGCACCTTTGTGTTCGGTATTCAATACAATTTCATTGGGAAACGATAATATATGACACTTTTTGCCATACATGGAAACAAATCCTAAAGCGCTTCGCATTCAGTCGCTTGCCGACGCCGAGCCAAAAGCTATGGGGACTGCCTCTGCTGGTTTGAAAAAGCTCATTCAGCGGAATATGTACCGCTGGCACCGCATCATCGGCATACTGACGGTGGTGCCGGTTATTTTCTGGACCCTTAGTGGTTTGTCGCATCCATTTATGTCGCACTGGTTCAAACCAGCCATTGCGCATGAATTTGTAAAGCCGGAGGTGCTGAACCACTCGCAGTTGACGCTGTCGATAACCGATGTGCTGACCCAGAATAAGGTGTCGGTATTGCGGACGTTTCGATTGGTCGAACTGGCCGGTCAGACCTATTATCAGATAAAAGGTGCGGATAACCAGCTCCGCTACTACAGTGCATCGACAGGGCGGGCACTACCCGGTGGCGACCAGCAATATGCGGAGGCCCTGGCGAGGTATTTTGTCGATGATGCTAAAACGCCAGTTCATATTGAGCCCGTAACGACCTTTTCGGCCGAATATCGGTATGTGAATCGGTTGCTTCCGGTCTGGAAAGTGTCGTTCGATCGGCCCGACCAGATGGATGTGTACGTTGAAACCGAACAAAGCCGACTGGCCAATTACAACGAGCGGAGCCGGAAAGCGTTTTTGTGGGTGTTTAACAACTTCCACAACTGGGACTGGCTCGAAGCGATTACGAACAATACCCTGCGCGTCAGTATCATGGTACTTTGCCTGAGTATAATTATTCTGTCGATGGTGAGCGGGCTGGTGATTTACGGGTTTATGTGGAAGCGTTTCAGAAAACCGCGAAACGCCAGCGATCGCATTGGCTTTCTACGGAAATACCACCGGCAAATTGGCATTGCCGTATCGCTGGTTACGCTGACATTTGCTTTCAGTGGCGCTTATCACGTAACGCGGAAACTTACTCCCGACGAGCGGATTAAGTATGTCCGACAACCAGTTATGACCTCCGCAAAATTGCAGGCCAGTATCTTGAGCTTACCGGTCGACTGGGCTACCGTAACCAATGTATCGCTGGCAACGGTCGATGACCGGTTGTATTATCAGGTTTTCACCAAAAAAGCCAACGATAGCTGGAAAAGCAAGCAGGTCGATAATGCCGAAACGTCGGATAAGCCATCTGGGAAAACGAAAGAATCGAAACCGACCATTGCCTATTACGACGTGCAAACGGCGTCGGTCTTGCCTGATGGCGTTATGGCCCACGCCAAAGATCTGGTGATGAGTTTCTGGGCAGCCGAACAGTCGGGAAAAGGACCGGCCTGTTGTGAGCGAATGGACGAAGAACAGCAGGTGGCTGCTGGCGAGCTGCCCGATTTGCTTTCGATTAGTTTTCTGGAAAAATTTGACCGTGAGTATGGCTTCATTAACAAGCGGCTTCCGGTTGTGAAGCTGGCCCTCGATACACCCGATCATCTGACGTACTATGTTGAACCGTCGACCAGCCGCCTGGCCGCCCGTATTGTCGACAGCGACCGCCGGGAAGGGCTATCGTTTGCATTTTTACATAAGTACAGCGGAATTGATTTTGCCGGAAAAGATGTTCGGGATAGTATAACGATGCTGGCCGCACTGGGCGTACTGGTTGTGAGCCTGTTCGGTCTTGTCCTGTTTCTGAAAATAAAATAAACCACCTGTTTGTGCGGGAGCAGCCTGTTTCCGCACAAACGCATTTAACCACTACATGATGAAAACCTTAGTTGTTGCCGCTTTTGCCGTGTGTTTGTTGGGTTCATGCTCCAACTCCAGCAACGAATCGTCTGCCGAATCGACCACGAGTGCTGATCCTGTATCTGAACTCGAAGCAGGGGTTATGGCCTCGCACGATAGCACAATGGCTCACATGGACGATATTATGCGGCTTAAAAAAGCAGTTAGAAAAAAGCTGGCGGTTACGGATAGCCTGATGAAAAGTGGGAAAAAAGATGCTGCGCTGCAAACCGACCATGAGCAGGGTGAGTCTATTGCCAATAACCTGAATGCAGCCGAAAAAGGGATGATGGACTGGATGCATGGCTATAGTGTAGACACACTTAAAAAGCTCGATCAGCAGAAAGCAATGGAATACCTAAAGGCTGAGAAAGCAAAAATTGATAAGGTCAATGAGTTGACGAAAAAGAGCCTTGCCGATGCCGCAAGCTATGTCCAGTAAATTGTTCTGTTATGAAAAACTTCCAATATGCACTTTGGGTAACGGTACTGGTTGCCCTCGGCGGTTGTAGCGGCCCAGCCGAAAAACTGCCGTATCTGGGCGAACCCGAAACCGTGGAAAAAATCGTTGATGGTAAGAAAGTCAGTGTGGTCGAATATCCGACCATTCCGGATTTTCAGTTTACCAACCAGGATGGTAAGCCCATAACGCAGCAGGATTTTGCCGGGAAAATTTATGTGGCCGATTTCTTCTTCGTGACCTGCCCGACCATTTGCCCGGTCATGAAACGGAATATGCTGGATGTGTATCGGGCCTATAAAGACAGCCCCGATGTACGGATTCTGTCGCACACCATCGACCCGGAGCATGATACGCCCGCTGTGCTAAAAGAATACGCGACGGAGTTAGGCGTAACGAATCCGATGTGGCAGTTTGTGACTGGCGACAAGGAGAAGATCTATGATATTGGCCAGGAGCATTATCTGGTTACGGCCAAAGCCGACTCAACCGTGCAGGGAGGCTATATCCATAGCGGTGCCTTCGTGCTGATCGATAAGGACCGGCACGTGCGGGGTATGTATGACGGTACCACCAAAGAAGGAACCGTGAAACTGATTGCCGACATCGAAAAACTACGAAAGGAGTCGGAGAAGTAAGGTTGTTATTCTGAATCAGGATTCCTGATTTTTCGAAATAGGAAGCTTTTTTTTACGTTACAGAAATAGTCCTGATTTGCTTATGCTTCGCCGATTGCCACCCATTGTTCAGTTTATTTTCGTCAGTATGATTGGCGTGTGTATTGGCACGATTGCTGGACTGGTAAACGAATTTTTTCAGAAACCCTTCAGTGCGGCCAATGCCCTTATCTGGCTATTTCTGCTCTTGATAAGCAGTGTGATCATAGGCGTGATTATTGTGTTCGGACGCAACGGGTTTCGGTGATGCAGCGTACTTGTAAACAAACCGGAAAGGTTTTAGAATTACCCCCAACCCCCTTTAGGGGGCTATTCTGAGTCCGATAATGGCCCTCTTTAGGGTAGGGCTGTTAAGTGCTATTTTTCAACGCCGAAGGTGTGTCGGGATTATAGTAAAAAAGGCTTAACAGCACTGTCTTAAAGAGGGTTGGGGTAATCTTAGATAGTCTCCGGAAGGCTCTTTCAAAACCTTTTAGGCTTGTGTTAGTAGTGCTCCAGTCTCTTAATGAAAATTATAGTACAGGTCATGAAAAAGTATCTATTCTTCAGTCTGTTCTCAGCACTCATAATGGGCTGGGCCGTTGTTGCCTGTAACGAAACGAACCCATATGTTGCGCCTGATTCGTATGGTTCGTTATCGCTGGCGTTTACCAATGTTGCTGGCAGTCAGGCTATGAACCTCAATACCAATACCTACCAGAATGCGGTAGGAGAGTCGTTTACGGTTACGAAGTTCAACTACTTTATCAGCAACATTCAACTGCAAAAAGACGATGGCTCGGTATATACGCTTCCGCAGGAAAGTAGCTATTTTTTGGTCGAAGCCGAGAAACCAGAGTCCCAAACGATGACGCTGACGAGTATACCATCGGGAAACTATACTGGAATGACGTTTTTGATCGGGGTCGATAGTACCCGTAGTCTGGCCGACATTAGTCTGCGAACGGGTGTGCTCGATCCCGCGCTTAACGATGGTATGTATTGGGAATGGAATTCGGGCTATATTTTTATGAAACTCGAAGGAACCTCGCCGTCGGCTCCAGCCGCTCAGAATAATGCGTTTTTCTATCACATTGGCGGGTTTGGCGGGGGCTATAACGGAAAGAAAACAATCAATAACCTGCGCACGGTGACGCTAACATTCAATGGCGATGTTGTGAAGGTCGATTCTGATCTGAAACCACAGGTTCGGCTAAAAACGGATGTGCTTAAGGTGTTCAATGGCTCTACTAAACTGAGTATCAGCCAGTATCCGTCGGTGATGTTTGATACCTATTCGACAAACATTGCCAACAACTACGCATCGATGTTCAGCTACGGGGGCCAAACCAGTCTGTGATGAAACGGGTTATTCGACACATCAACCATATCGGATTATTGATTAGCCTGGTTTTGTTCGGGCTGGCGGTGTCCTGTCAGACAAAAAGTGGTGTCGATGAGCCTACGCCCGACACGACCGATACCGATACGGGGGGCGTTGTCTTCAAACCCACACCCGTGTCGTTTCGGCAACCGTCTAATTTTCCTGCTCCTGCTTATGATCTGAGCCAGAATCCGTTAACCGTTCAGGGTGTTTTGCTCGGTAAAACGTTGTTTTATGATCCACAACTTTCGCGCGACAGTACCATTAGCTGCGGATTCTGCCATCAGCAATTTGCTGGTTTTGCGCACTCTGATCATGCATTGAGTCATGGGATCGACAGTAAGTTCGGCACCCGGAATGTACCGAGTATTCAGAATGCGGCCTGGGGACAGGAGTTTTTCTGGGATGGCGGCATTACGGATCTGAACACGCTGTTTATTGCGCCATTGACGAACCCGGTCGAAATGGATATGAAGTTTGCCGATGTGCTGACACGGGTGCAACAGAGCCCCAAATATCCGGGTATGTTTAAGGCGGCTTTTGGTTCCGATAGCGTTACGACGTCACGTTTTCTGAAAGCCATTTCGCAGTTTGTGCTAACGCTCGTGTCGGCCGATTCGCGCTATGATAAATACGTTCGGAAGGAAGCAGGTGGTGTATTGACGCCGGATGAACTGGCGGGTTTGAATCTGTTCAAACAGAAATGTTCGACCTGCCACGCTACGGATTTGTTTACCGATTACAGCTATCGGAACAATGGCCTTTCGGTGAGTGCCATCGACGATCAGGGACGGTATAAGATTACACTAAATGAAGCCGATCGGCTGAAATTCAAAGTGCCCAGCCTCCGCAATGTCGAGAAAACATTTCCGTATATGCACGATGGACGTTTCAATACGCTCGATCAGGTGCTGGAGCATTACCGAACAGGCGTAAACGATAGCCCTACGCTCGATCCGCTACTAAAAGCCAACGGTCAACTCGGTATTGCGCTGACCGACACCGAAAAAAGCCAGCTTATCAGTTTTCTGAAAACACTAACCGACGATACGTTTCTGACCAATAGAGCGTTAAGCGCAAACTAGTCCCGGTTATTAATGAGCGTGCTGCAGCCGGTGCTGACGAATGTTGAAGAGGTGCGTTGTGACCAGTCCGGCAGAGGCCAGATAGCTGATATATTCAAAGACTGGATTGACATCTTCGAGCAGAATGGCAACGGCAAAGAGTGCTAAAAATCCCCAAAGTGCTTTTTTAATAACCGGCAGTGCATAATGACGCGTGGCAAAATACACGGCCACAATATTGACGCCAATAAAAACATAGTCGAGGCTCAGGTAACCGAAGCGTAGGTGGTCTTCCTGAAGCAGAGCCGAGGACATTAACAAAATAGGCGTAATCATGCAGTGAATAATGCACAGCACCGAACCGGTGATTCCGATATAATCTGCTTTACGGGAGAAAAAATCAGTTTTCATAAGCAAATGCAACAGACGATGCGTCGGCTAATCGTATGTTTGCTTAACCAGCTTTTTTGCAACAAAGTTGCGCAAAGCTAAACTTTTGTCGTTCGCTGAACAAGTACGGTGGAAAAAAATCGGTCATTTGTTATTTGTCAATTGCTGTTGGTCATTTCCTAATGACAGAAGACAATTGACAAATAACTAACGACAATTGACTAATTCGCTTTGCTCAGCAGGGTATAGCCCATCAGCTTGCCGTTTTTGTTGTAGGTTTCGGATTTGATGTCGAAAATCTGGTCGTTTGTACGATAGCTGACAACGTGCATGGAACTCCGAATGGGGATGCCCATGGCCCGGTTTTCGAAGTTCATATCGGACGTTACCTTATAAGTATCGAAGGTTCCGGCAGGTGTTGTAACCGACTGCTGGCCTTCGACCTGCCGGTTGGTCATGGCCATCTTCATGGTCATCATGGTAGTACCATCAGAAGTGAGATCAGCTTCCATTTGGCCATCCGACAGTTTTTGGCCAACACTCAATTTGCCCGGATAGGCAAGCTGGTTGGTTTTCAGCTTCATCTCCATGTTTTTCATGTTGCTTTGCATACTCTGCGCCATACCCGACAAATCGGCAATCAGTTCGTCGCCCGTACAGGTGTAGTGGATAGCGTAGGGAGTTCGCTGATTCCCTTTCTCGTCCTGAAACTGCGCTTCAAGATCCATAACCGTGGCTCCGCCCTCTTTATGAACATCTTTAACCTGATACATAATTTTGCCGGTTGGCTTGTCTTTGGCGTTGAACATACTCAACTCGAAGCTCGTACCCGTTTTGAGTGTAAACCCAAGGCAGTCCTGTGCCCGGCTATTTGTTAGCGATAAAGCAATGAGAAATAGGGTAACCACAAATGATTTCATACGAACAAAATGAATTGGTTCCTGAAACAAATGTAGGATAGACTACCGAACCCCAAACGTTCCGTTGAGCGAACGGTAAGAATGATGAATTATAAATGATGAATTTCCATTTTCCTATTTATCATTCATTCTCACGCCCATACCATGCTGACAACGCCCAATAGCATAATGAGCTTACAGAGGTTGCTCAGATAGCCAAAATCGCGACGGGTGTCAGCAACGACCAGGCGGTAGGTAAGCCAGATCATTGGAATTAGAAGAACAAGGAAAATCAGACCAAGCCGCAGATTGCTAAGCGAATCGGCAATGAGAAACATGCAGAAAATGAACGATCCGATCAGCACATAAAGTAGGTATTTAGTCCGGCGAAGCCCCCACACGATGGGCAAGGTGCGGCAACCAAACCGCGCATCGCCCCGAACGTCCTGCATATCCTTAATAATCTCACGAACGAGCGAAATGCCGAACGAAAACAAGGCATAAATCAGCAGCATATTGGCATTTTGCCGGTAATAAACGGCCAGCACAATCAGCGAAAGGGCCGTAAGGAGCGATACGACAATGTTGCCAATAAACGGCTGGCGCTTAAGCTGAGCCGAATAAAGCCACAATAAAGACACCGAAACAACATCGGTAAGAAACACCCATTTACTCAGATAAAGTCCGATCAGGCAGCCGATTACATTTAATAGCTGATGAGTGCCAATGGCAACCCGGCGTTTGAGGTAACGACCAATAACAACGCGTTCGGGTTTGTTGATCAGATCGATCTTGATATCAAAGTAATCGTTGATGATATAGCCCGCTGCGGCAATGCAAACCGTTGATAGCGAAAGTAGCCATATGGTTGGATCGGTGAGTAGTTGAGGCCAGGCTTCGCGTGGGCCAACCAGCACAATACGCGCCAGAAACTGCGTCATGACCACAATCAGCAGGTTCTGGATGCGAATCAGTCTGAGAAAGCCGAGAGCAAATGCCGAAAAAGGTATAGGCTGGCGCGTAGACATGGCTGTTTTTTTACAAAAATAGCGGTTTTAGACTACTATGTACGCGAATCGGATGCTTACCTACTTAGTGGGTAAAGGGGAGCAGTTATTAAAACTACTTCGCTACCTCACCAGCCCGGTATGCTTACTATCTTTATTATCAAATTACCAAATTGTATTTGTTCGGGATTCTTTTCGAGTATGTTTGGTGTTGTTCGAACAAACCGTTCCCTGCCTATAGGGGATTTATTTCATGAAAATCGGTATTGTATGCTACCCAACCTTTGGGGGCAGTGGCGTTGTCGCCACCGAACTCGGTAAAGCGCTGGCAAAAAATGGCCACCAGATCCACTTTATCACATATCAGCAACCACCCAGGCTAGACTTTTTTAATGAAAACGTTTTTTACCACGAAGTAAATATTCCATCGTACCCTCTCTTTCAGTATGCCCCCTATGAGTCGGCGCTGGCCAGCGAAATGGTCAATGTGGTAACCAACGAAAACGTCGATCTTTTGCATGTGCATTATGCCATTCCGCACGCATCGGCAGCGTATATGGCCAAAATGATTCTGCGTTCGCAGGGGAAAATTGTGCCCGTTGTAACCACTCTGCACGGTACCGATATTACACTTGTCGGGAAAGATGCTTCGTATGAACCGGTGGTTACGTTCAGTATCAACGAGTCGGATGGGGTTACGGCTGTTTCTGAAAACCTGCGGCAGGACACCTACGCTCATTTTAATATCCATCGCGATATAGAAGTTATTCCTAATTT
This sequence comes from Spirosoma sp. SC4-14, assembly GCF_037201965.1. NCBI lineage: Bacteria > Pseudomonadati > Bacteroidota > Cytophagia > Cytophagales > Cytophagaceae > Spirosoma > Spirosoma sp. SC4-14. The sequence goes on along the minus strand of NZ_CP147518.1, from coordinate 5,412,940 downwards.
CATCGATCTGACCCGTTTCCAGCGGCAGCAGAAAGAGCATTTCAAGAAGGCGATTTGCCCCAATGGCGAGAAACTAATCGTGCATACGTCAAACTTCCGTCGGGTGAAACGAATCGACGATGCCGTTATGGTCTTTTACCATGTTCAGGAGAAAATTCCCGCCAAGTTGCTGCTCGTAGGCGATGGGCCCGAACGGGCTCGTATTGAGCGACTTGTGCGCGATCTGGGTATCTACGATCAGGTGCGGTTCCTGGGCAAACTCGATGCCGTGGAAGAAGTACTGTCGGTAGCCGATTTGTTCATTATGCCATCCGAAAACGAAAGCTTTGGACTGGCCGCGCTGGAGGCAATGGCCTGTGAGGTTCCGTTGATAACGTCAAATGTTGGTGGCTTACCCGAACTGAATATACAGGGAGTAACGGGTTTTCTGAGTCCGGTAGGCGATGTAGACGATATGGTTAAAAATGCGTTGTATGTATTAGACGACGAGCATTTGCCTCAGTTTAAGGAAAACGCGCTGGCAAGAGCTAAAGAATTCGAGTTATCGCGTATCTTGCCACTCTACGAAGCTTATTATGAGCGCGTATTGCAAGGCGTTATGAACGATGTGTAATACTAGTCATTGGTCATTGGAGGTTTGTCATTGGAACGCACCATGAGTGTTCAAAAAACTAAGTTCAAATGACGAATGCCCAATGACGAACCAGCCAATCGTTATTCAATGAGAAATTGAGAATATGAATCCAAACATACCCCAAACAGATCGGACACGCGTAGTAATTGTTGGTGCAGGGTTTGGTGGCCTGAAACTGGCTCGAATACTATCCCGGAAAAAAGAATTTCAGGTAGTGCTCATCAACAAGCAAAATTACCATGAGTTTCAGCCACTCTACTACCAGGTTGCCACGGCCGGGCTCGAAGCCAACTCCATTTTGTTTCCGCTGCGGGCGGTGTTTGGAAATTGTAAAAATGTCCATATTCGGGTAACCAGCGTAACAGGCGTACGCCCGGCCGATAAAACGGTCGATACCGAACTAGGGCCGATTACCTACGATTACCTCGTAATGGCTACCGGTGCCGACACTAATTTTTTCAATCAGCAGAATATTATTGAAAAAGCGCTCCCGATGAAGTCGGTAGCCGAAGCAATTGCCCTGCGTAACCGGATGCTACAAAACTTCGAAGATGCGCTAAGTGTCGAAACCGAAGACGAAAAAGAAGGGCTGATGGATGTTGTTGTTGTTGGTGGTGGGCCAACCGGTGTAGAATTATGCGGAACGCTGGCCGAAATGCGCCGTACGGTGCTGCCGAAAGACTATCCGGAACTCGACTTTAAGATGATGGATATTTACCTCATCGAGTCGGGTGGAGAAGTGTTGGGGCCTATGTCGGTACAGTCGCAGGAGCATTCGCTGGCTTATCTGAAAGAACTCGGTGTTAATGTTCGGCTCAATACGCGGGTAAAAGATTTCGACGGCCGTATCGTTACCATGAATGATGGCTCAACGCTCCGCACCAACAACCTGATCTGGGCGGCTGGTGTGAAGGCCAATCCACTGGCAGGGTTACCCGCCGAGGTGCTTGGCCGGGGAGGGCGCGTGCTGGTCAATCGCTATAGTCAGGTACAGGGATTTACCGACATCTTCGCCATTGGCGATGTGGCACTGATGGCCGAAGAAAAATGGCCGAATGGACATCCGCAAATAGCGCAGCCTGCCATTCAGCAGGGGAAGCATCTGGCCAAAAACCTTAGGCATCTGGTTCGGGGGGAATCCATGCAGGAATTTACTTATCGCGATCTGGGAACAATGGCAACCGTGGGTCGTGGATTGGCCGTTGTGGATTTGCCATTTTTAAAATTTCAGGGATTTTTTGCCTGGCTTACGTGGTTGTTTGTACACCTGATGGCAATTGTCGGCGTAAAAAACCGATTGGCAATTTTTCTAAACTGGATGTTTAATTACCTGACTTACAGTAATTCCCTGCGATTAATTATCAAGCCTAAACTACCAAAAGGAAATATGATGGCCATGCAGGAGAAACTTTCCGACCAGTTGGAGGTTAGTAAAACATAATTAAGATAGTAAAATCAGTTTACTATCTGTACTGACGGTCTCATTTTTCGTTGTAATTTTGCACTATTACTTTATTGTTAACGTATCAACTCTATGGAACCAACTACTGAGAGGTTACAAACAATGGCCGGTCATGGAAAAACCCGACCCAAAAACAGCGGTACCAAAAAACTATTTGATAATCCACTACTGGAAGCACTTTCGCGTACGCATATTATGGTGCCGATTTCAATGTGGTTAGTCCTTTCGGTTTTCCTGGGCTGGTATGCATTTACTTATACCGACATGGGTGCTGGTACTATTGGAGCCTTGTTTGTTACTGGTTTATTTGTATTTACCCTGTTTGAGTATGTGTTGCACCGTTACCTGTATCATTTAGCACCTTCGACCCCCCGGCGAGCCAAAATTCAGTATACATTCCACGGCGTTCACCACGAATACCCTAAAGATAAGACTCGACTGGCTATGCCACCAGCTCTAGCCGTTTTCGTAGCTGCTGCTTTTTTTAGCTTCTTTTTCCTGATTATGGGCGAAGCAGCCTATGCCTTTTTTCCTGGTTTTCTGGTAGGCTATTCGGGCTATCTGGCTGTACATTTTATTGTGCACGCCTACGCTCCACCAAAGAATTTCTTCAAACATCTGTGGGTTAATCACAGTGTACACCATTATAAAAACCCAGAGAGCAACTACGGTGTTTCGACACCTATCTGGGATTATGTGTTTGGATCATTCCAGAAGTAATTGCTGGAAACAACAGTAAAAAGCCTGGCCGAAAGTTTCGGTCAGGCTTTTTTGTTGCAGTAAGCGTATTGCTAAAGCAGTCATTTACTTATCGTCATCGTCATCATCGGCTTCGGCAACCTGCAAAAAAGCACCCCGTTTGGGAGCGGGCATAACCGATTGTTCACCTTTGACGGCTTTCCAGATAATTTCGTTGAATAGCCGATCGTCAATTTTATCGGCATAGCGCAGATCGAGTTTTTCCGATTGCCGAGCCGATTCGTTCATGGCCGTATTTTTGGCTTCCAGATCAACGTTGGCTGGTTTGTGAATGTAGGGTGTGAGCGTTGGCGTGCTGGTAAAACAGGCAAACATAGGTGTAGCGGCCGCGTCGTACTGGCTCATGGGGGGTAAACCCAGAATCAACTCCATTGTCCGCAGCATACCCGAAGTTGAATACATGGTGTGTTCAACATGCTTGCGTTTGGTGTAGGGGCTGATAACGAGGGCGGGCGACCGATGCGCATCAACATGGTCGGCGCCATTTTGTGCATCGTCTTCCAGCACGAACACCGCCGATTCTTTCCAGATCGGGCTTTTCGACAGGTGCTCTACCAGCCGACCCAGCGCCAGATCGTTGTCGGCTACGTGAGCGGCTGGTGTTGGCGCGCCAATTCGGGCACCGCTGGTATGGTTGTTGCCCAGCCGGATGCTGCTAAAGTTGGGTACAGCATTAGCAGCAATCAGTGAGTCGATATCTTTTTTCCAGATTTCTACCCGGTCGATGTCTTTGATCTTCAAATCATAATCAGGGTAGTTAGTCGCGAACCGACCGTCGAGTGCCGAGCCCTTGCGTCTCGAATAGGCTTCAAATTCGCCGTAACTGCGGTATCGAATGCCTGCTCGCTGGCAATAATCCCAGATGAATCCTTTTTTGGGAAAAGCAATTGGGCGGCTTCCTTCATAATCGTACGTGCCACCGCGACCACCGTAGCTGGTTGGCCAGGTTTTTTCTACGTAATCGTTGGCATAGGCCGCCGTCGACCAGTTATGCCCATCGGCACTAACTTCGGCATCGACATAGAAGTTGTCGAGCAGCACAAACTCACGGGCCAGTGCATGTTGATTGGGCGTTACTTTTTCGGGAAACAGGCAGAGTGACGTATCGCCGTTGCCGCCTGCCATATCGCCAAACACCTGATCGTAGGTGCGGTTTTCTTTAATGATGTAGAATACATACTTGATCTGTGGCGATTTTTCGCCTACCCGTTTGGGAATTGGGTTATTCGGCTCACCAACGGCCAGTTTTTCCTTGTCTTTCGTATACGGTGTATTCTGATAAACCAACTTCGACAAACTGTTCAATTCCGTTGCTTTGGGCAGGTCGAATAGCGATAAGGTGCCTTTGAAAAGCCCGCCAATGTATTCGGTGTCACTCTCGCGCCGTTTGTAGGGGCTGGGTCCTTTCGGATTGGCTTTCGATGAAAAACCTTTGCCATTGGCTACCACTACTTTTTTGCCAACAACTTTCACGGCCGTTGGATACCAGCCGGTCGGAATGAACCCCAATGACCGGCTAAGGCCTGGTTTCGATACATCGAAAACGGCCAGACAGTTATTGTCGGCATTAGCCACGAGCAACGATTTTTGATCGCTGGACAGGGCCAGACCATTAGGGGTACTGCCAGCCGGAGCGTCGGGGTAAAGTGCCGTAGTGACCGTTTCCAGTACTTTGCGGGTTTTTACGTCAATGACCGATACCGAGTTTTCGTTAGCATTGGCCACAAACAACAGCTTGCCATTACGCGAAAATATCAGATCGTTTGGGCGGCTCCCTGTGTTGATTTCACCCGTTATTGCTTGCTGCTTCGGATCGTAGATCAGGACTTTGTCGCCCCCCCAAACCGTAATAAACAAGTCGCCTGTGGCGGGTGAGCGAAGGCAGGTATAGGCTTCGGCAGGTAGCTTGACCCGGTGTTGAACCTGCTTTGTTGCCAGGTCGCAGACATACAGGCTACTATCGTCTTTTGTTACGGCATAAACAGTAGCACCGCTTTTGTCGGTTTCAATTCCTGCAACCGAAATTCGGTTAGGCCAGGGTTTGCCCAGTACAATCGAATCGGATTTTACGAGCCGATCGCCCGAAACATCGTAGATTAGAATACGGTTATCATTGCCACCCGAAGCCAGTAATTTTTTGCCATCGGGGGTAAAACGTAAACCCACCCACGATTTGGCAATCTCCACTTCATTCAGCACCTTTTCGGCCGACAGGTCGATCAGTTGTATGGACTGCGTGCTTTGTCCATTATTTGTAACGGCCAGTCGTTTACCATTTGGCGAAACCGCCAGATTGAGCGGTAAATCGCCCAGTGGCAACGAGCGGCCAATAGGGGTGAGGCTCCAGCCATTGGGCAGCGTGAGCCGTGAGGCTGTTTGCTGTGTTTGTGCCAGAACCGTCAGGCGAAAGCAGATGAGTAGAAGAGTTGCAGAGAGGAAGCGCATACCAATGAGGTTAGGTAAAGTAAAGGTAAAAGCAAATCGCTGACTCTATGTTATGCACATATTAAGGCTAGACAATTCGCTACTGCTTCAAAAACGCTACTACGGCCTGGGCGAACTCCGGTGTGCGCATGGCTCCGCCGTGATCGCCCGGAACAATAACCAGCCGAGAGCCTGGAATGGCATCGACCAATGTCTTAGGGTCGCCATTGTCCATGTCTTTGTCGCCATTGACAACAAGTACGGGTATGTTGATATGGGCTAGTTCCGCACGGGTCGTAACAGGCTGGAACTCCTGCAAACGAGCCAGCACGACGGTGTCGGCTCCCGACTTTTTGGCATAGTCGATAGCGCCCTGCAATTCGGGATGACTACCTGGTTTGATCAGTGCTTCATGAAAATTCTTACGCCGAATCCAGTTCGGGTCTGAGAAATCGACACTGATGCCGCCCATTACGGCCCGATCAATCTGGTTGTCCATCGTTAGCAATTTTGCCGTCAGAATCGCCCCGCGCGAATAGCCAACCACATCGTAATGCTTCAGATTCAAAAGCTTCATTAGTGCCATCACATCTTTCAATTCGGCATTGTCGCGGTAGGCTTCGGCCGAGTGAGGTTTGTCGGAGAGTCCATTACCGCGCAGATCGAGTGTGATTACTTTGAAGCCCGCATCGGCCAGTGCCTGCCGGGTAGCCGAGCGTTTCCAGCTTTCGCTGGTACTGATAAAGCCATGCAGCAATACAACCGGTTTGCCCTCACCAATAATGTCGTAATGAATTTTGGTGCCATCGAACGAGGTGAACAACGGCTCCCGGCTGGCCTGGCCGTATACCGCAACAGAAAATAAAACACAAAGCAGAGCAAACGTAGACTTCATCGGTAGTATTGGTTAATTGGTCAAAAGTCATTGGAATTTCGTCTCTTAACAAAGGCAAATGATCAATGCCTGATGCTTGTTGACCCGTATTCTGGAAAGCAAATAACGGAATAAGTTTAACCTTTCCCATAGGCTATGGGTTTATGTTTCATAAGTCAAAACCCAACAACTATGACTATGGTAATGAACCCAATGTACGATGATATAGAGCTGATTGGCTCGCGTATTGGCCGTGTCGATCCCAATAACGTTCGCAATCAGAGCGGGGCGGCTATTGAAGACGGTGATGACGAGGAAGAAGTTGTCGAGAACGAAGAACTCTATGACGAGCCTGTGGATGAAGACGGCGATCCTACCGGCGAACACGATCATCATCAGGATGATAACTATGCGCTGGGCGGACACGTTACACGATCGGGTGGAGTATAAGCTAACGCACGACCATGAACTCAGACGACAATAAAAATTATAACCCGGCCGACGACGACAATCAGGGTGTCGTGCAGCTACTGGCACAGAGCGAAGAAGCCAATGCAGGCATACCCCAGGCCAATTACATGAACCCGGCCAGAATGCAGGGGCCAGAGCCCGAAAAAGCAGAGGTCGATGGCATCGACTCTGTTGGGATAAATGACGACCTGCTGGCGGAGGAAACCGTTGAAGAGGGTAATGCTGACGAGGAAGAAGAATGAGCAATAAGTAACGAACGCTGGCTATTATCTTTGTCGGAAGTCATCATTATGTTTCTACTGTTCTCATGGCCTGCTTTGATTAATTGTTGTTGGTGTAGTCAATTTGCCTTTCCCAATAACAATTGACCAGGGTTCAGTACTGAGTTCATTGCTCATTCTATTTCAACAGTATGTCTAACAATCAATTGGCCCAGTTGGTCATTCGTATCGGGCTGGGTATCAATATGCTCATGCATGGGCTTGTCCGGATTCCTAAACTGACAACGTTTGTCTCAAAAACCGGAGCGGGATTTTCCACTACCATTCTGCCAACTATCCTGACCAATGCCTTTCTGTATACGCTCCCCTTTCTAGAGCTTACCTGTGGCCTTATGATTCTGCTCGGTGGTCAATTTATCCGTTGGGGGTATGCATTGGGTGGTGCCATTATCGCTCTGTTATTATTTGGCACAACCCTGAAAGAAGACTGGGGCGGAGCTGCCAACCAAATGATCTATGTCATAGCGTTTTATATGGCGTTGCGCGGACTCGATAGCAGTAGCCGCAGTAGGCATCGTTGATTTTTTTTCGATTTATTTTCCAACGCTTGTGCTACCGGCCGAATCAGTATGGGAAACAAATCGAGTTCATAATGAAATCAACGTTAATGGTAATGACCGTTCTTACGGGCAGTTTATTGACTTTATCCGCTTGCAAAGACAATGACATTTCATCACAACCAGGACTACCGTATCAATCTAATTTTCAGCAGGGCCAGGATGGCTGGATAGCCGACATTTCGGATTATGGCGTTGCGCAGGACACCAGTATGCGGTTTAAATCGGCCCGAACCGGTTTGCCTGCTCCGCTCGACACAACCCGCCAATCGCTGATGCTCGAAAGCATGAACCGCAGCGATGACGCGTTTATGTTTCTGAAGAAAAAAGTGACCGGCCTCCAGCCTAACAAAGACTATTCGCTGGTATTCGATATTGAACTGGCCTCGAAATACTCAACCAATTCGATGGGTATTGGCGGTTCGCCGGGTGGTAGTGTCTGGGTAAAAGCAGGCGCTACGGGTGTTGAACCCATGAAAGAAAAGCAGAATGAGTTTTATTCGCTCAACATCGACAAAGGCACCCAGAATAACGATGGCAAAGACGCTATTCTGCTCGGAAACGTAGGGATTGGCGACGACCAGCCCGAAACCTATAAACTCATTACGCGATCGAATGCCGAAAAACCGTTTACGGCTCGTAGTAACGACAAAGGCGAACTGTGGTTACTGGTTGGAACAGACTCTGGTTTTGAAGGATTAACGACACTCTACTATAGTCAGATCAAGGTGACTATCAACTAATTTCTGATTTACTCAACGAACAGGCCGACCGTTAATGCTCCGTAGCTTACTGGTCGGCTTTTTAATTGCATTTGCCGATGGCCGTAACTTTATTTTGATCCAGCTCCCAGCAGTTACCATATACGTCAGCATAGCGGATGCGTAAATGAAACGAACTATCGGCCAGCATAGACGCGACTTGGCTAATAACTGTGTCGTTTTTGCTGACAAATAGTACATCTGTGTTTTCGCCAGATTTAAAAACATCCCCAGGGGTTACATCAGTAAACCCTTTCCCTCCACGCGTATTTTTGCCAATATACTCAAGGAAAAGCGGTTTGGGCCGCTTGTATGTTCTGCCTCTGTAGATCAGTTCGAAGCTTTTAATTATAGCTGGTCCAACCCCTTTATTTTCGAATCCGAAGTGCAGCTCCTGATCGAAATTAGCGCCCATTGTCTGTATATAGGGCCATACTGATGCATACTGTTGTTCACGATCGATTCTGGTTTGAAAAATTGAGACGACCAGAGCCGCCAGACTCAAAAAAGTAGCCGAAATACCAAGCAACAATTCAATGTTGACAGATCGTTTAGGAGCATCCATATCAGAGAGAATAGCTAGAGACAATGCCCGAAATAACGGAAAGTTTCCGATATTTGTCCAACCTGCCAGGAACATACCCACCCGGCCTTTTGTTAAAAAAATACCACGACAGTTCAAAACTTCGTGATTAACCGAAACTATGAGCAAGGACGCTGACATTTTAGAAAGCATAACCAACGCCGAATATAAATACGGATTCGAGACGCTGATTGAGGCCGATGAGGCCCCTCCTGGTCTTGATGATGATATTATTCGGTTCATTTCTGCCAAGAAAAATGAACCAGACTGGCTACTGGAAAGCCGGTTGAAAGCATTTCGTTTATGGCAGGAAATGACCGAACCCCATTGGGCTAATGTGAACTACCCAAAAATTGACTACCAGGCCATAAAATATTATTCGGCACCCAAGCAGAAGAAAACGGTCAATTCGCTCGACGAAATTGATCCTGAACTGCTCGATACTTTCAACCGGCTTGGTATTTCATTAAGTGAGCAAAAACGACTCGCTGGCGTTGTCGACGGGCCAACCGGCGAGTTGCCACGGGTTGCTGTTGATGCCGTAATGGATTCGGTTTCGGTAGCCACTACCTTCAAGAAAGATCTGGCCGAACGGGGTATTATTTTCTGCTCGATTACGGAAGCCGTTCATGAACATCCCGACCTGGTGAAAAAATACCTGGGTTCGGTTGTGCCAGCCAAAGACAATTACTTTGCAGCGCTCAACGCGGCCGTGTTTACCGATGGCTCGTTCTGCTACATCCCGAAAGGTGTTCGCTGCCCAATGGAATTGTCGACTTATTTCCGGATCAATGCCGCCGGTACGGGGCAGTTCGAGCGGACGCTGATCATTGCCGACGAAGGCTCCTATGTGAGCTATCTGGAAGGTTGCACCGCACCCATGCGCGACGAAAACCAGCTTCATGCCGCCGTGGTTGAACTGATTGCCCATGCCGATGCCGAAATCAAATATTCGACCGTGCAGAACTGGTATCCGGGCGATAAGGACGGGAAAGGGGGGATTTATAACTTCGTGACCAAGCGCGGTATCTGCGAGGGCCGGAACTCGAAAATCTCCTGGACACAGGTCGAAACGGGCTCATCGATTACCTGGAAATATCCGTCGGTGATTCTGAAAGGCGATAACTCAATTGGTGAGTTCTATTCGGTAGCCGTTACCAACAATATGCAACAGGCCGATACGGGGACTAAAATGATCCATATCGGGAAGAACACAAAAAGCCGGATTGTATCGAAAGGTATTTCGGCGGGCAAGAGCCAAAATTCCTATCGCGGTCTGGTGCAGGTTATGAAACGCGCCGAAAACGCCCGTAACTATTCGCAGTGCGACTCGCTGTTGCTGGGCGATAAATGTGGGGCGCACACATTTCCCTATCTGGAAGTAAGCAACCCCTCGGCAACGGTCGAGCACGAAGCAACCACCTCGAAAATTGGTGAAGATCAACTGTTCTATTGCAACCAGCGCGGTATTCCAACCGAGCAGGCCGTAGCTCTGATCATTAACGGATATGCTAAGGAAGTACTGAATCAACTACCGATGGAGTTTGCCGTAGAAGCACAGAAACTGCTGGCAATCAGTCTGGAAGGTAGTGTTGGTTAAGTTCTCGTTTCTTTATAGATTGAAGCCTCTGCGGAAACGTAGGGGTTTTTTTGTGAAAATCTTTTGCTCTCTATTAATTAACGAAGAACGGAACGATTTACTCGCACTAAAGACCTTTCTGTAGTAATTGTACTAACGATTAATTCAACAATCGGTAAACACTGTGACAGTTTCCACTCCCTCCCGCAACATACGCTCCCGATCATCACGAATATTACTTAATGCTCAGACCATTAATCGCTGGCTAACGATTCTTTCGATTAGCCTGGCTGGCTGTGCGCTAGTTGGGAAATTGCTGGGGCAACTCTATTTCTTTGAGTTATTCAGCCACTTTGCCATTCAATATGAGTGGCTTTCCTACGGCTTTCTTGCATTCTGGCTAATCTACAGGCGCAGCTTTCGTAACGCTGTGGAGCCATTAACGGGTTTTGTGCCAATTGGGTTGCTCCTTATTACGGCTTATGTAAGCCATACGACCTGGACACCGGGCGATTATAGCGATCCTATACCGGCGCCACAAGGCGATGTGCGCGTTCTCCATGCCAATGTGTTGTATTCGCGGGAAGAATATCGCACTACGGTTGCTATGGTGACCCGGCAAAACCCCGATCTCTATGTGTTGCAGGAAATGACTCCTGATCCTATCCGGTTCGTGACCAGCCAGTTACGCACAGAATACCCATACTGGTTTGCCTGCCGTTCCAAACAGCAGGTCTGGACGCTGGTAGGTAGCCGAACCCGTTTTCGGGTTGAGAAAGCACTGGCGTTGCAACAGCATATTATTTCGCTAACTACCCAGATTCGTGGCAAAAAGATGGCATTAGTGACCGTTCATCCGCATACACCGGTTATTCCGAGTTGGTTCCGTGAGCGAAATACCCAACTGACGCGGGCAGCCCACGAAACACGCACTGGCTCACGGCCGACAGTTTTGATCGGTGATTTCAACATCAGTCCGTTTTCGCCGATTTACAAAACGATTTTCCAGGCTGAAAACTCCACAGCAGAAAAAGGCGCGTTAGTGGCTGCCCGTACAAAAAAAACGCAGCCAACCTGGCCGCGTTTTTTTCCGCCGATGATGATTCCAATCGATCATGCATTCGTGAATGCAGGCTTTAAGCCCCAGCTATTTCGAACGCTCTATCAGCCGGGTTCCGATCATCGGGCTATTGTTGTAGACTTAACATTTAACTAGAAACGCAAAAGGTTCTGAAAACCTTTTGCGTTTAAATACTACATCTTGTGGCAATCAGCCTTATTTCGATGCAAGGTGCGCAGCCACTTCGGCCAAACGGGTAGCATAGCCCCATTCGTTGTCGTACCAGGCGGCAACCGAAAGCAGGTCGCCCTGTTTAGCAGTCAACGGGAGGTCAACAATCGACGAGTGCGGATCGGCAACAATCCGGTTCGATGCCCATTCGCCTTCCAGCACGTCCATCACCCCATTTAACGGGCCTTCGGCAGCGGCTTTCCGGAAGGCTTCGTTCACTTCTTCTACCGAGCAATCTTTTTCGGTCAGCAGGTTCAGTTCGGCAATACTACCCGTACGCACCGGTACCCGATATGCTTTTCCCGTAATTTTCAGGTCAGGCCAGATAAACTTGAGCGCTTTTGCCGCTCCCGACGACGATGGAATCACGTTTTCGGCGGCAGCCCAGGAGTCGCGCCGGTCTTTCATGGGCTGGTCGGTCAACGACTGCGTATTGGTATAGGCGTGTACGGTAGAGAACAGGCCGGATTTAATTCCGAAGTTTTCTTTGATCACTTTCACCACAGCCGCCAGTGCATTGGTCGTACAACTGGCCATGCTAATAATTTTGTGTTTCTCTGGGTCGAACGTGTCGAGGTTGATGCCTTTTAGCAGCACCGCATCGCAGTCGTCGAGGGTTTTGCTGGCCGCGCTGATCAGTACTCGCTTGGCACCCCGGTCTATGTGAGCCTGCGCCACCGACCGAACGGTTGCCCGGCCAGTGCAATCAATAACCAGATCGACGCCCATAGCGCCCCAGTCAGGAATTTCTTTAGCCGAATTGTAATACGGAATATCGCGATCCCCAATTTTCAGGTGACCTTCGGTGCCGCTGACAGGCTCGTGCCAACGGCCGTAGTTGGTATCTACGGCAAAAAGGGCCGCCAGCGTCGATTCATCTTTAATATCGGCAATAGCGACAGGAGTAAACAAATTATCGCGCAGGGCGATTCGGAGAGCTGTACGGCCAATACGACCGAAACCAAACAAAGCAATTTTGCTCATAATAATTGGTTGGTATGTGAGGAATAAAATGCCGGTTTAAACAAAGAATCGACATTGAGATTAGCTCAATTGAACAACACGGTAAAGCAGGTTGCAGTTTCAAAAAAAACGGCTTAATAATTTAGTAATACTCTAAACCGCGAACACTTTCGGCTTTCTGCTTGTCTATCAGATAAAACCAGTCACCCACCTTATGTCACTTTTGGTCATCGTCCGACACGGACAATCGCAGTGGAATCTCGAAAACCGATTCACCGGAAATGTAGATACGCCCTTAACGGAGCTGGGGCGTCACGAAGCCCGCGAAGCGGGTGTGCTACTAAAAGACGAGCATTTCGACGTTGGCTTTACGTCGGTGCTGCAACGGGCCATCGAAACGATGAACATTATTTTGCATGAAATTGGCCAGGAAGGGTTATCTATTGAGCGCAGTGCGGCTCTCAACGAGCGTATGTATGGCGATTTACAGGGAATGAACAAGCATGAAGCCGAGGGACGATTTGGTGCTGAACAGGTGTTTCAGTGGCGACGTAGTTACGATAACCGACCACCCAATGGCGAAAGCCTGGCCGACACCTACCATCGGGTGATTCCTTATTTTGAATCGGCTATTCTGCCTTGTTTGCAGGCAAATAAAAATGTGCTGGTTGTAGCCCATGGCAATAGTCTGCGGGCTTTGCTGATGAAACTGGAATCAATCAGTCCGGCCGATATTGAAAAAGTAGAACTAGCCACGGGTATACCACGCCAGTATACGTTCGATCTGGCAACAGGAGCGTTTGCATTACGACCTAAATAAAACCCTCAGAGCCATATTGCGGCTCCGAGGGTTACACTCTTAAACGGTTATTTCATTACTTCAACCGTGTTCAGTTCGGGCCCTCCACCGTGGTTAGCCGAACCGGCTACGATGTAGATTTTTCCGTTATAAACAACGGCCTGTGTGCCGTGTCGCCCTTCTTTCAGTTTAGGGCCCGACATCCAGCGATTGGTTTTGGGGTCGAGGGCTTCGGCTTCGCTATGAGCAAGCAATTGCGGGCTTTCGCCACCAATAATCCAGACTTTGCCGCCCTGCGTAACGGCCGTTCCACCAGCGCGCTGGGTCGGAATATTTGAACTGGATGGAAGTGTTTGCCACTGCCCGGTTTTGAAATCGTACACATCGACCTCTGGAATGGTCGTTTCCAGCACTTTATTGATCCGGGCGGTTGAATTTCGGCCACCGGCCAGATAGAGTTTATCGCCAACAACAGCGGCCGAAATATGGTCGCGGGTGCGGGGGGCATCGGCCAGTTGTTTCCAGGTGTTTGTTTTGGGGTCGTATTCGTCGAGCCAGGCAACATGGCCATCCCAATGGCCATCCATAATGCCGCAGGCCATATAGATTTTGTTTTTATAGACAACTACGCCCGCTGAACCGCGAAGCCGTTCTTTCGGAATTTCGGGCCCTTTTCGCCATTCGCCTTTTTTCGGATTGTAGATGTAAATATTCGGAATCGGGGTTTCGTGAGGGTATTTTCCTTCAAATGCCCCCATCACATAGATTTCTCCATTGTAGTTGATGGCCTGAAAATGATTCATTTCCAGAGGTGGAGCAGGAAGCCGTTTCCACATAAGTGTTTTTAGGTTTAGGGCTTCCACTGGTTTTATACCTCGTCCGCCAAGGGCATAGAGGCTATCGCCGACCAGTGCGGCTGCATTTTCATGGCGTTTCTCACAGGAATTCTGCGTAGTAACCGGTTGCCATTCCTGACCATATGTGACAACGCTAATGGCCAGCAGCCCAAACAGGGAAAGTAGAGGTGATTTCATAGGAGGGGAGATGGTTTACGGTATTCGGTTTACGGTGGCTCTGCCTGTTAGCATACATCCTTCTACTGCGGAGCAACCGTAAACCGAATACTATTTATACCGACAGGTTGTGTTTTTAGATTTGACGTAGTACGATTTGTAATTCAAGGCTTTAGGGTCGGTGCAGCCTTCCAGGTTCAGGACTTCAACAGTTTTGAAATCAATAGGATGGCTTTCAGCCTGTAGGGCAATGTAGCCCGTACTTAAAGGCGTGTTGGCCCGGCTGATCCAGTAGTTGGCGGCTTCTTTGCTAAAATGACCCGCATTCCAATCGTGGTCGTGACTCACAAAACCACCTCCTATCTGCGGTTTTTCATACGTCAGGACCGTATCCCGACCGATGAGATGATGAACGATGGAGTCGCCCAGCACAATAGCCGAAGCCGTTACCCACTGATCGCCGTTATAGGTTTTGGAGTCGGAGTCGATGCAGTGTTCGGCCCGAAGTTTACCGTTCATATACACCTGCGTGCCGGGCGTGCAGAGATTAGCCGTGTGCCGTTCTCCTTTATCCAGGCCACCGAGCAGTTGTACTTCCAGCGATACCGGAAAGGTTTGATCAAGAGAATTACTGGCTGCCGATTGCGAATGAACCATGACGCCACTGTTACGAACGTTCCAGGAATCGCCACCGGGTATTTGGTTACCTACAAATCGATACGTAAACCGGACGATATAATACGAGAACGGCTTTTTGTAGTACATGTGCCCATATTTACCATCGAAGGTTTTGTATTGATCGTAGGCGATTCGCAGGATGCCATTTTCTACGCGGAAGGTGTTTTTATAATTATTGTTCAAGGGAAGGCCCGCAATTTTTATCTCCCAGTCGCGCAGGTCTTTTCCGTTGAAGAGTGGGATCCATTCTTCTTTATCTGCTTTTGCGTTAGACTGGGCCACAACGGGCGGTATACCGATTAAAAGAAGGATAACACAGGCGATTAAACGGATAACTACATTCATAAAGTAATGATTTGGGCCTTATGGCTGAAAAAGGCTCTTAATGGGGCGTAGTTACTGTAAAGGTTGTTCAAATAATTAGTTGCGCAGAAGATAAGCCTTAGCGCCACTAACGAGCTGAACAACCTTTTGCAATCGGTCTGGATTAGTCGTTTATTATAAGTTGTCGACCCGTTTTACATTATCGTCGGGCGAGCGGTCAACCAGAAAATTAACGGGATCGATTCCGGCTTCAAAGGGTTCTTCTTTCACAACAAACGTATACGTTCCGGCTTTTTGCCGCATACGTTCGCGTCGAATGGCCAGAAGCTTACCTTGCTTTTTGCCTTTGGCTGGTTTGCCGTATACACCTACATCGATCAGGTCGTTCAACGTGGTAGGTGCTTCACGACCCAGTGAGTCTGCGTAAAACTTTTCGGCTTGTACGGCTACCGTTACTTCATACTGGCCGTCCGGGCGTTTTTTGGCGGTTGCGGCCGTGGCCCGGTTGTTGAAAATGGTGATACGCTCAAACTGGTCAGTAATGACCGACTGCAGCGAATCGGGTGTTTGCTGGCGGAATAGATCGACCAGATTGTAAGAAACCGGATACGGTGGCTGCCGATAGGCATATTGCTCAATCAGCGTTTGCAGCGCCTTATTTACGGCGCGTTCGCCGATCAGTTCTTTCAGGTAATACATAACCGCACTGCCTTTATTATAATGAATGTATCCCTGGTTTTCAACTCGCTCCAGAGGGACCTCCTTAAGCGATTCGGTTCCGCGCGAAGATAGATAACGGTCCATTTCATACTTCAGGAAACGCTTCATCCGGCTTTTATCGTACGCTTTTTCCATCACCATCAGTGCCGAATATTGGGCCTGTGTTTCCGAAAGCATAGTGGCTCCCTGCATATAGGCACCCACTACCTGATGAGCCCACCACTGGTGTCCCATTTCGTGGGCTACCACATACTTAACCATGTCGATATCTTCTTCGGGATCGATACGGGAAATAAAGCCGATACTTTCTGAATAGGGCATCGTGCCGGGGAAAGCCTGCGCAAAACTGGCGTACCGGGGAAACTCAATGATTCTTGCCTGTTTATGCCGATAAGGGCCAAAGTGCTCGGTATAATACGCTAGTGATCCTTTAACCGACTCAACCATATCCCGTACGTTATAAGGGTGCTTTTTGTCGTAGTAAACTTCTACATCGATGCCGTTCCATTTTTCACGAGCTACCTCATACCGTGCCGAAATAAATGAATAGAAATTGAGCGATGGATGATCGAGTTTATAGTGGAAATACCGACGGGGTTTACCGGTTGAGTCGTTTTGTTTCCATTCTTTAAGTAGTGAGCCGGGCGCAACAGCAAGCTGGTCGGGTGAGGTACTGATTGTTGTTTCGACCATAACCCAGTCGGAGTTATTGCTTAGGTAATTGTTCATGCAATCGCCCGTGCAGTTCCGTTCCAGTGCAGGCATACGGGCTTTTTCGGGTAAATCGTACTTTTTACGGTCGTTTTTGTCCGACAATTCGTATTGCTCCTGATAACCAATTTGCGGAGCAATATCAAAATTGTCGAAAAAAGAGCCGTTCTGGTTAATCTGTTTGGTATACTGTACTTCGTTTTCGAAGCCTTTCGTACGTTTTCGGGTGGTGAAACGCAGGTGTATTGAGTCGCCAGGAGCTAATGCCGGGCTAAGTTTGTAGATGCGGTATTGTAACAATGAATCATTTAGCGATAGGGTTGCACGATCGAGTCTGAGGCTATACGCTAACCGGTTGGGTAGCACAATATGGACCGAATCAATCGGTTTTTCGGTTCGATTGACAAGCATATAATCACCATTGACAACTAGATTTCGCTCGCCGGGATAGACGTCGATACTATAGTTTATGGTGCTAATTCGGGGTTGCAGGTGGTTTGCATACCGTTTGTATTTCTTTTCGTAGGCGACCTGCTGTTTTTCCTGCACTTTACTCGTCTGATAGTGGTTCAGCACATTGGTGTTATAGAAAATAAACCCGCCTACCAGTAGTAGTGCTGTCGCTAAGCCTGCCAATACCAGCCGATTGGGACCAACCAATGCCTGCCTTGCTGACCGGAACCGGGCGCGCCAGGCCATGTCTTTACCTCTTGCCCAGAACAGAATCGCTACCATACTCAACACAGCCGCCCACAGTAGCCAATAAATCCGAAACCAAGCCAGCGATACAACATATGGGCCCCAGCCGTTCATGTCGGAATATCGATAATTGGGAGAGGCATTGTACTGCACAAGATTACTCTGGATATCCAGTGGTGTCCAGGCATATGCATTGGCAATGAGTAGCGCAATCACCGCAAAAAAAGCAACATATTTGTTGTTGAGTAGTGTATGCGTCAGCATGGAAAGGATAATGATTGGCGCATAGCGAAGCATATCGATGAGCAGAAATTCGACCAGATACTGACCCAGTTCCAGATTAGAATAGCCCATCAGAAGCTGAGTCGTAATACCGGCCAGAATACACAAAAGCTGAATGATGGCAACAATGCCCAGCATAGCCAGAAACTTGCCAACAAACACCGACCAGTTCCGATGAGGCATGGCATCATAAATCTGATCGAGATCGGCGTCACGCTCTTTCCAGATAATAGCCCCGGAATAGAAAATAATGATGGCGAATAGAAACAGCGAAATTGTGCCGCGAATGAGTTGAATAACCTGATAGGTGACAGGGTATGAACTCAAACCGTAGAATTTCCCTGCATATTGCAGCGAAAAGCCCATGTTCAGCAATCCGGCAAACAGAATAACAATGAACGCCGTCCCTTTAACCGTTCCCCAGAAGTCGGTTTTGAATACTCTCGTCATTTGTGTCCATTGTGCCGACCAGCCATAGTGCAGGCTAACGCGGGGCAGAGGCTGCAAGGGTTTGAAAACAGCTTTCCCGATGTCTGCTGCACTTTCGGCAATGGCTTCGCTACGTTTGCGGGCTTTTTTAACTTTCTCTTCGAACGAGAATCGTATGAAGGTGACTCCCAGCAACAATAAACCAACGCCAACCCAGATCGATCGGTTGATCAGTTCGGGCAGATCGGTCAGACCCACCGAGCGGCTATTCTTCTCGCTAACGGTCCAGTATTTAGTAATAAGCTGGAATGGCCCGTAGCCCAGGGCATCGAAGTATACGGCCAGATGCTCATTCTCTACATCACCCAGAAAAGTACCTGCAATCAGTTGCGCTACCAATAACACAATTGCGCCAATAAAGGCCGTAATGGAGGAACGTGTCAGAGATGCCAGCATAAAAATAAATGCACCCGCCAGAAACGTATTCGGTATGGCAAAGATCAAAAAGCTGTTCAGATGGGCCGACCAGACAATTGGGCCATAGCGGTCGGCGTCGGTTGCACCCGTTGCCTGACCAATCCAGGTACCTAGAATGATGCCAATAGAAATGCCCAGAAAGGGAATGAGCGACACCAGAAATGAGCCTAAAAAACGCCCGGCGAGGTAATCAATTTTACGGATGGGCGACGAAAAAACAATTTGGCTCGTTTTATATGTGAAGTCGCGAATGGCAGCACTCTGAACAAATGCTGTTGTCATGAGCAAAGCAAAAACACACCAGATGCCGTATTGATTCTGAATTACATACGGGGAGTTTTTGTAGATATTGCCAAACGTGCCGCCAATGGTCAGGTCGTCGGAAGCGGCAGCCCAGGCAAACATCAGCACATTGACAAGCAGAAAAATGTATACCATTGGCTGACGAAGCCAGTAGCGTATTTCGAACGTAAACAAGTGTAGAAACATGGAGGCAAGCGGGTTGGCACGCCAGGGACGTGGATGAAACAGAAAAGTCGACAGATGCCTATCGTTAGCGCACCATCAGCGCATCGTTCTGAATAGTCGAAAAGAATACGTCTTCCAGATCAGGCTGGGCGGCCACAAAGCCCGTTGCGTCGGCATCGGGAGCCAATTCGCTATAGATATGTACCAGCGGCTTACCTGCTACCAGTTTGCTCGATATAACGTTATAGCGTTCCTGATAGAGGGGTAGTTCACTTTTGGTTATCGACTTCTCCCAGATTTTTCCTTTCAACTCCTCTACCGACGCGGTGGGCGATCCACTATACAAAACGCGCCCCCGATGAATAATAGCCATATTATTACACAGCTCCATAACATCCTGTACAATATGAGTAGACAGGATTATAATCACATTTTCGCCAATTTCTGACAATAGGTTGTAAAAGCGATTCCGTTCGCCAGGATCAAGACCAGCCGTGGGTTCATCAACAATAATCAGTTTAGGATTCCCAATAAGGGCCTGCGCAATGCCAAACCGTTGTTTCATCCCGCCCGAGTAGCTACTAACGGCTTTTTTGCGATGTTCATACAGATTAACCCGGTGGAGCAGAGCCTCAACCAGTTCTTTCCGCTCACGGCTATTGGTGATCCCTTTTAAAACGACAAAATGGTCCAGTAAGTCCGTAGCCGAAACTTTTGGATAAACCCCAAACTCCTGCGGCAAATAGCCCAGTACGCGCCGTACCGCATCTTTTTGATTGAGTAAGTCGAGGTCATCTAATTGGGCGGTACCCGTATCTGCGTCCTGCAGAGTAGCCAGTGTGCGCATTAGGGTCGATTTGCCGGCCCCGTTCTGGCCAAGCAGGCCATACATACCCATTGGAATGGTAAGCGATACATTGTCTAGTGCCTTAACGCCGTTAGGATACGTTTTGGATAAGTTCTGAATAACTAGCTGCATAGAAAGGAGATTAGGTGCTTTAGTCAAAAATAACAATGAGTTACTGGATCGATTAATTTTTAGGTTAAGTGGTTGTAAACCATGCCTAAAAGGCTACGAAATTCGTGCCGATACGAATCGGGAATAAATTTATCTGATTGAGGAGATTAACAGGTGTCCCGACCTATAGAGTATAGTTTTGTTGTCGGCGATTACAAATAGGAGGCATTTTTCGGAAATTTGTTTACTTGGAAGTGGGCTGACCGGGAATTGCATGGATGGTATAAAGGATATGGAACAGAATACGAAAAACCTGTTTCGTTGGGTAGGTAGGCTGGTGAAGGTTTTGGCATTCACTGTACTGGTGCCTGTTGCTATTGTTATGCTCGATTTAGCAGCTATGTTCTTTTCAACGCCTATTCCTGATACGCATACCGAACTGACAAACCTGGCTGACGATACTACGTTTTATGTGGGAAGAGAGACAACTAGCAATAGGGAGGCTGGTGGCTATTTGTCAGTACGGGCAATTGGCGAAGTCGATGGGCCAGGGGCACTTATCTTGGTCGAGTATCTTAGCCATCCAGCAGTAATGGTTCGATGTGAGTTACCAAACGGTAAGGTAAATCAGGTCTGGCATGGCGACTTTTATGAGACTCGGGCAAAGATTTCTTTTCTGCATAATGGTGCCCGAAGTGGCAAACTGAAGCTGGATATTGTGTTTTCTTTACCTCCTGAGGAATGGAAACCGAGAAACGCTGCCTTAAAATAGTTTGCTGATGTTCTGATAGGGTCTTATTTACACCGTGCCCCAACGAACTCCTACTAGCATACCTATATGAGTTTGTGTATATCCTGACGTTTATCGCACAAAAAAGGAGCCTTAGCGACTCCTTCATCCGATCTAGGTCTTACGTTTCTTTTTCCGGGCCGATGGGAATAACACGTTATTCAGAATCAGTCGGTAACCTGCCGAGTGGGGGTGGAGGTTCAGGTCGGTAGGGTTACGAAAGCCACCACCACCACGCACACCCTCAGGATCGTGACCACCGTAGAATGTCCATTGGCCCCGGCCCACTTCCCCATAAATGTATCGGTCGGAGGTTTTGCCTTCGCCCATAACCAACGTACTTGGTTTCACCGCACCTTTACGGAAGGCTGTCGTCTGGCCAAAAAACTCTTTGATGATGTTTTGGTGATTTTGGGTTAGCATCGACGGAATGACGTCCCATTTAGCCGAAAAATTGAACAGTTCAAAGAAACCACTTGCCTGGTCGTAGCCACGTCCGCCCGCCGAGTTGATGTCGGAGAATGTCGAAAATCCCCGGTAGCCATTATCCGCTTCGAGCGTAAAGTTGCCGAACGCCAGTGTTTTCGAGAAATCGAGCTTATCCTGTGCATCAGGATCGACACCGTCGCCGTCGTAAACACTACTGACAATATCGACGCCATCGGCCGCCAGTGCTATATCGAGTGTTTCGGCGGCCGAACACATAGCGAAGAGATAGCCGCCACCCGCGCAAAACTCTTTAATGCCTTTGGCTACAGCCAGCTTCATTTGCGATACTTTCGAAAAGCCATACTTACGGGCAATTTCTTCCTGGGCTTTAATATCGGCCAGCGACATGCGATGCATATTGCGGCCATACTGGCCCGTAAAATCTTCGTGGTGGAGGTGAAGCCAGTCATACTTGGGCAATTCACCTTTGAGTATTTCTTCGTCGTAGACCAGCTCGTATGGAATTTCGGCGTATGTCAGCACCAGCAATACCGCATCGGTATTCTCAAATTCGGCCGGACCTACCTTAGCGGGCGAATAGACAATAATTTTGGCCGCTTTTTGGAGTGTAACCACATTCATATTCAAATCCGGATCGGCCAGTTGCTGTTTGATAGAAGCCGCTTTGGCGTCGGATATGACCTCGAACGAAACGCCCCGAACCCGACATTCGGTCTCAACAGCCTGCGTTTGCTTCATCATAAAACTACCGCCCCGGTAGTTGAGCAACCAATCGACATCCTCATTGTCCTTTAGTACTTTATAAGCAATACCATAGGCTTTGAGGTGATTGCTCTGCTGATCGTCCATCGGAATCAGCACGGAATTGGCTCGGCAGAGCAGCCAGGGAGAAAAAAACAGAAAAAAGAGAGCAATTAGCCGAATTTCAATCCGAAAAGTAACAGGCCGTTTCATAGTGTGCATTATTTTTGACCTAATTCTTCGTCATGGGTAGTCGTTAGTCATTGGCCACAGAAAATACATACAACTGACTAAAAACTCTCTGTACTCTGTGGCTAATAACAAATAACTAATGACTAATTACCAATGACCAACAACTTCCTATGATGCGTTACGGTATTACTGCACTTCTTCTAGCCATGTTGGGGAGCCAACTGCCTGCCCTGAGTCAATCACCAGCCGTCGAAACGGGTGTCTCGCAGATGCTGGCCAAAGCCCGGAAACAAACCATCCACGATGTGGCTTATGCTTTAAAGTTCGACATTCCTGCGCAAAAAAACCAACCTATTCCAGCGACTGAATCAATAACGTTTAACTGGACCAAAAACGCATCGCCAGTTCAAGTTGATTTTAAGGAAGAACGCGCTCATTTGCAGACGGTTTCTGTCAATGGAAAGTCCGTTTCTATTGTATTCCAGAGCGAACATCTGCTGATTTCTACTGCTTTTTTGAAGCCGGGATTGAATACAATTTCAATTCGGTTTACGGCCGGGAATTTATCCTTAAACCGGAACGACGACTATCTCTATACTCTGCTCGTTCCCGACCGCGCCCGAACGGTATTTCCCTGCTTCGATCAGCCCGATATGAAGGCTAAATTCCAGCTATCGCTGACAATTCCCGCCCACTGGCAGGCCATGACCAACGCGGCCGTCAACGATTCAACTACGGCCGGTGATCGTAAAACCATCCGCTTTCGTCAGTCGGAAGTAATTCCTACCTATCTATTTTCATTCGTTGCCGGGAAGTTTACGCCCGTTAGCCGAATCCTCGACGAGCGGCCTATGACGCTTTTCCACCGCGAAACCGATACCGCCAAAATTAAGCTAAGCCTTGACCTGATTTTTAAACTCCATGCCGATGCCTTGAAATTCCTCGAAGACTACACGCAGATTCCGTATCCGTTTCAGAAATTCGATTTTGTGGCCGTTCCCGATTTTCAATACGGCGGTATGGAACACGTTGGGGCCATCGACTACCGGTTGTCGAGCCTGTTTCTCGACAACGGGGCCACCCGAGACCAGAAACTATCGCGGGCAACGCTGATTTCGCACGAAACGGCGCATATGTGGTTTGGCGATCTGGTAACGATGCGCTGGTTCAACGATGTATGGCTGAAAGAAGTATTTGCCAATTTTATGGCCGATAAAATTACGGAAGTCTCCTCCGAAGCGTCGGACCGCCCCGAATCCAATTACGATCTTCAGTTTGTGGTCGATCATTTTCCGGCCGCTTATGGGGTAGACCGTACCGAAGGCGCGAATCCGATTGGCCAACCGCTGGCCAATTTGCAGGAAGCCGGAACTCTTTACGGGGGCATTATCTATCACAAAGCTCCGATCATGATGCGCCAGTTGGAACGGTTGATGGGAAAAGCCGCCCTGCGCGATGGTCTGCGTGAATACCTGAAAAAGTATGCATTCGGCAATGCGACCTGGAACGATCTGATTTCGATTCTGGATACACACACACCTGCCGACCTGCAAGCCTGGAACAAGGTATGGGTAAATGAAGCCGGACGACCAGCCTTCTCGTATCAGTTCGACAAACAGAACGGTAAAATCAGCCGGTTTGTCATATCGCAACAGGGCGAAGATGGGTCTAAACGGTTGTGGCCGCAGGGATTCGAAGTGGCGCTGGTCTATCCCGATCATGTCGAAGAGCTAACCGTTAATATGAATCAGCCGCAGGTTACGCTGGCCGAAGCGGCTGGCAAACCGGCTCCGTTGTTCGTTGTTTTCAATTCGTCGGGGCAGGGCTATGGCGTGTTTCCGGTCGATACGGCTATGATTCCGCAACTGGCAACCATCAAAAATCCGGTAACGCGGGCGGCTGCTTACATCAATTTGTATGAGAACATGCTGTCGGGAAAGCTAATCACGCCCGCGCAGTTAGCTTCTGTATATCAATCCTTGCTTGCCAACGAATCGGAAGAACTGAACCTGCGGTTGCTGACCACCGAACTGGCCAGCATTGTCTGGGATTATACCCGGCCCGAAAGCCGTCCGGCGCTGGCTGTTGCCGTTGAACACAATACCTGGCAGGCCATGGAACGGGAAACGAGTGCTGGTAAGAAGAAACTTTTGTTTCGGCTATACCAGAACATTGCCCTCAGCACCGAAGCCCGCAACGGGCTGTATGCAATCTGGCGCGATCAGAAAGCACCGGCAGGCGTAACCCTCACCGAAGACGACTACACCAGTCTGGCTCTGGCGCTGGCCGTTCGCGATTATCCGGCAGATGGCATTCTGGCCAAGCAACTGACGCGTATCAAAAACCCGGATCGGAAGAAACGGCTGGAATTTATGATGCCTGCCCTATCGTCGAACGTAGCGGAACGGGATCAGTTTTTTGCGTCGCTGGCATCGGAAGCCAATCGCGAACACGAAGCCTGGGTAACGGCGGCACTAGGGTATCTGCATCACCCGCTGCGGGCCGAAAGCTCCGTCAAATACCTGCCTAAGAGTCTGGAATTGCTGGAAGAAATACAGCGAACGGGCGATATTTTCTTTCCTGAATCGTGGCTCCGGTCAACCTTGTCGAGTTATCAGACACCCGAAACCGTGCGACTGATCCGCAAATTTCTGGCCGACCGCCCGAACTATAATCCCCGATTGAGAGCGAAGCTCTTACAGGCGGCCGATGGGCCATTCCGGGCGAGTAAGTTGTTGTATTCGCTATGACACCCAGCGATCTTTTTCCAGCCATTAGCCCGGCAATGGCCCGTGAACTTTTCCTGATCAGAGATGCGTCGTGGGCCGATCGATTTAAAGAAAATTTCAATCAGTTTATCGTTGCGCCACTGGAATATAGCTGGCCAGTTATCAGGCTGCCGCTGCCGCCCTCACGCACCAGCAACCATGCCCTGATTATGGTCAATAGCGGTCGGGTCGACATTACGATTGGCCATCAAGCTTATACGCTTCGGTCGCAGGAACTGGTCATTGTGCCCGCACTTCAGATTTTTACGCTCCATACCATTCAACCCGATTCGGTTGGTTTTATGTCGTTTATCAGTCAGGAGTTGATTTTAAGTGCGGGTAGTGATATCGATTTTGATTTTTTGAAATTGACAGGCAATCCGTACATCCGTTTATCGGATCAGCAAACGCAGTTTGTTCATACGATTCTGACTCGACTCACTATCGAATATCAGGAAAACGGAGCAACAAAACCTGAGTTAATCCGGCCGTATTTGCTGGCCCTGTTTGCCGAAATCGACCGGGCGTATATTGGTCCGATGTCAGCTAAAACCGACATGGGCGAACGACTTGTTCAGCGCTTTATGGATTTGCTAACGATCCGTATTCGCGAAACCCGATTTGCCAGTCAGTATGCCGATTGGCTGGCCGTGAGCCCGAATTATTTGAACAAGGTAGTGAAAAGCCGAACCGGTAAATCGCCTTCCGTCTGGATCGATGAACGGGTTGTGCTGGAAGCTAAAGTATTACTTGTACAGTCGGATTTGACCGTAGCCCAGATTGCCCACGAAATGGGCTTTCCAGATCAGTCGACTTTTGGAAAGCTCTTTCGAAAATACACGAGATTAACACCCACTCAATTCAGGAGCCAGTTTGTAGGAAATAAGGCAGTTATGAGCAATACAACATAACCTTAAACAAACATGCAATTAAATCAAATAAAAGCGACAATTAAATCAGGTCAAGAACAATTGACCTATAATAATAAGCCGTTGGACTGTTCGCTGCTTGACTTTTGGCGTTGGAGCGTTTCAGATATCCTTTCTAATGCGACTAGAGGACGATTTGCGGAATTTATAGTTGCGACAGCCACAAATATTGATAAGACTACTGTGCGAGACGAATGGGCAGCATACGATTTAGAAACTTCTGATGGTATTAAACTTGAGATAAAATCTGCAGCTTATGTTCAATCTTGGTTTCAAAGAGCATTTTCTAAAATTTCATTTAGCACAAAAGCTGCTTTACACTGGGACAGTTTAACCAATAAGCAATCATCTGAAAAGAAACGGTATGCTGACATTTACGTTTTCTGTTTATTATATCACAAGAACAAATTGACGGTTGACCCACTCAATATGAATCACTGGGAATTTTATATCATGGCAACAAAGGAACTTAATGAATACACCCGAAGCCAACATTCTATTACATTGAAATCGTTGCAACGGCTAACTAATTCTGTTCCTTATGGCAAATTATACGAGACGATTAAGGCAAAACACAAATTGAATGGCGAATGAAAATGCTTAGATAAACTTAGTTTCTAAAATTAAGGAAATGATTGATTTTGACTAAAACTATCCCGTTTCGGCCTAAACGCATTTCGGTAAGGTGCCAGACCTTTGTGGTCGTATTCAGGCTTCAGCAATTCCATGATTTATTCCATTCTTCTGGTTGTTCATAATGCCCTGCGATGGCTGGTTTTGGGAAGTTTATTGATCGCACTCAGTACCAGCTATTCGGGCTGGCTACGGGCGCGTTCGTACCGGCCTATCGATCAGGCAGTGCGGGTGATAGCTACGTCGATTGCCCATACGCAGTTGCTGGTTGGTTTTTATCTGTATGTTCAAAGTCCAATTGTAAGTTATTACTGGAAATTTTCGCCCGATGCCAGTCAGTCGCCCGAGTTTCGTTTTTTTAGTCTGATTCATATCGGACTAATGTTCACAGCAGTAGTGATTATGACCATCGGGTCGAGTAAGGCGAAACGACAGCCGACGTCACACCAGAAGTTTAAGACAATCGCTATTTATTTTACCATTACCCTTTTCGTACTTTTGATCGCTATTCCCTGGCCCTTTTCGCCCCTGGCAACCCGCCCATTGTACCGAACATTTTAAGTATACAAACGACTAATCATGCATTTTTTCAACTCGCTCAAAATCCGGCTTCGCGTTGTGGGTTTCGCCGAAGGGATTTCCTACCTGCTTCTGTTGTTTATTGCCGTACCACTAAAACGACTTGGTGGCCATCCTGAGGCCGTACAGATTCTGGGGCCAATTCATGGCGTGCTGTTCATCTGGTATGTACTGGTTATTATTCAGGCTAAAACCGAATATGGCTGGTCGGCAGGAAAAACGGCTATGGCTTTTCTGGCGTCGATTCTTCCGGGCGGAACGTTCTATGCCGATCATAAGGTATTCCGATTTTTACCGGCAACAGCGGAGGATGCTTAAACCTAAAAGGTTTTTAAAACCTTTTAGGTTTTGGGAAAAGCCCTTACCGAAACAGCAACGGGGCAATGTCGGTCAGGTTTCGTCGCCAGACCATGAACGTATGTCCGCCGGGCGTTTCCACCTCTTTAAACCTAACCTTTTTCGACGCCAGATATTCCTTGAAATGCTTGTTGTTCTGATACAGAAAATCATCGACTCCGCACGAAATCCAGAGGAGCTTTAGCTGTTTGTTGGCGCTCTCATCCAATTTCGGATAGGTTTTGGCGAAGACGTCCATCATTGCTTTTGTTTGCTCGTCCGGCGAAGCCGTTGCTGCCGGACGAGATCCTCCAAAACCAACTGCACTGCTAAAGCCGCCCACGTAGGCAAAATGGTCCAGGTTGTTCAGCCCGGTATAAAATGCCGTTCCACCACCCATCGACAAACCAACAATAGCCCGCTGGGTTCGATCTTTGGCGGCATTGTAGGTTTTTTCCAGTTGGGGTATGATTTCCTGAAGCACCTCGGCCGTATATTTCTCATTACCGCCGTATCCCAGCGTGTTAACCATAATCATGGGCCTGGCTTTGCCTTCTGCAATCAAATTATCCAGAATGATATTGGCCTGGGCATTTACGATCCACGACAGAGCCGTACCGGTGGCGCCGTGTAGCAGGAAAAATACCGGATAAGGTTCCTTGCGTTTGGGGTCGTAGTTGGGGGGCAGATACACATAATAATCGCGATCTTCGCCCATCACCGCCGACCGGTAGACATGGTGATCGACGATACCACGGGGTACGTCCTTGATCTCCCAACTCAGTGAAGCCGGTCCCGGCATATGCGCCAGACTCTGACCATTGCATTGATAACAGGGCTTGGCAACTGGATTGGCCGGGTCGGGAATACGAAGACCATCGACCACAAAGGCATAGTCATACACATCGGGTTCGAGTTTTTTAGTAAAACTCCAGACACCCTGATCGTCTTTTGCCATCGTTTCCTTCGACACACCTTCGATGTCGAGAATCACTTCCCTGGCGTTTGGAGCCCGCAGCCGGAAAATCAGTCCACCGTCGGTCACTTCCGGCGATTTAACCGGTGGCATTCGGGGAACCTGGGACAGGACCACTGTAGTCTGGAGCAGGAGACAACTGAAAAGAAGTTGCCAATTTCGTAGAGTCATAAGGTTTGTAAAGCAAGGGTTTAACAAATTGTTACGAATCTACTACGCTTTTCATTTATTATGTATTTTTTACATTAAGACTGGTGGCTTTTTTCAACTTAGCAGATACCGATTAAATAATCTTTAACCGTTCTTCTTCCAGGTCGATTTGATATAACTGCTGTCGAATTATTTCTTCGTCAATCTTCGGGTCTTTGTTTAGTTCGCTAAGGTACTGCCGCTGGCTTTCGAGCAATTCCACAAAAATGGCTTTCGTTTTTTCGTTCATCCAGCTATCATCGGTGGCTTTGGCTCGCTCTTCCCATTGGTTGAGAAATTTCTCCAGGCCGGTGTGGCCATTCAGTTCGTTTTCATATTTAGTTTTCAGAAACTGATATACATGCTGTTTTAACCCTTGCTTCATCTTTTGTCGGGCCTGTTTTTGGGATTCATCTTCGATTAAGCCGTCAAACAGGCCCGACCGGGTTATAAAATAAGGAAGTGTAAGCCCCTGCACCAGAAGTGTAAGTAGTATTACGACAAACGTAACAACTAGAATGAGATTCCTATTGGGAAAAGCGGTGCCATCATCTAACGTAATGGGAATGGCTAAAGCCGCAGCCAGCGATACCACTCCCCGCATACCTGTCCAGCCCAAAAGTAGGGGTAACAGCCAACGCCTTCGATTGGAACGGGCACGAGGCACTACGCCAGGACGAAAGATAATCGTAGCCAGTAAAGCGGCATACGAGCTAATCATTCTGGCAGTAATTAAGACACCCGTTATCAGCACGCCATAACCAATGGCAGTACTCAAGGGTATACCTTCAACGCGTAGCCCTTCAGCAATTTCGGGAAGCTCCAGACCGATAATTAAAAAAACAACACCATTCAAAATAAAGACAAAACTTTCCCAAACACTGAAGCTTTGAATACGACTGGCACTGTTAAGAAACACCAGTCGTCGGGCCGACATGAACAACCCCCCGCTCACTACCGCCAGTACACCCGAACAATGAGCCTGCTCAGCTATCCAGTACATAAAATAAGGCTCAATAAGCGTCAGAGCGATATGTGACTGGGCATCGAGAGGAAGGCGTTTATGGGCATTAACAAAAATCCAGGCGATCAACAGGCCAATGCCCGCACCACCTATAACCATCCATAAAAAACTTAGAGCGGCTTGCTGCCATATGAACTGCCCCGTACCAACTGCCACCAATGCAAAGCGGAAAATGATCAGCGAAGACGCATCGTTGAGCAGGCTTTCTCCCTCCAGAATAGCCGAAGTGGACTTAGGGATTTTGACAAATCTGGTAATAGCTCCAGTACTGACCGCATCGGGTGGGGATACGATTCCGCCTAACAGAAAACCTAAGGCAACCGTAAACCCTGGCAGGAACTGATGAGCCACTATCGCTACTGTTAAAGCGGAAAAAAACACGACCAGAAAGGCGAAACTACCGATAATACGCCACCATTTCTTCATTTCTTTGAATGAAACGGTCCAGGAGGCTTCAAACAAAAGTGGTGGCAGGAAAATAAAAAAGATAAGGTCGGGATTGATGCTCACCTGAGGTAGCCCTGGAATAAAACTGACGAGCAACCCGGCTATAACGAGTAGAATCGGATAAGCAATTTTTAGTTGGCTAGCCCACATGTTCAATAGCACAATGGCGGCTATCATGGTAAGCAAAAACGGTAACAGCGTGTGCATTGAGCTAGAGATAAATACAAATTAGGTTTCCCAAATTTAACTCTTCTCATCAACCTGGCACAAGTTCTATTCTATTTTGGAGATGGCAGTAAGTTGACACAACCCACTACCTTTCTCCGCACACGCTTAGTGTTGCAAACAGCAGGGCAGTTCGGACAGGTCAGCGACTTAGGTCCTTTTTGTCCAGAAAGATGCCCGTACCGACCATCTTTACCGGGCCGTAGTATAAGCCGTAGTTGGGCTTAATGCCAAACTGGGTTTTTAGTCGCTGTTGCAGGGCGTTGGCTTGCTTTTGTCCATTCACAATGAGTTCGTCGGTGCTTAACCCAAACCAGTCTATATCCGATGGGTCGGCAACTATTTTTTCGGCAACCAGCGCGGCAATCACGCCACGCACCCGCTCCTGATCGTGGCTTATATCGGGCAATATGGACTGCTTTTTCTTCTCCAGGTTCTGCACTTTCGCCAGGCTATCGGCTAACGAAAAACCCGATTTCTTCGATTGACTGAACGTTTTCTCCGGCTTGTCAGGGTTTTGGAGAGGTTCGAGCAATTTTTTCGAAGCTGGCATTTCCGTTTTTCCATTCAAACTCCGTTGCTCCAGATGAGCTTTTTTCGTCAAATACGCTTCTTTGTCTTGTTGCAACTGCTGGTCTCGTTCACTTTTCATGCTGGCAATAACCTGGTCGCGTTTTTTCTGCTTTTGCTGCCGTTTTTCAGCCATCGCACGATCAATCTGCTGCAGTAAATTTTGGTACTGGTTCAGATCTGTTGCTGGAATTGTTTTGTCGTTCACCTCAAGAGCGACCAGTTGGCTATTGGCAATGTTCAGATGGTATCGATTGCCCTGATCGTCCTTCACCCTCATTTCCCGATTAACGCTATCATGGTTGTTGTTGACAAACAGGATACTCGTAAAAATTCGGTTGCTATCGGACAGAACAACTGGCTCTTGCTCAAACTCCCTCTCCTGTTGACGCTTCGTCTGATTTGGCTTAGCAACAGACCGGATTGGATCTGTTGCTGTTAATGCGCCAGTGGAGATGGTGGTCGACTTTGTCTTGCCGACCTTTATCTGTTGATGAACTTCTGGAGTTGCTTTCGATACAAAAATGGAAACCAGCAACAGGAGCAATCCCGACAAGAGGGCAATTTTTTCGGCTACACTTAGTCGCTTATTTTCCTGTGTTGCCATGCGCCTGAGTCGATCCATCAGTTGCTGGTTCCGAAACCCCAGCGGCATGGCATAACTGGCAGGCTGGTAAGAATTGTTCTGAAAAGCCAGCAGGGCTTCCAGATAATGACGCTTGGTAGTTGTTTGAGCCAGCACCATGTCATCGCAACAAATTTCCCGTTCGTTGCGAATCAATGCGGAAATCCAGAGTAGGGTCGGGTTGAAAAAGAAGACCGTTTCGACCAGACTTTGCAGCAGGTTTATCAAATAGTCGCGCCGATATATGTGCGCCAGTTCATGCCAGAGTATGGTGTCGATCTGTTCAGCAGGCAATTGTGTCAACAAGCCAACCGGCACCAGAATGACCGGCTTCAGGATGCCAACCGTAACGGGAATTTTTGCTAACTGAGATTCAACTAAAGCAATTGATTGGCGGATACCCAACTGGCTGCTGAACGACTCAACTTTCTGTTGCCATTCCTTCGCCGGGGCATACACACCATACGACCGAATTCGCTCGATATAAACCAGTCCACTCACCATTCGCAGGCTTTTCAATACAAAAAACAACAGCCAGATCGCAACAATCCAATTGCTATTGACATTAATAAATTCGGTCAATCGCGCCCTTATCGATACTGTCTGAATGGAAACGATGTGCTGTTGCCGGGTTACCAAATCGGAAATTGGCGCGTAGTTTCTGGCTTCATTTTGGTTGATTTTTGCTTGTTCGGGAAGCACCCGTTCCTGATAATAGGCAACGCCGGTGGCCATGACAAACAGAATCAGACAGGCGCAGAGAAGCCGGTAGCGAAGGCGCGGAGACGAGTGTCGCGTGCTGGTAATAACTAGCCCGGCCAGAGCTGCCACAATCAGCCCGATCCAGAATGAGTGTATTAATGTCCAGCAAATGGCACTGACCTGCCGTTCTGAAAACCATTGGGTGAAAAGCGTTGTCATAACGGATTATTGCTT
This sequence comes from Spirosoma sp. SC4-14, assembly GCF_037201965.1. Taxonomy (NCBI): domain Bacteria; kingdom Pseudomonadati; phylum Bacteroidota; class Cytophagia; order Cytophagales; family Cytophagaceae; genus Spirosoma; species Spirosoma sp. SC4-14. Next base: position 5,380,333 of record NZ_CP147518.1, on the reverse strand, counting down.
TTGGTCGATTTTTTTGATCAATTCCCGAAACATTTCCATATCGCTGGGGTCAATTTTTTTGTTGCCCAGCAACTGCATCATCAGACTACCTGCCGAACCATTGAACAGCGTATCGACCACCCGGTCTAATAAGGCTCCCTTCGTTTTCGATTCTTCAACGGCAGCCCAGTAAATATGCTTCATCTGACTTTCGTCTTTTTTCAAATAACCTTTTTCAACCATAATCTGCATCAGTTTCAGCGTCGACATATAAATGACCTTGCGCGTATGCTGATTCAGATGATCATTGACGAATCGGGCCGTGGATGGACCGTACTTCCAGAGGATTTGCAGAATCTCCAGCTCCGACTTAGTGGGTTCGGATGAAGAGGGATTTTCGTCTTTTGTTGTTTTCATGTAGTAAACGTAAGAAAGTTTTCTTAATAAACATAAGAAAACTTTCTTACTATGAAAAAAAAACCGTAAGCTTGCCACACGTTCTGGTAATCAACGCCCTATTGATAAGAAATTTTTCTTATCAATAGGGCCGTCCTAGTATGAATCGAAGCAAGTCAATCAAAACTCAAAATGACCATGACAACAAATGCCAGGTACAAAACCTTGTTTTTCATCGGACTGATGACTCTCACTATTTCTTCAGTGGCGCAACCCAACACAAGCCAGTCAAAAACGGCCCGTATCGACTCATTTCTAACCGCGCTGGCTACGCATAATCTGTTTAATGGAAGCATTTTGGTAGCCGAACAGGGAAAGATTATTTATCAGAAATCTGTTGGCTATGCCGATGTTAACCGGCATATGAAGAACACCGACACGGCCCAGTTTAACCTGGCCTCTCTCTCAAAACCATTTACGGCCATTGCGGTACTCCAGCTTGTGCAAAAGGGAAAGTTAAAGCTGGATGATCCACTAATTACCTACTTCCCCGATTTTCCCTACTCGTCCGTCAATATCCGCCATCTATTGACACATACCTCTGGTCTGCCCAGTCTGGAACGGCAGGAAGATGACTATATCAAAGCACATCCTGATGAGTTCATCAGCGCCCAAACCGTCTATGCGCATCTGATCGAACAAAAAAAAGCACTCGCTGGTCAACCCAGTGACGCCTGGCGGTATAATAATATGAATTATATGCTGCTGGCGATGCTGGTCGAAAAAATTGACCGAATGCCGTTTGCCGACTATATGCAGAAAGCTGTATTTACTCCGGCTGGCATGAAAAAGACCTATGTTCGAACGGCAACGATGCCCAATACCATTCGCTATACCCGCCCGACATTCTACTTTACGACCTATCACAATGTTGATTCGCTGGATCACAACCAGTTTTACACCTATTACCAACTGGGCGGATTGGCTGGTCCCGGTAATGTGGTGAGTACGATTCAGGATTTGTGGCGTTTCGACCGGGCTTTAGCTGCCGGAAAGCTTCTGAGCCCGGAGTTGATGCAACTGGCTTTTTCGCCGGTAACACTCAACAATGGAAAAGCATACCGGGCCGGTGAGAGTACTCGCTCATACGGATTAGGCTGGACAGTCTATCACAGCAAAACGGAACCCGTCAATAACTTTGTTTTTCACGATGGACATATTGTGGGCTTAACCACCTTTCTGCATCGTAACCTGACCAACGATCAAACTATCATTTTCTATGATAATACCGACAATAATCCAATTCAGGTCATGGTTTCGGTATCCAATCTGCTGAATGGGCTGGCTCCATTAGCTATCCAGTTTCGCCAATCGCTGGTGCGGGTATATGGCGAAGCATTGGTAAAGAAAGGGCCCGATTATGCCATCAGCAAATTCAATGAATTGAAAGACGATACCGCCCATTATTATGTTGATGAGCTGGAAATGAACCGCCTTGGCTTCGACCTGATGAAATCGTCGTTACCCGGTCATGAGGAACTTACGCTGGAAGTGTTCAAGCTCAATACGCTTCTTTACCCGAAAAGTGGCAATACCTACGACAGTTACGCTATTGCACTGGAAGGGGCTGGCCGGAAGGAAGAAGCCATCGCTATGTATCGAAAATCGGTTGTATTATGGCCCGGCAACGACGATGGCAAAAAAGCTCTGAAACGCCTGATGGAGCAAAAAGAGTGACGTTAGCCCTGTCAATTAAAAACGCGACAAGCCGGATTCTACGTCCGGCTTGTCGCATGGTAATATCGGTTGTACTATTTAAGTGCAGCAGCCGCTTCGGCGGCTGCTATATCGGCACTGTTTTTCTCGCCAAACGCATCGCGCTTACTCTCGAAGTATGAAAAAATTTCGTTGATCGAATCAACGTTCTCGGCGATTTTCGAGTGCATATCGCTAAGATTTTTCTCCAGCTTCGAATCGTTCAGACCATTCATATTATCCACTTCGATCTGACTGATTTTGGTAATGAGGGCTGTCTGGCTGTTTTGCAGATCTTCCAGTTCCCGAACCACTTTGTTCATCAGTTCAAACTTCTGTGCCTTGTCCATGTTGTTTCTGTTTTGTTGAGTATGCTTGTATTAACGACCCAGACATAAAATGGTTTTTTATGGCGTGAGGTATTTCTGGAATTGCCAGTACATTTGACGTACCTAAACCAGTCATAAAATCATCATGCATATCAAGCCCACCCGTACGTTTTCGCTGACGTTTGTAGCCGTTACATTGCTCGAAATTCTTGGCGATGGTTTCGATATGCGCGTGTTGCACTATGGATGCAAACCGCTGATTATGGCGTTGCTGATGCTGTATGTCTGGCAGTTCTGTCAGGCGGTTGGCTTCGTCGCTTACATTCGCTGGTTGCTTGCGGGCATGGCGTTCGCGATGCTGGGCGACATCCTGCTGATGATTCGGGAAGTCGATTTGTTTGCGTTAGGATTAGGGGCCTTTCTGATCATGCAACTCTGCTACAGTATTGCTTTCTGGAAGTCGATCCGGGCTGGCAGACAGACCATTACAGGTCGGTGGCTTATGCGAAGTGCTATTCCATTTGTTCTCTATCTGGTCATCTTTCTGCTTTTATTGCACCCTGCTTTTGTGGAGAATCCGGCTTTGGAACCCTTGTGGTGGCCAGTGGTTGTCTATGCCATTTGCCTGAACGGTATGGGCCTGTTAGCCGTCCAGCGGCAGGGATTGCCGGGCTATAACCAGGTTGTAACCGGTGCGCTGTTATTCATCCTATCCGACTCAGCCATTGCTGTCAATAAATTTCTGAGCCCGTTTGCGGGTTCTACCTGGCTGGTCATGACAACCTACGCAGCCGCTCAATATCTGATTATGGTCGGTATGATTCAGCAGGTAGGGAAAGAAATGAGGAACGGTTTATAGCTTACGGTTGCGCTGCCAATTTGCAGATACTCTATCCATGCAGTAAAACAGAATACCATAAACCAATATAAATATTGTCTATGCGATAATCAATTAAATCAATTTGATAGATAAGTAGCTTCCTGTTACTATTGTCTTGTAAAACAAATTGAAAAGAACAAAACAAACCACATTCGCGCTTAAACCAAATCTTTAGAACAAAATGGATAATATGTCAGGTGATATCAGCAAGTGCCCATTTCACAATGGGACAATGAAAACTGCTGAAAAAATTAGTGTAGCCGGTAACGGAACACAAAACCAGGATTGGTGGCCAAATCAATTGAAAGTAAATATTCTTCGTCAGAACTCGTCGCTGTCGAACCCAATGGGCGAAGAATTTAACTACGCCGAAGAATTTAAGAGTCTTGATCTGGAAGCGGTGAAGCAGGATCTTCATGCCCTGATGACCGATTCGCAGGATTGGTGGCCAGCCGATTTTGGACATTACGGACCGTTGTTTATCCGTATGGCGTGGCACAGTGCCGGTACCTACCGCACGGGCGATGGCCGGGGTGGTGCCGGGGCCGGTCAGCAGCGGTTTGCTCCGCTCAATAGCTGGCCCGACAACGTGAGTCTCGACAAGGCCCGCCGGTTGCTCTGGCCAATTAAACAGAAATACGGCCGCAAAATCTCCTGGGCCGACCTGATGATTCTGACCGGCAACGTGGCGCTGGAGTCGATGGGCTTCAAGACCTTTGGGTTTGCCGGTGGCCGTCCTGATGTATGGGAACCCGAACAGGATGTGTACTGGGGCGCTGAGAAAACCTGGCTCGGGGGCGACATCCGGTATGCGCATGGTTCCGACGGTGTGGTCGAAGATCATGGTGTGCTCGTGTCGGACGATAATGCCGACGGCGATATTCACTCCCGGAACCTGGAAAACCCGCTTGCGGCCGTACAGATGGGTCTGATCTACGTAAACCCCGAAGGGCCCGACGGTAATCCTGACCCTATTAAAGCCGCTAAAGACATTCGGGATACGTTCGGACGGATGGCGATGAACGATGAAGAAACCGTTGCACTCATTGCGGGAGGCCATACGTTCGGCAAGACTCACGGTGCTGCACCGGCATCGCACGTAGGTCCTGAGCCTGAAGGTGCCGATATTGAAGCACAGGGATTAGGCTGGAGCAATAGCTTTGGTACCGGTAAAGGGGGCGACACCATCACCAGTGGTCTGGAAGTTACCTGGACAAGTACGCCCACAAAATGGGGTCATGGCTTTTTCCAGAACCTGTTTGGCTTTGATTGGGAACTGACCAAAAGCCCGGCCGGTGCTCATCAGTGGAAACCTAAAAACAACGCTGGTGCCGGTACGATCCCCGACGCGCACGATCCGTCGAAGAGCCACGAGCCACGGATGCTGACCACCGACCTCGCCCTGCGATTTGATCCGGCTTATGAAAAAATCTCCAGACGTTTCCTCGAAAACCCCGACGCGTTTGCCGATGCATTTGCCCGTGCCTGGTTCAAACTAACCCACCGCGATATGGGTCCCCGCGCCCGTTACCTGGGTCCCGACGTACCGCAGGAAGAGCTAATCTGGCAAGATCCAATTCCGGCTGTTGATCACGAGCTGATCGATGATAACGATGTTGCTGCCCTGAAAGCGAACATTCTGGCTTCGGGACTGACCGTGTCGGAACTAGTGTCAACGGCCTGGGCTTCGGCTTCTACCTTCCGGGGGTCCGACAAACGGGGTGGTGCCAATGGTGCCCGCATCCGGCTGGCTCCTCAAAAAGACTGGGCGGTGAATAACCCTGCTCAACTAGCCAACGTGCTGGGTACGCTCGAAAGTATTCAGGAAGAATTTAACAGTACGCAGACGAACGGCAAAAAAGTGTCGCTGGCCGACCTGATTGTGCTGGCGGGTAGTGCTGCCGTCGAAAAAGCTGCGAAAGATGCAGGCCACGACATTACGGTTCCATTCACCCCTGGCCGAATGGATGCCTCACAGGAGCAAACCGATGTGGAATCGATGGCTGTGCTGGAGCCGCTGGCCGATGGTTTCCGCAACTACCTGAAAGCCAAATTCACAATCTCGACCGAAGAACTGCTGATCGACAAAGCGCAGTTGCTAACCCTGACGGCACCGGAGCTGACGGTTCTGATTGGTGGTCTGCGAATGCTGAATATCAATTACGATGGTTCTAAACACGGTGTTTTTACCGCGCAACCGGGCGTGCTGACCAACGATTTCTTTGTTAACCTGCTCGATATGAGTACCGCCTGGAAAGCGGTTGCCGATCATAAAGAAGTGTTTGAGGGCCGCGACCGCAAAACGGGCGAACTGAAATGGACCGGAACCCGTGCCGATCTTATTTTTGGTTCGAATTCCGAACTTCGCGCCCTGGCCGAAGTTTATGCAAGTTCGGATGCACAGGCAAAGTTTGTCAAGGACTTTGTAGCTGCCTGGACCAAAGTGATGAATCTGGATCGTTTTGATCTGGCTTAATCCAATACACTTAATTTTTAGCTTTCTCTAAAACGAAACACGCCGGACAAAAATGTCCGGCGTTGTTTTTTACGATTAAGGTTCGGCAAGCTGACCCTACCAGGGTTTCAAACCGTGGCACCGCTGCTTTCCGGCTAACCTCTACCCTTCAGGGGTTGGGCTTGGCGCGTCCGGTTTTTTTCCGAGCACATCGTTTATGGTAGCTTCGGCGTCGGGGAAATTAGCTTTCAGCACGTCGGCCAACTGCGTTTTTAGCTTCTCAAAATATTCCGGCGCGTTATCGATAGCCCCTTCGGCTTCTGACTTAAGTTGCATACCTTTTTCTTTCAGATCGGTCATAAGCTTCTGACCGTCTTCGGTTTGTGCGTATTTGTTGAGGGCCACTCCGGCGGCTGCTCCCAAAATAAACGTAGCTAAATGTTTGGCGTTAACTGGCATAGGTTCTATCTGGTTTAATGACCGATGTAACCTACTAAAAAGTTTTTAGTTCTCAATAGTAAAATACATCACCTGCTCTACCCGTCGTTGGAAGGTAAATTAGGCTTTCTGAACGGCGACCCTATCCAGACATCGAAACCGAACGCCTAATACCAACAGCCAGATCAGCCAAAGTGTACTACCCACTAAACCAGCCTGCTCCCAGACAGGAAAACCAGGCACAACAGTTGCAAACAGATCGCCCTGCGCCAGCAGGTAAATTGCCGAAGTTGTCAGGCCCAGGTAACTTATCCAGCGCGGAAATAAAGTCAGTCGACGTAAAGCCATTGACAGCAATACCGTATAGGAAATGGTCAGTAATTGGCCCAGATGCTCCCCCAGCACAACTCCGCCGTACTGATGAATAACCGTAAAAACAACTACAGTAGCCTGCCGGGTAGCTGGGTCGGTAGCCTGAACATACTGCGCTGCCAATACCGGCACCACAAACGGCCAGCGCAACAACCCAATGATTTGCACGATCCCCGAAATCACGCCCAGTGTTGTTGCCCACCGCAGATCAGGTTCTTCGGGTTCCAGTCTCTGCCCGATGCGTATATAAGCTTGCAGCAGAACCAAACCACTAATGGCAAAGAACCACCATACACCAATTAACAGACTTCCTCCCTGGTGAAAGCGGGTTAGGATGATACCGGGTTCGTAGCGTAGTATATTGGGATAGTCGAAGAGCATCGTTAAGGCCATATACGGAACGATGACCAGGCTAACCCCGGCGATAAGCAGGTTACCGATCTGACTAGCCGAGGGTAATGTAGCGGATTTCATTTGCCTAGGAAATGAGTTGATCACCAGTGAAAAGAATAGCTAATGCCGGGTGTAGGATTGATTCGAACCTCTTTGCCTTCAGCCGCTAAAGCGAGTACGCCCAATCGTATATTTAATCCTTGCCAGACCATCCATCGAAAACCAACCTCTGCCGAAAAGGCGTTTTGATCCTTATATTCGAGATTGAGTCCACGCAGGTACGAAGCCGATGCATAGAAGGAGGATGGATTTTCGCGTCGGTTAACGGCTAGAAACCAATAGGTCACCCCCGTTTTGGCAAATTTCGTGGTAACCCCCGCTGTAAGCGCGGTGATGTAGTAGCCCGCATGTACCGAAACATGGTTACGTCGGTATTCAAGGCCAATGGATGGATTACGAAATGCATTGATGGTGATTTCGTTGTGAGAAAATCGCTGAGCGGTGGCTATGTTGCAGAGCAGAAGAAAACTTGCCAGGAGGAATCGTTTCATATCGTCTTTTTGTGAATTGTTTGACGATACAAAATTGGTTGAGCACTCCGCCCAGAGTCCTGGACAAATGTCTAAATCGTTCGGAAGCAACGGGTTTTAGCGAATGTTTCCCCGAATGCGACTCAGATGTCGGGGTGTAACGCCTAAAATGGAAGCGAGATATTGAAGCGGTACTTCCTGCAACAAATGCGGTTCTTCGTCTATTAGTTTCTGGTAGCGTTGTTCGGCATTGAGAGTCAGTAGGTTATGTCGGCTTTCTTCAATGCAATTGATCTGTTCTTCGAGCAAAACCGTATAGAATGATTCAAACGCCGGGATACCTTGCCGCAATTGATTGAATGCCCGACGGTTGATTACCCAAAGCACACTATCCGTCAACGCCCGGATGGACTCGCGAGCAGGATTTTGTTTCAGGAAACTCCCCAGCGAAACCACAAAATCGCCCCGTCTGGCCGTATATGTAGTTAGCTCGTCGCCATTGCGGTCGGTGAAAAACTGAAATAACCCCTGCTCCACAAACGCCAACTGATCGCAAACGCGACCAATCTGCACAAAAAGCTCTCCCTTTTTCAGCTCCCGGCGACTGAACTCCTGCACAATAGCCATTTGCTGCTCATCTTCGAAGCCACATTCACCGAGAAACTGCCATAGATTATCCATTGAATTCTGGGTAGTTTTGTTTTTCTAAATTTACAAGGCATACGCAAGGTCTCGAAGCGCGGGTTCGTTGTGTGATTTGCGTATAACCTTCACGATCTCTGCGGTTTAGGCATTACGTTTGATTGGTAAAGTACGTAAAAGTTGGATGATAAAAGCTCAACTATCCAGAAGTGTGATGCTCATATAAAAAACTCCGCAAGAATCGGGTTTCTGGTCTGAGCAATTAGGGCGATTTTTGTAGAGTCAAAAACACAACTACAATGACAACCAACAGCACCTACACCTATCAGCAAATTGCCCGCGCCATCGAGCACCTGACCGCTACGTTTCAGGAGCAACCTTCGCTGAGTGAACTGGCCAGTGAGGTCAATATGAGTGAGTTTCACTTTCAACGGCTGTTTACCGAATGGGCCGGTGTCAGTCCCAAGAAGTTCGCTCAGTACTTAACCCTGGAACACGCTAAAACTCAACTTCGCCAGGGAGCACCCCTGGCCGATGCCGCTTATGAAGCGGGTTTGTCGGGTACGGGGCGTTTACACGATTTGTTTGTCACGATCGAAGGCGTCACACCGGGGCAGTTCAAACAGGCCGGTTCGGGGTTGCAGCTAGTCTACGGTGTGTTCGACAGTCCTTTCGGCGCGTATGTACTGGGAGCTATCAACGGTAAAATTGCGCTATTACATTTTTTGAACGAACACAGCGTTCCAGAAGAAATCTTAAAAGCCGCCTGGTCCGAAGCCTCACTGAATCATGATCCTGAAGCCGTTCAGGAACTGGCCGACCAGATATTTCCGGCTGTGGGCGAATCCAATTCGGTCTTCACCAAACCCTTGCCCGTATTGCTGCGCGGCTCGGCGTTTCAGTTGAAAGTGTGGGAGGCTTTATTGAAAATACCGGAAGGGCGGCTGGCCAGCTACGACCAGATTGCCGATGCCATTGGGCAACCCACAGCATCGCGGGCGGTTGGAACGGCAATTGGTTCTAACCCAATTGGGTATCTGATTCCCTGTCATCGGGTCATAAAGAAAACCGGGCTTTTTGGCGGCTATCGCTGGGGAGCCGAACGCAAACAGGCGATGCTGGGCTGGGAAGCCGCACGGGTAATAATTAGTGAATGAGTGATTGAGTGAGCGACTGGTTATTCACTAATTCACTCAATCACTAATTATCAACGTAGACAATGACAGTAGACACTCTTTCAGAAACCGGCTTTGCCGTGTTGCCAACACTACTCAGTTCGGACGAATGTGAACGTTTGGCCGCTCTTTTCGCTGCGTCTGACCTGTACCGCAAAACGGTCGTGATGCAGCGGCATGGCTATGGCAGTGGCGAATACAAGTATTTTAGCTATCCATTACCGCCTGTTGTCGATCAGCTTCGGCATGACTTGTTTACCCAACTGGCTCCCGTCGCCAACGACTGGAACGCTAAACTCGGTATCGATCGGCGCTATCCTGCCAACCTCAACGAATGGCTGGCAACTTGCCACGAAGCCGGGCAAATTAAACCAACGCCCCTGATTCTGAAATATGGTCCCGGCGACTGGAATGCACTGCATCAGGATATGTACGGCGAACTGTATTTCCCGTTTCAGGCGGTTCTGTTCCTGAGTCAACCCGGTCTGGACTATACCGGTGGGGAGTTTGTGATGCTGGAGCAACGGCCCCGGATGCAATCGAAACCCATTGTGCTCCAGCCCGAACAAGGGCAGGTAGTTGTGTTTACGACCAAATACCGGCCCGCCAAAGGCGCTCGCGGCTATTACCGGATGCAGATGCGGCATGGCGTCAGTGAGGTTTTGACCGGTACACGCATCAATGTCGGGCTTATTTTTCACGATGCCGCATGATCCGGCATACCGATCTGGGCACCACGCCCTTTGCCCGATTGCGAAGGCTGGCTATCGAAATACAAACGGGCCATATAGTGCTGGGTGGCCACCGCCCCGGCAAGCTCTATGGTCGGCTGGATTGTCGGACCGGCAGGCGCATGAAGCCGGAGAATCGGGTGTTTTTTCGGGACGAAACAGACGCAATTTCGGCTGGCTATCGCCCCTGCGCTGTCTGTATGCCAGATGCCTACAAAGCCTGGAAAGCCAACCAGTAACTTGCGCCTTTGTTGTTTTTTTTAGTAACCTTGTTAGGGTGATAAATTTAGAAACCACTATGGCTGATATCGTCGCTAAAACGCCACGGCAGACACGCCGACTCCCATCTGGCAGTATTCCTCCTGCGCTCATCTATGAAATGTGGCAAGGTAAGCCTGTGTATTACCGGAACTACCGGGATGTACTGACAGGCAGGAAAACAATCGAAGAAGTTAGGTCGTGTTCCGATTTTCAGAGTGTTTTAGTATCACTTTTAAACGGTTACTTATATACCATTATCAACCGGCAAAAATACCTGCTGGCAACGAATGAGATCGGCTTGCATTTGGCGCTGAATGATAACCTTGGGAACGACATTGTGCTGCTGGAAAAAGAGAAAATGGGCAAACTCAAAGGGAAATATTTCGACATTGCCCCCCGGATTGTCATAGAGGTAGATATAAAAGCTGATTTGTCGGATTTTCCGAACAAAGCTGATGAGTATATCATGCGGAAATCACAAAACTGCTTGATTTCGGCGTAGAGAAAGTGCTTTGGATTATTACCGGCATGCAAAAAGTGTACGTGATCGACCGAAACGACCCAACCTGGTATGTTGTCAATTGGTCGGAAAACATTACGGTAGTAGACGATTGCATCCTGAACATCAAACAACTGCTCGACGAAGAAGGAATCGAGTACTAAAGCTTGCCAAGAACGGTTTTCAGGATCGCTACACCCTGTTCCAATTCCGTTTCAGTACTTGAGGCAAACCCAAGCCGCGTACCGTTAAGCCGTTGACCGGCTGGGTTATGCGAAACACCACTCGACAAAAACAAACCGGCCTGACCTGCGCAAACCGCTAATTGTTCCATATCGATACCTGAGTCGAAGCGTGTCCAGACGGCCATACCGCCGTCGGGTTTGGCAAACGCTATCGCATGGGCTAGTTCTGCCGTGAGCAGTTCACAAAACCGATCGCGCCGGGCCTGATACGTCCGAAGTGCTTTTCGAAAATGCCGTTTTAAATCGCCGGTTTTAAACAATTGCCCAATCGCAAATTCAAGCATCGGATCGCCCTGCCGGTCGATGATGCGCCGGAGCCGGGCCAGTTCATCGATTAGCGTGCTCGGTGCTACCACATAACCAATGCGAAATGCCGGAGCTACGGACTTGGTCAGTGAGCCAACATAGACCACCATGCCATGCTGATCGGCACTGGCTAGCGGCAGAATGGGTCGGCTGAGGTAATGAAAATCGTAGTCATAATCGTCTTCCAGAACCACAAAGCCATAGTGTTCGGCGAGTTGTAGAAGCCGGATTCGGCGGTCGGGGCGGAGGGTAACTGTGGTTGGATAGTGGTGGTGTGGCGTTACGAAAACCAGGCGAATGCGACTTTCCTGGCGGCACAATTGCGCCAGAGCATCCACATCCAGCCCATATTGATCGACGGGAACGGTTAACAGCCGGGCACCTGCTTTCTGGAAATTCATCATGGCTCCAGCCCAGTTTGTTTCGCCCGTAATTACTATATCGCCCGGTCGAAGCAGCGTCTGGCTGGTGAGATATAGTCCCATAATGCTCCCTCGGGTAATCAGAATATTGTCGATGGTCGTTCGCAGGCCGCGCGTTTCGTTCAAATAGAGAGAAAGTTGTTCGCGCAGAAGAGGATGTCCCTTTGTATCGCCATAGCCAAAATGCGTCTGCGGATTTCCCCAGCGAAAATAAGACCGGTATGCCCGGCTAAGTTCGTCCATTGGCGCTAATCGAATATCGGGGAAGCCGTCGTCCAGTTTCAAACCGCCCGCATTGGTCAATACCGGTCGGTGTAGAAATGGAAGGGATTCAAACGAATAGCCGGGCAATTGAGTTGCGGTTGCTTTTGGAGACTCGTTGTCTGTCGGATGGCTCAGCGGCAGTGGTTTAACTTCTGGTAAATGAGCAGCTACATACGTACCGCTACCTGCCCGACTTTCGAGCCAGCCCTGCGCCAGCCCTTCGTCGTAGGCCGCCACAACGGTTTGCCGGTTCAGATCGAGCAGATTGGCAAGCTGGCGTGTGCCGGGTAAACGCTGGCCTGCGGGCAATATTCCTTCGCGGATCAACAGGTGTAGTTGCTCGCTGATTTGCAGGAAAATAGGAGTTGCTGATTCTTTGTCGACCGAAAGCAGCGATTTAAATGGGACCATAACCGGACTAGTGGAAATATGAAAACCGGACGGTTTAGATAGGCCAGCAAATAACGACTTTTGTTTGAAAAAAGAGACAAGACGTTGAATACTGGACGCTATATAATGAAGCTAAGCACTAAATATCCAATATCAATTATCCAGCGTCCAAAGGCTAACATCCTCAATCTTATGCAAACCGAACGCACAACCCCCAGCCGTTTAGCCAAACGGGCTTATTACGACGAAGCGACCATTCACCCCATTTTAGACGAAGCACTATTTTGTACTGTCAGTTATGTTGTTGATGGGCAACCGATGGCCATCCCGACCGCCTATGCCCGCAAAGGCGACAAGCTATACATTCATGGCTCAGTAGGTAGTCATTTTATTCGGACTATCGAGAACGGGGCACCGGTTTGTATAACGGTTATGCTGGCCGATGGGCTGGTACTGGCCAAGTCGGCGTTTCATCATTCCGTAAACTATCGGTCGGTGGTGGTTTTTGCCAATGCCGAGAAGGTTACCGATGAGGATGAACGGATGGAAGCACTGGCGCTCATTACCGATCACCTGATTCCTGGCCGTTGGGACGATCTGCGCCCAACCACTGCCAGCGAAATGCGTAAAACCACAGTTCTGGCGTTTTCACTGGCCGAAGCATCGGCAAAATTGCGTACAGGAGGACCGAACGATGATCCTGAGGATGAAGAATTGCCGACCTGGGCAGGCGTTGTTCCCCTGAAAACGGTGCGCGAAACGCCGATCCCGAAAGAAGGCGATATGGCTATTCCGTTACCCGATTATCTGTTGTGAAACTGGTTGAACTGACAGTAGCCGAAAATTATGGCTACGGAGCTTTTATGCAAAAAGGTTTTGTCGCGCATCCTGATTGCTTTCGCATTAGTCCGGCCGATCATCGTTATGAATCGTTTCCAACTACGGGCCAGCCCGATAGCTTTACACTTGGTGCGCTTACCGATCAGGGTGAATTGGCGGGCTCTGTGAGTTTTCGCCGAGAGGGGCAAAACCGTGAGCGCCTACGACACAAAGGACTTCTGTTTGCCATGTACGTAGCTGCCGACTATGGTGGTCAGGGAATCGGACGCAGGCTCATAGAAGAAGTAATCGGGCGAGCCCGTTCACTACCCCATCTGGAGCAGATCGTTCTGACCGTTATTGCGACCAATCATGTAGCGAAACGGCTCTACGAATCAATCGGATTCTGTTCATTTTCGCTGGAACCCAGGGCTATAAAAGACGGAAATACCTATTATGACGAAGAGCAAATGGTTCTTTTTCTGGACAGAAACCTTAATGCTGCATTTTCTTGATAGTATCCGCCAGTGACTTGTTCCTTTATGCTTCAGCGGCTCTTGATTTCTATCCCACAGAGACGTTGTGTCGGAATGGCGTTGCTGCTGGGGGTGATGGCTGGCTTTTTGGTGGCTTTTGGGCTGATAGCAGTATTTAGGGCTATTCCGATAGCCTATGAACTGCTGGGCTGGGAAATTATTCGACCTGGTGATACATTGCTGGTTTCAGACTCGTCCCGGTTATATTCGGCTCCAGCGGTAGTTGATGGCCAGTATCCTGACCGGATTGGCCGTTCGTATGGCTATTGACAAAGGAAAATAAGGGTAGTCTTACATAGGCACAATACCCAGCCGTATGGCCTGAAGTGCCAGACTTACCCGGCTTTTAACGTTGAGTTTCTGAAACAGACTTTCGCGGTAACCGTCAACTGTTCGGGGGCTAACACACATTTGGTCCGCAATTTCTGCATACGTTAACTCACTACAGGCCAGTTGGATAAAGTTCAGTTCCCGTTCATTTAAACCCAGTGCCTGAATCGGATCAATTATATGATCAGGGTTCAGGCTTTTTATCAATTTGTCGGTAATATATTCTGTATAATAGAACCCTTTTTTTACGATAGCATCTAATGCCTGTTTTAATTCGGAAGGTTTACAATCTTTTAAAATATAACCTCTGGCGCCATTGCGAAGCATCTTTACAATGACCTCTTCCTTATCGTTCATGGTGAGCACCAATACCTTAACTTCCGGATAGTTGTTTTTTAGCCACAGTGATGTTTCGTAGCCATCCATTTTTGGCATGTTAACATCCAGCAGAACTATATCTGGAATTATATTTAAATTGAAATGCCGGATTAGTTCCAGACCATTTTCTGCCTCATAAATTACTTCGTAATCGTCCATACGGTTTATGAGACTGGTTATGGCCTTGGCTATTAATTGGTGATCATCGACGATGGCTATTGTGTATTTCATAATCATTGATTCGGAATAAGGAACGTTAGTTGAGTGCCATTTCCGGGCGACGAAAAAATTTCGCATGTTCCGCCAATAAGCGTTATCCTGCGTTTTATATTACGTAGTCCGGCTCCCGACTGGCTCATGCTATTTTGGCTAATAGTTTGATAATCAAATCCTTTTCCGTTGTCGAGTATAGATAGGGTCAGTTGTTCGGGCGAAAACTGTAGTTGAACGGTTAACTGGCTGGCTTCAGAATGTTTTATGGCATTGTTAAGGATTTCCTGTGCAATACGGAATAATACAATTTCGCGCTGAAAACCGAGAGAATATACCGTACCACTTATTTGCAGTTCGGTTCCGAATCTGCGGGTTTGCCGAATTCGTTGCAGTTCCTGAGCAATACTTTCCTTTAGCCCGAAGTCCTGCACAAAATCGCCATCCAGGCTTTTGGTTAGTGCGCGTAAATCACTGATCGATTGGGCCACCAGTTCGTTAGCCTGTTGAATAAATTCACGGTTTTCGTTGTCGGTCCCCGCTTCTTCCACTATGTTCAGGTTTATTCGTGCTACCGATAGCAACTGGCCAATGTTGTCGTGTAACTCCTGGCTGATATGTTGTAGAGTAGCATTCTGAACTTCAATCTGCGAGGTTAATATTTCCTGTTCGTATTGAGCTTTAAGCGCAGCTTTTTCCTTGAAATAATGCATTTGCCGTTTTTGAGAGTTCCAGAAAAGAGCTCCAATGAAAATAACTAAGAATAAAAAAAGTACTGTTGATAAAATAATAACAATGATAACCTCATCTGCCTCGCCCATCAGTTTTCTGTAATCGAATATTTATTAAATAACTTTTGCGAAGAAAAAGAGAATGCAAGCAAACAGTAGAAAGCAAACGCAATAATCGTTGTGAAGTCATATAAAACCAGGGTCCATTTATTTTTGTGTAGTATTAAATAATTTAACATGCCAGTAGCTACAAAATTTATAGAAGCGTAAAAAATTAAGCTAATGCTTATTAAAGCCATGGTGTCTTTTATTAGAAAAGAGGAATAGTTGCTGGCTATGAAATACCACAGATAAAGGCTAGACCATAGAGCGAGGAGGAAAAACGATACTAATTGTATATGCGTATTATAAAACTGAAGTGTTTGAACAAATGTGCCTAAAAGAAAAGCTAATATAAAAATGGATAGAATGGAGAAAAGTATACCTAGCTTAAGATAAGGCCTGGGTAATAGTTGATAATAGGGAAGGCTTAGAAACGTATATTGAAGCGGTGTTAAAAAATGGAAGAAAAAAAGATTGTTTTCATAGTCAAGAATATAACCATAATAGGTTGCCATGGTCTCAATAATAAAGGTTATCAAAACCATGATAGCTATAAATAGGGATTGTGGTGGTAAATTTTTACGATTTACGTACCAGGACACCAAGCACAGTAGCTGAAATATAGTATTGGCTACCCACCACCCCATTTGTGTAAATGATTAAGTTGTTGGTTTATAGGGAGCAGGAAGAAAGGGGTCATTATCGAACTTACGATCGAGAGGAGGTTGAGGTTCCCCGAGCTTTGTACCGGGTGGCCTGCCACAACATTCTAATTCAACACCATGCCTGATTACGCCATCTCCTTCAGTAGGTAATAAAACTTTACCATCAGCATTAGTACCTACTATCAAAAAAATGTGCGTGCCGTCGTCTTGGAGCGCCGGATATACCCGAATAAATTCTGCGCCAATTGCTAATAATCGGAGAATTTGCAGACGATGGAAATTAGAGGCATGTTTAAATTCGAATTCACCAACTGCCCCAGATTGTTCAAGGCCGTGCACAAGCGTTGCATAATTATCAGTTATCCATTTTCTGATGGTTGCCTGATCGATAATCTCTTCTCTAAATGAGGGTAACAAATTAGAACCATCAACGTTACAACCGTCGATTGTGCTTCTGACTTTTATTGGGCCTGCCATGGTTAGGATTTCGGTTAAAACTTTTGAAAAATACGATTATTTTGACTGATGCAAAGATGATCGCTACAGAATTGTGCAACAACGGGGAAATCACCGGATTTAATACCGGAACTTCCCCGCCTAGTTACCTGCTTTTTCCGATTGCCTGACCATACGAAGCCGTGGTAAGTTTGCATATCGAAATTAGTTTCTATCCGCACCTTCTCGCGGCCTGCCCTGAAAGCAGGCCGCTTTTTATTGTTTGTTTGTTTACGACCGCGATGAAAGCTATGCCATTACGTCGGGGGCATGGTTTATTCAATTATGCAGGAACCAAAATGCTCTTTAAACCGGGTGATCTACTGGTTGTGCCAGCCGGAGTAGAATATCGTTTCGAAGATTTTACGGAGGATTTCGCTACCTGGGTGCTATTTTACGGACCCATAGACGCTGAAGCACTTATGGCGACAATGTAGTTAATGACCCGTTATGATCATGTCTAAGCAACATACTTATACACTAACAACCAGGTGGACTGGCAATACAGGAGAAGGCACCCGTTCATATCGTTCGTATGAGCGCGATCATGTTATTATGGCCGGTACTAAACCCCCAATTCCGGCTTCGTCGGACCCCTCGTTTCGGGGAAACAAAATGCGCTATAATCCCGAAGAACTACTGGTGGCTTCGTTATCGTCCTGTCATATGCTTTGGTATTTGCATCTATGCGCTGAGGCTGGTGTCGTTGTGGTTGACTATACCGATGAGGCTACCGGCACAATGCTCGAAACCGCCGATGGAAGTGGACATTTCAGTGAAGTAACCTTGTTCCCGAATGTGGTTGTTGCCGATGAGTCGATGATTGAAACGGCGAATGGGCTTCATCATCGGGCTCACCAACTGTGTTTTATTGCCAATTCCTGCAACTTTCCGGTCTATCATAAGCCAATATGTAGGACTGTTGAGAACTAACTGATTTTTACACTTAATAGATTAAAAAGGCTGCCAGGAATCCTGACAGCCTTTTTTCATAAACCAGTATTCACGGCGTAAGCTATTGCTTGACGATCTTGATCGTTTGTCGATGGGATTCACTCTCCACCTGCAACAAATACACACCCCCGGTAGCGCCTAGTTTCAGTTGAAGTTTCTCCTGACTACTTTCCAGATTACGATTGACATCGCTGACCCGGTTACCCTGCTGGTCGACTACCTGCAAATGCACCTGCTGGCCCTGGCTACCCCGCACTTCTACCTGAAGTACCTCGCCCACTACCGGGTTGCCCAGTATCACTACCTCAACCGGACGAAGTTCCGGTGCACCAACCCGACCGGGTGTGTTACAGGCTGCCAGCCAGTTGTAGCTGTAACTGGCTTCACCTGCTGTGCCTTGCTGGGTGGCTTTTAGTGTAATCGTCGGGTTATCTGTATACAGATTTAATGTATATGGTCCAGCCGCCGTAGTGGGCACCATTTCATTGACCACCCTGAAACTAATCGTCTGGCCCGTCACGCCGTCATATTGTGGGGTGAAACTCACCCGACGCTCTCCAGCGCTTACTACCTCGCAACTCACTGTCGAAACTCCGGTGATGGCAAAGTTACCCGGTGTAGTGGTTTGCGAACTGGCCGGGCTAACAACGATCTCGAAATTGGTGCTGGTCGACAGATTACCCGGATCGGTAGCCGTCAGTGTTACCGCAAAGGTGCCGGTTTGGCTGGTCGTGCCCGAAAGCGTGGTACCATTGATCGCGAATCCACCCGGTAAGCCGCTGGCTGTCAGTGCCAGACTGTTTGGGGTTTCTCCATCCGTAAACGTACCCGCCAGATTCAGACTAAAGAACTGACCAGAGGTAGCCGTTTGGTTGGCTACCGGTGTAAGCAGCCACGGAGCGGTGTTGGCCGGTGGGTTGGCCTGACAAGCTTCCAGCCAGTTGTAGCTGAACGTGGCCATGCCTTCGCTGCCTTGCTGAGTCGCCTGCAACAGAACAACCGGATTGTCGGGGTATAGCTGCAGCGAATAGGGCCCTTCCTTCGTAGTCGGTATTAGTTCATTATAGACCCCGAAGGTGATCGGTTGTCCATTCAGGCCCGAATAGTTCGGCTGGAAACTGATATCGAAGCGATTGTCGCTGATGGGCGTACAGTTGATGGTCGTTACACTCTGTATGGCAAAGTTGCCCGGTGTTTCACCACTGCTAACCGTAATCATAAAGTGGGTACTGGTCGACAGATTACCCGGATCGGTAGCGGTTAGGGTCACCGTAGATGTACCCGTTTGCGAAGGTGTACCCGAGAGAACCGTACCAATCAGATTCAATCCATTGGGCAGTCCTGCGGCCGACAGCGTGAGGCTATTGGGCGTCTCGTTGTCAGTAAATACACCATCCAGATTGAGGCTGAACGGTTGACCCTGCGTAGCGGTCTGATTAGTGGGTGTGTTAACTACCGTAGGGGGGGTATTGCCCTGGGGAGCTTCCACAACCGTAATCATAAAGCTGGTATTGGCCGTGAGCCCGCTGGGGTCGGTGGCTGTCAGCGTGACAGTAGTAGTCCCGATCTGAGACGAGCTTCCTGAAAGAATAACACCGTTCAGCGTCAATCCATTGGGCAAGCCAGTAGCCGACAGTATGAGGCTGTTAGGTGTCTCATTGTCAGTAAATACTCCTCCTAAATTGAGACTAAAGGCCTGATTTTCGGTCAGGGTTTGATTGGCTGGTGAACTAACCAATGTTGGTGGAGTATTGTTGCTGCCAATAGTCTGACAGGCTTCCTGCCAATTGAAACTGTATACGGCCGGTTGTGGTGTTCCTTGCTGGATGGCATTGAGCACGATGACCGGGTTGTCGGTATACATCTGCAAGGTATAAGGGCCTGAGGCTGTTGTGGGCACCATCTCATTGACGACCGAGAACGAGATCGGCTGGCCAGTCAGTCCGGTATAGTTTGGCTGGAAACTGATGACTCGTTTGTAGGCATCAATAGGCGTACAATTAAATAGTGTTACGCTGGTGATAGCAAATGGCGCACTAACAACAGGGTCGACGCTAAGGTTGAAGGCCGTTGAGGTCAGGCTGTTACAAGCCCCGGTTACCACCAGCGAATAGGAACCAGCATCGGTGAGTTGCACATTGGTCAGCGTGAGCGTTGCCGTTGTTTGACTTGCGACAGGGTTCGCGAAATTGTCTTTGTACCATTGGAATGAAAGGGCTTGCCCAGAGACTGAGCTATAAACCGAGACATTGTCGCCCACGGTGACTGATGAGGTCGAAGCTGGCTGTTGCGTAAAGGCTATAGTTTGGCCAGTTAGCTCTTCAACACTAGCCGAAGCCGTTGCAGTACAGCCGCTGCCCGAAGTCAGGGTTACCGAGTAGGTGCCCGCTGCTGAGACGGTGATGGCGGATGTGGTTTCACCGGTGCTCCACAGCACTGAACCTGTGCCATTAGCCGTCAGGGTAGCCGATGGATTAGCGCAGGTCAGGGTGGTGGAGGTTGGGGTAATGCTCACCGATGGGGCCGTCTGGTCGGCCTGCACACTGGCGTTGGCCGTGGCGGTGCAACCGCTGCCCGAAGTCAGAGTGACCGAGTAGGTACCCGCTTCGGAGACGGTGATGGCGGATGTGGTTTCGCCGGTTGACCACAAGACCGAACCAGTGCCATTGGCCGTCAGGGTAGCTGATGGATTGGCACAAGTGAGCGTGGTGCTTGTGGGTGTAATGCTCACCGATGGGGCAGTTTGGTCAGCCTGCACACTGGCGTTGGCCGTTGCAGTACAGCCGCTGCCCGAAGTCAGGGTCACCGAGTAGGTGCCTGCTGCCGAGACGGTGATAGCGGATGTGGTTTCACCGGTGCTCCACAAGACCGAACCGGTGCCATTGGCCGTCAGGGTGGCTGATGGGTTGGCGCAAGTGAGCGTAGTGGACGAAGGCGTAATGCTGACGGTTGGTGCCGTCTGGTCAGCCTGCACACTGGCGTTGGCCGTGGCGGTACAACCACTGCCCGAAGTCAGGGTGACCGAGTAGGTGCCCGCTTCGGAGACAGTGATGGCAGAGGTGGTTTCACCAGTGCTCCACAGCACTGATCCGGTTCCATTAGCCGTCAGGGTAGCCGATGGGTTGGCACACGTCAGGGTGGTACTTGTGGGTGTAATGCTCACCGATGGGGCTGTCTGGTCAGCCTGCACACTGGCACTGGCCGTGGCGGTACAGCCGCTGCCACTTGTGAGGGTGACCGAGTAGGTACCCGCTTCGGAGACGGTGATGGCCGAGGTGGTTTCACCGGTTGACCACAAGACCGAACCCGTGCCGTTAGCCGTCAGGGTAGCCGATGGGTTGGCACACGTCAGGGTGGTGCTTGTGGGCGTAATGCTCACCGATGGGGCTGTCTGGTCAGCCTGCACACTAGCCGAAGCCGTTGCAGTACAGCCGCTGCCCGAAGTCAGGGTCACCGAGTAGGTGCCTGCTGCCGAGACGGTGATAGCGGATGTGGTTTCACCGGTTGACCACAATACCGAACCGGTGCCATTGGCCGTCAGCGTTGCCGATGGGTTGGCACACGTCAGGGTGGTGGAGGTTGGGGTAATGCTGACGGTTGGAGCCGTCTGGTCGGCCTGCACACTGGCGTTGGCCGTTGCAGTACAGCCGCTGCCACTTGTGAGGGTCACTGAGTAGGTGCCCGCTGCCGATACAGTGATGGCGGATGTGGTTTCACCGGTGCTCCAGAGCACTGAACCGGTGCCGTTGGCCGTCAGCGTTGCCGATGGGTTAGCGCAAGTGAGCGTAGTCGAGGTTGGGGTAATGCTGACGGTTGGTGCCGTCTGGTCAGCCTGCACCGATGCCGAAGCCGTGGCGGTGCAACCACTGCCACTGGTTAAGGTGACCGAGTAGGTGCCCGCTTCGGAGACGGTGATGGCCGAGGTGGTTTCACCCGTTGACCACAAGACCGAACCGGTTCCGTTAGCCGTCAGCGTTGCCGATAGGTTGGCACAAGTGAGCGTGGTGGACGAAGGCGTAATGCTGACGGTTGGTGCCGTCTGATCAGCCTGCACGCTGGCACTAGCCGTTGCGGTACAACCACTGCCACTTGTGAGGGTGACCGAGTAGGTGCCCGCTTCGGAGACAGTGATGGCGGAGGTGGTTTCGCCCGTTGACCACAGCACCGAACCGGTTCCGTTAGCCGTCAGGGTAGCCGATGGGTTGGCGCAGGTCAGGGTGGTGGAGGTTGGGGTGATGCTGAGCGATGGCGTTGCCTGGTCGGCCTGCACCGATGCCGAAGCTGTGGCGGTACAACCGCTGCCACTTGTGAGGGTAACCGAATAAGTGGCAGCTGCCGAGACGGTGATGGCGGAGGTGGTTTCACCGGTTGACCACAAGACTGAACCGGTGCCGTTGGCCGTCAGGGTAGCCGATGGGTTGGCGCAGGTCAGGGTGGTGGAGGTTGGGGTAATGCTCACCGATGGGGCAGTTTGATCAGCCTGCACACTGGCACTGGCCGTTGCGGTGCAACCGCTGCCACTTGTGAGGGTGACCGAGTAGGTACCCGCTTCGGAGACAGTGATAGCGGATGTGGTTTCGCCGGTTGACCACAAGACCGAACCGGTTCCGTTGGCCGTCAGGGTGGCTGACGGATTGGCGCAAGTGAGCGTGGTGCTTGTGGGTGTAATGCTCACCGATGGGGCTGTCTGGTCAGCCTGCACACTGGCGTTGGCCGTTGCAGTACAGCCGCTGCCCGAAGTCAGGGTGACCGAGTAGGTGCCCGCTTCGGAGACGGTGATGGCCGAGGTGGTTTCGCCGGTTGACCACAAGACCGAACCGGTTCCGTTGGCCGTCAGGGTGGCTGACGGATTGGCGCAAGTGAGCGTGGTGCTTGTGGGTGTAATGCTCACCGATGGGGCTGTCTGGTCAGCCTGCACACTGGCGTTGGCCGTTGCAGTACAGCCGCTGCCCGAAGTCAGGGTGACCGAGTAGGTGCCCGCTTCGGAGACGGTGATGGCCGAGGTGGTTTCACCCGTTGACCACAAGACCGAACCCGTGCCGTTAGCCGTCAGGGTAGCCGATGGGTTGGCACACGTCAGGGTGGTGGAGATTGGGGTAATGCTCACCGATGGAGCCGTCTGGTCGGCCTGCACCGATGCCGAAGCTGTGGCGGTACAACCGCTGCCACTTGTGAGGGTAACCGAGTAGGTGCCCGCTTCGGAGACGGTGATGGCCGAAGTGGTTTCACCGGTGCTCCACAGCACTGAACCGGTTCCGTTAGCCGTTAGTGTAGCCGATGGATTAGCGCAGGTCAGGGTGGTGGAGGTTGGGGTAATGCTCACCGATGGGGGTGTCTGATCAGCCTGCACACTGGCACTGGCTGTGGCGGTACAACCGCTGCCACTTGTGAGGGTAACCGAATAAGTGCCCGCTGCCGAGACGGTGATGGCGGATGTGGTTTCACCGGTTGACCACAAGACTGAACCAGTGCCGTTGGCCGTCAGGGTTGCCGATGGGTTGGCGCAGGTCAGGGTGGTGGAGGTTGGGGTGATGCTGAGCGATGGCGTTGCCGTGTCGCTGGTTACGGTTGTTGAGGTTGTACTGAAACAGCCCGTTTCGGTATTCGTTACCGTTACTGAGTAAACGCCCGAGGCATTGATGACCGCAATTCCGCCTTCGGGGTCCTGACTGAGAATGCCGGGTCCACTAAACACAAAATCATCTCCGCCGGTAGCCGTTAGCGTCAAACTGGTTTGAGCACAAGTAAGTACTCCGCCATTACTGGCCGTTAGCGTTGCCGCTGGCAATTCACTAACCGTTAATTCATAGACTTCGGTAGCCGATTGACCATTACTACTCACTGTGAGTGAAAAAGCCTGAATGCCCGATGTTGTAGTGGTAATTAGTTGACTAAAGTTTGCATTGCTGCTGTTACCAGTGGTTGTGCTGGTGCCATTGGTAAGTGTGTAGGCATAGGAACCCGTCAAATTACCTAAGCTAGCCGAGAAGGTGACCTGATTGCCCGCACAAACTGGATCGGGATCGGCCAGAAAATCGCTGATAGTAGGCAATGGGTTGTATTGGATCGAAAATAGATTCGACGCGCTGTTACCGTTGCCCGCCATATCCTGAGCAACACCAGAAGCAACACTAGCCGAAACAACCCCTGCTGATACAGGCACTATGTTGACAGTATACTGAGATCCAGAACCAGTGAAATCACTCAAGGTGCCGTTCGTTACCGCAATATCGCCTGCCAGGAAACCTGTTACCGATTCCGAAAAAATAATTGTAAGCGGAATCGGGCTGGTATTGGTTGGGTCGGGAGCGGTGCTGCTGAGGCTCACCGTAGGCACAACGGTGTCGATCGTAAACGTATTGGTATTACTATTAGGGCTGGTATTGCCAGCCAGATCTGCTGCCGTGGCTCTTACGGAGTGTGAACCATCTGGTAGCGGAGTAGTGGGAGTAAAACTCCAGTTGCCGCTCGCATCGGCCGGGGCGGTACCAATGGCCGAGTTATCCACATATACCGTCACTGTACTGTTGGACTCAGCCGTACCGGTATACGTAGGAGTGTTGTCGCTGGTTATTTGACCATTAGCTGGTGTCGTAACCACTGGAGATGCCGGAGGGGTTGTGTCAATCGTAAAGTTGTTGGTGTTGCTGTTGGGGCTATCGAGACCGTTGAACGTAGCAATGGCATATACCTGGTGTGGGCCATCGGTCAATGGTGCCGATGGTGTATAACTCCAGTTTCCGCTGACATCGGTGTTAATCTGGCCAAGATTACTTCCGTCAACAAATACCGTTACACTACTATTAGGAGCCGCTGTTCCCGTATAGGGTGGCTTGTTGTTACTCAGTAGACTACCATTTGCCGGAGTAATCACGACAGGGGCTGATGGAGCGCTCGTCGTTGAGAAACTTTGCACGGCGCCATAGCTGGTACCGGCTACGTTAATGGCATAAGCGCGTACCGAGTAGGTCGTACCTCCCGACAGATTGCTTACCGTCTGAGAGAAACTTCCCGTTCCTGAGCTCATTGTTACTTTAGTATTGCTGGTAGTGGGTGTACCGTTGCCCGTCATATAGACCACCCCCCGATCCGTGACGGAGGCCCCGCCATCGGCGGTGACGTTGCCGCCCAGCGTAGCACTCGTACCCAGAATGCTACTGGGGGGCGCTGTTGTTACGGTGGCGGTTGTACTAACCAGCAGACTATACGTGGCTCCAATGGCCGAACAGCCATTGGCATCCGTAGCCCGCACCGTAATGGAGAAACTACCGCTTTGGGTCGGAATGCCTGATAAAACTCCTGTTGTGGCCAGATTTAAGCCAGTAGGTAGACTGCCACTCGCAATACTGAAGCTCAGGGGAGCTGTTCCACTGCTGGTGGTGAAGGTTTGGCTGAAAGCTGTGCCAACTGTAGCCGTAGTGATAAGTGGATTAGTAACGCTTACGACTGCCGTATTACTATAAATGGTCGTATTTGTCGTGGCCGTACAGCCATTCGCCCCCGTAACCGTTACCGAGTAAACCCCGGCGGTATTTAGGGTCGCGGTGCCTGCTGCCGAGTTGATACCTATAATTCCGGGGCCACTAAAATGATAACTGGGGCCTCCGCCTGCGGTGAGCGTCAGGCTTGTCTGATTACAGGTTAAGGTTGCCGACGGGCTTGCCGACAGTGTTGGCGTTGGCGGAGTTGTGTCGGACGTAACGGTAAAACTGCTGGTTGCGGTACAGCCATTATCTGCCGTAACCGTTACCGAATAAACACCGGCTGCGTTGACATTACGGGTATCAGTGGTTTGATTATTGTCCCACCGATAGGATGTGCCTCCCGAAGCCGTAAGACCTATAACGCTGACATTACAGGTTAGCGCCCCTCCGTTTCCGGCTGTAATGCTGACGGTTGGTGTCGTCGTATTGGCGCTTATACTCCTGGAGGCCACGGCCGTACAGCCGTTGGTTCCGGTAACGGTAACGGAGTAAGTACCACTGGAAGAAACCGACCGAATGGCATTGGTCGAGTTGTCATCCCATCGGTAAGTGCCGCCACCAGTCGCTGTCAGGCTGAGGTTGGGCGTACTACAGGTAATGGTGGTGCTGGCGGGGGCCAGAACGCTGGCCGTAGGCGGAGTGGTGTTGACGCCAATGACCTGCGAATCGACCGCCGTGCAGCCGCTGGCTGAGGTGACCGTTACGGAGTAAGTACCACTGGAAGAAACCGACCGAATGGCATTGGTCGAGTTGTTATCCCAGCGGTAGGTGCTGCCGCCGGTGGCCGTCAGGCTAAGGGTAGGCGTACTACAGGTAATGGATGTACTGGCGGGCGTCAGAATGTTGGCTGTTGGCAGTGGATTTACCGTTAATGTCGCCGAGCCGGAATTGGTATTCCCACCATCGCCCGTGGCAACGCAGCGATACTGGTACCCATCGAGTCCGGCTACGTTGCTGATCGTTAAGGTAGTTCCGGTAGCGCCCGAGTACGGAGTCGTATTGCTGATATTGTTAAAACCTCCTCCCGTATTGACCTGCCACTGGTAGGAATTGGCCCCTGATGCGGCTACCGTAAACGTAGTACCGCTTCCGCTACAAACACTTTTGCTGGCCGGATTGGTAGAAAAGACTGGTGGAGGGGTATACGTATACGTAAAGGGTACAATGTAGGTACAGCCCCCTCCCGATGGTGTTATTTTCGCATAAAGTGTTTGGGCGCCGGAGGATAAACCCGATGGCACGAATGTATTCGGGGCTGTAAACGTACCGGCTGATGTAGTGGCTGCAGAGTTGGTATAGATCCCGTTTACAGTACCCAAAAACGTACCTGTGTAGGTAAAGATCGTGCTGTTGGTTGGATTATCGTTGACGATTACAGAGCCATTATTACTAGTGATCGAAACATAATTAGATCCATACTTTAACACCCCATTATTGGTAAAGGAGTTTACACCATAGATGGAACCCTGAACCTGGAGTAACCCACTATTTGTGATGGATCCAATATTATCATAGCCAATGAGATTTCCGTTAACGATAATAAACTGCCCACAGGCATAGTTATTTATTATGGCGCTCGTCGGTGATTGGCCAACATTTCCACCCAATTCGACGGCAGTGCTGTAGGAAGAATTAACACGGATGGTACCATAGTTTTGCACAAGAGAATAGTAATTTCCAGATCCAAAAACGCCCGCAACCGGTCCACCGGCAGCCGTTTCCATGGCAAGGGTTCCATAATTAATTAGGATTGAATTTGGGTAGAGATCGACATATTTATATAAGGTGCCATCACCTCTAACATTCAATTGGCCTCCACTATTTATGGTCAGTGTTTTGTTGTCTATCTGTATACTAATGATAGTGGCAGTTGTTCCTGACCCGATAACAGGATTGCCTGTTCCACCGTTAATATATACATTGTCTGAAGCAGTAGGTACTCCAGAAGGGTTCCAGTTATTGGCCGTATTCCAGTCGTTATTGGTTGTCCCTGTCCAGAACTTATTCGTCGCAAAGAGTGAGTGGCTAACGCCAAAACCCAGAAAGAGTAAGACGAGGTAAACGTATCGATTCATAAAAAGAGGAAGTTTTTGGGTATTCGTAACTAAGCGTTTTAGGAATTTCGTTATCAGACAATCGTGCTAATAAACTGGAATCAGGTGCTCAATCGTCGGTGAACACTGGCCTGGAGCCGGTCGCGGGTACGTTTCAGCCGCATTTTTACGGCACTTTCAGAGAGATTGTACTGCTGGCTTAGGGCCCGAATCGATAGCCCGTCCTCGTATTTAAGCCGAAGTAGCGTTAACTCCTCCGGCGGTAGTTCCCGTAGTGATGTTTCCTGAGCCTGACGACGCTCTTCTGCAATGTCGGGTGGCCAATCGTCTGCCAACGACTCCGCAAACGGTAGATCGGCAATTGGCTCCATTTTCTTCCTGCTTTCTTTTTTTAGCTGAGTCAGACAATGGTTGTAGGAAACCGCATATAACCAGGTCGACAGGGAAGAGCGGTTTTGAAAGGAATCGAGCTTGTCAAAGACTTTCAGAAAAATATCCTGTGTATAATCCTGAGCCGAAGCACTGTTGTTGGTTAACGTCATACAGGTTCGGAATACCTTATGGACATATTGGCGATAGAGTTGTTCAAAGTTGTTTGCCTCGCTGCCGGGTGGTAATGGATAGGCTGGCGGTTGGCGGTGACGTTTCGGTTTTTTCATACGTATGAGCGATACTCCAAATCGAAAAAATGGGCCTCAATAAGGCTAAATCAATAACCTGCAAGTACTCTGTCAATCGATAAAGCTGCTAACACTCTCGTTACATTCGTTACCACTCATGTTACACACTATGAAAAAAATGGATTTTCGGGGAATGTGCTCAGCCGCTCATGTCGAATGATAGGCTAAATGTGGTTCTGATCCTGCGACTCCGACTGGGGGCGTTTAGCGTATTGCGACGGCAGAACACCATATTTTTCCTGAAAGACCTTGGCAAAATAAGACAGGTTATCGAAGCCAACGGCGTAGGCTATCTGGGTTACACTCTCGGTTTGGGCCATAAGCAGTGTGGCTGCTTCGCCAAGTCGAAGGTCGCGGATATAAACGGTAGCCGTAGTATTGGTCAGTGCCTTTAGCTTTCGGTGCAATTGCACACGACTCAGGTTAACAGCCTCGGCCAGTGCTTCGACACTGAACTCCGGGTCGTTCAGATGGTGCCGAACTACATTCGACAATCGATCCAGAAACTGTTGTTCGGCCGTAAGGGCGGGTGGAACAATTATGTCAGGTTTCGGCTGTTGTTGGTTGAGGGCAAACCACTGAAACAATCGTTCGTGTTGCTGAAGCAGGTTCCGAACCCGAAGCAATAGCTCCTGCCGGTCGAAGGGTTTGGTCAGATAGTCGTCGGCGCCAATGGTTAATCCTTCGATCCGGCTTTCCATATCGGCTTTGGCCGTAAGCATCACCACCGGAATGTGGCTGGTTGCTTCCTGAGTTTTGAGTTGCCTACAGAAGCCAAATCCATCCAGACGTGGCATCATCAGATCGCAAATGACCAGATCGGGCAGGGTGCTGAGTGCTATCTGCAAACCGTCCTGTCCGTCTATGGCTTCGGCAATCAGATAAGCAGGTTCGAGCACATGCCGGATATACATCCGCAGGTCATCGTTATCTTCAATAATTAGCACTGTTTTTTTGATGGAGGTTTCGTCGGCAACAGTCAGAGGCTCTTCTGGCTGAATGGCTTTCTGATTGAGCATAGCAACGGGTATCGCATCGGATTCCTTACGGGGTAGAACCGGAGCCGCAATTGGCACCAGCGGCAAGTCGATACTGAAGGTAGTTCCCTGATGCGGCTCGCTACTGACACGAATCTGGCCGTTCATGCTCGTAACCAGTTCTTTCACCAGGGCTAAACCAATGCCTGTGCCTTCATAACCTCGTTGCTGGCTGTCGTCGACCTGATAGAACCGGTCGAAAATTCGGTTTAGTTTTTCAGGAGGAATACCAACACCGCTATCATTGATTTGCAGCGTTATTCCTGGTTCCGGCGAATGATAGATGACGGTTAGCTGTACGGTTCCTTTGGCGGGGGTAAACTTCAGGGCATTCGATACCAGATTTGTTACGATCTTTTCGAGCTTATCCGAATCGTATTCCATCCATTGCTGGAACTGATTTTGGGTTAGGGATAGCTTAATATGCCGACTTTGGGCCAGCGACTCGAACGAGGCCACCCAGATCCGAAATTCGTCGGACAGATTGCCGGGTTTCAGATCCAGTTGTAATTGTCCCGCATCCAGCTTGGCCAGATCGAGCAATTGGCCGATCAACGTTTGCAGGCGGGTGGCATTGCGGTACATGACCTGATAGAGCGTATTGGCGGGGTGTTGTTGCCGAAGGTCGTTGAGTGGGCCGAGCAGCAGGGTAAGAGGGGTTCTGAATTCATGCGACAGGTTCGTGAAAAAGCGGGTTTTCAAGGCATCCAGCTCCGCTAACCGACCGGCTTCTTTGTGTTCGAAAGCAACTTGCTGCTGAAGCAGCAACCGTTGGGTCTGAAACCGGTTCAACTGCCAGATAAGTAGTCCCAGGGCTGTGAGATAAATCAGATAGGCCCACCACGTACGGTAGAATGGGGGTTGTATTCGAATGGATAACTCCAGCGGTTTACTCCAGTGTTCGCCATCGACCGATCCCATCATTTGTAGCCGGTAGTTGCCATCGGGTAGTTGGGCATAATTGGCAAAACGATTGGTTCCGGCTTCTACCCAGTCGTCGTCGATACCCTTCAGTTGGTAGCGATAACGATTATTGGCGGAGTTGGTATAATCCATAACCCCAAACTCAAAGGTGAGCAGGTTCTGGTCGTGCCGTAAATTAAGTTGCTTCGTGTATTCGAGTCCCTTGGAAAGCACATCGTCAAGTCCCCTTACCTCAACGGGTTTATTATTGATTCGTAGTCCTAAAATGTTCACCATTGGCGGCATTTGATCGACTTTGGCCAGTTCCGACGGTCGGAAGGTATTCAGGCCATTTACACCGCCGAACAGCAACTCGCCCGAAGCCGATTTAAAGAACGATGCTGTGTTGAATTCGTTATCCTGAAGCCCATCGGCCTGGGTATAGTTGCGGAATTGTTCCGTTTTGGGGTTAAACTGCGATAAACCCCGATTGGTACTGAGCCATAGATTACGGAACTCATCGACCAAAATGCCATACACCACTTTGTTGGGCAATCCCTGCGCTTCGGTAAAATGGTCGAAGAGGCCAGTTTGTTTGTCGAGTCGTTCAAGCCCTCCGCCTTTGGTGCCTATCCACAAATAGCGGCTGGGTTCGTAGGGGTCATCGACCAGGCACAACACGAAATCATTACTTAAACTTTGCCGACTCGTTGTTGAGTTTTTATAGTAGGTATAAGTTGGCTTTTCCGGAAGGTGCTCGGCTTTAATAAGCCCCTGTTGCGTACCGATCCAGAATGTGCCATCGGGTTCGCGAAGCAGCGCATGAGTTTCGGTTTCGGGGTTACTGCGCGCTAAATAACTGAATACCTGAAAGGTTTCGGTTTTAGGGGTAAAGTGGAGTAGTTTCCCGTTTGTAGCCCCAATCCATAGCGTACTGTCTGGGTCTTCTACCGTTTGGTTTACCCAGAAGCCAAATGAGATTCCGGCTGGTAAGGGATATTTTTTGAGCAGTTGCCAGGTACTGGAAAACTTGAACAAATGTTGTTCATGGGTTTGAAAATTGACATTAGACACCCAGAAAAGCCCCTGCCGACTCTGTATGATATAGCGTTGGCGTCGGTCGGCCTCGGGGAGTTTTTCGTCCAGAAAGGGGAGTAGCCGGTTCGATTGCCGGTCAATGAGCCCGTAGGCAAACTGATAGCGGCCATAGGTGCGCCCCTGCTTGTCGACGTAGAGTTGCGAGAGCGAGGTTCGGGGCAGGTATGAATGAAACTGATTGACTCGTGGGTTAAACTTACGGATGCCATAGCCACTGGTTCCTACCCAGATGTTGCCGGTTTTGTCGCGCAACAGTTTTGTGATGGCATATAAATTTGGTGGAAAGGTCATGAAAGCATCCCGCACGGTCAGGCTATCTCTGCTAAAAAGTTCCGTAGGGGATAAGAGCCAGAGGTGGCTAACTGTAGAAATGGCTAATGTGTTGGCGTCGATGGGTTTAATTTGAACGCCCAGGTCGTTTCTGACGGGAAAATCAATTGTTTTCGTAATACCCTTATGCCAGCATTTGATCTGGTGGCTGGTACTGATGAACAGAAAATCGTGTCTGCCATCCTCGTAAAAATCGAAAATGTCAGATGTCTGATTCTGAAATAAACGGAGTTTCGTTAGGCTGGTCGGCTTTTTCCAGTGAAAGGAATAAATGCCGTTGTCGAGCCCCGTAAGACCTTCGCCATTGGGCTTAAAGCTAAAATAAAGATTGGGCCGATTTGATTGTTCGCTGGTAATCTGGAGTGGTGTAAGCTGAACCTGATTCGTAAAATCGGGCTGATTGGGAAATGCCTGCTGGAGGGCAGCCGGTAAGGTGATTTTGAACGGTCGGCCTACACCAGTGCCTACCCAGATATTTCCTTCGGGATCTTCGGTCAGTACTCTGACCTCATAACTAGTCCCGCTCTGTGTTTTTTGATCGCGGATGGCAATGTGATAAAAACGCTGGGTCCGCTCGTCGTAGAGATTAAGACCCTTGTTGAGCGTACCGATCCAGAGCCGATGGTGCCGGTCGATCAGTAACGCCGAACAGGCATTGTCCGAAATGCTATATGGGTTGTAGGGATCATTGGTAAAAACCTTAAAATTGTAGCCATCATAGCGGTTCAGTCCATCTTTGGTCGCAATCCAGATAAATCCTTTCTGGTCCTGTTTGAGATCGAAGACCATGCCCTGCGACAGGCCATTGGCTATCGTAAGTTCCTGCCAGCCTTTCGGTTGGGCAACTATAATACCTGGAATAAAAAAGAGTAGGTAGAGGAAGCGCATTCAATATGCTGAATTTACACGTATTATACGCAAATTTAGCGATCCGGGATTCAGTTGATCGATCTGCAAAATGGACAAACGAAAACGTATGCCCCTGCGTTGGCTTCCGGAGATCCTGATTCATTTCACGCTACTACTATGGAAATTCGTCCTTTCAACCCCAGTGATACCGACCAATTGCTGACGGTTTTCCGGGAAAGTGTGCCTGGTGCATTTGGGATTAATGAAGTTGATGAATATGCAGAGTTTTTAAGGACCAATACTGATCCCTATTTTGTGGCCACTTACCAGGAAAAGCCAATTGGTGCCTGTGGCTACTACTGTTTGGAAGGGAAAAATGTGGCTCGCATCTGCTGGATACTTACTGACCCTGCCGCAAAAGGATTGGGTGTAGGTGGTGCTTTACTAACGCACACACTAAACCTGATTCGACAACAGACTAACATTCAGCAGGTTGAATGCCGAACGTCGCAGGTAGCCTATCGCTTTTTCGAAAAGTACGGGTTTCGGCTTCACTATACAGAGCCTGATATGTGGGCACCCGGCCTGGATCTGTATTTTATGACATTGGCTTTATAGACCTTTCAGGTTTCTGAAACCTGAAAGGTCTACTCGTTCCGCTATTTCTGGGGGTGATAAACCAGGACCGGAACCATCGACTTTTCGACCAATTGAGCCGTATGATTGGGGTGGAGTAAACGATCCAGAAAACCGGATTCTGGGTACAGTTGCATGACAATCAGGTCGGGGTGAGCGGTGCTAAGCTGATCGTCGGTTAACACCATAAGCTGAGCATGGAATAATTCCAGCAGCGAATCGGTTTGTGCCGACACAAGGCTCTGTGTTGTTTGGGGCTGCATGGCGTACACAATGGTATGCACCTGTGCCGGACGAATGGGCTTTCCTTCGTGGGGCATTGGTATAATCAGAACGGGGCAAACGGCTTCGTCGGCCACTTCGCTTACGGCGCTGCCCGCCAGCCGGTCGAAAAAGGTGCTCAGATCGCTGCGGCCCATAATGATCAGATCGGCCATGATCTCTTTGGCAACGTCCAGAATTTCATCATCAACCAGGCCAATTCGCCACTCCGCCCGTATCGATAAGCCTTCGGCTTCCAGTTCTGTAGCTAGTTTGGTAAGTCGCTGACGACTGATTTCTTCCACTTCCTGAGACGCCAGTATGCCCAGGCCGGGGTCGCCAACGGTGGGTAGTGTGGTATCGGGAATAATGGGCTGAAAAACGTGGAGGAGGGTAATGGTTGCTCCAGTTTTGCGGGCAAAAAGCCGTACCCAATCGAGTGCGGCCGATGTATTCGTTGAAAAATCGGTAGGAAAAAGCAGGTTTGTCATACTTGCGTGAACAGTGATTTGTATGATGAACAAACAAGTCGATCAATCGTCCCGGATAAAGCGCATAAATTTCCGAAAGACCGAAAATCGCGGTTACTTTCTTACAATTTATTGTCCACAGAGGTCACACAGAGAATTTGTTAGAGCATATTATGAGAAAACCTAATTACAACGATTTAGGACTGTCGGCCACAATGGGCCCTAAATTAAGGACATTTGTAGAAAGGCAACTTTTATGGGATTTAGCAAACTATAGTGTGACCATTGAGAATCTAAAGTTTGATTGGTTGGACAGTTGCATTGAAGGACGTGATACAAGTTGCTTAGACGGACAATTGGAAAACTTTTCTGGTATCACTGTCTATGATATTAATGACAAATTGGTTGCAGACGGTTGGATGGACTTTATTCACGAAGGAGATTTCTTTTTAGCCTATTGGGATTTTATTACTGTTTGGCAAGGCAACAGAAAAGTCTTGGATAAAACCAGATCTGGTATTCCAGATCATATCTGGCGACAAATCCCGGAGAGTATTCAGTGGAATTATAAACAAGCCCGATATTGAACCAAAGGCCTGTTAAGTTCTGGTGTTCAACCCCGAAGGGGTAAACTTATTATAGTCAAGAAAGGATCTATAATCAGCCAGGAGCCCCGAAGGGGTGATAGGGTTTCACCTCTTCGGGGCTCCTGGACCCTCTAAATCACACTAGCGGGCCGGCCTGTCAGGCTTAAAAAAGCAAACACTTAACAACCCCGCTGTCAACGTGAAGATGGAACCAGTAATGCTTGTTAAAGTCTATGCTTAAATGGAGAACTGTTGCCATAGAGCCGGAAAACCTCTGTGTCTTTGTGGACAAACAGAAATTACATCGCCGATGGGGTAATGATTGGTCCGGTCCCGTTACTGCCGTTCATTTTTTCGATAGCCAGCACCTGCCGCATAGTTTTTTCCATGGATTCAGTCGAGCCATCCAGGAAAATAACATTGCCTTTTCCATTTTCGGCAAAGTGTTTAATGGCTTCTGTCCAGATCGAAAACAGAATCAGTGAGGCATCCAGATTGGCTTCATTCATTACTCGGGCCGACTCGGCCATGCCTTTGGCAACTTCTTCGCGGAAGAGCGCAACGCCCTGACCGCGCAGTTGCGACGCCGTTTTTTCGGCTTCGGCCGATATTTTGATCGCATTCCCTTCGGCTTCGGCGGCTTTCGTTTTGGTGATCAGCAGTGCCTGGCCTTCGTTTTCGGCAGCCGCCCGCAGGTTCGATGAGGCCACTACCTGTGCCATCGACCGCATAATGACTTCATCGAAAGCGATATCGTTCAATTGCAGATCGGTGAGGTGATAGCCCCAGCTTTCGAGCAGCGTGTCGAGCTGCGACTTTACGTGTTCGATAATTTCGGAGCGGAGTGCCAGAATCTCGGACTGGCGTTTGGTTGCCACAAAGCTACGGATTGAGCCTTCGATGGTACGAATCAGTGCCTGCATGAACGACGCTTCATCGATAAACTTAAACGCTACATTCTTGATTGTTTCTTCGCCCTGATTCAATACCGAATACACCAGCATGGCCTTGAAGTTTACGTTGGCCTGATCGGCCGTAATGGCCTGAAACGCCAGCTCGACGGAGCGGTTCTGGATCGATATGCGTCGGTAGATGACTTCGATGAATGGGATTTTAAAATTTAATCCCGGACCCAGCACGCGGGAATACTTACCAAAAACGGTGATAACGGCTACCGTACCCTGCTGCACAATAACGATAGACAGGTAGATGACAATAGCTAGCAGAACGAATAAAATCCCTAAAAAGCTCATGTGGAAATTTGGCTACATACAAAAACGGATTCTGCGTCAAATTACAGAATCCGTTCATAGGCCAGGCAAAATATTGTGAGACCGGTAGGGCTTAATGACTGGTTGCCAGCTCGTAGGAGTCGGCGCTCTTTTGCCGGAAGTATACCATAATGGCCAGTGCAAAACCGCTGAATGCCAGCATGGCACCAATCCATTCGGGTGAGGTATAGCCAAAACCGGCCGCAATGGGCAAACCGCCCAGATAGGCACCTATGGCATTGCCGATATTAAATCCGGCCTGACTAACCGATGATGCCAGCATTTCGGAGCCGTTGGAGGCCCGAATCATCAGAATCTGAATAGGAGCGCCCAGCGAAAACGCAATGGCTCCCGTAATGAAGGTCATGATGAGTAGCGGCACTTTAAACGGAGCGACAAAGTAAACCGTGATCAGGCAGATAACCATCAGCAACAGAAACAGTGCTGTTGCTTTGATGGGTGAAATAAAGTCGGCCATACGTCCGGCAATCAGGTTACCGACGGCCATGCCTAACCCGGCCAGCACCAGAATCCAGGTGATTTGGTCACTGCCGAAATGGGCTACTTCGGTTAGGAGGGGCGCAATGTAGCTGAACCAGGCAAACAAACCGCCGGTACCGATAGCTGTGATTCCCAAAATCAGCCAGGGTTCAACGTGCGTAAAGAGTTTCAGGTCTTTACGAAGATTCGACTCACCCACAACCGGCAGATCGGGAAGCAATTTCTGAATGCTGGCCATTGTGATCAGCCCGACAGCGGCAATGATAACAAACGTCAGCCGCCAGCTCATCGAATGACCAATGTAGGTTCCGAGCGGAACCCCGATGATATTGGCAATGGTCAGCCCGGCAAACATCATCGAAATAGCCTGCGCTTCTTTTCCCCGTCTTGCTAAGCGGCTGGCTACTACGGCACCAACGCCAAAAAAAGCACCATGTGGCAAGCCCGACAACAAACGCGTAATCATCATGATTTGGTAGTTGGGCGCAAAAGACGACAGTGCATTACAAAACGTAAAGAGCGCCATCAGGCCCAGCAGAATCTTTTTGGGCGGATAATTCCCCGCAATGCCAACCAGCAACGGAGCGCCCAGTACTACGCCCAGGGCATAGGAAGAGATGAGGTGACCGGCAACGGGGATGGTGATATGTAAGGTGTTGGCAATGTCTGGCAGAATACCCATCATCACAAATTCGGTCATTCCAATCCCGAAGCCTCCGATGGTGAGAGGCAACAAACTTCTTTTCATTTTTGCAGCTTTCTATTGTTAACAGCGTGCGAATTTTATCTTGAAAAATTCACAATAATCATCCTTTTATGGTGATTATACAGTTGCTCAAATAGAAAAAATACAAAATTGTTCCCGCTTCTGCGAATGTTCTAATTTATTGATGCGTAGATGCAATTGACTGTTTGAGTGGACTACATCAAGGCATACCAATGATACATGCAGAGCCATGACTGACCAAGGTTTTATCTTTCCCTGATTCTCATCATATGTCTGCGAGGTGGCCAAACCTACTTTTGTTTCACTGATTTAGGCATCCTACCAATCAGAGCAAACTTTCTTTACAATCCTACTTAATCAACCCTTTCAAGTTATGATCCCAACAATGATGAAAGCGGCTGTTGCAAGAGCCTATGGTCAGCCTCTACAGATTGAACAGGTTCAGGTTCCTGCCGTTACGCCGGGGCGGGTATTAATCAAAGTGGCGGCCTGCGGAGTTTGCCATACCGACTTACACGCTATCAATGGCGATTGGCCCGTAAAGGCAACGCTGCCACTGATTCCGGGGCACGAGGGCGTAGGCACCGTTGTGGCTAAAGGAGAAGGCGTAACCGAAGTTGAAGTTGGAGATCGGGTGGGTGTTCCCTGGCTTTATTCGGCCTGTGGTCATTGCGAGCACTGCTTTACTGGCTGGGAAACCTTATGCGAGAGTCAGCAGAATACGGGCTATTCTGTACATGGTAGTTATGCTGAGTATGTTTTAGCCGATCCCAACTACGTAGGTCGCATTCCCGATTCGCTGTCGTTTCTGGAAGCGGCCCCTATTCTTTGTGCTGGTGTTACCGTCTATAAAGGGCTGAAAGAAACCGAAGTGAAGCCAGGGCAATGGGTTGTTATTTCGGGTATTGGCGGGCTGGGACATCTGGCCGTGCAGTACGCTAAAGCAATGGGTATGCGGGTAGCTGCTGTTGATATTCAGGACGATAAGCTCAGACTGGCCCGGCAGGTAGGAGCGGAGTTGGTTGTTAACGCGGCAGTAGATGATCCGGTTGCCGTGATTCAGAAACAGATTAAAGGCGCACATGGCGTTTTGGTTACGGCGGTTTCCCGGCCGGCTTTTGCGCAGGGAGTAGGTATGCTACGTCGTCATGGAACTATTGCCCTTGTTGGATTACCGCCCGGCGATTTTGACCTGAATATCTTTGATATGGTTCTGACCCGAAAAACAGTCCGTGGGTCTATTGTCGGAACTCGGCAGGATTTGGTCGAGAGTCTGGAGTTTGCTGCCAGTGGAAAGGTAAAAGTACACTATCGAACCGACCGGCTTGAAAACATCAATCAGGTTCTTGCCGAGATGACCGAAGGCAAAATAGATGGACGGGTCGTACTTGATATGGCTGCTATAGCCCCCCAGCCAGAAACGCAGGCCGAGCTTGCGCCTGTGGCCGAATTGAGTTAATAATGGAATAAGGGTACAATGTATTGATACGAGCGAATTCCGGTTCGGGGCCGGAATTCGCTCAACTATAGCTCACCGTTTAGTGCGCCAGCAGCCAGTTTTCGCCAACTCCAATGCCGGTTTCCATCCGAACGGCCATTAACTGGCCTGATTTAGAACATTCCAGCTCTCGAGAGGAATAGAAACCTGTTTGGTAGGCATTTGGCCATCCTGATAAATCGCTTCGAACCGGTTTTCTATCTGCTTTAATGTTTTTATGTCGTAATATTTTTCTCCACAATACGTACAAACCTGTGTTGGTACCTCATCAACGACCATCAGCAAACCATTACGCTGGTAGATATACTGCGTCGATACATGCTTAAATTCCTCATTGCCACAAAAGCTACATTTATCTGTCATGATCGATTGCGTTTAAGTGGTGTTATAAATTTAGGTGGAGTTGGGATATAAACAGTTATAATAACGACCTGTTCCGCCTTTCTGCCAATCACGATATGAATGGGCTTTCCTTCTGATGTAAAACCAGCGACCAGACAACATGCCCCTCTGCCTGTATCCGCATACTGCTCAAGGATAATTCCATGCTGTATTGCCTCTTCCACTTCGGTAAGTGTCAGATTATCAGCCAATCGTTCTTTGTCAGCGTGGGCTGAATACAGATACGTTTGTGCCTGTATTCACGCTTTGATCCAGTCAGGCTCAATCATCTTGTCAGTGCGCCAGCAGCCAGTTTTCGCCAACACCAATGCCGGTTTCCATCCGAACGGCCATGGGAATGGCGTTCTTCATGATGTCGTCGACGCGTTCGCGCAGCAGATCAATTTCGGAGCGGTGAGCATCAAATACCAGTTCGTCATGAACGGTCAGGATCATCTTCGATTTGAGCCGTTCGGCCTGCATGAAATCGTGGATACGAATCATGGCAATCTTAAGCATATCGGCTGCACTGCCCTGAATGGGTGCGTTGACGGCGTTGCGCTCGGCAAACATCCGATCGGTCTGGTTGCGGGAGTTGATGTCGCGCAGATACCGACGACGCCCCAGAATGGTTTCGGCATAGCCAAAGCCACGGGCTTTTTCAATGCTTTGATCGATAAACCCTTTTATGGCCGGGAATTCGGTAAAGTAGTCGTCGATGATTTGAGCGGCTTCTTTACGCGGAATCTTCAGCCGCTGCGACAAGCCAAAGGATGAAATGCCGTAGATGATACCGAAGTTGATTGTTTTGGCTTTCCGGCGCATATCGCTCGTAACCTCGCTGATGGGCACACGGAAGACCTTGCTGGCTGTTTGTGTATGAATGTCGACGCCGTTGTTAAAGGCATCAAGCATGGTCTGGTCGCCACTGAAAGCAGCCATAATTCGTAGTTCGATCTGCGAATAGTCGGCCGACATGATCAGAAACTCCGGCCCACGTGGCACAAACGCCTTCCGAATTTCCTGACCGCGTGGTGTGCGAATCGGAATGTTTTGCAGGTTAGGGTTCACCGACGATAGGCGTCCGGTTGCGGCCACAGCCTGATTAAATGAGGTATGAATTCGTCCGGTTCGTTTGCTGATCAGCGTTGGCAGCACATCGACATAGGTATTTTTGAGCTTGACCAGTTCGCGATAGTCCAGAATTTTACGGGCAATTTCGTGTTCGGCTTCCAGTTTCGACAGGATCTCTTCGCCTGTTGCATACTGGCCGGTTTTGGTCTTTTTGGCGTTTTTATCGAGTTTCAGTTTATCGAACAGCACTTCGCCTAATTGTTTCGGCGACCCAATGTTAAATGGTTCACCGGCGATGTCGTAGATCTCCTGCTGCACCTGCCGCATATCAATTTCCAGCGTGGCCGACAGGTCGGCCAGGGCATTGGTATCGATCGTAACGCCTTCCAGCTCCAGATCGGTTAGCACCCGAACGAGTGGCATTTCGACCTGATCGAATAGCTTATGGAGGTTATCTTTTTCGAGCCGGGGCGCAAAGGTTTCTTTCAGTTGCAGCGTAATGTCGGCGTCTTCGCCCGCATACTCCACAACCTTTTGCACATCCACATCGCGCATCGACAATTGCCCCTTGCCTTTCTTTCCAATCAGCTCTTCGATTTCGACCGGATGGTAGTTCAGATACGTCATGGCCATCATGTCCATGTTGTGCCGCATTTCGGGCTCAATCAGATAGTGAGCAATCATGGTGTCGAAGAGTTTTCCCTGTACTTCAACGCCATATTTTTTCAGCATCAGCAGGTCATACTTAAGGTTCTGACCAATTTTGCCGATGTTTGGGTTTTCGAATACTGGTTTAAACTGATCAACAATGGCCTGTGCCTGATCGCCATTGTCAGGAACGGGCACATAGAACGCTTCGCCCGTGCGGTAGGCAAACGACATTCCGACCAGATCGGCTTCAACCGGGTCAATAGCGGTGGTTTCGGAGTCGAAGCAAATGCTCTCCTGAAGACTTAGGTAATGAACCAGGCTGGCCCGCAATTCGTCTGTATCGATCAGTCGGTAATCGTGTTTTACCGACATGATATTCTTTCGTCGCTCGGGCTGCGTAGGATCAATCTCATAATCAGGATAAACGTCGAGATAAGCGGGCTGATCGTCGGCACTGGGTTTCTGCTCGTTACCTTCAATCGATACTGCATCGGTTACGCCATTCGGTGTGGCTGCTGTTGCCGATGCGGTAGGGGCTTTGACTGGTGTTTTTTGCTGACGAATAGGAGACGCAATGGGTTGCGTCTCTACATTACTCGAAAAATCGAATGGTAACTCATCGCTTCCTGATGGAGTATCAGGCATTGGCAAAAACGCCGGAGCATCGAACAGATTCATTTGGGCCGATGCGGGCGTTTTGAAGGCTTCGGGCAATGGCTTTTCGTCGTAATTGGCTCCCAGCAGGCGGGTTTTCATCTGCCGGAATTCCAGCTCGTCGAGCAATGCTGCCAGCCGGGGCTTGTCGTATTCACTATGGCGCAGGTGCTCTTCGTCGAAAGCGACCGGAACGTCGAGATGAATAGTGGCCAGTTGTTTCGACAGCAGACCTTGCTGGCCGTAGTTAACGACGTTTTCTTTCAGTTTGCCCTTTAGCTGGTCGGCATTGGCAATCAGGTTTTCGACCGAACCAAAGTCGGCAATGAGTTTTTGGGCCGTTTTTTCGCCAACGCCCGGGATTCCCGGAATGTTATCGACCGAATCGCCAACCAGACCGAGCATATCAGTCACTTGTTCGATGCGTTCGATCTGCCAGCGCTCCAGTACTTCTTTGATACCCTGCTTTTCGGCTGGTTTGCCCATAAAGGCGGGCTTATAGATATGAATATGCTCTTCAACCAGTTGCCCGTAATCTTTATCGGGGGTCATCATATACACCTCAAAATCGGCCAGTGCTGCTTTTTTGGCAATAGTTCCAATAATGTCGTCGGCTTCGTAGCCTTCCAGAATCAAAATCGGGATGTGCATAGCCTCAATAATTTGTTTAATGTAAGGCGTGGCTATGCTTATGTCTTCGGGTTGCGACTGGCGTGTGGCCTTATACATCGGGAACTGTTCGTGCCGAAACGTTTTTTTTGCTGAGTCGAACGCTACCCCAATGTGCGTGGGTTTTTCTTTGTTCAGGACCTCAATCATCGAATTCATAAAGCCAAAAATGGCGGAGGTATTTACCCCACGCGATGAGATCCGGGGAGATTTGTTAAATGCAAAATGGGCGCGGTAGATCAGGGCCAGCGCATCTAACAGAAAGAGTTTTTTTTGTGGTTGGGCCATTCGATACAGGTCACAGGTCAATGCGCCAAAGGTCGAAAGTCTTGCGGAAAATCCCGCGTTTTCGCCATGACAAATTAAGACTAATCTGGATTTATGCTTATAAACATAACAGCCCCAACAGGGTTTTGATTCCTCTTCAGTAGTCTGGAATCGTGCTAAAAAAGAAGCCGTTCCCGGCCAGGGAACGGCTTGAGTAACGAGTTGGTCATTAGTCATCCGTGTCGTAGACACAAACCTCCAGCATCTGTGATATAAGCGCGGGCGACTACTAACTAATCACCATTTATTTCGGCAATAGCAATCGATCGATGATGTTGACGACGCCATTCGTGGCTGGAATATCAGGGAAGGTTATATTGGAGGCTGTACCACCATTGCCGGTGCCCGTAACTGTTAGCGCCGTTGTGCTACTTGCATAGGTGATGGTTGTGCCCAGGGCCGTTGTTAAACTCGATCCGCTGGTAATGAGTGGTGTAAAGACCCGGCCGGGAACAATATGGTACTGGAGAGTTTGAGCCAGGGCTTTTATTTTAGCGGAATCGGCGGGTAACGATAAACCAGCTATCTCGCTTACGTCTTTATAGCCAGATGCCATAAAGGCTACATCTGTGGGCGCAAAAACGGTCATCGGAGTTGTGCCTGTCAGCGAACTTACCGCGCCGACTTTTGCTACGGCTGCCTGCAAAAACGTAAAGGAAACCGTAGGGAATAGGGTCGGAATGCCCTGAATTGTACTGGCCAGATCGCCCAGAACAGGCGGAATAAGCACCCGGTCGATCACATGAACGACGCCGTTACTGGCTTGTACATCGGCCCTTACGATATGGGCACCATTCACAGAAATTGCGCTTGAGGTCGACGACGAAGCCACTTTAGAGATGTAGAGCGGTAAGCCGTTCAGTGCCTGAACAGGCGTAAGGAGTGCTGTCGGAATCGCTGAAGATTCTGTTTTTGCCCCCAGAATGTGATACTGAAGAACTGCCTGTAACTGTAGCTGGCTGATTTGCTTTAAGGCATTTGTATCGGCATAAGCTGGTCCGAGTAGCTTAAAGGCATCGTCGGTTGGAGCAAAAACGGTGTATGTACCCGGCTGACTCAGAGCACCGCTTAACCCGGCCAGCGAAATAGCTTTTTTGAAGAGCGTAAACTGATTATTGATCACATTGCCATTGCTGATCAGATCGTTGATGGTTGGCGGAATGGGTGTGTTGTCATCGTTTTTTTTACAGGAAGAAAAAGTAAGTGTTAGAAGCAGCAGCAGTGCTGATAGTAAGCCCCACGGGCGTCCGTTGGGTAGTAGTTGAGTGAGATTCATAAGGGATTGGTAGTTTATTCTGGATAAAAAAGAAGC
Source organism: Spirosoma sp. SC4-14 (assembly GCF_037201965.1). Classification (NCBI taxonomy): domain Bacteria; kingdom Pseudomonadati; phylum Bacteroidota; class Cytophagia; order Cytophagales; family Cytophagaceae; genus Spirosoma; species Spirosoma sp. SC4-14. The sequence continues at coordinate 5,337,197 of NZ_CP147518.1, read as the reverse complement.
TAAACGTTTTTGATCCGTTCTGCAAATGAACGACTGTTTATGGGTTTTGTTCACATCGTTTCACCAATATTTATTGCAGATTCGATTAAAAAAAGGTGAAAGCATCTTCTGCCTGATCGCTAAACCATGTATCGGGTTGTTAGTTATGGAGTAATCAACACAGTCCTGCTTATGCGCACTTTATTGCTGTTCTGTAGCCTTATGATACTGGTTAGCTGCCAGAAAAACTCGTCTACTGAGTCAGAAAAAGCGAATAGTCAACCTGGGGAGGTTGCTATAAAGCCAGATACGCTTTGCTTTCAGCAAATCCTGAAACGCGACACTACAACGCTCCAATTGAAGATCGACGGGCCGACGGCTTCGGGGTATTTAGATAATAACCCTTACGAAAAAGATCGGGCTCGCGGCCCGATCGAAGGTACGGTAGCAGGTAATCAGATTCGGGCTACCTGGAGTCGATCAGGCGAAGGCATTACAGAACGATACGCTATAACCTTTACGCTGAAAGGCGATGCTATCGTGTGGCGCGAAGGCGAACGGGTTCAGAAGCAGGGTATCTGGGTTTTGAAAGAACCAGCCAGGGGTTACGAATATGTCTTGAATAAAACCGATTGTAAGTAACCCTACGCCACCTTACATGTGACGCCATCCATCGCTTCCAGAGCTCGCAGGAACGTGTTGGCTGGGAATACCTTCACCGTTCGCGCCTGTAGGCTCACCTCAATCCGTTCGATCGGATCAACGACATTTAACGACAAGGTGCAGGTACCGGGGTGGGCATTGATCAGTTCGTTAATTTGGTTGATGAGTTGCGCATTTAACACATCCAGCATGAGCGATACCCGAACTTCTTTGCAGAACTTTTCGCGCATTTCGTTTAGCAGACGAATGTTTGTCGGTTTAAATTCCAGTTGATCGGAATTCCAGCGGTTTTGCGTTTTGCCCGTAATGTGAAGAAAACGACCCACGTCGACATACTGACCCATTCGCACATAATCGTCGCCAAAGAGGGCCATTTCGATGGCGGTGCTGTAATCTTCGATTTTGAAAATACAGAAGGGATTTCCGTTTTTAGCAATCTTGGTCTGTAGTGACGTTACGATACCTGCCACCTTGATTTCAGGTGTTTTGACTTCGTAAATCTTGTCGAGCGTACAGTTGCAGAATCCTTCCAGTTCGAGTTTGAATTCGTCCAGTGGGTGTCCTGTGATGTAGAAACCAACAACATCTTTTTCAAACTTCAGTTTTTCGATCTGATTCCATTCGGGCACGATTGGGGGCTTAGGGCGCGGTAACATGGGTTCTCCGCCCGTAATAGACCCAAATAAGGATTGTTGGGCAGCGGCTTTTTCGGCGTGGTAGTTGTTGGCGTAGCGAATAATTTTCTCCAAAAACGCGCTGGTTTCGGTCTGCGGTATGTCAAAATACTGCGCCCGGTGATATTCGTCCAGCGCATCGAAAGCACCGGCATAGGCCAGCGATTCGAGGGTTTTTTTATTCACTGTGCGTAAATTTACCCGAATGGCAAAATCGAAAATATCCTTATAGGCTCCCCCTGCGTTCCGTTCTTCAATGATGGCTTCTACGGCAGCATCGCCCGCACCTTTAATGCCACCCAGCCCAAACCGAATTTCACCTTTTTTATTGACACCGAATACCCGCTCCGATTCATTTACGTCAGGACCAAGCACGGGAATGCCAAGGTTTTTACACTCTTCGAGGAAGAACGTAATCTTGTCGATGTTACCCAGGCAGCTTGTTAATACGGCTGCCATGTATTCTGACTGATAATAGGTTTTGAGGTAGGCGGTCTGGTAAGCAACAAACGCATAGCAGGTTGAGTGCGATTTGTTGAAGGCATAGGACGCAAAAGCTTCCCAGTCGGTCCAGACCTTTTCGCAGATTTTCAGGTTGAGTCCATTGGCTGCACAGCCGTCCATAAACTTACCTTTCATCTTGTCGAGCACATCCTTCTGCTTTTTCCCCATGGCTTTCCGCAGAATGTCGGCATCTCCTTTGGTGAAGTTGCCAAGTTTCTGCGACAGCAGCATTAACTGCTCCTGATAAACCGTAATGCCGTACGTATCTGCCAGATATTCCTCCATTTCGGGAAGGTCATATTTGACTTCCTCGCGCCCGTGTTTTCGGGCAATGTAGTTTGGAATGTAGGCAATTGGCCCCGGGCGGTAAAGGGCGTTCATGGCAATGAGGTCCTCGAAGCGGTCGGGCTTGAGGTCCTTCATATGCTTTTTCATACCGTCGGATTCGAACTGAAAAATGGCGTTGGTTTCGCCCCGCTGGAAGAGTTCGTAGGCTTTGGGATCGTCGAGGGGAATATCGTCAATATCCGTTTCAACGCCATTGACAAAGAAACCGCCATAGTTCTGTTTAATGAGCCGCAGGCATTCCTTGATGATGGTGAGGTTGCGCAGCCCCAGAAAGTCCATCTTGATAACACCCGCATCTTCGATTACTTTTCCTTCATACTGCGTGATAATCAGGTTCGTATCTTTGGATGTCGACACGGGTACGATGTTCGACAAATCGTCGGGGGCAATAATGATACCGGCTGCGTGAACCCCTGTATTCCGAACGGTTCCTTCGAGCCGTCGGGCCTGTTGCAATACGTTCTGTACCTTTTCGGTATCGATCAGTTTCATGGTTCGCCCTACCGACTGATCGCCTGATTCGAGGGCGCGCATTCGGCGAACGTTCTCGACTTCTTCGGGCTGAATGATACTGGCCAGGCCACCAGGCCCTTCGATAGGATCTTCAAAGATCCGCCGGAGGGTCATATTGTAGGTGGGTTTGTCGGGAACGAGTTTGGCCAGCGCGTTGGCGTCGGGCAGGGGTAAATCCATCACCCGGCTTACGTCTTTAATGGCCGATTTGGCAGCCATTGTACCATACGTGACAATAGCTGCCACCTGCTGTTTGCCATATTTGTCGACCACATAATCGATTACCCGTTGGCGGCCTTCGTCGTCGAAGTCCGTATCGATATCGGGCATCGATTTCCGGTCGGGGTTCAGGAACCGCTCGAACAGCAAATCGTATTTAATAGGGTCGATATTGGTAATGCCAATGCAGTAGGCCACGGCACTACCAGCGGCACTACCCCGTCCGGGGCCTACCATCACACCCAGGTCGCGCCCGGCCTTAATGAAATCGGCTACAATGAGAAAGTAGCCCGCAAATCCCATTGTCTTGATGGTGAACAGTTCAAAATCAAGGCGTTCCTGGGCTTTCTGGTCAATTTCGCCCCATCGTTTTTTGGCTCCTTCAAAGGTAAGATGCTTGAGGTATTCCCACTGGTTGGCTACATCGTCGGTATGGAGTTGAAACTCCTGCGGGATGGGAAAGTTGGGCAGCAGAATATCACGTTTCAGTTTCAGCACTTCTACCTTGTCGACAATTTCGTTGGTATTGTCGATGGCTTCGGGTAAGTCGTGAAACAAAGTGCTCATTTCCTGCGTGTTCTTGAAATAGAACTGATCGCTGAAGAACGCAAAACGAGTGTTTTTGGGCATCACCTCGTCGTCGCTGAATTCTTTCATCGAAGGCGTACTCTGTTTCTCGCCCGTATTCACACAGAGCAGAATGTCGTGGGCTACCCAGTCGTCGCGGTCGACATAGTGTGAATCGTTGGATGCTATAATTTTGACATTATATTTCCGCGCAAACTTAACGAGCACTTCGTTTGCTTTAATCTGATCGGGAATCTCATGGCGCTGCAGCTCAACGTAATAGTCTTCGCCAAAGCGGTCGAGCCACCATTTAAACTCAATTTCGCCGGCTTCTTCGCCTTTTTTCAGGATTGTTTTCGGCACAATGGCCCCAATGCAGCAGGTAGTCGCTATCAGGCCTTCCTTGTATTTGTCGATCAGAGCTTTTGTTACTCGCGGATATTTGCCATACAGCCCTTCCATATAGCCCAGTGAACAGAGCTTGGCCAGGTTTTTATAGCCCTGTGGGTTTTTGGCCAGTAGCAACTGGTGGTACCGAATGTCTTTTTGCTCTTTGGTAAACTGCTTTCGTGTATGGTCTTCTACGACGTAAAATTCGCACCCAACAATGGGCTTGATACCCTGTTTGCTGGCTTCGGCCACAAACTCGAATACGCCAAACATATTGCCGTGGTCAGTAATGGCTACGGCAGGCATATTGTCGCCTTTTGCTTTCTTGATCAGCTTTTTAATATCGGCCTGCCCATCGAGCAGCGAATATTGAGTGTGGCAGTGGAGGTGTGAGAATTGCATAGGTCTGAACTGTCTGAACCGCACGGGTGGCTCCGCAGGATTTTGATGATTTTCCTGACCTGCGGGATTTTGTTCTTTTGTAAAAATAGGAAAACTCGCGGGTTCGGGGCTAACGATGGAAAGGGAATTTTGGAAAGATTTTGGTAAGGTGTTGAGGGTGAAAGCAATTTAAGTGAAAGGGGCGAATTGAAATGGGAGATTCGTTTAAACGGCGAAGAACAGTTGCACACGTATGTACTTTGCATACCCCAAGTGATAAGTAAGCAGGATAATTTGTCTTGTATCGCCTTTACTAAAAACCACCCGAAGGTGCAGGAAGGACAACGCACTAAAGGGGGGCAACTTGCTGCTCTAATGCTGATAATTTTACAGATCGACCTGCTCAAAATGAGAAAAATAAGCTTCGTTCTCGTGTGCATACTTATTGCAGCCATAGAGACTGTTGCGCAGAAAACGACGAAGGCTACTTTCCCCGATGGGAGTTCAATTGGTAGTTGGTTTACTGTATCTCCCAAAATAAACCTTGCGCAACTCGGAAAAACGTATGTGATTACCGATTTTGGGGCGAAGCAAGACAGTATACTCGTACAAACCAACGTTATTCAGAAGACTATTGACCTCGCAGCCAGTAAGGGTGGGGGTGTAGTCGTAATTCCGAAGGGGACGTTTAGAAGTGGTGCTTTATTTTTCAAGCCCAAAACCCATTTATATGTAGCAGAGGGCGCGGTTTTGAAAGGGTCTGATACTATTGCCGACTACCCAAAGTTGCCGTCGCGTATGGAAGGCCAGAGTCTGGATTATTTTGCGGCACTGGTCAATGCCTATCAGGTAGATGGGTTTACCATCTCGGGGAAAGGAACGATTGATGGCAATGGATTGCGATTTTGGGAAGCATTCTGGGCACGACGCCGGGAAAATCCGAATTGCACAAATCTGGAGGTTTCACGCCCCCGGCTCGTATTTGTCTGGAAATGCAACAACGTACAGGTGCAGGACGTAAACCTGCACAATGCAGGTTTCTGGACCAGTCATTATTACCAGTGCCATAATGTGAAAGTGCTGGATGCGCATATTTATTCGCCCTATAAACCCGTAAAAGCCCCCAGCACCGATGCTATTGATATTGATGCCTGCACAAACGTGTTGATTAAAGGATGCTACATGTCGGTCAATGATGATGCCATTGCGCTTAAAGGTGGCAAAGGCCCCTGGGCCGACCGTGTACCCAACAATGGGGCTAACTCCAACATCATTATCGAAAACTGTGAGTTTGGCTTTTGCCATTCGGCGCTTACCTGCGGTAGCGAAGCCATTCATAACCGAAACATTATCATGCGAAACTGTCATGTCAGCGAAGCCAGCCGGGTGTTGTGGCTGAAGATGCGGCCCGATACGCCCCAACTGTATGAGTACATCAGTCTCGAAAACATAAAAGGGCAGGCGCATAGCCTGCTGTATGTGAAGCCCTGGACTCAGTTTTTCGATTTGCAGGGGCGTCCTGATGTTCCGCTGTCGTATTCCGATCACATAAGTCTAAAAAATATTGAACTTAGCTGTGATACGTTCTTCGATGTTGCCATTTCAGAACATGACAAACTCTCTAATTTCACGTTCGAAAATTTCGTGGTCGACAGCAAAAACGCGGCTATAGACAAAAAGGTAGTCAGCGGTTTTATCCTCAAAAATGTAAAAATCAATCGCGCCCTCGTAGAGTAAACAGTTGCCCGCAATTAGCCATTCTTTTGCTTTAAAAACCTCATGAAACGTTGGATTATCCTCTTTAGCCTTCTTTGTCTGATCAGTGCTTCCACCCACAAAGAACTTACCTGGGTCGCGCTGGGCGATTCCATTACGTATTTGAACGAACATCAGAATGAAACCAACAACCGGATTACGAAGGGCTATATGACCCGTGTGGTGGAGAAATTGCCATACATCCACTACATTAATCAGGGGCATAATGGCTGGACGGCCGTACGGATTGCCGAACAGATCGATAAACTGGGCTTAACGAAAGCGGATGTCTATTCCGTGTTTCTGGGTACGAACGACTGGTGGGCCGGGCGCCCGCTGGGGCGTTTCTCCGATTATGAAAAAAACACTGGAACGGGCACGGTTTATGGCTCGTTTCGGATCATCGTCGACAAGCTGCGGAGCCTGAATCCAGCCGCTAAAATCCTGCTGATCACACCCATGCAACGGGTCGATTTTGTGTATGTAGCCAACATGAAAAACAATGCGTTTGGGTCGTATAAGGCCAAAAACGGCCAATATCTCGAAACGTTTGCCAACGCTATCGACTCCATTGGGCACTACGAGAAGTTTCAGGTAGTTGATTTATACCACCTGAAAAAACTCGACCATAAGAACCTGGTGAAGTACAAACGCCTGAAAGATCCGGCTACCGGCCAGTATACCAACTATGCCTATCCGAAGTTTATCGATATTCCATTCAATCCCGAAACCGACGAATACCCTTATCCGGTCGATGCTATTGACATGACCTACGATGGTCTGCATCCATCGGATAAAGGCTACGATCTGATAAGTCGGAAGCTGGTGAAGATTATGAAAAAATACTGAGCCACTACCCGCGCACCGATTTTTATTGCCAGGCTATTACCATCCGAAATCTTTCCGGCTAACGGCGTCGTTATCCGGAAAAGCCTGTCCTGATGGTAGCGAACGGGGAATATAGCGGTTCAATTCCGGATCGTAGAGGGCATCTTTCAAAAATGAAACCAGTTGTTTCTGTTCGTCGGCGGTCAGGTTCAACGGTTTAAATTCGGTAGCCAACTGAGTAGTCGGTACATTGCCATTCTGCGACACGGCTGCGTTTTTATAAGCTACCACTTCGTCCAGCGAGGTAAACGATGCCCCATGTCCGTAGAAAGGCGAATCTTTCATGTTGTAAAGCTGTGGTACTTTAAACTTAAACATATCCTCGGTTCGGCCCGTGAACCCTCCCCGGCCTTTGTGCTCCACTTTCGACGGATCGGCCTGAACAACAGCGTGGTTGCCATAACTTCCGTTCTGAAGGTCGGCCATACCTAACGCATAAAAGCGCATACTGCTCAGCCCAGGACCCGTGTGGCACCGGACGCACTGGGCTTTCCCGAAAAACAGTACGGCGCCCTGTTTTTGCTCGTCGGTCATGGCGGCCACCTCACCGCTTAGCCACCGCTGAAACGGTGCCCGGTTGGGCAAAAGCGTGCGCTCATAAGCCGCCATTGCCAAACCGGCGTTTATAGCGGTCTGAGCTTCATTGGTCCACGAATCGTTAAATGCTTTCTGAAAAAGTGCCTTATAGATCGAATTTCCCTGAAAGGCCGTTGCCCGCATATTGAGCCGATGCACGTCCTGACCCGCAATGGCCTGGGTTTCGACACCCTGAAAGCCAAGTTTGTTTTTCTCTTTAGGCGTACCGGCCGTCCAGGCATATTCTGTGCCAATATTTACTCCTGTAGCACCGAACTGACCATTCCAGACAATGTTGGTCTGGTAGGCAATATTGAGGATCGATGGGCTCCGTATGGGCTGTACATCAATCTGACTATCTTCATACAGCGTATTTCGCTGACGGGCTTCGCCATTTTGCCCAAAGCCCACACCGCCATCGCCAATACCCTGTGGCAGGCAGGCCTGAAAACCAGCTTTCACGTGGTGGCAACTGGCGCAGGAATACGTTCCGAAACTAACAAGCTGGCTGGGGTGTTGCGACAGAGCCGTTTCGTGAAAAAGCAATTGGCCCAGAGCTACTTTGTCGGCTGTAATGGGGTTTTTAGGGTCTTGCGGAATCTGGTCGTAGTCGGTACTTTGCGGCATACGGAAATAGGGCGTGCCCACGCCCGACGAAGCCTGCTTAAGGGCCGTTTCGAGCTGATCGTCGAGCGGGCCTTTCTCAACCACATCGGGCTGTTTACTACAGGCGGTCAGACAACTTAAGAGCAGGAAAGTGGCAGCGAAACGATAGTAAATTTTAACGTTCATAACTTGAATGAGTGGGGGCAAGATGGCGTGCCCAACATCAGATGGTCAGGGCAGCAACCAGAAGAAAACAGATTTAGTTAGTTCCTTGCATATATTATGCCGATATAGACAGTGTAGATGAAATTTCTGTCTATATCGGCATAATGGAGGCTATCAATGAGCCGATTCGCAGAAAGAAAAAGCAATACTATTGGCTTATTTCGACGCGATAGTTGGCGTAGGTAACAGCGTATGAACTACCCACTGGCCAATATGCTCGCCTTGCCGGGTACCTTCTTCAACCCCGTCGCGGAAGTGAATGCCACCATAAACCCGGCTAATAGACGCTTCCATATAGGCATCTTTAATGGATTTAAATGAGCGAACACCATGTCCGTATGGATGCTCCGTTGAATCGACAAATGCTACGTTCTGCCCAATCAGGTGTCCGATTACCTGTCCGGCAGCCGCCGAAATATCGCTGTGACCACTTACGTATTCAGGAAATGCAGGGGTTTCCAGGTAAGGACGCCAGGCCGGGTCGATATTGTTGTTGATGACCGTTTCGGGCCGAATCCGAACGCTGCTGTATTTTTCATCCCAGCAAACAATGAAGGCATCGTACATGGCAATGGACGCCAGGGCATAGACCTGTGCCGTCTGAATCATGTCTAGTTTCTGCTTCCTGGCCAGCGTTGTGGCAATGGCAATCCAGTGGCCAGGAGGAGTCATTTTTTTGCTGGCAAACATAACGTGTCCCGATACGTTGGTCACAAACGCATTGTCGTCCCAGAAATAAGCGATTTCCTGTTCTGTTTTATCTTTCCGTTTGCCCATCTCATAAACTTCTTCGGTTAATTTCCAGAATGGGCTGTTATGGTTCAGATCATATTTTGCGGGCGGAGGGCAGCGAAACTGCCGAAGTGAATCTACTGTAAACATACGAACCGTATTCCACTGGGGTTCGCAGGCATCGGCGTAGGCAGGTGGAGTGGGCACCCAGCTTCCGGGCTTGTTGGTTACGGTATACCGGAAACCCCGCGTTTCTTTATAATGGTCTTTGCTCGAATAGTCAAGAACGTGCCGGGCTACCTGCTCGCCATATTGCATGGATCGTTCATAAACATCGTTCGGAATGTTGAGCGCTTCGAGTTTCGGCATAAGCTCGGCTTCGAATTTATCCCACATATCGGCCGAAAAGGTCAGCGCCCGAGCCACGGTCAGAAAAGCCTTCAGACTGGCCAGCGGAAAGCAATAAACTTCACCGGCTTTAGGGGCTGGTGCCGGTGTCGATCCTTTTATTTTGCCCATGATGACCGGATAATCTGAATAGCCTGGCCGCAGGGCTTCGTAGGTCGCCATATAGGTATAACCATAGATCCGACTGGCCACGGGGGGCTTAAAAATGTCGTGAATCATGATGTCGGTCAACGCCTTCGAACAGTCATACAGAAATTGAGGATTCGAAGCCTGAGCGTTGTATTGTTCGGGGGTAGCTTTGGGCTTGCAGCCATTGAGGCTGATAAGCAGAAAGGCAATAATTGATAAATATTTCATGGGTAAAATAGCCTGTAAAAGTTTTGGGCGTGTTCGATGAGGACGCCTTTAGAAACGACGATAGAATAGTCGCAACCTGGGTGTAGGCCGGACTGTTATCAAAAAAAGCAGGGAAAAAACAGGGCTATTGCTGAGGAGGAGGGGAATTGGGAACCTGATCGACTCCATAGTGAGCGAACCAGATGTTGCCATAAACAGAGTGTTCGGACAGGCTTACGGCTAATGGTTGGGTCAGACGGTAGAGAGAAGGTAGTAAATAGGTTGTCAGGCGCTCTTTGAGAAGCTTTAACAGACGGCTCAGCGGGGTTTGGGACGCTTCCTGATCAGTGCTGAATTGCTGCAACTGATCGGCCAGGTCGAAAAAACGATCGCGGGCATTCTGATTGGTTTTCAGCAACGTGTAGAGCGTGTCGTTGGCATACCGCTGATGAACAATATTGTAAAAATTATCGCCATCCTGAACAAGCCCGTCCAGACCATCGGGGTTTTCCCAGGATGCGGTATAGGGCAACGAAATGGGAAGTTTAACCAGTTTCCAGTGATCGTCGGACGATATGGGCGTTGCCGATTGGTAGGTTTCGTCAAAGGTAAGTACAGCCAATGGCAACCCTATCAAATGATAGAGCAACAGAATGAGAAAACCAATGGCGGTAAACGATTTCAATGGAAATAGTCATTTTTACGGTGCGCGCTTGCAATTTACCAAGATATTGGTTCTGCACCTATATTCTCTTTAGACTTTTTCGAATTGAAACCTGAGCCTTCGTTTGGTATAGCCTTAGCCGATCAGTCGTTTGAGTGAAAATTTTGCTGATTTTTCTAGTTTCCCTTCAACCGTATGGGCGGCTATTTCGCCAAATGATGCGCCCTGTTTATAGCCGTGTCCTGAGTCGCCACCCATGAGCCAAAGATTATCGGCTTCGGGGTGCGTGTCGAGAATGAAATCAGTATCGGGCGTGCTGGTATATTGACAAACACGCTGCTCGATGAGCGGTTGACCAACCATTTTCGGGAACCGACGTTTCAGTACACCCAGCGCCATGTCGAATTCTTCCTGTTTTATGATGCGGTGATAGGTGTCGAATCGGTCGGTAATGTTGTTGTCGGGTGGTGTCAGACCAACTTTAAAACCTCTGAAATCGCTTCCCGGTACGCCAAATGAACGGAATGGCCCGGTCATGTCGCGGTCCATCCAGGTTGGTAATTTATTTTCCATCAGATCGGCCTGGCCAGACGGGGAGGCAAAAAAGAAACACAACGCACGCATTACCTTTAGTTTCCGGGTCAACTGCGGAAACAAACGAACCAGCCACGGTCCACAGGCAAATACAACGCTGTCGGCTTCGAGTCGGGTGCCGTCAGTCAGTGTTATGGAAGTGACTTTCCCGTTCTGAATCGTTTCGGTCTGCACCCGCTGCTGCAAAAATGTGCCGCCTTCTTTAAGAAACAGATTGCAAACGGCCAGACAGCCTTTGCGCGCATCCAGATAACCTGCCGAGGGATCGTACAGGACATGGTCGAGGCCTTCAACGCCAATCTGTGGCCATCGTTTCACCGCATCATCGAGGCTAACTTTTTCGAGCGGCAGGTTCGCTTTTTTGTAGATGGCAATGGCAGCTTCAGATTCGGCTTTGCTGGATGGATAATTGAACAGTAACAATCCATTCTGATGCAGAATCGTTTGTTCCATACGCGGTTCATTTTCTTTCCAGAGCGTAACGGCCCGCATTGCCATGTCAACATAGACCGGATCGCTGTAATAGGCTCGTATCAGCCGGGTTTCGCCACCCGAACTGGCCTGACTGTTGCCCGCGCCAAACTGATCGACAAGCGTTACGTTATAACCCTTTCGAAGCAGATGCAGGGCTGTCCAGCCACCGAACGCTCCGGCGCCCACTACCACGATTTTACCATTTTTTGGCCGTTGACTCAAAAATGCCGGAGCACTGGCTTTGGCTGAATTGGAGAGTGCGGAGCCGAACGCGGTCAAGGCAACGCCCTGAAGGCTATATTTCAATAGATCTCTGCGGTTGAGGCCCGACTTCTGGTTATCGTCTGTCATTCGGTATTGGTCAGTTGTCAGTTGTTATTGAGATGGTTCGTTCCAATAACAAATAACTGGTTATATAGCATCCGATAGCGAGGTAAACGTAAACTCCCGGATTTTCATGGCCGGAACCAGGTAGTTGGCGAACGACCCTTCACTACTTACGACTCGTTCGACTTTCCCGAGTGATTCCAGGTTGTTGAGCATGATAACCGGGCTTTCGTTGAACCGGAAATTTTTGACCGGGTGTTTGAGTTTACCGTTCTCGATATAAAACGTTCCATCGCGGGTGAGGCCCGTAACCAGCAGCGATTGCGGATCAACAGAGCGGATATACCAGAATTTGGTGACCAGAATGCCCCGTTGTGTGCTTTTGATCAATTCATCGAGGGTGGCGGTGCCACCTTCCATCATGAAATTAGTGGGTACCGGAATTGCCTTAACCCCTTTTTTCTCGGCCCAGTAACGCGAATACGTAAGGTTTTTGATGATGCCTTTGTCGATCCACTTTATTTTCTCCTGTGCCCGTCCGTCGGGTGCCCAGGGCGAAGCGGGTAAGTTAGGATTGGTCGGGTCAGAATAAATCGTCACACGCTCGTCCATAAGTCGCTCGCCCAGTTTTGATTTTCCTCCCGGTTTGCTCAGGAACGAACGACCCTCATCGGCACTGCGGGCATCCAGACTCCGAAACAGGTGTTCGAGCAGTACGGCGGCTGCCAGCGGCTCCAGAATAACGGTGTATTTGCCGGGTTCGATGGCGCGGGCGTTAACCGATGCCACTGCTTTCTGAAGCGCAATTTTAGTAGCCGATGCGGTATCAAGTCGCAGAAAATCGCTCACACCCTGTGTGGCATAACCCGATCCGGTTCCGTCGTCGGTACGAATGGTTGCACTAAAATTGACCCGTGTGTCTGGATAGTAGGCAAACAATCTTTTCGAGTTCATCATGGCCGAGTAGCCAATCCGATCTTCCAGATAACCGGCCACGGTTTGGCTTTGCGATTTGGCGATCTGAATACTCTGGGCTACGGCCCTGGCCCGGTCGGCCGCCGATACGTTTGCCGTTGATTCGAAATAACCACTGGCAGGCAGGTATTGCTGAGGGCTCAGCAACCCGATATATTCGGGGTTTTCGGGAGCTAGTCGAGCAAGCTCTTCTGACCGACGCACTACTTTTTCAATCGATGCGTCGTCGAATTCATCAATTGTGGCAACGCCGATTTTTTTACCAAAGGCTGACTGAACGGCCATACGGTTATATGTGACAGACCCGCAGGTCGATACTTTGTTGCGCGCATATCGAATGTTGCTCCATTCTTCGCCCGTGAGATTCACTTCGCACTCGTCGGCTTTAGAATGGGCAAGTGCCTTGCTGAGTAAGGCTTTTACGGCCGGTTCTGGAAGTATGACTGACATAGGGAGACGGTTTGGGGTGTTCGGTTTTATGGTTGTTCCGCTTATTTAGGCCCTAACAGGCAGCGACCCCATAAACCAAAAACTTAAATTTTCCGGGCAGTGTTGATTACGTTGACACCGTTGAAACGGGCGGTGGCACTACCGTGCGAAACGGCATTGATCTGGATGGGTTGCCCTTTGCCGTCGAAAAAGGAACCGCCCAGCCGGTAGTCGCGCTCGTCGCAGACACTAACGCAGGAGTTCCAGAATTCCTGCGTGTTGGATTGATAGGCTACATCTTTCAGCATCCCGGCAATCTGCCCGTCTTTGATTTCGTAGAACAACTGTCCGCCAAACTGGAAATTATAGCGTTGCTGATCAATGGAATAAGAGCCATCGCCAATGATATAGATACCTCGTTTGACGTCCTTGATCAGCTCATCGACCGACAGTTGGTCTTTTCCGGCAGCCAGCGAAACATTGGCCATGCGTTGAAACTGAACGGTGCTCCAGCTATCGGCATAGCAGCAGCCCTGCGATTCGGTTTCGCCCAGCATACCAACCTGATCGCGGATGGCCTGATAGTTGACCAGAATCCCGTCTTTAACCAGATCCCAGCGTTTGGTTTTTACACCCTCATCGTCGTAGCCAACCGCTCCCAGCGAACCCGTCTGAGTTTTATCGGCAAAGAGCGTAACCCGTTGGCTACCGTAATTGAAATGTTTCGTTTTCCACTTGTCGAGGGTAGCAAACGAAGTACCGGCAAAGTTGGCTTCGTAGCCCAGTACCCGGTCGAGTTCGAGGGGATGGCCAACCGATTCGTGGATGGTTAGCCAGGTGTGTGATGGATCGAGCACCAGATCGTATTTACCGGCTTCGACCGATTTGGCCGAATGCTTCTGTTTAGCCTGTTTGGCCGCAGCTACCACATCTTCGAGCATGTCGTAGCCTTTGTTGTAGCGGGTTGTAATGCCGGTTAGTTTATCGGCCGGATTCGTCTGCAGGTATTCGTAGCCCATGCCCATCGGTGCGCTCAGGGCATCGCGGGTTTCGAACTTACCCGTTTTAGGATCAATCACCGTAACCGTAAATGTAGGCCAGAGCCGGTGAATGGTCTGGTCGATATAGGAGCCATCGGTAGAGGCAAAATATTTCTGTTCGTTAATCAGAAACAATTGCGAGTTCACAAAGCTGGCTCCATTTTGCATGGCAGCATTATTGACGCTCAGCAGCAAGTCGACTTTTTCTTTGATGGGCACTTCGAAACCATTTTTCAGGATCGGCGTTTCCCAACTTATCTGGCCAAATCCTTTCTGTGGTGCCAGTTGAACCGGCTCTTCTGAGAGCATGGCATTGGCTTTCGCCATTGCTACGGCCTTTTCGGCTGCTTTCGCTACTTCGGCCTCTGTTTTAGCTTCGCCAAGAGCAGCAAAACCCCAACAACCGTCGGCAATCACTCGTACACCGATCCCATACGATTCGGTATTGGTCAGGTTTTGAACCTTGTCTTCGCGGGTAATAACAAACTGATTCAGGTAGCGGCCAATGCGTACATCGGCATAGGTGGCGCCTTTCGATTTGGCTGCATTGAGGGCCGCATCGGCCAGTCGTTTCTTAACGGCAACGTCGAGGCCCGGTGCCAGCAGGGCTTCGGGACTGACCGGGCGACCAACGACGGGAATTTGTGTCAGTAGGAAAGCACTGGCACCTTTGCCCGCAACGGACATGAAATCTCGGCGATTCAACGTAATGGTTTGGCGTTTGGTTAATAGAGGGATCTACCTGCTATTGCACTTTCGGTTTGAAAGTAGATAGAATTGATTTTTGAAAATTATGAATTTTCGCTATTTATTAAAATTAAAATTGCTTTAAATTATATTTAACTTAATTAAATTCTATTATTTATTTTTAATATAAAATAATATATGGAAAATTGCTTGGGGTGAGCATTCGATCTAAAAGAAAAAGGGCATACGGCCGGGCAACTGAAGAAATAAGTAATGATAGTTTGGTGTTGGCAATGGCGGTCTGCTTTACTGCTGTTTTTTTCGGTCTGATGTATGTTTTTCGGCTTCTTATTCACTTTAGCAATGGTCTATGCAACTGAGAGTCACATCTTTGAGTGAAATTGGTAAACGCATATGGCAATTATCGAAACACGGGGGCTTACAAAACAATATGGTCAGTTTACGGCCGTCGACGATGTCTCTATCCGGGTTGAGGCTGGTGAAATTTATGGCTTTCTGGGGCTGAATGGTGCCGGGAAAACAACCACGATCCGAATGCTGCTGGGCATGATTCGGCCCACATCGGGCGAAATACAGATAGCTGGTGAACGGATTCGAAGGGGGCAACCGGGGCCATGGAACAAAATTGGCTATCTGGTCGAAGTGCCCTTTGCCTATCCTGAACTGACCGTTCAGGAAAATATTGAAATCTGCCGCCGGTTGCGTGGCCTGACCGATAGGGTAGCAACAAACCGGATCATTGAACAGCTACAGTTGGGAGCCTATCAGCACGTTCGGGCGCAGAATCTGTCGCTGGGTAATGCGCAGCGGCTGGGTTTGGCGAAAGCTCTGATCCATCAGCCCGAGTTGCTTATTGTGGACGAACCCACAAATGGACTCGACCCGGCGGGTATTGTTGACATACGGGAGTTGTTGCGGGAGATGGTTCGCCAACGGGGCACAACCGTGTTCATTTCGAGTCATATTTTGGGCGAAGTTGCCCGGCTGGCTACCCGAATCGGTATTATTGACAAAGGTGTTCTTCTACAGGAACTTACGGTTCGTCAGTTAGAACAGCTTCGAAAAAAACGACTGTGCCTTCAGTTTCGTGAACCAGCCGATTCGGCGCATTTTCTGAACCGACAAGGGTATCAGGCTCAGTTTACAGAAGGCAATATGCTGGCGATAGAAGACGAGCGGGCTGTGCAATGGCCCGAAAGTGTTGTGCAATCTCTGGTTGGAGCGGGTCATATACCCATACGGCTGGGGGTGGAAGAAGAAGATCTGGAATCATATTTTTTACGAATCATTCATCAACATAACCCGAAGCAATGAATTCTCTGCTTACTGCCATTTGGGCCGAACTGCTCAAAGTGCGCCGGTCGCGCGTAGTTTGGCTAACATGGCTGGCTTTTTCGTTTCTACCCCTTATGGCTGGATTCTTTATGATTCTACTACAAAATCCGGGGCTTGTTTCGGGCGGAATGATGAATGAAAAAGCCAAACTCCTGACCGGTAAGGCCGACTGGATTTCATTCATAGGGCTGATTACGCAGGGTGTGGCCGTAGGTGGGTTGCTGGTTTTCGGGTTCCTGACAAGCTGGATCTTTGGCCGGGAATATGCCGATCATACCCTAAAAGACCTGCTGGCATTGCCCATGGCCCGGTCTACGATCATGCTGGCCAAATTTATTGTTGTGAGTGGGGTGTGTTTGCTGTTGCTGGCTGCTATTGTTCTGGAAGGTTTTCTGATTGGCAAGTGGCTGCATCTGGCTGTTTGGCCCGGTAATGCCTGGTTGGCTAGTTTAATGTTGCTTGTCAAAACGGCTGGGCTGACTATTCTGCTGAGCTTTCCGGCGGCTTTGCTGGCTACCATTGGTCGGGGCTATTTAGCGCCGATTGGCTTTGTGGTACTCACGCTGGTTTTGGCCCAGATTATTGCGGCTGCTGGTTTGGGGAGTTACTTTCCCTGGGCCGTTCCGGGACTAAATACAGGCATGGCAGGGAGTGTGGCAATTCCGCGGGTGAGCTTCCTGCTGGTTTGGCTGACTGGGCTGGCTGGTTTCGTGAGCACGGTACTTTGGTGCCAATACGCTGATTTTGATAAGTGAACAATTTGTAGCGGTCAGAAACTGGTAGATAGCAGCATAAACCGTTGCTGATTTTGAGGATTAATATGCGTTTGCAAAGGAGCGTAATCTAGAAAACCTGCCTAAATTTGCTCTTTTTAGCATTGTCTATACTTGACAAACCCGGCACAACGTTTGATAGACAGCTTACAAACACAATTCATATTATCTTTCAGAATCATGGCTACTCGCTCTGCCGCTCGATCCCTCCGTACTTTATTTGTTGCCATAACGCTTGTTGGCTCATTAACAACAGGCTGTAAAAAATCGGGTTCCGGCTCCGATGTTGACCCCCGCGATCAGTATGTGGGTACCTACGATGGTGGAGCCCAGGGCTACCAGAGTGTGATTTCGTTGGGGTCTATTGCTTTGAACCCTGAGTATGGTGCTACAACGATTGTAGTTACGAAAGGGGCAAATGCAAACGAGATTTATATTGAAGCCAGTGAGCAATCGTATAAAGTAACAGCTGAGCTTAGCGGCTCATCGTTTACAGTTATCGATAAAACAAGCGGTCAGATTTTTATTCCGCCCAGCAATACCTACACGGGCGATTATAAGGCAACGGGCGTTTTTGGCGTCGATCAGGCAACCACCAAAAAGGCTATTGCCATTACGGCTACCACCGAAACGCTCAAAGATGGAACATCGGTCAAGAAAACAGAAACGTATACCGGTACGCTGAAATAACTATCTTCGTACTGGCTCCTAACTCCGGTTCTTTCATGAAAGCATTTGTTTTAACCGGCCTGATGGCCGGTTTTTTTCTGTCGGCCTCTGCGCAACCAATCGCTCCCCGGGCTGCTTGGGTAAAAACAACCGCAAACACGGCAATCTTGCAGGAGGCTCCTGCCGAAACAGTGGGTATGAGCACCGCCCGTTTGCAGCGGATGGATGCCGTGATTAACGATTACATTGCCCGGAAGCGGCAGGCTGGCGTGGCTGTGCTGGTAGCTCGCAATGGCAAAATTGTCTATCATAAAGCGTATGGGCAGGACGACATTCGGGCCAAAACACCGCTGAAACGCGACGCTATTTTTCGGATTGCTTCGCAAACGAAGGCCATTGCCAGCATTGGTCTCATGATGTTGTTTGAAGAAGGGAAATTCCTGCTCGATGATCCGATTTCGAAGTATATTCCGGCCTTTAAAAACCCGAAAGTGCTGGACAAATTCAACGAAAAAGACACTACCTATACGACCGTTCCGGCAAAACGAGAAATCACCATTCGGCAGTTGCTGACCCATACGTCGGGCATTAGCTACCCGAGCATCGGTACAAAAGAAGCAGTGGCTATTTATGCCAAAAATAAAATTCCGAGCGGCATCGGTACGCCCGAAGGAACACTTGCCGATGCCATGAATCGACTGGCAGCACTGCCACTAATCCACCAGCCTGGCGAACGCTGGTCCTATGGTTTGAGCGTCGATGTGGTGGGGTATCTGATTGAAGTACTGTCGGGGCAATCGCTCGATCAGTATCTGCGGACCCGGTTGTTTGAGCCGCTCGGAATGAACGATACCTATTTTTACCTACCTGCCCAAAAGCAGTCGCGACTGACAAAAGTCTATACCGAAGATTCGACCAAAACGGTTCAGCCTTTGCCTTCTCTCAATGGCATCTCGGCCGATTATCCGAAAGTGGCCGGTACGTATTTTTCGGGCGGAGCGGGTTTGTCGTCGACGTTATATGATTATGCTATCTTTCTGCAAATGATGCTCAATAGGGGCGAATACGACGGAAAGCGTTTTCTGAGCCCAACAACGGTGCGACTGATTACAAGTAATCAAATTGGCGATCTGAATGAGGGAGCCGATAAGTTTGGGTTAGGATTTTCCATTACGTCGGAGCGCAGCGCTGCCCGATTGCCCGTTTCGGCAGGAGCCTACAATTGGGGCGGGTTCTTCGGCACAACCTACTGGGTCGATCCAAAAGAGGGTATTGTTGCGTTGCTGTACACCCAGAAAGTGCCAAACAGTTTTGGCGATCTGAACGACAAATTTAAAGTACTGGTTTATCAGGCCATCATGCAGATGCAGGCGAAATAAGGCGAAGCGCTGCGCTAAAACGGTAGGAATGACAACGCCTTTTCTTTGGTAGGTATGAAAAAAATCCTTATCCTCTCCTTCGTTCTGTTGGCTCAGCGAGCACATGCACAATCGGCTGTGGCAACGACTGATGCCATAAAAAAAGCGGTTATCAGCGCCGAAAAAAAGCGTTTCGATGCGCAGGTTAGCAAGAATTATGCAATACTGGAGCAGACGCTTAGTAATGATCTCGTATATACCCACTCGAACGGCAATACCGACTCCAAGCAGTCGTTTATTCAGTCGATTCGCGACGGCAAATCGAAATACGACGCAATTAATGTTGAAGAGCAGAAGGTTCGTATCTACGGCAATACGGCTATTATTAATGGGGTTTGCATGATCAAGGCCATGAACAATGGTCAAACGATCAATACCCACCTGAAATACACGGATGTGTATGTCCGTACAGGAAATCAATGGCAACTGGTAACCTGGCAATCAATTAAGCTGGCGAAGTAATTCTGAATTTTCTGACTGCCTTTGCTTTGTGTTCGCTTCTTTGACGCGTTTTTGATAATTAATGTGGTGTCGGTTTGTAGGGAGGCTGTGCTTTGCTGCAAACCGATATTTTTATTGACCAATACGGATGTCTAGCCAGGTTGGGTGCCTACTGTGTATGTTTCATGGATAGGCTTGTCTGATCGTTTCGGTTTTAGGCCAAACAGAATGCGGGGAATAACGAATGGACGAATCAGAAAGTGATAGATGACTAGTATTGTTATAAAGCAGACAAGAATCAATACTGCCAGTTTGAGCCCTATTGCGCTATTCCATTGAACGACATAATAGCCGGTAGCTACGATCACGGTCTGGTGAAGGATGTAGAACGGATAAACAGCGGGAGTTAGATAGGTCAGCCGCCGATTCGAAAAATTCATGTATCGTCGGGCGTAGCCCACGGCGGTTAAAATGATTGTCCAGATCTGTAAGCCGTCAAAAAAACCATAAATATACAGCGACGTGTCCTGCTGTTTGGGTAACTCCACGGTCCAGTAGTACTTCCAGAATAGAAAAGCTACGCACACAAGTACAATTCCTAAAAAGGATCTACGATAGCGTTCGCAGGTATCCCAGAAGGAAGGCAGATCTGCCAGAATAAAACCTAAGAAATAGAATGTGATTGACGAATCGAAAACGAACCAGTCGTCGAGCAGGCTACCCTGTGCTGGCCAGCGGATGTATAGCGTGAAGTAGTAGCCAATAAAGGGAATCGCTAGCAACAGATTTGAAATTGGGTAGCGGAAAAAGACATCGGCTCGTTGTGCCCAGGTTTGCATGGCTTTGGTTTTAAATACGGCAAAAGCTGGCAAAAGCAGAATCGTAAAAACAAAAAGATAAACTACAAACCACATATGGCTCCAGGTGAGTGAGCCTTCGGGGTAGGGAGTCATTGCCCAGACGCTTGGATAAAACTGCCAGTAGCTTTTGTGGATTTTACCCGTTTGCAACCATTCAAAATAAACCTGAAGGGGAATTGTGAAAAACATGGCGAACACAAGCGGAATGAACAATCGAACGACCCGTTCGCCAAAGAATGCAGCTACCGACCGTTTTCGTAACGAAAACCGGACGCCAACGCCCGAAATAAAGAACAATAGAGGAAGTCGCCACTGATGAAGCCAGATAATGAGCCGATCCAGGAAAATGGAGTGCTCACGATTTTTGATCTCCCAGCCGAATTGTACAAACGGCATAGCACAGTGAAAAAAAATCAGGATCATAAAGGCCAGAACTCTGATCCAGTCAATATAATATAATCGCTGCGATGGCCGTGCCGCATCTGAAGGGTTGTAAAGTGTCATTGTCTTAGTACAAGCTCTTTACGGCAAGATGCAGCAAGGTGGAGAGAGGGTTGCACCAGGATTTATATGATTTTTGTGACGGCCCTTGATTTTGTTTGATTAAAAACCGCGTTAAAGAAGCGAACACAATCAAGGGCCGTCACAAAAATCATATAAATCCTGGTCAGACTTTCAAAAACTCCCGAAGTTCGGTTGCCTCCTGCGCTTTCATCCGACCGGCCAATACTAACCGCAATTGCCGCCGACGGAGGGCGCTGGCATAACGGTCTTTTTCTTCGTCGGATTCGGGAACAACCTGCGGCACTTCTATAGGCCGACCGCTCTGGTCAACAGCCACAAAGGTGTAATAAGCACTGTTAGTGCTAACCCGAACACCAGCCGGAATGTCTTCGGCCCATACCTCAATGAATACTTCCATCGATGAGCTAAAAGCCCGTGTTACCTGTGCTTTCATGGTAACGATATTGCCCAGCCGGATCGGTTCCGAAAACGAAACGTTATCGACTGAAGCCGTTACGACAATTCGATTTGAATGTTTTTGAGCGGCAATGGCAGCCGCAATGTCCATGAAGTGAAGCAGCCGGCCTCCCATCAGGTTGTTGAGCGTGTTGGTGTCGTTAGGAAGCACCATTTCCGTCATCACCGTCATGGATTCGCGGGCAAATTTTGGTTGAGGCATTGTCAGTAAGCAGTTAACGCAATCAATGTTACAAACCAACGACCGAAAACCGACATGGGCAAATGTTGGACGCAAAGAACACGAAGATGGCGCAAAGGCACCCGGAAAGAGGAATAGTGTAGCAAGGGTAAGAAAATTATATGCTACAGAAAGCGTATATTTGGCTAATAGCAATAAAAAGTAAGACAAAACCTATGGAGCGTTTCGTCGATTATTTCGAACATATACCATCACTGCACCGTAGCCTGATTCTGGTAGGCGGTATTGCCATTTTCTGGCTGATTGAAAGTGCGATTCCACTGTTTGAGTTTTCGTACCGGAAAATAAATCATGCTGGTATCAATATCTTCTTTACAATCACCACCATTGTGGTCAATTTTCTGCTGGCATTTCTGCTATTGCGTACCAGCGACTGGTCTATACAGCACCATGTTGGGCTACTGCAATGGCTATCGTTGCCGCTTTGGGCCGAACTGATTGTTGGATTGCTGGCACTGGATCTGGTTGGGGCCTGGTTGCCCCACTGGACGCAGCATAAGGTTAAGTTCCTGTGGCGGTTTCATCTGATTCATCATTCCGATGTTTATGTAGATACCACAACGGCAAACCGGCATCATCCCGGCGAAAGTGTTATTCGGTTTGCCTTTACGATGTTGGCAGTTTTGATAACGGGTTCGCCCATGTGGCTGGTTTTTCTGTATCAGGCCTTATCGGTGCTGTTGTCGCAATTCAACCATGCCAATATTGAGCTTCCCCGCTGGGCCGACCGGATGCTGGGACTGGTTATTGTAACGCCCAATATGCACCACGTTCATCATCACTACGTATTGCCCATAACCAATACCAACTACGGCAATATTTTCCCCTACTGGGATCGCTTGTTTGGGACGTATTATGAAATGCCGAATAAGACCATTCACTATGGAATTGATACGCATCCCGAGCCTTCCGAACATGCCAATATTAGTAATCTGCTGAAAATTCCCTTCCAGAAATATCGCCCTCCGGTAGGGGAGCCGACACGCTCTGAAAAGCAACTTCGCATAAACGGAATAACCGACTCCGTAAACTGAGATCAGGAACTAATCGCCCCGAAAACGGTTTATGTGGGAGAAACAAGTTAAACTAAATAAACAGATTTCACTCATGGCAGCAGGATCACATGCCGTCGAAGCGACCGATGCGAACTTCAACGAACTGATTAATTCCGATAAGCCGGTTTTAGTAGATTTTTGGGCCGAATGGTGCGGTCCTTGTAAAATGATCGGTCCAGTTGTGGAGCAACTCGCTGGCGAATACGAAGGCAGAGCCGTTGTGGCTAAAATGGACGTTGATCAGAACGCCCAGATTCCCGCCAAGTTCGGTATCCGTAGCATTCCAACGTTGATGGTTTTCAAAAACGGTCAACTCGTTGATAAAGTTATCGGTGCTGTTCCCCGTAACGTCCTGGAACAAAAATTACAGGCTGCTCTGGAGCCAACAACGGTTTAATCGCCTATCCTTAATAGATATAAAAACCCCCGCCGGAACGTTCCGGCGGGGGTTTTTATTGGTTTAGGGGTGCTCCACTTGTTCAGAACCTAAATGAGCGGAGCAACCCTAAAGCCTAAGCCGATTTTACACCAGCATCCGCATTGGGTCTTCGAGCAATTGTTTGAGCGTTTGCAGGAAAGCCGCGCCGGTAGCGCCATCGACAACCCGATGATCACAGGAGAGCGTAACTTTCATGACGTTGGTTGGCTTCATTTCACCGTTTTCAATTTTAACGGTTTGCTTAATCGCACCAACGGCCAGAATGCACGAATCGGGTGGGTTGATGATCGCCGTAAATTCTTCAATGCCGAACATACCCAGGTTCGAGATCGAGAATGTGCTGCCTTCCCAGTCTTTCGGCTGTAGTTTTTTGTCCTTCGCCTTTCCGGCCATTTCTTTCACTTCGCCCGAAATGGTCGACAGCGTTTTCTGATCGGCATTACGAACAACGGGCACCAGTAAGCCTTCATCGACGGCTACGGCTACACCAATATTGACATATTTGTACTTCCGGATTTTATCGCCCAGCCACGACGAGTTTACGTTCGGATGTTGTTTCAGCGCCAGAGCGGCCGCCTTGATTACAAAATCGTTGAACGAAACTTTCACCGCGCTTACGCCATTGACCGTGCTACGCAGTTCCATCGCTTTGTCCATGTTGATTTCCATGGTCAGGTAGAAGTGCGGAGCCGTGAACAGGCTTTCGCTCAGGCGACGGGCAATGGTTTTGCGCATTTGCGAAACCGGCACATCTTCATATTCGCCCTGTGGCTGTGGCGCAGTTGGTTGTGCGGCTGGTGCTGGCGCAGGAGCCGGTGCTGAAGCTGGCGTTGCGGCAGGAGCAGGCTTAGCGGCCGGAGCACTACCCGGAACAAACGACTCAACATCACTTTTCACGATGCGGCCTTCGGGGCCAGTTCCGTGAACCTGAGCCAGATTGATACCTTTCTCTTCGGCGATGCGCTTGGCCAATGGCGATGCCTTAACACGGCCGTTTGATTCGGCAAGATCGCCTGCGCCACCAGCATACGACAGATCGGTGTCGGCATTGGCCGGGACGCTGGCCTGCGGATTTTGCTCAGCCGTCTGCAAACCACCTTCGCCGGTAGCGGCCGGAGCAGCCGAAGAGCTACCTTCCAGCAGCACTTTGAAGTTGGCACCTTTTTCGCCAACAACGGCAATAATGTCATCGACAGCAACAGACGAACCTTCTTTTACACCAATGTAGAGCAGTGTACCTTCTTCGTAGGCTTCGAGGTCCATTGTTGCCTTGTCGGTTTCGACTTCGGCCAGAATATCGCCCGATTTCACGGTGTCGCCTTCTTTTTTATGCCACGCTACAATGGTACCTTCGGTCATCGTGTCGCTCATTTTGGGCATCCGAATAACCGTTGCATTGACGCTTTCGGCGGGGGCTGCCGAAACAGCCTGCTGGTCGGAGAGTTTGGTGGCGGTTTCTCCGCTTGCGGCTCCGCTGGGTGCCGGAGCTGGCGTTGCGGCTGGTGCTGGTGCCGCTTCCTGACTGCCACCACTCGATCCGTTGAGTAATGCTTTGTAATCTTCTCCTTCGGCTCCAATAACGGCCAATACACCATCTACTGGCACCGAAGCGCCTTTTTCAACGCCGATGTAGAGCAACGTACCATCTTCGTACGATTCAAGATCCATGGTGGCTTTGTCGGTTTCGACTTCGGCCAGTACGTCGCCTGATTTTACTTTATCGCCCACTTTCTTGTGCCACTCTGCAATGACGCCTTCGGTCATTGTGTCGCTCATTTTGGGCATTCGGATTAATTCAGCCATATCAGCTTAGTATATTTCGAGTTGTAAAAAGACCGGTCGGGACCGCTGTTGCGGACCGCAACTGAGCGAATGTGGGCCAAAATTAACGGAAAGGCCCCTATGTTGTATAGCCCCGTTTCAGATTTCTATGTATATCGTTCCCTGATTGTATTCATTAACACCAAATGAGCCCGTTTCGTTGGGCCAGCCCTACCTTATTCGACCCATAGTACCAGCCCTTTCAGGTAGCCGCCTTCGGGATGGAACAGGCTGACCGGATGATCGGCAGGCTGGCTAAGATGATGCAACACCCGCACCTGTCGCCCGGCTTCGATGGCAGCCGCTACAATGGTGTTGTAAAATAACTCACGATCAACCACCTGCGAGCAGGAAAACGTAAACAGAATGCCTCCTTTAGCCACCCGGCGTAACCCTTCTGCATTGAGTCGTTTGTAGCCCTGCACGGCCCGGTGCCGTGCCGTCAGACTTTTGGCAAAGGCGGGCGGATCGAGTACCACTACATCGTACTGATGATCACCGTTCCCTTTCAGATAGTGCATTACATCGTCGGCAAAAGCTTCGTGCTTGTCGGTTTCGCCGAAGTTGGCCGCAACGTTCTGATTGGTTAACGCAATAGCTTTTTGCGAAACATCGACCGAATGCACCAGACTGGCACCAGCCTTGATCGCATAGATCGAAAAACCGCCCGAATAGCAGAACGCATTCAGTACTTTCTTGCCGCGCGAATACTGAGCCAGCAGTTGCCGGTTGTCGCGCTGGTCGAGAAAGAATCCCGTTTTCTGTCCAGTAATCCAGTCAATCAGGAACGTGTTGCCGTTTTCCTGTACCGGATGCGGAACGGGTGTATGACCATATAGGTATCCGTTCACTACGCTGGAGCCATACTCATCGGGTAGTGTTTCGGCACTTTTATCGTAAACGGCTTGCAGTTCGTTGCCAAACACATTTTTCAGCGCTTCGGTAATCAGCAGCCGTTCGCGGTGCATTCCGATGGAGTGAGCCTGCAAAATGGCAACGCCATTATACATATCGATAATGAGGCCGGTGCAGCCGTCGCCTTCGCCATGCACCAGCCGGTAGCAGTTGGTTGGTCCGGCACCCCGGTTGCCAGTAACAATGGCCTGTCGAATGCTGTGTATGTGCCTCAGCTTTTGGGTCCAGTAGTCGACATCGGGCGTGACGGGGCCGCCAGCAGTGGCTCCGAACGAAAAAATGCGGACTGCAATGCTGCCGTCGTGGTAATGGCCGCTGGCCAGATAGTGCCCTTTGCGGTCGTATACTTCAACCACATCACCATCCTGCGGATTGCCTTCGTATCGTCCAATGGCTCGTGAAAAAACCCAGGGATGAAAACGCCGAACGGCTTCATCGCGTCCGGCCTGTAGATATACTTTAGTGAATGACATTCCTGATCTAAAAAATCTCGCAAAGATACGATGTGCTCGACTGATACGCGCATAGTGTCGTCGGGAGAGGTACAAGTTCTTTTTTCGACAGGATTAACCGGATTAGTTTTGACAATAGCTAGTTCACTAATCCTGAAAATCCGGTTAATCCTGTCGAAAAAACGCATTATCATGCCCAGAGTCTGACCATTTTGTGGCTTTTTTGCAGGCTCATTGTTGGTATGTAGCCTCTGCTGGCTTGCAAATGGGGCACATTGTTCGTCCTCAAGTATGAAAAAAACGATTATTAGCCATCTGGCTTTCGGCAGTTTGTTAATCTGTTTCCTGGTAAGTACGTCAGTTTTTTCGTATCCTCAGGCGAAAAAGCCCCGATTTAGAGTGGTGGCTATGACCGAAGCGGGAGGCATTCATGCGCCATTTGTGGCTGCGGCCAAAGTGTGGCTGAAAAAACTGGCCGACGAAAACAACTTCACCATCGATTATATCGAAAATGCCGAACCGGTCAACGATGCATTTCTGTCAAAATATCAGTTGTTTATTCAACTGAATTTTCCGCCTTATATGTGGAGCGATACGGCCAAAGCCGCTTTTCGGAAATATATTACCGAGGGCAAAGGAGGATGGGTTGGGTTTCATCATGCGTCGTTGCTGGGTGAGTTCGATGGCTATGCCATGTGGCCCTGGTTTTCGGAGTTTCTGGGCGGCATTCGCTATAAAAACTACATTGCCAGTTTTGCCAAAGCCACCGTGCATGTTGACGCCAAAAACCATCCCTGCATGAAAGGGGTACCGGCTTCATTTGACGTACAAACCGAAGAGTGGTATACGTACGATAAAAGTCCCCGACCGAATGTGAAGGTGTTAGCCACGGTCGACGAATCGACGTATTCGCCCAATTCTGATATAAAAATGGGGGGCGACCATCCGGTTATCTGGTCGAACGAGCACATGAAAGCTCGTAATGTCTACATCTTCATGGGCCACCATCCTAATTTATTCGATAACGACGCCTTCACCACTATTTTCCGCAATGCTATTTTCTGGGGAAGCGGTCATTAGACGTTGGATACACAGACCTAAAAGGTTTTTGAAACCTTTTAGGTCTAGCCTGGAAACAGTTTCGAAGACCATTGACCACTCAACCAATGACAATCTTTATACCTCGCTTTGTAAAAAACATTGGCCTGCTGATTGCCTTATTACTTCTTTCGTTAACGCTTCATGCCCAATCGGTTAAGGTGCTGACCAATCAGGTGGGCTACGATAGTAAGAAAGCGAAACGGGCTGTTATTCTGGCCAACCGGCAGTTGTCGATTCCACTGGTTCAGCTTGTTGATGCCGAAACGGGTAAGATCGTTTATTCGGGTAAGCCGGTGTTTAGCGGGCCAGTGAATAAATGGAAAAACTGGCTGTTCTGGACAGTCGATTTCAGTGCATACGCAACCGAAGGGAATTACAAACTTCAGGTTCCGGTGTCGGGCAAAACCGTATCGTCGTATCCGTTCGCAATTGGCAGGAGTGTGCTGGAGCAGTTTACCCTGTCTGATGTGCTCTACTATTTTAAAGGGCAACGGAGTTCGGGGTTGCTCGACAAGGCCGATCATCACCTGATTCTGGCCGGTAAACCTGGCGATACGCTCGACGTACATGGTGGCTGGTACGATGCTACCGGCGATTATGGTAAACACCTGTCGCACCTGACATTCTCGTCGTACTTTAACCCACAACAAATTTCGCTGACCGTCTGGAGCCTGTTGAAAAGCTATGAACGACTAACAAAACGAACAGGAACCGACTTTCGTCAATATAACCGCCGGTTGCTCGATGAAGCCATGTATGGGGCCGATTATTTGGTGCGTGTGCAGGCTAAAAACGGGTCGTTTTATCGATCCGTAAAAGCGCCGGGACCGCGCAAGCTGGCCAATGACCGGGTGATTCAGGCCGAGGATAAAGCGTATCGGATCAAACAGACCAAAGAGCAGACACTTGCCAGTGCTACCGACGAAACCAACTGGCGGAGTTATCAGGTCAGCTATCGGTCGGGTGGTGGAGTGGCTATTGCTGCGCTGGCTATGGCGTCAACCTATCCTGGCGACATGACGGGTGATTTCGGGCCAGCCGATTATCGGAACGCTGCCGAAAAGGCCTTCGCATTTCTGGAAAAAGAAAACGTAGCCATGACCAACGACGGACGGGAAAACATCGTAGACGATTACTGTGCCCTGACGGCTGCTACCGAATTATTTCGGGCTACAAAGAAAGAAATGTATAAGCAGGCGGCCGAAAAACGAGCGAAACAGTTGATTGGCCGCCTGGCTTCCTGGAAAAACTACACCGATTTCTGGCGGGCTGATGAGAAAGACCGTCCGTTTTTTCATCCTTCTGATGCGGGCTTGCCTGTCGTGAGCCTGATTACGTATTACCCATTGGCTTCGTCCGAAACACAGGTTGCTATCAAACAGGCGATTAAGCGATCAATGGCGTTCGAGCTGGCCGTGACAAAGGAAGTCAGCAACCCGTTTGGCTATAGCCGCCAACTGGTTCAGGACACGCTGGGTGCTCGCCGAACCACGTTTTTCTTTCCGCACGGCAGTGAAGCCTCGCCCTGGTGGCAGGGCGAAAATGCGCGGCTGGGGTCGATGGCTACAGCCGCCCGAATGGCTGCGGAGTTGTTTGCCGATGATAAACCCATACATGACCAGTATGAACGATTTGCGCTCGATCAGTTAAACTGGATTCTGGGCCTGAATCCCTTCGATGCCTGTATGTTGCAGGGCGTTGGCCATAACAATCCGGCCTATGGTTTTTTCGGTACGTTTGAATACACCAACGCCCCCGGCGGCATTGTAAACGGAATTACATCCGGTCTGGATAACGAAGACGATATTGATTTCAATCTGGCCTATACAATGACCGGCAAAGATTACGACTGGCGCTGGGCCGAGCAGTGGCTTCCGCACGCAGCCTGGTATCTGCTTGCCATATCGGTCAACGGTGAGTAAGATGCAAGCTAAACTGTGGCACGATTAACGGGTAAAATGATCGTCAGAAACTTCTTACAACCGTGCTACAGTTTAGCTTGTTGTCTATACCTGAACCAACTGAATATGATTACCACAGGTATCGTCGAGGACGGCTATTGTTACCGGACCCATCGTAGTTGGGGGCATACTAAACGAAACGTCTAGTTTTACAAGCCGTTCGTATTCGGTGTGAATGTCGTCTACGTTGAACATGGCAGCCGGAATTCCGGCCGCGAAGAGGGCTTTCTGGTAGCTCTGGGCTGGTGCAAATGCCATCGGTTCGAGGAGCAATTCGACCCCTTCCTGCTCTTCGCTGGAAACAACCGTTAGCCATCGATGATCGCCCAGTGGTATTTCAGTTTTTTTAACGAATCCCAAAACATTGGTGTAGAAGTGTAGCGCTTTGTCCTGATCGCTAACCATCAGGCTTGTTACTTTGATCTTCATCAGGTATAATGCCGTCAATATATGTTTGGCAAAGATTGTGGATTACGGCTGAAGATGCTTCTTGAAAATTGCGGTTATGGTAGTTTCCTGTTGCCGATGCGGATAGTCGGATGGCGTATAGCCTGTTGCTTTTTTAAAAAGCCCGGTAAATGAACTGGTGCTCTCAAAACCAACAGCGAAACATACGTCTTTAACGGCTCTGTTGGCTCGTAATAGCCGTTTCGCCTGTTCGATCCGAACACTGATGACATACTGGTGCGGTGTGCGGCCATACAGTCGTTTAAAGACCCGGATAAAGTGGAACCTGGACAGAGATGCTTCGCTGGCTATCGTGTGGAGGTCGATGTTATCGGAAAAGTGATTGTCGATGAATCGTTTGGCACGCATCACCTGTTGGCATATATACTCATCGGCGTAACATTCACTACGAATTTTCAGGAACTGCTGTTGGTAGAATGTCATAGATTATTACGCCGTTACCAGTTCTTTGCGTTCGCCAATTTGCTGGCGCCACATGGCATAATAGAGCCCTTTCTGCATCAACAGGTCTTCGTGGCGTCCCTGCTCAACAATGTGCCCCTGTTCGAGCACAAAAATCCGGTCGGCGTGAAGAATAGTGCTCAATCGGTGAGCAATCAGAATCGTAATTTGCTGGTTCATAGACGATACCTGCCGAACCGTATCCGTAATTTCTTCTTCGGTGAGCGAATCGAGGGCCGACGTGGCTTCGTCGAAGACCAGCAGGGAAGGTCTTCTAAGAAGGGCGCGGGCAATGCTTAGCCGCTGTTTTTCTCCACCCGATACCTTCACACCACCTTCGCCAATAACCGTATCGAGCCCTTGTGGAGCGCGGGCAAGAAGCGAGTCGGCAGCCGCCTGGTGCAACGCCATCAGACACTCATCGTCGGTAGCATTGGGCGCTACGAACCGAAGATTTTCGCGAATGGTGCCCGCAAACAGTTGCGTATCCTGCGTTACAAAGCCAATTTGTTCGCGCAGTTCGTCGAGGTTAACATCTGAACCCGCTATGCCGTTATACAAAATCTGACCACTCAGCGGTTTGTATAAGCCAACCAATAGTTTGACGAGCGTTGTTTTACCCGATCCACTGGGGCCAACAAAGGCAATGGTTTCGCCAACGCGCGCGTTGAATGAGATGCCGTCGAGGGCCGGTTTTGCGGCCGTTAGGTGCTTAAAGTGAACGTCGTCGAAAGCCAGTGTTTGGAGCGAGTGTACGGGTTGGGGTAGAGCCGGTTGTATATCGCGGGGTGTATCCAGAATCTGCTGAAAATTGGCCAGCGACGCTTCTGTTTCGCGGTATACGTTGATAATGTTGCCAAGTTCCTGCAACGGGCCAAAAATGGCAAACGAATAGATGAACAAGGAGAAAAATTCACCGACCGTTATCTGCTCTTTCACCACCAGATATAGCATAAACAGCATGATTGCATTGCGGAGCAGGTTCACAAACGTGCCCTGAATGAAGGATAATGACCGGATGTAGCGTACTTTTTTGAGTTCGAGTTTCAGAATTTTACCGGTAGTGGCATTGAGCCGTTCGGTTTCCTGCTGAGCCAGGCCAAGGCTTTTTACGAGTTCGATATTCCGTAAGCTTTCGGTGGTCGACCCGGCTAGTGCGGTTGTTTCGGCTACAATTGTTTTCTGAACGGTTTTGATTTTTTTGCTCAGCAGCGAACTGACAAAGCCCAGGAGCGGAATAGTCAGGAAGTAAGCGGGAGCGATAGGCCAGTAGACCGTGGAAGCATACCACATCACAAAGATAATGCCCACTACTGACGTAAACAGCACATTCACAAACGATTGGATCAGCTTTTCGACATCGGCCCGCACTTTTTGCAGTTTGCCCAGCGTTTCGCCCGAGCGCTGGTCTTCAAAGACCTGGTAGGGGAGGTCGAGCGAATGCCGTAAGCCATCGGTGTAGAGCCGGGCACCCAGTCGCTGCGTAATTACATTGACATAATAGTCCTGAAAATTTTTGGCAATACGGCTGACCATAGCCACGCCAAGTGCCTGTAAAATCAATAGGCCCGCACCGCCTTTCAGGAAACTCCAGAAACCGGTTGGACGTAATTCGCCACCGGGTTTGACGACATACTGGTCAATAATTTTTCGGAAAATGTAGGGATCGAGCAGGGAGAAAACCTGATTGATGGCGGCTAAGAGCAGGGCAAGCCCCAACAGGCCCCAGTAGCGCCGTAAATAGCTGTAAAGAAGTTGCATAAAGTGATGGTAGTAAGGCGATCAATGCGTGTTGGCTCAAAACACCAGATAGCGTTTCTTTTACAACACAAAAAGGGACAATTTAGGTCACTGCCTGTGGAGTTGTTTGTGGACTGTCAGAATCAGAGCAGATCGTTCTGGTAGCAATCGAAAAGGGAGGGAGATTTTAGCGATCAAACAGCCCGTTAACGGTTAGCCGTAAGTCTGATAATACTGGAGCCGCACTCAGTATGTCGTTATCCGTACAGATAATAACAGTTTTTGGGGAGGTGTATGCGTAAATTTCTTTATAGACCTGTGAATTAACTTGTAATGAAGCCTTCTTCCAAAAAAAGGGAATAGGCTTCATTACAAGTTAATTCACAGGTCTATAAGACTAAATGCTTTTTGATTGTTTATTTAAAAAATAAGCCGGTAAGGTAAACCTACCGGCTTTGCTACTTATAACGCGCCAGCCTTGATTTCGTCTACTACGGCCGGATCGAGTAGGGTAGTGGTATCGCCCAGATTACTGGTGTCTCCTTCAGCAATTTTGCGCAGGATTCGACGCATGATTTTGCCGGAGCGCGTTTTGGGTAAACCGCTCACAAACTGAATCTTGTCGGGTTTCGCAATCGGACCAATTACCCGGCTTACCGTTGCCAGAATGTCGCGCTTGGTTAACTCGGCGTCGTGGGCGGCTGGCTGCTGATCGGTAATCACGTAGGCATAGATGCCCTGGCCTTTGATGTCGTGCGGGTAGCCGACTACCGCGCTCTCTACCACGCCCGTGTGCATGTTGATGGCATTTTCTACTTCGGCGGTGCCGATGCGGTGCCCCGATACGTTCAGCACATCGTCGACCCGGCCTGTGATGCGGTAATAGCCATCTTCATTACGCAGGCAGCCGTCGCCTGTGAAATACAGGCCCGGGTATGTCGCAAAGTAGGTCTGGCGGCAGCGCTCATGATCGCCATAGGTTGTTCGCAGCATGCCCGGCCAGGGGAATTTCATGCACAGGTTTCCGCTTACACCATTACCTTCGATTTCTT
Organism: Spirosoma sp. SC4-14; assembly: GCF_037201965.1. Lineage (NCBI taxonomy): Bacteria > Pseudomonadati > Bacteroidota > Cytophagia > Cytophagales > Cytophagaceae > Spirosoma > Spirosoma sp. SC4-14. Next base: position 5,304,059 of record NZ_CP147518.1, on the reverse strand, counting down.
TACCGTTCTCATCTACCAGCATGGGCTGCACACCTGGTAGCGGCAGCGTAGCATAAGCCGGTTTGGTAGGTGTGATACCTGCCAGCGGAGAGATCAGAATACCACCCGTTTCGGTCTGCCACCAGGTATCGACAATTGGGCAGCGATTTTTGCCAATGTGGTCGTCGTACCAGTGCCAGGCTTCTTCGTTGATCGGTTCTCCCACCGAACCAAGTACCTGCAAACTGCTCAGGTCGTGGTTTTCCACTTTGTCCAGACCAAAGCCCATCAGCGAACGAATGGCGGTAGGAGCAGTATAGAGAATATTGACGTTATATTTATCGACAATATCCCAGAAACGACCCGCGTCGGGATAGGTAGGAACGCCCTCAAAAATGATAGAGGTTGCTCCACAGGCCAGTGGCCCGTATACGATGTAGCTATGCCCCGTAATCCAGCCAATGTCGGCCGTACAGAAGTGTGTTTGGCCCGGTTCGTACTGAAACACATTCTGGAACGAATAGGCCGCATAGACCATATAGCCCCCGCAGGTATGCACAACCCCTTTCGGCTTGCCGGTTGAGCCAGACGTATAGAGAATGAACAGCATATCTTCGGCATCCATCTCTTCGGCAGGGCAGTCGGCCGTTACCTGCTTAATTTCCTGTTCCCACCAGACATCGCGTCCTTTCAGCATGGAAACCGGGGTGCGGGTACGGGTCATCACAATGACTTTTTCAACGCTTGGGCAGCCAATCAATGCATCATCGACGGTGCTTTTGAGCGGAATTTCTTTATTACCCCGGTAAGCGCCATCGGCCGTAACAACCACTTTGCACTGGGCGTCGTTAATCCGGTCGGCGATACTCTGTGCCGAGAAACCACCAAACACAACGGAGTGGATAGCGCCAATGCGGGCACAGGCCAGCACGGAAATAGCCAGCTCGGGAACCATCGGCATATAGATACAAACGCGGTCGCCTTTCACAACCCCATTGCGCTTGAGAACGTTGGCAAACCGGCAGACCTGATCGTGGAGCATCCGGTAGGTGAGCGTAACCCCCGCTTCATGTGGATCGTTGGGTTCCCAGACAATGGCGGGCTGGTCGCCCCGGTCGGCAAGGTGCCGGTCGAGGCAGTTTTCGGTGATATTGAGCTTGCCGCCCATGAACCATTTAACGTTCGGTTCCGTGAAGTTCCACTGTAAGGTTTTGGTCCAGGGTTTGCGCCAGAGAAAATTCTGTGCGATTTCGGCCCAGAATGCTTCAGGGTCTTCGACGCTTTTCTGGTAAGCAGTCTGGTAGTCGGCAAAGGTTCGGATACGCATAAAAATAAAGGGTAATAAAGAAACTTTTGAATTATGCGGGTAAAGTTAAAAGGCGTTGAGTATAGTTTGTTCTTAAAGTTTGCTTATTTGCTATAGATCGCTGCTGGCGAACGCCAAACCAATGCGATACAACTGGAGATTGGCTTTGATTTCGTCGAGAATAGCCGGATCGTCGATGGTTGGTGGCATCGTAAAATTTTCGCCGTCAGCGAGTTGTCGAATGGTTTTGCGCAGAATTTTCCCCGACCGCGTTTTGGGGAGCCGCTTTACGGCTATCGCCTGCTGAAAACAGGCGATAGCGCCAATTTGCGTTCGGATTAAGGTAACCAACTCCTGTTCGAGTTGTATGGCATCTATGCTTAGTCCATCTTTAAGTACTACGAGACCCACCGGCCGCTGGCCCCGCAATTCACAGGCAATGCCAACTACAGCACATTCGGCAACGGCCGGATGACTGCCTACCAGTTCTTCCATTTCTCCGGTCGATAACCGATGTCCGGCTACGTTGATAACGTCATCCACCCGACCCATAATGAATACGTAGCCATCTTCGTCAATATACCCACCATCGCCGGATAGGTAATAGCCCGGAAACCGGCTTAGATAACCGGCCTGAAACCGGGGAGTGTCGCGCCAGAGCGTCGGAAAGCAACCCGGCGGTAGCGGCAATTTCAAACAAACTAAACCCGTTGTGTCGGGAGGTTGATTATTGCCATCTTCATCCAGAATTTGTAAATCATAACCCGGTACCGGCTTTGTAGCCGATCCGGCCTTAATGGGCTGTAATTCAATGCCGGTCGGATTGGCCACCATTGGCCACCCTGATTCGGTTTGCCACCAGTTATCGATGACGGGTACGCCTGTCGTTTCCTCAAGCCAATGAAGTGTCGATGGGTCGCAGCGTTCGCCCGCCACAAAAACATAACGTAGTGACGATAGATCATACTGGTCTCGCAAACTGGCCGTTGGGTCTTCTTTCCGAATTGCCCGAAAGGCGGTCGGTGCCGTAAATAAAACCTTTACATGATAGTCATGGATAATCCGCCAGAACGTACCGGCGTCGGGCGTTCGGACCGGTTTGCCTTCCAGAATGACCGACGTACAGCCGCGAAATAGTGGTGCATAAACCGAATAGCTATGTCCAACGGCCCAGCCAAAATCAGATGCGGTAAAGATTACATCGCCTGGGTCGAGCGAAAAAACGGTTTCCAGACTGTAGGAAAGCGCTACGGCATGGCCTCCATTGTCGCGAACAATGCCTTTGGGTTTGCCGGTGGTGCCGGAGGTATACAGAATATAGAGCGGATCAGTGGCGTTGACCGGAACGCAGTCGGCAGGCGTGGCCTTCGCAACGGCGGTTTGCCAGTCGAAATCGCGGTCTGGTTGAAGCGAAGCTGTGTACTGCGGGCGCTGTAAAATGAAGGTACACAACGGACGGTGGCTTGCTTTGCCGAGGGCTTCATCGAGCAAAGGCTTATAGGCAATGGTCCGGTCAAACTCGATACCGCAGGATGCCGACAGGATCACTTTCGGCTGGGCGTCGTCGATGCGAATGGCCAGTTCGTGTGGAGCAAAGCCTCCGAATACTACCGAATGAACAGCACCAATCCGCGCACAGGCCAGCATGGCAAAGGCCGTTTCGGGAATCATGGGCATATAAATCACCACCGTATCGCCTTTTTCGACACCAGCCGCCCTCAATGCTCCGGCCAGTTGCGCGACTTCATCGCGTAGCTGACCGTAGGTGATGGTTCGTTTGGTTGCCGTTACGGGCGAGTCGTAGATCAGCGCAGCCTGGTTGGCGCGACCATGATCGGCATGATAATCGACCGCAGCATAGCAGGTATTTAGCACGCCATCGGCAAACCAGCGAGTCAGGCCTTCCTCGTCGGTAGTCAGAATCTGGTCTGGCGTTTTATACCAGGGAATGCGCCGGGCCTGCTCAGCCCAGAAATTTGCCGGATCGTTCAAGCTTCGTGCATACTCGTCGGCATAGGTGCGTGATGCAGTAGTCATGATCGTAAAGATTTTGGTAACGGTCAGGTTGGGCGGCCAGTGAGCATTTCGCGAACTTTGCTAACCAGTTCGC